>NZ_JBEPPH010000002.1:0-684667 GCF_040547235.1 Rhodococcus sp. UYP9
GCCGGCCGTATGCCGGGACACATGAACGTGTTGCTTGCCGAGGCCGACGTCGAGTACGACGCGATGAAGGAAATGGACGACATCAACGACGAGTTTTCTCGCACCGACGTCACCTTGGTGATCGGCGCGAACGATGTCACCAACCCGGCTGCTCGCAACGATTCGTCTTCCCCGATCTACGGGATGCCGATTCTGAACGTCGATCAGTCCAAGTCGGTTATCGTGCTCAAGCGTTCGATGTCCTCCGGATTCGCGGGAATCGAGAATCCGCTCTTCTTCGCCGAGGGCACTTCGATGCTCTTCGGTGACGCCAAGAAGTCGGTGTCCGATGTGACCGAGGAACTCAAGGCGCTCTAATGCGACACTACCTTCGGCTCCGCGTATCGAATGCGACTCCGCTCTAGCTGTAGTGCTGGGCTGTGCCAATTTTCCGCAAACAACCCCACCTGCTGGTGTCGCTTGCCCGGCGGGTGGGGTTACCCATTTGCCAGGCCCCTCGTCGCGGGCGGGATCACCCAGCTGAACTGACTCGTCGAGCTTGAACGGATGCTTGTGAAGTAGGCCAGTGGCAGAGCAGGGACTGCGAATCACTGACAGTGCTTGGTCCGTCTGACTCGCGTGGTGCCGGACGAAGCAAAAAACGACCACACCGATTCCGCATGTTTCGCATCTCGGTCAGCGGTGAAAGAAAAATCACCCAGAGACGACCGAGGATGCGGGGCGTCCTGGAGCGGGCTTTGAGTCATTCTGCCGTGCAGGTGAATTCAATGATCGTACGGCCATAGTTCCAGTCTGATCCGCTGCTACCGATGCGCCGGTAGCGGGCAAGTACGAGGCCATGGCACCAGTCGCCCGCTGAACCACATGCGAAGCTCTCACCCGGTGGCTCGCGGTGGACACCCCGCGGCGTCTCGGGAAGAAAAACTCAGTACGATACGTGTGCGAATCAACGAACCACCGTGTCGCGAGGCATACCTTCACATCCGCAGCGACGGCAACGCTTATCGGCTCCACGACTCGCCACGCCAGCGGAACGAGGTCGGCGTCGAGGCGGCAGAGTGCGATCAGGTCGGGGTGGCGAGGAGTTCGTCGGCCCTGGACTCGAGTACTAGTGCTTCGCTGAATTGCGAGTCCAAGGGGTCGATTTGGGGCACAACAAGTTACGAAGCTACCCGATAATCCCGTATTCCTTGATGTGGTGGTAGAGGGTGCTGCGACTGATTCCGAGGTACTCGGCGGCGTGCGCCTTGTTACCGTGACAGCTTTCCAACGCCCTGATGATTGCGTCACGGCTGGCCTGCTGCCACGGGGTCATCGACTTGGTGGTGGATTTCATCCGCAACTCCGTGGGCAGATCGGCAACGTCGATGAGCGCTCCGCGCAAGCGCACCATGGAGCGGAGCACGGTGGACAACTCCCGGTGGTTACCCGGCCATGAATAAGATTCGAGTACGCGAGTCGCTTTCGACGTGAAGCGGTAGCGCACGCCGGGACCCGCCAACTCGTTGAGTGTGGTGATAAGTTCCGAGCGCTGCATGCGCAAGGTCGGCAAGTCCAGGCGACGCTCGAAGAGGTCGAGCATTCGAGCGCTGTCGCTGTCCGAGATCGTGAGCGCGGCCAAAATTCGCGGTGCGCCGACGAAGAGCAGGTTTTCGACGAGCGCCTGCGATAGGGCGGACAGCTGGTCCAGGTTGTCGATGACGAGTAGATCGTGGCAGGGCCTGTCGGCCAGAGCGCGCAGCTTAGCCTCGACCTCGGTCTTGTCCGATGAGCGCCCGTCGATGGTGCAGTGCGACTGAGTACCGGCCGCCTCCCGCAGTGCAGTACTGCGACCGGTACCTGACTCGCCGACGATCACGCCTGAGTCGTTGCCGGTGCGAAAATCGTCGAACCATTGGCGCAGGCGGCTCCAATGGCGCAGAGGCTCTGCGGTGCGCGGGACCATCGGCCGCTGTCTGCTCTGCACCCGGATCAACACCCCGTCCGAGTCTCCGACCAGTTCCATGTCCACCTGGGCGGTATACCCGCTGGTCAGCTCGATTTCGGCGCGGGTGGACCTGTGTAACCCCTCGGCGAGCTGCTGCAGCCAAGCCAGATCGGTCGAGGACAGCACTCTCGCGGCGGCCGAGCTCTGCAACACCATGGACCGCGACACGGCCACCACCATCGCGGCCGGATGCTGAGCGGCCTCCTCGAAGGCTCGGATCACCGACTGGGACTTACTGCCGACGCTGCGCTTGATGTTTCGTTCGATCTCGGCGATCGCCGAATCGACGAACGGCCGCATCAAGGCAGACTCGGCACCTGCATCGCTCATGATGTCCAGCACACCCACCAGCTGACCGTTGAGCGGGCTGAAGATAGGGCGGCCGTAACAACTGTAGTTGTGCAAGCCCTCCACATAATGCTCTGGACCGCGAACGAACAGCGGCTCGCGGGTCACGAACGGTGTGGCCAGAGCATTGGTTCCGGTGGTTTCCTCGCGCCAGAGAGCTCCAGGGGTGGCACCGATGCGCGCAACGACCGAGTCGATCTGAGTGCAGCCGTTGATAGTTGCCAACATCTCGGCCCTCGCGCCGACGAGCATCACCGACAGCCGTTCGCCGTCGATCTCGTTGCGGACCCGGTCGAGGACCGGGGCGGCTGAGCGAAAGAGCCGGCTCTCTGTGTCCACGCTGGCGGAGGTGGGCGGATCCATGGGCTTGGACGGATCGAGACCGGCCTGCTGAGAACGCGCCCAGGACGCCTTCAGATTGCGGCCCTCTCGGCTCGCGGAGAACGTTGCGAATGCACGCTCGACACTGTCGACCATTGACACCAGACCTCTTATCAACTTAGGCGGAGGCTATCCAGCCAGCGGCTCAGCACGTCCTACGCAGCCGCTCGACTGTGAAACCGATCACTGGCAATGGTTCATACCGTAGCCGAACGGACAGCCGGCAGACCCCCGGTATGCGGATGTACGGATCACGGACAAATAGCTGTGACGGAAGTCGCAATGATGATCTTGGCGCTTTTCCCAGTCCGATTGTCGGGCCACTGACCCGCTGGAAGGCATACACGGCAACGGCCTTCCCCGTTCATACATGCACAACATTCGAGAGGATTCTGATGACCTCACTACTCACGCCCAGCACCGCACTGAGCTTCGATCTATCATCCAAGAAGTACGGCCAGCTGATTGACGGCCGACTGGTCGACGGCGCTGACGAGATGCCGGTGTTGGATCCGGGTACTGCGGAGAGAATTGCGACCACTCCGGTCGCGTCGTCCGAGCAGCTGGACCAGGCAGTGCAGGCCGCTCGACGCGCCCTGCCCGGCTGGGCGGCTCTCGGATACGACGAGCGCAGCAAGGTTTTGCACGCAGTGGCAGATGTGCTCGCCGCTCACCACGAAGAACTCGCGCAACTGACCACGCTCGAACAGGGAAAGCCGATAGGCGAGGCCCGCGACGACGTGGCGTGGTCCATCGATTTCACTCGCTACTTTGCTGACTACCGCCTCGACAACGAGATCCTGCGCGACGACGCGTCGAGCTACGTGGAGTTGCGCCGCAGGCCGGTCGGTGTGGTCGGAGCGATCACGCCATGGAACTTCCCGCTGTTCCAGGCCGTCTACAAGTTGGCTCCGGCACTGATCGTCGGCAACACGATGGTCCTCAAGCCCTCACCGACCACCCCGCTTGCCACCATTCACTTCGCCGAGCTGGTGCGTGAGGTGATCCCGGCCGGTGTGTTCAACGTCGTCGGTGATGGCGGAGACCTCGGCCCTCTGCTCACCTCTCACGAGGGGATCGACAAGGTGTCGTTCACCGGCTCTACGGTGACCGGAAGGCGAGTCATGGCTGCGGCCGGCCCCACCCTCAAGCGCCTCACCTTGGAACTCGGCGGCAACGACGCGGCAATCGTGCTGGACGACGCTGACATCGAGAAGACCGCCGACGGTCTGTGCAACTGGGCCTTCGCCAACGCCGGTCAGGTATGCGTGTCCATCAAGCGGATCTACGCGCCGTCCTCGCTCTACGAGCCGTTGGTCGAAGCGCTCGCCCAACGCGTGTCTGCACTGACCGTCGGCCACGGCCTCGACCCGCTGACCCAGCTCGGTCCGGTACAGAACGAGATGGCCTTCCAGAAAGCACGGGAAGCACTGGAGGTGGCTGCACGGGACGGCCGAGTCGTGGCCGGCGGTGAAGTGCTCGACCAGCCCGGTTACTACGTGCAGCCCACGCTGGTGCGCGACCTGGACGAGAACAGCCCCCTGGTTCGCGAAGAGACCTTCGCCCCGATCCGCTCGGTGATGCCCTACGACGATCTGGACGACGCGATCGCGCGCGCGAACGACACCCAGTACGGCCTGGGTGGCTCGGTGTGGGGCAGCGATGTGGAGCGCGCGATCGAGGTCGGCGCTCGATTGAACGTCGGTACGAGCTGGATCAACCACCACTTCCAGCTCACCCCGGACGTGCCGTTCGGTGGCGTAAAGCAGTCCGGTCTGGGTGCGGAGTTCGGCCGGAGCGGAATCGAAGAGTTCACCAACGTTCACGTTGTGAACCTCAAGCGCTCCTAGCAGACGCGTCACCAACAGCCTCGACGGCGCAAGTGCGCTGCCGCCGAAGAGAACTGAACAAAACTTCCGAGCCGCTCCCACCGGGGAGTGGCCGCGGCCAACCGAAGGAACCGAAATGAAAACCCTCGCAGCTGTCGTCATCGAGCCGGGCAAGCCCATCGAGATCGAAGAGCTCACGCTCGAAAAGCCCGGCCCCAACGAAGTGCTGATCCAGTACCTCTACGGCGGCCTGTGTCACTCCGATGTACACATCTCCATCGGCGACACGATCGCCCGCCTTCCGATGGTTCTCGGCCACGAGGGCGCGGGAATCATCCAAGAAGTCGGGCCGGGCGTCACCAGGGTCAAGCCGGGCGACCACGTCGTCTGCTCGTTCACCCCTACCTGTGGCCGGTGCAAGTACTGCGCAACCGGACGTAGCTCGGTCTGCGACATGAACGCCGCAATGCTCGATGGCCACCTGGAAGGCCCGCGCTGGCCCATCAGCGGGCCCCGCGGAACGTACGGCGCAATGTGCACCCTGGGCACCTTCAGCCAGTACAACGTGATCAACCAGTACTCGGTCGTCAAGGTCGACGACGACATCCCCCTCGACAAGGCCGTACTGGTCGGCTGCGGTGTTCCCACCGGCTGGGGTTCGGCTGTGTACGCCGCAGAGACCAAGCCCGGTGACGTCGTTGCCATCTTCGGTATCGGCGGCATCGGCATCAATGCCGTGCAGGGAGCCAAGCATGCCGGCGCTCAGCACATCATTGCCATCGATCCGCTGAAGAACAAGCGCGACAAGGCAATCGAACTCGGTGCCACCCTGGCCTTCGAGACCGCGGCCGAGGCCAAGACGGCCATCGACGACCTGACCAACGGACAGGGTGGCGATTCGGCGATCATCACCACAGACCTGATCACCGACCAGCAGGTTAGCGACGGGCTGTCGATGATCGGACGCTGCGGTGTCATGGTGCTCACCGCGCTCAACCGTATCGACGAGGTGACCGTCAAGGTACCGAGTACCGAGATGAGCTACTTCCGCAAGACCATCAAGGGCTCGCTCTTCGGCGATTGCAACCCGGCCTACGACATTCCGAAGCTCATTCGCATGTACGTCGACGGCAAGCTCGAGCTCGACGGGCTGATCACCAAGGAGTACAGCCTCGATCAGGTCAACGAGGGCTACGCCGACTTGTTGGCAGGCAAGAACATTCGCGGAATCATCAAGCACCAGCACTGACCGCTGCTCGGCCACGCGGTGGGGCAGCGCCATGTAGACGGTGCTGCCACCACCGCGTATCCGGCTGTCTCCATGACACTTCGACTGAAGGGCTTCACATGACGCTCACTGTGAGTGAGTTCGTCGGCGCCGCGGGCGGCGGCGCCTTGGGAGCGGCACTGGGTGCGCTGGGGGGCTTCGCCCTGATGGGCGTCATCGTCGTGGTCGCCACCCTGCTGGCATCGGTCGATCCGGACACCACGCTGGTCGGGGGCCTCGCTTTCGGCCCCGTTTTCGGCCCCCATGTGATGTTCGCCAGCGGTGCGGCGGCCGCCGCTTATGCCACCTACATCCGTCGTCACGACTCCGCGCGTGATATCGCGCAGCCGCTGATTACGTATAACAACATGTCCATCGTTGGTGTCGGCGCATTATTCGGCGTGCTGGGCCAGTTCCTGGCTCGCCTTGCCGGTAGCGTCCCTGCCGTCCGCACCTCTGATGGCAAAGAAATTGCGATGATGGATTCGCTCGCGGTCAGCGTGGTGCTCACTGCGCTGATCGCCGCCGCCCTATGGGCGCGCAAGCCCGCTGCCATACGCCAACAATGGCTGCCCTGGCAGCACAATGCCGCCGCGGTGCTCACTATCGGCGCCGTCGCCGGCGCGGTGGCCGGATCGGTCTATCTAGCCTGGCCGGAGGAGTCCCGGCCGATGGCAGGACTGTTCCTTTACGGCGCGTCAGCGCTTACACTGCTCGCTCTCGTCTTCGGTAAAGCGGTGCCGGTGACCCACCACATCACGCTGCCCGCGGCGTTGACCGCCGGCGTCGCTGCTGCGCACACCGACGAGGCCACGCTGATTCTGCTCGCCGCCGTCGGCTCAGGCCTCCTTGCCTCGGTGCTCGCAGAAGTCTGGGCGAGACTGGTCCTGGAGCGCTGCCGTATGCACCTGGACCCGCCGGCTGTCGCCATTGCGATCATGGCAACCTTGCTGGCCCTCATTCAGCTCGGGATTGGCTGACACGGACACCATCGAGCCGTGAGCCGGGCAGCTCGGCCCGGATGGTGAATGCAGACCACCCGTGAAGAAAATCGCAGCCATTCAAAGAATTCGGTGCATTCCGCACATACGCGAACAGAAAGAAGTCTGTGAACCAATGGCCAATTTTGACACTCTCACCCTGACCGTCGACGACGATGGCATCGCCCAACTGACCTTGGACCGGCCGGAAGCGCTGAACGCTCTGAACTCAGCGATGATGACCGAATTCTCCAAGGCCCTTCGCGAGGCAACCAGATCCGGTGCGCGCGTGCTGGTGCTGACTGGCAACGGCCGCGCTTTCGCTGCCGGCGCGGACATCGCCGAGATGCGCGACCAAACTTTCGGAAGCATGAACGACGCCAACCACCTCGCCTTGTGGGAAGGACTAGCCGACCTACCCATCCCGACCATCGGCGCGATAAACGGGTTCGCGCTCGGGGGCGGCTGCGAAATCGCCATGATGTGCGACATTCTCATCGCCGGCGCGAGTGCGTCCTTCGGCCAGCCGGAGATCGCACTGGGCATCATCCCTGGGATTGGTGGAACGCAAAGGCTGACCCGAATCGTGGGCAAAGCCCAGGCGATGGATTTGATCCTTACCGGACGCCGAATCGATGCCGACGAAGCCCACCGGATTGGTCTGATCAGCCGCGTTGTCCCCGACGGTGAGGTAGTCGAACAGGCTCGCGTCATCGCCCGGCAGATAGCCGGATTCTCCCCGCGTGCGGCGCGGGCGGCTAAAGAATGTGTCCTGCGGGCCGACCAGACCTCGCTGGCGGAGGGTTTGCTCTTCGAACGGCGCTGGTTCCATTCGCTTTTCGCGTTCAGTGACCAGACCGAAGGCATGACAGCTTTCCTGGAGAAGCGTCCGGCCAGGTTCCTCGATGCCTGAGCGCGACGCGGCCGCACCGCCCACGATTTACACCACGACGATGGATGACGCCAGCCGGGACCCGGGTGACTTCTGGATGACAGCAGCACGTGCAATCACCTGGATCGATGAGCCGAAGCGTCCCTATGAGGAGAACCCGAACGGCCTGGTCGATTGGTTCCCCGGGGCGACTCTCAATACCGCGTACAACGCCCTGGATCGGCATGTCGACGCTGGTCGCGGTGACGCGCCGGCACTCGCGTACATTTCGGCCGCTACCGGCCTGGAGTACGTCTACAGCTACCGTGAGCTTCTCGAGCAGGTATCCCGGGCGGCCGGCGCCCTCGCCGGACTGGGCGTGAGCCGGGGCGACCGGGTGCTGATCTACCTGCCGATGATTCCCGAAGCGGTCATCACGATGCTGGCCTGTGCGCGCCTGGGTGCCGTACATGCAGTGGTCTTCGGCGGCTTCGGCGCGGCCGAGCTCGCCTCCCGCATCGATGATGCGCGGCCGGCCGTCATCGTCACTGCGACCGGTGGCCTGGAGCCCGGCCGAATCGTGCCCTACCTGCCGTTGCTCGACGCCGCGCTCACCGAGGCGCAACACCGTCCCGGGAACGTCGTCGTGGTGAACCGGCCACAGATCGAGCCCCCCGCTGGGCGCGGGGTCGACTGGCCGGAACATGGATGGTCCGAACTGCTCGAGGCTGCCGAGCCGGCAAGCTGCGTCCCGGTCGTTGCTACCGATCCGCTATACATCTTGTACACATCCGGCACCACAGGAAAGCCGAAGGGGATCGTCCGTGACAACGGCGGCCACGCCGTCGCCATGCAATGGTCAATGCAGTACGTCTACGGCATCGAGGCCAGCGACGTCGTCTTCGCCGCCAGTGACATCGGCTGGGTGGTGGGGCACTCCTACATCGTCTACGCGCCACTTCTAACTGGTGCCACCACCGTGCTGTTCGAGGGCAAACCGGTCGGCTCCCCCGACGCCGGAGTCTTCTGGGACATCATCGAGCGGTATGGCGTCAACGTGCTACTCACCGCGCCCACCGCGATGCGGGCGATCCGGCGCGAAGATCCGCAGGCTGCTCTGCTCGTTCGGCGGGACCTGCACACGCTGCGCGGAATTTTTCTGGCGGGAGAGCGATTGGACCCCGACACGCAGCGGTGGCTCGGCCAGGTGCAGCCGGCTCCGGTGATCAACAACTGGTGGCAGACCGAGACAGGCTGGCCTGTGGTGTCGAACTTCCTCGGCCTGACTTACTTTCCGCCCAGACCAGGTGCATCGACAAAGCCGGTCCCCGGTTTCGTCGTGGGGATCCTCGACAGCGACGGGAACGAGGTCGAGTCCGGGCAGGAAGGTGCTGTGTGCCTGCGGTTGCCGCTGCCGCCCGGCTTCATGACCAACGTGTGGGGTGATGAAGCCCGCCTGGCGAAGTCATATCTGAACCAGTACCCCGGATACTATGACTCCGGCGACGGCGGCCATATCGACGAGGACGGGTACGTATACATTCTCGGCCGCACTGATGACGTGATGAACGTCGCCGGGCATCGGATGTCGTCGGGGCAGATCGAGGCGGCTATTGCCGAACATCCGGGTGTTTCCGAGTGCGCAGTCGTTGGGGTCAGCGACTATCTCAAAGGGCAGCGTCCTTATGCAGTCGTCGTGCCGGAGCTCGACCACGTGGACCGGGTCGAAGAACTGCGTACGCAGATCCAAGAGCTGGTCCGTCATCAGATCGGACCGATCGCCTCACTAGGCGGCATCGACATCGTTGCCGCTCTACCCAAGACACGTTCAGGGAAGATAGTGCGCCGTTGTCTGCGACAGATCCTCGACGGAGACAAGCCTGATATTCCACCGACTATCGAAAACGCTTCGGTCGTCGACGATCTGATATTCACACTCAAAGCAACAAATCGCTGAATCGGTCCCCGTACGAGGCCACATCGAATCGAATATCCAAGGAGGAAACGCTTCAATGTCCACTTACCTCGCCCTTACCGCCGTCCTCACCGATGGAACCATCCATCCGGAGGTCCGAGAGCTCGAGCAGCAGGCCCTCGGACCCGATGAGCTACGCATCCAAGTCCGCTATTCCAGCGTCAACTTCAAAGACGCTCTCGCCTTCACTCCCGGAGGCGGCGTCGTTCGTGAGTATCCGATCGTCCCCGGCATCGACATCGCTGGTGTCGTCTCCGAATCAACCTCGCCCGACTTCCAGGTCGGCGACAATGTGATCGCCCACGGCTACGGGATTGGAACCGCCCGTGACGGCGGTTACGCGCAGGAGGCCGTCGTGCCGGCGGCATGGACTGTGAAGCTCGAGGGACTCACGCTGCGGGAAGCTGCCACCATCGGCACCGCCGGTTTCACCGCCGCGATGAGCGTGGCCGCAATCCTCGAATGGGGCGTCACCCCCGATTCCGGTCCGGTCATCGTCACCGGCGCTACCGGGGGCGTCGGATCGACGAGCATCGATCTGTTGTCGGCGAAGGGCTTCGAAGTGGTTGCCTCGTCCGGTAAGCCAGATGCCACGCAGCGCCTGCATGACCTGGGTGCCACCGAGGTGATCGGCCGCCTACCGCTGGACCCGGACGCCAAACGTAGGCCGCTGGGTCGGAGCCGGTGGGCCGCGGCCGTCGACTGCGTCGGCGGCGCAGCCCTTGCCGATATTCTGAGCACCATGAATTACGGCGGAGTCGTCACCGCCAGCGGGTTGAACGGCGGTATCGCTCTCGAGACCACAGTGATGCCGTTCATTCTGCGAGGGGTGGGCCTGCTCGGTATCGACTCGGTACAAATGATGATCGCCTCCCGTCGCGCGCTTTGGCAGCGAATCGAAACCGAGCTCAAGCCGCGCAACCTGGAAAACATCTGCGTCGAGGTTCCGATCAGCGAGGTCTCGACAGTGGTGGACGCACTACGGCGCGGTGAGTTCACTGGTCGTGCTGTCATCGACATCAGCGAGAGGTGGGCATGACACTGGTGCGGGGTCACCGGATAACGAGCTGTGCTGTGGGTTATAAGGAGGCATCGAACTTCGTCGAGTGCGTCGACGGCGTTGGTGAGTCGCGGCGGAATTTGCCTCCATCTTGGAGGGCATCGATGACAGCGCCGTGAATTTTGCGGAATGCGCACATAGGAGTGCCATAGCCGATGAGGGCGGTATACGAGGTGGTCGGGTCCATTCATAGGTCCACCCAGCCTCGAACCGGCGTCGAACCGGCGTAGCGTCGATCCAATGCGGCGTGTCGCGGTGGGTCTGTTGGCAGCTCTCGCGCTGGTGAGTTGCTCCCAGAGCCCTTCCGGACAGGATCCCGCCGACCCGGTTACCGAACTGCCTCCGGCCATCGACTACGTCGCACTCGGTGACTCTGCGGCTTCGGGACCGCTGATTCCGGACCAGGTGGGATTCGCAGGGTGCCTGCAATCAGACGAGAACTATCCGCACGTGTTGGCAGGCTTGATCGGGGCCGCGTCGTTCACCGACGTGTCGTGTTCTGGCGCGAAGTCCGAGAACATCACCACGGTCGAGCAGATCACCGACAGCGGGTCGGTGCCCGTCCAACTGAATGCGCTCTCTGCGGATACGGACCTGGTGACCATCACCATCGGCGGCAACGATGTGGATCTGGTGTCGACGGCGCGTCAGTGCATCAACTTCTCGCCGGAGCCGACAGGGCGGTCGTGTCGAGATGCTCTGACCGAGGGCGGCACGGACAAGCTCGCCGACGCGATCGCCGCGGCGGCTCCGCGCTGGGGGCAGGTCTTCGAGGACATCAAGGGACGCGCCCCGAACGCGGATGTCGTCGTAGTCGGCTATGGAACCTATGTACAACCGGGCGGTTGCTATGGCGTGCAGCCGGTATGGGCCCGAGACGCCGACTACCTGCAGCGGAGCATCGACACGATGAACGACGCTCTCGCCGAGCAGGCCTCGCAGCACGGTGCGAGTTTCGTCGATACCAGGCCCGTCAGTGTCGGTCACGACGCATGCGCAGCGGGCGATCAGCGCTACCTCGAGGGTGTGTTCCCTCTGAACCGAGCGGCACCACTTCATCCGACTGCGGCAGGAATGGCGGCATTCGCCCAGGTGGTAGGAGATT
Organism: Rhodococcus sp. UYP9; assembly: GCF_040547235.1. NCBI lineage: Bacteria > Bacillati > Actinomycetota > Actinomycetes > Mycobacteriales > Nocardiaceae > Rhodococcus > Rhodococcus sp. UYP9. The sequence continues at coordinate 11,804 of NZ_JBEPPH010000002.1, forward strand.
CGCTTACGCTGAACTGACCGCGGCTCCCAACGGGGGGAGCCCACGCTCGGTAGGTGGACTTCATGGCATCGCTCGACGAACTTCTCGCACAGATTCCCATCGGTCAGATTGCATCGAAACTCGGTGTCGACGAGGAGACGGCGAAATCTGCTGTCACTCGGGCATTGCCCACATTGGTCGGCGGCCTCGAAGCCAATGCCCAAGACCCGGCAGGTGCTGCGTCTTTGGAGAATGCGCTCCAGCAGCACAGTTCTTCGGGATTGCTCGACGGCGGCGTAGACATCGACCAAGTGGACGAGTCAGACGGTGCGAAGATCGTGTCGAATGTGTTCGGAGACAAGAAGAACGATGTAGCAAGCGCGCTCGGCGGAATCAGCGGCGGCGCGGACAGCAGCCTCGTGAGCAAAGTGCTGCCGATCCTCGCGCCGATCGTATTGGCTTATCTGGCAAAGAAATACACCGGCGGTCAGAGCTCGGGTGGCTCGGGCGGCGGCGGTCTCGGTGACCTGCTGGGCAGTGTCCTCGGCGGAGCAACCAGCGGTTCGGGATCCGGCGGCGGCCTTGGCGGACTCCTCGGCGGCATTCTAGGCGGTGGCTCCGGTGGCGGTATCGGCGATCTGCTCGGCGGATTGCTCGGGGGCGGCAAGAAGTAGCGCGTTCGAAGTCCACGACTCGGGAACTGGCCCGATACAACTTCGTCGACCGGTGCGATCGTTGGACCATGGTGACAATGACGGCGGTGGCGGGGGTGTTCGCCGTCGCTCTGGCGATGGTTCTGACCCCCGGTCCCAACATGGTGTATTTGGTGTCGCGCAGTATTTCTCAGGGCAGGGTCGCTGGGCTCGTCTCGCTCGGCGGCGTCGGGGTGGGGTTGGTCGTTTATGTGGTGGCGACCAATCTCGGGCTGGCAGCGATGTTCGCTGCTGTTCCGGCGCTGTACGCGGTCATCAAGACGGCCGGCGCCTGCTACCTCGCCTGGCTGGCGTGGACGGCACTGCGCGGGAGCCGATCGGTGTTCGAAGTTTCAGGACTGCAGCATGATTCGAATACTCGACTGTTCACGATGGGGATACTGACCAATCTGCTGAACCCCAAAATGGCCGTCATGTACATCTCGATCATTCCGCAGTTCATCGACCCTGCAGCAGGATCGATACTGATGCAAGGACTGGCACTCGGCGGCGTTCAGATTCTGGTCGGGCTTACCGTCAACGCCTTGATCGTGCTTGCTGCAGGATCGATCGCGATGTTTCTGGCGTCGCGGCCGTCGTGGATCAAGCTGCAGCGTTACGTGATGGGCACGGTTCTCGGGCTGTTGGCCGTCCGGCTTGCGGTCGATCCTTCTCGCCCTGTTCCCGCGTGAAATCGCGGCGGCTCGAGTCGAGAGATGACCTCAGACCATGGCCGTCAGGACACCCCCGTCGGCACGCAGTGCTGCACCGTTGGTGGCGGCGGACAGCGGACTTGCCAGGTAGACAGCGAGGTTGGCGATCTCGGTGGGTTCGATGAACCGTTGCAGCAGTGAAGTCGCGTTGCCGCCGATGATGGCGGCCTTGAGGTCATCGGCGGGCATTGCCTGAGCTCGAGCGATCTGGGTGACAGTGGCTGCGACCCCGTCGGAATAGGTCGGCCCACCGAGGATCGTGTTCACGGTTACTTCGGTTCCGCGTGTGAGCTTGGCGAGGCCGTTGCTCAGCGCGAGCATCCCGGCTTTTGTGACTCCGTAGTGCACCATGTCGGCTGGTATGTTCACCCCCGATTCGCTGCCGACGAAGATGATCCGGCCCCACCCGGTTGCGAGCATCTTGCCCAAGACGTGCCGCGACAACCGGACCCCGCTCATGACGTTGATGTCGAAGTAGCGTTGCCATTCTTCGTCGGAAATCTGTTCGAAGGGCGCGAGCTCGAAGAGGCCGACGTTGTTGACGAGTATGTCGATATCGCCGAGAGATTCCAGAAGCCGGCCGACGTCTACTGGATCTTCGAAGTCTGCAACGGCCCCGGAGATCGTCGCGCCCGGAACCTCTAGCCTCAATTGCCGGACGGCCTCGTCGAGCTTGCTCTCGCTGCGCCCGTTGATGACGACCGACGCTCCCTCCTGGAGGAGAGCTCGCGCAATCGCGTAGCCGATTCCTTGCGTAGAACCGCTGATGAAAGCCGACTTGCCGTGCAGCTGCAGATCCATGTCTCTCCTGGTGCGCTCGATCGATGCCGTACAGGGCACCAAATGACTTTCTCAGTCAAGTAAAACTATGGTGATTAACTTTCTCAGTCAAGTCATCGGGCGTGGTGTCGAGTAGTCTGCTCCCATGCCGGACCCCAGCGAACGAGCAGCGCTCAGCGACGAAGACCTCCAAACATGGGCCGCCCTGGCCACTCTGCTGGAGTGGCTGCCCACTGCTCTCGACGCACAACTCCAACGCGACGCGGGCCTGACTCACTTCGAGTACGGCATCCTCTTCGCCCTCTCGAAAGCGGACGACCGCACCCTCCGCATGAGCACGTTGGCAAGCTATTCCAACAGCTCACTCTCACGGCTCTCGCGTGCAGTGGCGCGCCTCGAGACAAAAGACTGGGTACGACGCGCTCCTGATGCTGCGGACGGCCGCTACACCCTGGCGACCCTGACAGAGTTGGGGTCGGCGAAGGTCGACCAGGCAGCCCCCGGGCACGTGGACGTCGTCAACCGGCTCGTCTTCGACCCGTTGACGCAGGTCCAGGCGCGTCAGCTCGGCGGAATCAGTCGTCGCATCATGACGGCGATCCGTTCCGAGGAGGGCTGGCAACCTTCGGCCGACCCCGGGCGCCCACGCTGAGAGCGCACACCCTTTTTCCAAAGCGGCGCGCTACATTCGCGTCCGAGCGCGGCCGATCGGTTTACAAAAAGGGTGCACGGTTCAACGAGCCACCGCTCACCGAAGCCATGTACGCCCGCCAACCACCGAACTCGGTGATGTCGATGCCTGCTTCGCCCGCTTCGTGTGAGCAGCAGAAGCCGGTGACCCAGCGCCCGTCGGACAACTCGACCGACGTCAGACCCATCGGTGCGGGCAGAGCGGCCAGGAAGGTTCCGAGTCCGGCGGCGGACATTCGGTAGAGCTCGCCGACAATTGCCGAACCCTCCCCTGGGTGGTGGCGCACCAAGCCCGGTTTCGCGGGCGTCGTTCCCAGGTCGACCATTCGATACGCGTCGGACGTGTGGACCTCGCCGAGGTATCGCGCGCCGCGATCGGTCAGTTGATGGTGAACCGGAAAGCCCTCGAGATGTGCACCGACAACGAGTACGTCATGGCCGTCGGTGACCAGCGACGGTGAGGGTGTTCCGATGAGCCGCGCAGCAAGGTCGATGGCGATCTGGTCGTGAAACTCGGGTACGACGAACATGACCCCGAACGGATCGCCACTGCTCGTGGGGGTGCCGGGGACAGCGACGGCGGCCATGTTGAGCAGGTTGCAGAAGTTGGTGAAGGTACCCATTCGACGGTTGATGGACACTGGATCTGTTTGAACTGCAACAATTGTCGGATGCTCGGTGGTGGTCGGCAGTAGCAGTCCGTCGAAACCGTCGAGCAACGCCACCGCGAGCCGCTTCGTGCGTTCGAGAACAGAGACATCGTCGACGTATCGGTGCGCCGACGGCTCGGCGGCATTCAGGATGATCTGTGCAACGGTCGGATCGCAACTGGCCCCGTTACTTTCGACGAAACTCCCGACGGCCGAGAATCGTTGCGCGACGATGGCACCGTCGTACAGCAGGGTGGCCGCGTCGAGCAGCGGTGAAATGTCTATCTCGGAGTGCGTGAATCCCTGTGCTTCCAGGCGAGACACCTGGCGAGCGAATGCTTCTCGGTACTCTGGGCAAAGTTGCTCGAGATCAGTTGCTCGCGGAACGGCGATGTGAGGAACAGTGTTCGCAGACAACCGCACGTCCGCGGGCCAACGCCGGCTACGTGGGTCAGCGTCGTCGTAGCCGGCCATGACCCGCGTCGCCAGGGTCGCGGTCTCGAGGTCGGCAGCGAGTACTGTCACGCAGTCGAAGTCGATACATGCTGGGACGACGCCGGTCGTCGGGACGATCCCCAGGCTCGTCTTGACGCCGATGAGGCCGTGGAATGCAGCCGGCACGCGACCGGAACCGGCTGTGTCGGTACCGATGCCGATGTCTGCGATTTCGAGAGCGACGGCGACGGCCGATCCGGAACTGGATCCACCGGACACCCGATCCTGATCCCAGGCGCACCGGACCGCGCCGTACGGACTTCTCGTCCCGACGAGACCGGTGGCGAACTGATCCAGATTGGTCTTGCCGAGGATCACCGCGCCCTGCTCCACCAGTCGCGCTACGGCCGTCGCGGTGCGAGCGGGGATGTAGGCGAACTCCGGGCACGCTGCGGTGGTCGGCAGACCTGCGACATCGACGTTGTCCTTGACGGCTACCAGTAACCCGGCCAGCGGAAGGGCCGTGTCGACTGTTGCGGCATCGGCCAGTACGTCGTCCTCCTCGCGTAGGGTGATCCAGATTTCGGGTCGGTTCACCTCGGCAATGCGCTTGTACGCCTGCCGTACTCGCTCCGAAATATCATGCTGCTGCATCGGAATCACCCTTTGTCGTGAACTCGCCTGCCGCGGACCATGCCATGCGTTCGGCGTCGAAGGCGACTGCCTGCGAGGCCCTGAACTTCTCGATCGAGGAACTGTTCGACGCGAGGAATTGCTCGTGTTCGGCGAGTGAGAATTCGCCGTCGACTATCTCGACACCTCCACCGCGTCCGGCTGCGGTGTCGGCGCGAAGATCCATCAGCTCATCGGGTTCGACTGGGTACCAGGAGATTCGGTCGAAGAACCGCAGCAACCAGGGCGACTCGCGCTCGAACGGTCCGGACTGCTCTGGATATCGGTGATTCCACACCTGCGTCGTCCGGCCGACGAACTGGTATCCGCCGGGCCCTTCCATGCCGTAGATGCACAGATATGCCCCACCGATCCCGACGGCGTTCTCCGGTGTCCAGGTCCGCGCCGGGTTGTACTTGGTGGTGACCAGCCGATGCCGCGGATCGAGCGGAGTCGCAACGGGTGCGCCCAGGTAGACGTCGCCGAGACCGAGCACCATGTAGTCGGCCGCAAAGACGGTATCGAAAACGTCTGCGACGGAACCGAGTCCGTTCATTCGTCGGATGAACTCGATGTTCCACGGGCACCACGGTGCATCCGCTCGTACTCCGTGCATGTAGCGCGCAATTGCTTCTCGGGTCGACGGGTCGTCCCAGGACAACGGCATCCGAACGGTACGGCTCGGGACCACGAGCTCCGAAGCAGCGGGTAGATCGTCTTCGACCTCGGCCAGTAGCCCCATCACTGTGTCGATCGAAAGAACGTCCGGATCCACTTTGACCTGCAGCGAGCGGATGCCCGGGGTCAGGTCCAGCAGCCCCTTCGGTGAGATCGCCTCGATGCGCTGGTGCAGTGCGTGTGCGCGGGCACGGAGCGCGAGGTCCAGCTTCATGTCCCCGTACTCCACCAGCACGTTGTCGTCTCCCGAGCGGCGGTAAGTCACGCAGGTCTCTGCCTCACGCCGGGCAATGACGCCGTCGTCGCCGTCGCCACCGCTCGAGAAGACGAACGGCAATGATGCGCGACGTGCGACACCGAGCGCCCCGAGCGGAGCCGCGTGGGCCGCGCGCACGGGTACGAACCGGATCGTGTCTCCAGCTTTGAGCTGCCCGAGCTTCCATCTTTCGGCGGCGACGACGGTGACCGGGCAGACGAATCCGCCAAGGCTGGGGCCGTCCGGGCCGAGCAGAATAGGGGTGTCGCCGGTGAAGTCGAGTGCGCCGACCGAGTAGGCATTGTCATGGATGTTCGACGGGTGAAGCCCCGCCTCGCCGCCGTCCGTGCGCGCCCACTCCGGCTTCGGCCCGATGAGCCGGACGCCGGTGCGATCGGAGTTGAAGTGCACCTCGTAGTCGGTGGCGAACAACGTGTCCATGTCTGCGCGCGTGAAGAACTCCGGTGCCCCATGCGGTCCCTCGGTGACGGCGATGCTCCACCTCGTCGTCAGTGCCGGTCGGTGTTCGGAAGGAATGCAAGTAATGCGCTCGGCGGCGTCGTTAGGCGTCGAGATCTCCAGAATGTCTCCCTCGCAGAGAGTTCCACCTCGGTGTCCACCGAATTTGCCGAGTGTGAACGTCGATGCACTGCCCAGGTACGGCTCGACGTCGATGGCGCCTTGGATGAGCACGTACACGCGCAAGCCGGCCCCGGTTGTCGTTCCCACATCGAGCGTCGTATTGGCCGGCACCAATACCGGACCCCACTGCGCGACGTCGAGACCGTCGACGCGGACCCGAGCGTCGGCACCGGTGACGCACACCCAGGTATCTGCGTCGAAGGTCAGTGCTGGTCCAGCCATGGCAGATTCGAGTCCAGGTGCGCCCTGCGGGTTGCCGAGGGCGACGTTGCCGAGGCGGAACGAGAGGTCGTCCATCGGCCCGGACGGCGGCACCCCGACCTTCCAGTATCCGACGCGTCCGGGCCAGTCCTGAACCGTGGTCAGCATCCCCGGCCGCAGTACCGTCATCTTCGCTCGCCTGCTGTCGGTCGACATCATGGTCGGGTAACGATCATGCGGACTGCGGTGGGGTCGAATCCGTTGCACGGGTTGTTGATTTGCGGGCAGTTCGAGACGAGTACCAGCGTGTCGATCTCGGCTCGCAGAGTCAGCGATTTGCCGGGTGCCGATAACCCGTCGACGATTCCGAGTGTTCCATCGGTGTCGACTGGCACATTCATGAAGAAGTTGATGTTGGACACCAGATCTCGCTTGCCCAGTCCCCACTTGGATCCTTCGGCCAGGAAGTTCTCGACGCAAGCGTGTTGATGCTGCGTGTGATGCCCGTACCGCAGCGTGTTCGATTCCTGTGAGCAGGCGCCGCCTACTGTGTCGTGATTGCCGACTTCGTCGGAGACGATCGTCATCAGCGACGTCGAATCATCGCTGCGCAGCACGCTGCCGGTGGTGAGAAACAGATTCTGTTGCGCGACCACGGTTGCGGCCGCGCTATAGCGGATGGTGTGATCGTGCGCCGCGTAGACCAGCGTGTCGACGGCCTGGTTGCCGTGCAGATCGACGATGGTCAGCAGGTCTCCGGCCTTCACGACGGCAGACCATGGGCCGAAGGCGTCGGCGATCTGGTCCAGCACTACTGTGCCTGATTCGAGAGTGATTGTCATCGTGCGCCTTTCGCGTATGTGGCGTTCCAAGCGTCTTCGGTGTTGGCAACAGCGCGCAGATACTCGGGGTCGGTATTGGGCAGGTCGTCGAGCTCTTCCGGTGCTTGCCAGGCCAGAACCTCGAGCGCCGTTGTGTCGAAACTCGGCGACGGGTCGAGCGGGTGCGCGGTGTTGGCCAGCAGCACGATTACCGGCAGGTGGATCAGCAGGTCCACTTCGGTGCCGCATCCCGCATTGCCGGTCGAGTGCAGGTGTCCGTCGGCTTCGACGCGTACACCGTGGAAGAACGAGATCGACGGGGGCAAGTCGCGTGGTCGAAGGCCGTTCTTGGAAGCTGCCACCGTGAACAGTTCACGACCGGCAGGCGATACCCCGTGCAACGATCCGTCACCGTACTTGGTGCGATTGGTGGCCAGAGATGTTGTACCGCAGAGTGCGTCGTGCCGGGACGAACTGTCGGCGACGATCGTGGCGAGCACTCGTCCCTGATCCGAGAGCAGTGGGTGCCCGATTCCGAGGTATGCGTTCCACGGAACTTTGACGGTGTCCGCGGCATTCAATCGCTCCCACGGGGCGTCCGCGCGGTACAGCAGTAGGTTGGCGCATGCGGCGCCGTCGACGTCGCGCAGCCGTACTCGGGTACCGCGAGCGAGAACTCTGGTGGTGTAACGACCGCCGGGTACCGATTCGGCCCAGGTGAGTTCGGTGACGCCGTCCGGGGCAACCGGGGCGGAGACTTTCTCTGCCTGGCTCCGAGCATGTTCCTTGGCGGCGAGAGTGGTTGCGGTGCTCATGTCTTCAGGCTCCGATCGTGACTGGCTTGGGGTGTGTTCTGCCGCGCGGCAGGCAGGCGATTCCGGCCAGCACTACCGCGATCACCGTGAGTGGTGCTGCCCACTGCAGAAGCGGGAATTCGCCGGTGGGGTTGAAGATCTCGGCGCGTGGCCAGGAAAGATTGATCACCATCAGCCCGCCGTAGAGTACGGCGGCGATATTCACCGGGATGCCGAACTTACCGAGGGTGAAGAGCTTCTCCTCTGCCGAGATGGGCGTTGCCTGCCGACCACCGTGCGGCCATCCTTTGAGGCGTTGGACCAGCAGTGGCACGGTCACCATCAAGTAGGCCAGGTAGATCAGGACGATGCAGACGCTCGACAAGGTGGTGAAGATCGCCGAGTTCCCTACGTTGACGGCAAGGATTGCCACACAGGCGAATCCGATCAGGACCGACGGTGCGATCGGGGTGCCGGTGCGGGAGTTGACTTTCGAGAGAATCGTCGACGCGGGTAGGCGGCCGTCGCGAGCCATCGAGAACATCAACCGCGATGCCGCTGTCTGGATCGCGAGGGTGCAGATGAAGACGGCGATGGCGACGTCGATCAGCAGTACCGTGCCCCACGGGGAGCTGAGGATGGAGTCGATGACGTACGGAAGTCCCTGCGTCGCAAGGTTGCCGTCGGTGAGAGAAGGCGCGGCCATCAAGGCGCCGACGATCATCAGGCCTCCGCCGAGAGCAGATGCGGAGAGTGCGAGCCGGATCGTGCGAGGCGCCACGCGTCGTGGATTGTGTGTCTCTTCGGCAAGTTCGCCGGCCGAGCCGAAGCCGACCATGACGTATGCAGCCATGAGCCCGGAGACGATCCAGGCCCAGATGTATCCGGGATCGGCACCGGGTGCGCCGGTGTCGAAGACGACCTGAGGTCCGCGTTCGGCGTGCGTGAAGAAGACGAGAACGAGGACGATGACGCCGACGATCTCGCAGGTGACACCGATGCTGTTGATCCGCGACATCCAATTGACGCCGATGCAGTTGATCGTGGTGGTGAGTACCAGGAGGATAGAGCCGAGAATGACGGCGTTGGCGGCGCCGTCGGCCGAGGTCAGTGCGGTGTCTTCCCCGACGAACTGGAGTCCGCTCCAGATGCTGGGCAGGACGACCTGCAGCGCAATTGCGGCGGCCGATGCCGTGACGATCTGCGCGATGATCATGAACCATCCGGCGAACCAACCGGTGATTTCACCGCCCATGCGCCTGGACCATTGGTAGATGGCACCTGAAATGGGATATCGCGCTGCAAGTTCGGCGAAATTGAGTGCCACCATGAACTGACCCAGAAACACCAGCGGCCAGGTGAAGAAGAACGCCGGGCCGCCGAAACTGAAGCCGAGACCGAAGAGCTGGAAGATTGTGGTCAGGATCGATACGAACGAGAAACCGGCGGCGAACGACGCGTACTTGCCGAGACTGCGATGCAGTTGCTGGTCGTACCCGAGTTCGGCGAGGTCCAAGTGGTCAGTGCCGAACGACGGTGCCTTTTCCCCGGGCGAGGGCAGAGTAGTCGAGCTCATGTCTTTGTCTCCGTACAAGAGGTGAGAAGGACCGCCCGTCTGCGTCGACAGGTGCGGGGTTGCCGGTGCGGTTTCTGTCAGTTGATAGTTTTCCGCGCCGTTGTGCCCGGCTGGTGACCGTCGTGAAACGAGCTTGTTTCGTCTATTTCGATCAGATGACAGGAATCTCACGGGCGCGGATTGCTGACAGGATGGACCAATGTCCGTTACCGGTGCCGGGAGGCCGAGGCTTGCCACCAAGAAACGTCCGGGTGACACCGCACGTGAAGAAATACTCGACGCGTCCGCCGAACTCTTCACCACCCGTGGGTACACCAACACCTCGACACGCATGATCGCCGACGCCGTTGGCCTGCGGCAGGCCTCGCTCTATCACCACTTCTCGAACAAGGACGACATCCTCGATTCGCTGCTCAGCGGGACTGTCGACGAGCCACTCGCCGTCGGGCAGGGCATTCAGGGTGTCGAGGAGTCGGCGGTAGTGAAGATGTACGCGATGGCCTGGTTCGATGCCGATCAGCTCAGCCGTTCCCGTTGGAACCTCGGTGCGCTCTATCTGTTGCCCGAGCTCCGGACCGATCGGTTCGGCTCGTTCAGAGAAAGCCGCTTCACGCTGATGAATCTGTATGCCACCATCGCTGGTGGGGTCGTGCAAGAGCTCGAGTCCGACGTGTCCGCCGGCACCGAAGAGTTACCGTTTCGACTTGTCGAGACGATAGTGAACGGCCGGGCCGATACAGAAAACGGTCGAGGCTCGGCGGGCCTGCATCACGCTCCGCTCATTGCCACCGCCGCGGTCCGAGTTCTCGGATTCTCCGGTGACATCGACGGCATCCATGACAGGGCGGTACGCGTGGCGTCCGACGTGACCGCACGCAGTATTTTCGAGAAGAAGGCAGGGCATGGCCAATAAGAAGGCACGGCCGGAAAAACAGACAGGGCCCAAGGCTGGGGTCTACGACATCGACACCGGCACTTGCGAACTGGTACGCGACACGCTGACCGCGGACGGCTGGACGGTCCATGTCAACGGTGTGCCGAGTTCACACATCGATATGGCCGACCCGTCACAGCTGGACTTCGAGTACATGCGTTGGATGGCGGGACTTGTTCGTTACCATACATTTTCGAGCTCCAAGCTGCGCACTTTGCATCTCGGTGGTGGCGCCTGCACTCTCGCACGCTATTTCGCTGCGGAGTATCCCGATGCAAGACAGGTTGTCGTCGAGCTGGACGGCAAGCTGGCCGAGTTGGTACGCGAATGGTTCGACCTCCCCCGCGCACCGATGCTGCGTATCAGAGTCGGTGAGGCCCGTGCGGTGACCGAGACGCTGTCCGAGGACAGTCGAGATGTGATCGTCCGCGACGTTTTTGCCGGAAGTGCCACTCCGGAACCGCTGTTGACTCTGGAATTCACCGAGCAGGTGCGACGCGTACTCGCCCCGTGCGGGATCTACGTCGTCAACTGCGGCGACACCCGTGACCTGACGAGAACCCGTCGAGAGGCTGCCACTATCGGACAGGTCTTTCCGCACACGGTGATCATCGCGGATCCGGCGATGTTGAAGGGGCGCCGTTACGGGAACGTCGTCATCGCCGGGAGCGACACACCGATCGGCGAGGACCCGGCGTTGGCTCGTGAACTGCTCGGCGGAGGAGTGCCTGCGCAGGTATGGCTCGATGAGAGGGTGCGGAGTTTCAGCGGCGACGCGAAAGTCCTACGGGACGTCGTATGAGCGATCGGTAGGCTGGAGAAGTAGTTCGAAGCTCGTACGTTTTCACTGTCGATTTGGGAGAACCGAATGGCGCTCATCGCCCTGCTCGATCTGAAGTTCAAGCCCGAAGCACTCGACGACGCCAAAGTCGTTCTCGCCCGTGTGCTCGCCGAGACGAGGGCATTCGAGGGGTGCCTAGGAGTCGACGTTCTCGTCGACGAAGCCGACCCGACGCACTGGATCGCACACGAGCGCTGGGATTCCGCCGAAGCAGACGCGAAGTACCGCGATTTCCGTGCCGGTCCCGGAAAGATCGCTGACCTGGCGCCACTCCTCGCCGGAGCGCCGAGTTTGACGAAATACACGATCACCGACGCAGTCTAGAAAGTCACCTACGTCAGGCTGGTTCGACCGATGCCGGTCGGCCGGTGAGATAGCCCTGCACCATGTCGATGCCGAGTTCGACGGCGACCCGCAGTTCGCCGTCGGTCTCGACACCTTCCATGATCAGGGTCGCGCCGACTTCCCGCGCGAACGCGGTGAGCGACGCCACGGCCGCCCTGCGGGTCGGATCCAGGTCCACGCCGTGGACGAGTGAATAGTCCAATTTCAGCGTGTCGGGTTTCAGTTCCACGACTTGGCGGAGTCCGGCGAATCCTGCTCCGACATCGTCGACGGATATTTTGACGCCGGCGGCTCTGAGGTCTTCGACGGATCGAGCCACAGCGCGGTAGTCGTCGACCCGTTCATGCTCTGTTATTTCCAAATATATTGTGCGCGTGCCTATGTGCGGCCGCAGGCGGGCCAGCATGTCGGTCGTCCTGATGGTTGCGGCCGAGGCGTTGACCGAGACGAAAGCATCGGCAGGAAGGCCCGCCATGGCGCGTAGCGCCGTATCGATCGCGGCGAGTTCGAGACGTGGACCGACACCGGCACATGTCGCGTCGCGAAACCAGATGTACGGCGAACCGTGACCGAACGGGAAGCGGCAAAGTGCCTCGTACCCGACCACGGCTCGGGTAACGGTGTCGCAGATCGGCTGGAACACGATCGAGGGTCCACCGGAGTCGATGAGCGCCTCGATTCGATCCCGTATACCGAGAGGATCCAAGCAAAGATCGTTCGCCGCCGCGGCCGGATCTGCTTTCTCGCGGTACATCTCGATATCGGCCAGTGCAATCAACCGCCGCATGGGTGCGTCCGTGCTGTCTCCGCAGATCAGGCGGTCGCCGGCCGACCCGATACTGGTGGTGAACGGCGGCCCGCTGAAAGATTCTTCGAGTTCCGCGCGGATCCGCGTCTCGGCGTCGTCGACCTTGTTGCGGCTGCCGATGTGTACACATACGAACTGGTCGCCGCCCAACCGTGACACCACCGCATCGACGGACGCAGCGTGCAGCAACCGGCCAGCAACCTCCGTCAACACCGCATCGCCCGAGGGGTGCCCGAATCGTGCATTGATGGCCTTGAACCTGTCGATGTCGATCACGACTACGCCGATGTAGCGCGTCTCGTGGATCGGCGAGGCGTTGAGGGTATTGAGGTATCCCACCGCATGGAAGAGTCCCCGACGGTTCCACAGCCCGGTCAGCGGATCCCGCAACGCTCCGTCGGCGCGTTCGCGGAGATAGCGGATGTAAGGACGAAGAGCGAACGGCATCACGAACATCGATGCGACGGTGACGGCGCGCGAGGAAACTGTCCAAGGGTCTGCCCCGTCGAGTATCGACATTCCAGCCGTGAGCAACAGTGCTGTGACAGCACACGCGAGATGGATGCCGAGCACCCTGGACGAAGTCCCGATGATGGCAAAAAGGGCGACGATGGCGAACATTGCCGAACTCGACATCGCGAGCATCGGCGAGTTTGGTAGCAGCATTACCGCCAGGATCCCGAGGTCGGCCCAGATGATGAACGCTTTGATCAGAGTCGGACTGGGCCACGCTCCGAGAAACCAGCGGAGTGCGACGGGGATTGTACTCGCAGAGGCGACGAATAGGAGGATTGCCGCGGGGAAGGCCAATTGCCCGGATGGGACCAGCAGAATTCCGGCCAGTCCGAACGACAAGGTCAGTGAACCGATGAGGACCTTGGCCCATCGCTCACTGTTCGGTGGGCGAACTCGAAAGGAGTAGTCGGCCGTTTTCGGGGCCCGAGGTTCGAGCGCGCGAGAGGCCACTGGGTTGGTATCCACTGGGTTGATATTTACTGCGCGGGAAGCCCAGGAGTCAGAGGACTCTTCGTGGAACGCGAGCTTGCCGGTCACCGATCGACAGCCTTTCATGCGGGACCTGCCGGTACTCGAGAACTTTCTTGTCCATGTAACGGCCGATCGTTCGTATTCTCAGGTCCCCGACCCTGTCACGGAACGGTACCAGTGAGCGGGCGGTTCGACGGCCGAAACCGGATCCAGCTGCCGGTTACGACCGACGAATGTGTATGCACGATGCGTTTTACTCGGGCAATGCAATGTGAGTGACTGCCGAGACGCTGAGTATGAGGCGTCGTATCAGACCATGTCCTTTTCGGTCAGCCATCGCAGCGTCGGCCAACCGCAGAACACCGGTAACCAACAGGTGAGCACCCGGTAGAGCAGTACGGATGGAACGGCGATGCTGGCGGGGAGGCCGAATGCCGCGAGGCCACCGATCAGGGCTGCTTCGACGGCTCCGACCCCGCCTGGCGTCGGGGCCGCTGACGCCAACGTTCCGCCGATCATGGTGACGACGGTGACCGTGATGAACGTGGTCCCACCCCCGAATGCCTCGATGCTCGCCCAGAGCGCCAGCGCAGCCCCGAGAGTAGTTGCAGCGCAGCCGAGTACGATGATCGAGAAACGTTTCGGATCACGCGCGAGTTCGCCGAGTTCGCCGAACAGCTCTTTGAGTTGGGGGCGCACGTCGTTCCGCAGCCAGCGGCGCAGTTTCGGTACGAACAGCAAGGTGCCCACGGCGCCGAGGGCAACACCGGCGATGAGGTAGAGAACAGTCGGGTCGGGCACGAAATGCGACAGATCCGCCGACGTGCCGGCAGCGAAGGTGAAGAGGATCAACAATCCCACGTGGGTGATCACCTGAACGGACTGTTGCAGAGCAACTGCGGCCGTCGCTCGAACGGCGCCGAGGCCACCCTTCTGCAGGAACCGCACGCTCAGTGCGAGGCCGCCGACGCCTGCAGGGGTCGTCGTTGCCGCAAACGTATTGGCTAGCTGCATGATCGTCAGGTTGCGGAAACTCACCATGCCCGAAGCGCATGCCCACAATGCTGCGGCAGCGCCGACGTAGGTCAGCGCCGACACGACGAGTCCGAGTAGCGCCCACCACCAGTTCACCGACTGCAGCTCTGTCAGGAATGTGGGCACCGCACTGATGAACGGGTAGGCGACGTAGACGAGGCCGATCAGCAGGACGAGCTGAATGATCTGACTCCGCGAGAAGCGGGTGACCTGCTCGGCCTTGATCTTGTCGGCACCCGTCTGTTTCGCCACCTCGTCACGTACGGCCTTCATGACCTCGTTGCCGTCGGGAACCGATGTGCGGACGCGTTTGGGTACCGCCGATTTCGTCAGCCGGCCCGATGCCGCGAGAACAGTGTCTGCGTCGAGGGCCTCGATGGCACTGCGCACGGCGTGTTCCTTACCGAACAGCGCAGCAGTGGTGATCAGCAGCTGCGCAATGTCGGACTGCATCTGCGCGTCGGTTGCGCCTAGTTCGGCGTTCGCGAATCCACCGAAGAGTGCCTTACCGTCGTCGTTTCTGATCTCCGCGGTGCGCAGGTCGCCATGGGAGATCTGGAACCCGTGCAGAGTCTGCAGTCCCTTCCAGATGCTCGTGACCAGGGCGTCCGGGGAGGTGTCGTCGACGGGACTTCCGATGGGCGCGGTATGCGCATACATTGCCCACCCACGTTCGAGCGCCGACGCCGCAAGCGGGCGGCTGCTCGCGATGGACAGGTTCCCGATCGCAATGCCCATCAACGCCCGGTGCTCGACGGCTCGGTGCAGTGAGCCATGCAATGGAACGAACTCTGCGCTCCGGAAGGACAACCACCTCCACAGTTGGCGCAACGCACCTCCACTGCGCTGATTCTGGCCGTACATTTCGACGATCAGATCTGGTTCTGCACCCTCCGTCGACGCCGCCAGCACGAGGGGTCCCGGGCCTGCAGGTTTCACCACGCGTAGGGAGTCGACGATGTGCCCGCGCTTGGACAGCAGACGTACCGCGTCGTCGAGCGGCACTTCGAGGGCTGGTGTGCCGACGACCAGGACGATCAATGCGCCGATGAGCCAGCCCACCGACAGGCCGAGCAGCGAGCGGGCAGGCACGACAGTGCTGACGAACAGGTGGATCGGAACGAACGCCAGGAGCAGGAACCACCAGACTCGCCGCCAGCGCTGCGGTAGCCACGGCCCGGACACGGTGAGCACCGCGGCGAGCATGCCGATCCAGCGTGGATCGTCCAGGAACTGGGAAAGAAAGGTGTCGAGCTGATCGGGGACTTCGAGGTGCCAGGCGGGCGTCGAGATTCCGCTACCGGTGATCGACAACGCCAGACCGGCGAGCAACCCAGCCGCGCCGTACCCGGCCAGTAGCTTCCATTCCCGGCCGGCGATCAGTCCGATCAGAATTCCGAAGGGCAGCGCCAGGATCGCCACGCCGTACAGCACGTACACCAGATTCGACTTGTCCGGACTGAGCACCCCGACGATGTTCGAGACCGAGTTCTCCAGCGCGTCCCATTGATTTCGAGTGATGAGCGAACCGGCGATGACCGTGGACAGAAGGAGCAGCGCCAGAACGACTCGCATGATGTCACTGGTGCGTCGTACCAGCGGTTGCAGCAGGCTGCCCGTCACCGGTATGTCGCGCCCGTCAACCCGCATGCTGCTATCAGTACCTTCGATCGAACCCGTGCGCGCCGGCCGACGCTATTGGCAAACCTACCGCGCGGGGCCGCGATGGTGCGTGATCCGGCGGTCGAGTTCGTTTCTTACCGCGGGCCACTCCGACTCGATGATCGAGAACACCACGGTGTCACGCAGCGACCCATCGGGCATGCGGGTGTGGTTGCGAAGAACCCCATCCTGTTTGGCCCCGAGTCGCGCAATCGCCGCTCGTGACTGAAGATTCATCCAGTGCGTCCGAAATTCGACTGCAATGCAATCCAATTCGTCGAACGCGTGGCTGAGAAGCAAAAGCTTGCTCGCCGCATTGGTCCCGCTCCGGTGCGCAGATGAAGCGTTCCAGGTGTACCCGATCTCTACCCGTCGGTGCGCCACATCTGCATTCGCGTACGTCGTCATCCCGAGGATCTGGCCAGTGTCGTTTTGTCGCAGCGTGAACGGCAACATCGACCCTGTCTGCTGCAAGCCCAATCGTCGATCGATCTCGGCGGCCATATCGTCGGGGTGCGGAACCGAGGTGTACCAGAGGTTCCATAGCTCACCGTCACGGGCGGCGTCACACAGTCCTTCGAGATGATCGTGACTCAGTGGCTCGAGCGTCACTACATCGTTCGACAGGGTTACCGGCTGCAGGAAAGTCACACTGCGGACGATACGCGAGCGGGCCGACGCCGAACACTGAGATTGATTGTGGCCCGATTCGGCTACATGACCATCCGAAGGAAAACCGTTGGCGTGCGTGCGCACTGCAGTTCTATCGTGACAGCCATGCACATCGGCATGATCGGTTGCACGGCCCCTAGCCACATCTATCCCTCACTCGGCCTCGTGTCCGAACTCGTGCGACGGGGACATCGAGTCACGTACGCCGTCGGCGACGCAGTGGCCGACCTCGTCGAACCCGCTGGGATCGAGCTTGTTTCCTTCACCTCGATCTTGCCTCAGGGGGAAGAGAATTGGCCTGAGGACCCAGCGTCGGCGATGCGGGTATTTCTCGACGAGGCCATCTACGCGTTCGGTGTCCTCACCGACTTCTACGACGACAACAGGCCGGATCTACTGCTCTACGACATCGGCGGGTTGGCGGCGCCCGTTCTGGGTAGGCGCTACAGCGTTCCGGCCGTGCAACTTTCGCCGACCTACGTCGCCTGGGACGGATACGAGGAGGACATGGGCGAGGTGCTCGTGCAGATTCGTGAATCCGAAAGTGGGAGAAGGTACTACAGCGCCTACTCCTCGTGGCTGCGAGAAAACGGTGTCGACGCCGATCCATGGCAATGGATCTCGCACCCCGATGATGTTCTCTCCCTCGTCCCGCGAGTGATGCAACCGAATGCCGACCGGGTACCCGAGACCGTTCGGTTCGTTGGACCTTGTATGGACCTCGCTCGCCTCACGAACTCGTGCTGGGCACCACCGACGGACGGTGCGAGGGTCCTGCTGGTGTCGTTCGGAACAGGATTCAATGAGCGCCCCGACTTCTACCGAACGTGCATCGAAGCCTTCGCCGGAACGGAATGGCATGTGGTCATCTCGATCGGCCACCGCGTCGACGCCGGTGAGCTGGGTCCCGTGCCGTCGAACATCGAGATCCGACCGCACGTTCCGCAGCTCGCCGTACTTGCCGCCGCCTCTGCTTTCGTCACACATGCAGGAATGGGCAGCTGCACCGAGGCATTGTGGTTCGCAGTACCGACCGTCGCCATTCCGCAAGCAGTCGATCAATTCGGCAACGCGACGATGTTGGAGGAACTGGGCGTCGGCGTTCGTCTCGACGACGAAGACGTGACGGCGTACTCGCTGCTTCAGGCCGTCGAAGGCGTCGCGAATTCACCGGAACTAGCCGCGAGACTGGCACATATCAGCGCCGACGTACGAGCGCACGGCGGAATTGCCCACGCGGCCGATGCAGTGGAATCTAGACTTCCAGCACGCTGACGCTGACGCCGTAGGGCAGGAAGCGGACGCGTCTGGCCGGGTCCACATTGTCCTTGTGGGCGCGTAGGGCATCCAGTTCGGTCGCATACAGCTGGTCGATGTGCGCAGAGCCGTCGGAGTCGACGGTGTAGATCGCCCAGACACCATCGCCGGTCTCGCCGGTGGTCTCCGGCTCCGGCTCCGGCTTCCTCTGTGCCGATGGTTCTCCGAAGAACGCGCCCCAAGACCCGCCTGCGCCGGATTGCCCGAAAATTTTACCTACCTGATCGACGACGTCGCGGAGTCCGTCGCTCGCTTCTTTGGCGAAGCGATCGAAGTCCTCGGGGTCGACGCCGAAGGGTCCGTTGTTTGTCATCACTCCATAATGCGCTTGCGAGTCAAGTCAGTGCTGCTGCAGTCGCGAACCGATTGTGCCGTGCAGCGTCCGTAAGCTGTTCTGCCCTAGCGAGACGGTCTGCGACTCGATGTGGCGCAGCAGGTGTCCGTCGTTCAGAACCTTCTCACTGGATTGAATGAGCACCGTTCCTGCGCCGGTGAAGTCGAATTGACGCTCTTCGCCGGTGTTGGCCCCGAGGTATCCATGCGCGGCACCCAGAAAGTTTTGCATCCACCCTGCGTCGAAGTGGTGCGACGGCGACGGACAATCGGCCCAGCCGACCAGTGCTTCGGGGTCGATGCGCAACGGTGGCTCGGCAAACATGACAGGCCCGTTGGACGAGGCCAGGAACTTGCCCGTGCCCAGTAGCGTCAGGAATCCGGGGACGATCGACTGCTTCAGATCGAGCGTTGGTTCGAAGGCCAGGAGGTTCGAGGCTCGGATGGTCAGGTTGCCGTCGTCCAGGTCGTAGCTGTTGATGTTGAATCCACGGTCGCCGAGGATCAACTTCCCTTGTCCTTGCGCGAGCACCCAGTCGTTGGAATACAGCGGCGAGGAGAATCGAGCGGCGACGATGGCAGGCATCGACGTCTGACCGAGCGGCTCGAATCGAATATTGCCGTAGTACGCAATCATCGCGCCCTTGGATGTGAACCAGGGTTGGCCGGCGAGTTCGACGCAGAAGGCGTAATCGTTACCGGGGATGTTGTCGTCGACGGGCAGCGTATGGGGGGTGTGGATCTCGATCGTCATACTCGCCCTCAGAACTTCTTCTCGGAGGCCTGGACCCATACGGTGCCCATGCCGGTCGTCTTCAGCTGAACGGCCTCGCCGCTGCCACGCCCCACCGCGTCACGCCAGCCGACGTTCGCCGAGATGTCGACGGTGATGTTGCCGAGGTGGCAGACATAAGCCTGTGGATCCACCACGACCTGAGGGTGCTCCGGACCGACCTGCAGCGCAATCGCTCCACCGTGTGACAGAACTGCGACGCTGCCCATGCCGGTCAGCTGCGTCGTGAAGAGGCCCCGCCCGGTCATCGCACCACGGACGGCGCCCCGCACTGCACCGCCCTGAGAGCCAAGGGACACAATGGAACTCGACAAATTGCCGTCCTGCGCAAGCAGCCGGTCGGCCTCGACGGTGAGCATCGACGACCCGTCGAGGTGAATCACTTCCACGTACAAGCCGGCGTGGCCGTAGAACACCTCCCCCTGGCCCTCGGCGGCCATCATGGCAACATGCTCGCCCGACATCATTCGTCCCGCCATTCCCGCGACGCCGCTCGCTGAAAAACCCGACCGGCCTCCGGGCATGGAGCCTGCATACCCACCCATCGAATGTGGAATGAAGTGGACGTCGCCGGTGTAATACAGCATCGAACCCTTACGGGCCAAGACGTTCTGCCCGGCCGCGAGAGAGGATTTTACGACTTTGCTGTTGACGAGCTCGAGCGGCATGTCAGCGTTCCTCGGGTTGGATGTAGACGACGCCTTGGCCGTCGAAACGGAGCGAGAAGGCTTCACCGCTCCCACCACCGACGGCGGATCGCCAGGTGACGTCGGTGACGAAACTCTGGTTCAGCTGACCGCGATGTGCCACAAAGGAATCTGGATCGACGACGAGCGGGTACGTCGGGTCGACGGCGAGCGCGATCAAGGGTCCGCCTGCCGAGAGTAAGGCCACCGAACCCGAACCGCTGACGACGGTCGTGAACAGGCCCTGGCCCGAGGATGCGCCGCGGAGGCCGGCGAACTTGACCTCGGTCTTCAGTTGGCCGGTCAGCGCGAGCAGCTGGGAGGCCTCGACGTGCATGGTGTCGTTCGCGATCTCGACGACAGTGATGTCCTGAGCGTCGACGGCGAAATACACCGTGCCCTTGCCGGAAACCTCCATGAGAGAAAGAGATTCACCGGTTGCTTTCTGCTTCAGAGCCGCGCGTAGTCCACCGCCTCCGCCCATTCCTGCACTCTTGAAGGCGACGTCACCCTCGTACGCAATCATGGAACCGGACATCGCACGTAGCGAATCGCCCTGCGGTGATCCCTGAAGGAGATTCGCAACGAGCACCCTGTGCCCGTTCATTGTCAGCTGAGCCACGGGGGAACTATCCCACGCAACGTTCCCCCGTGCCAAAGCTGAAGTCGGTTCGAACTACACGAGCGGGCGCAGTGTCTTACCTGCGAGTTCGACGATGCCGGGCTCGTGACCGTTGGTGATCAGGTTGATGATGATGCCGTCGATACCCTGATCGAGTACACGCGTCTGCACCTGTTCGGCGACGTCGTCAGGTGTGCCGCAGAACTGGCGGTCGGTTGCTGCCGCCTTGTCGGTGTCGGAGAGGTTGGACAAGTCGACCCCGTTCGACAACAAGTAGTCGTTCTGCAGCTTGCGCGCTTTGTCACCGTCCTCGTCGAGGATGACGAAGGCCAAGAAACTTGTCTCGAGATCCTTCGGATCACGGTCTACCTCTTCGCACCGAGCTTCGACTGCCTTCATCTTGCGGGGCAATTCGCTTGCGTCGCAGATGATGTTGAGGTGATCGGCGAACTGGGCAGCGAGACCGAAGGTCTTCTTTTCTCCGCCTCCACCGAGCATGATGGGCAGATCGTCGCGCATACGTGGCTCGTTGATGGCGTTCTCGACCTGGTACCACAACCCGTCGAAGCTCGGCCGTTGCCCGCGGAGCATCGGCTCGATGATCTGCAGTGCCTCGTCGAGACGCTCGAATCGATCGGTGAAGGTACCGAACTCCAGGCCGAAGCTCTGGTGTTCGAGCTCGTACCAGCCGGCTCCGATTCCCAGGATCGCGCGGCCTCCGCTCACGACGTCGAGCGTGGTCACGGTCTTCGCCAAGATTGCCGGGTTGCGGTACGTGTTTCCGGTGACGAGGGCCGAGAGCTGGATCGTTTCGGTAGCGGTGGCCAGAGCCGACAGGGCCGAGTACGCCTCGAGCATCGGCTCGTCGGGCTTGCCGATTCCAGGTAGTTGATAAAAGTGGTCCATGACGAACGCGGTGTCGAATCCTGCTGCCTCGGCTTCGCGCGCTTGCGCGATGACCTTCGGGAACAGCTCTGCGACGGAACCTGAGTAGCTGAAATTGGGCATTTGATAACCGAGGCGGATAGTCACCCGTTCAACGGTACTCCCGTCGGTGACCTGCTCGGAGGCGCAACGACGGCTTCGATACCTCCCCGTACCGACTTCGACAGGGGCACGATGAGGTATGCCCACTATCGAATTGACCCGCGCGCCCTTCTCCGGCTTCGCTGTCGACGACATCGAGGCCGCCCGCATCTTCTACTCCGACATCCTGGGACTTACCGTCGTCGATGGTGAGATGGGCCTGATCAACCTGCAGCTCAGCGAGAGAAACGAAGTGTTGATCTACCCCCGGCCGAATCATGTGCCCGCGGCCTACACCATCCTGAACTTCCCGGTCGCAGACATCGAAGCAGCCGTCGACGCCCTGACCGCCAAAGGTGTGGTGTTCGAGCACTACCCCGACATGGGGACCGATGAGCGGGGAATCTTCAGACACGGCGGCCCGCTGATCGCGTGGTTCACCGATCCCGCAGGAAACGTCCTGTCCGTGTTGCAAGCCTGAGCGACTACGCAGTCGGAGTCCCCAGTTCGAGGGTCACCGATTGCTGCTGACGGACTCCCTGCCCAGAGACCCACTCGAGTTCGATGACGTCGCCCGGACTCTTCTCGACCATCTCTTCGATCAGATCCTTCGACGTACGCACCGGCCTCCCGTCGAACGACACGATCACGTCGCCGCGAAGCAAACCGGTCCGTTCGGCTGGGGAATCGTATCGAACGGACGTGACCGCGGCACCCTGCGATGGTCCCGTCTCACGCGATGCCGAGATATCGCGAACGCCGATACCCAGATACGGGGTCGGCCCAACGTGGACAGTGCCCCCGGATCGGCCGTCACGGACCTGGGCGAGCACGGCCATCGCGGTATCGATGGGAATGGCATACGCCTCGGGGGCAGATACCGCCCGAGCCTTCTCGGACAGGCCAGCCGCGTCGACGCCGATGACATTGCCCCACGCGTCGACGAGCGGGCCGCCCGAATCGCCCGCGCGTACGTCGGCGTCGATTCGAATCATGTCTGTCAGTTCGTTCCGCGACCCATCGACGGAGCTTTCGGCGATGACGGATTCCTGCAGGGCAACCACGCGTCCGGGCGCGGCGACGAGGACTCCCCCGCCGTCCGCGTTGCCTACCGCGGTAACTCCGTCGCCGACGGCAACGTCTGCAGACCTCCCGATCGGGGCCACCGGAAGATCCACGGCAGAAGCCAATCGGAGAACCGCAACATCACGGGTCTTGTCGTAACCGAGCACCGACGCGTCGTAGATCAAGCCATTGCCCATATGTACCGCAGTGACGTCGGTTGCTTCCTCGATTACATGGAAGTTGGTGAGCACGAGGCCGTCCGAATCGACGACGAACCCGGTGCCTGCGACGCCGTAGAAGCTGAATTCCGCCGATATGGTCACGACCGTCGGATTCACCCGAGCGGACAACTCCTTCAGCGTCAGCGGCGCAGGTGGTGGCTCCGCGAGCACAGGTGCCGGGGTAGCCACGAGGGGCTCTCGCACACCGGGCGCAAGGGGCGTCGGCAGAGCCGAGACAGCGAAAACCAGCACCGTGAGGAGCGCCGCCCGACTTGCCGCCTGCATGGGTATCGATTATGGCTGCGATGGCTGCGGAATGGAGTGTTCTGGCGGTGCGGAGTTCTGGGGGCCTGGTGCTGTCGGCGCGCGGCATGACTGTTGGCGGGACAGGTGGTGCTCTGCGACGAGGGGCGGAGCTGTCCGGGACGCCTTGGCTCGTGGCATGACTGTCGGCGGCACGTGTGGGGCTCTGTGCCGCTGGAAGTCACTGGTGGCCGGCTACCCGGTGGTGTCAGGTGGGTGGCGGGTGTGGATCGGGGGCACCGGGCTTCGGTATTCTGGGTTGCATTGAGGGAGAGTGTGTTTCGGTTGTTGGGTAGATGTATTCGTTGGGGTGATGGTAGTGGTTGATGCGGCCTTTTCTGCTGGGGTCGAGTGTGGTCGGGGGATGCCAGAGAGTGCGGCCGGGGTAAGGGTGATCGGGTCCGGCTTTGGTTGTTGCCCAATCGGTGTCGTCGGGTCCGATGAGTGGATGGTGCATGTCGCAGCCGTAGGTGAGGGTGTCGATATCGGTGTTGCCACCGGTGGCCCATTCGTCGATGTGGTGGACCTGTGACCAGGTAGCGGGTCTGGTACATCCAGGGAAGGTGCAGCCGCGGTCGGCGGCGATGAGGACGATGCGTTGATCAGCGGTGGCGATTCGTTTGGTTCGTCCAAGGTGCAGGGACCGTCCGTGATCGTCGAAGAGGACGAGGTAGTGGTGCGCGTGGGAGGCCATCCGGATCGCGTCGCGCATTCGGATGAGGGACCCGGTGGCAGTGACGGCGTGGCCGGTCGCCGATTCGAGGTCGGACAGGCTCATCGTGATGACGGTGGTGACGGGTAGCCCTCGATGGGTGCCGAGGTCGCCGGAGGCGAGCATTTGCCTGACGATGGTTTTCAGTGCGTCGTGTTGGCGTCGTCCTTGGCTGCGGCAGTCCCGTCTGGCGCGATCGTCGGTGTCGGTGTCGGTGTCGGTGTCGGTGCTGCTGGCCTCGGAACTACCACTCCCGCTGCCACTCGGACTGTCACTCCCCTTGGTACTCGCACTGCCACTCGCACCCCCTGTCGCACTGATACTCCGGCCGCTACTCCCGCCGCCACTTTCGCTGCGACGATCACCGCTGCTGCTGCTTCCACTGTCGTGGTGAATGCTGTCGGTGGTGGGTGTGGCATCGGAGGGATTGCACATTCCTGGTTTGGCCCATTTGGCGAAAGCTGCTTCCAGGTAAGCGCGGGTTTCGGCGTCGATGAGGAAGGTGCCTTTGGAGAGTCCGTGTTGGCCTTGGTCTTTGATGCGGAAGTAGCACTGTTCGGCGATCTGTTGTTCGTCTTCGTTGGTGCCGTCGGGGTCGAGCGTGTCGAAGAGTCTTCTGGCGGCAACTTTGAAGTTGTCGGGGCCGAGTTGGCGGGCTAGTTCGGTGAGTTGCTGCTCGGCGTGGTGGCGGGTTTCGGGATCGATGTCGGGACTGAGGGTGCGAAAAAATTTGGTGATGATGTGTTGGTGTTCTTCGTCGAGGGCGCCTTCTGTGGCGGCGGTGGCCGTGGTAGCGAGGATCGGGCCGAGTCGCTCGCCGGTGATAGCTGAGCGTTGACCGTACTGTTCGGCGTGGCGAATGCGTTGGCTGGCGCGTCTTCTGGAGAGTCGCAGGAGTATTGCGAGTGTGTCGGGTACGGATCCGTAGATGTGGTCGAGTCCGTGTTGGGCGATGAGGTCGGCGATCCAGGTGTGTGAGAGCGCGAACAGGGTGCGTTGGACTGTTTCGGTGCGGACCAGTAGTGCTCGTCGATCGGAATTCGATGCTCCGGCGGTATCGAGGCGTCGGAGCATCGAGACTTGATCTTCGATTGTCGCTATCGCGTGTGCGAGGTCGATGTCCTCGATCGTCAACGCCGACGATGGCGTGGGCTCTGCCGAAGCGCAGCTGCCATCGGAAGACACACTGCCGCCGGAAGACATACTGCCACCGGAAGACTTACTGCCACCAGTGAATCGAGCGTCAGCTGCCACCCCGGCTATTCCTGAAATACCATCCCCCGAAAGCATGTAATGAGAGTAACCCCAGCCACCGACAAGAACTCGAACATATGTTCCCATCGTCGATCGGTGGCTTTCCTGCTCACGAGTTCGGTCGAAGTCCGAACGCAGTAATCGAAGCGACGTGCAACGACTTGTCGCCGAACTCGACAAAGACGACGCCCCGTCGAGACTCGTGTTCGACTGTCGCACTGACGGTATTGCCGGCGGCGATCAGCTTCCGGAATGTCATTCCACGCAGTGAACCCGCAGCGACGTCGTCTCCTGCGCCCGTTCGTACGGCCGCACCGTGTCCCTGTGAGACCGCTTCCAGTGCTTCGGTTGCCGCGCGCTTACCTTTGCTCCCGACGCCACGCAGGCCGCCCATGAAACCAACTACGCCACCGATGCCTTGGTTCCCGATCAGCTGAGGTGTCAGCTTCGCCGACGCAGCCAAGCCTTTGGTCCCCGCACGCAGTAATTGTCCGATCATCGATGCCAATTCCCAGTGCGCAGCGAGGCGTGCGATCTTCAGTTCGCCTTCCTCGTCGACGATGTCGTACCGAATATGCATCGGGACGTTCAATGTCGCTCCGGTGGACATGATGGTCTCGAGTGACAGATCCCGGACGACGGACATTCCGTCCACCACATCGTTCTCGACGTGAAAGTTGATCGTGTTGGGAGCGATGAAGGTGTCGTAGAACTTTTCTATCGCCTGCCTGCCCTGATGCGGTCGAGAGCCAACGGGATCGTTGACCACTCCTCCGCGTGCGTACAGGTTCACCCAGGCTTCGCGGTCGTGGACAGCGACCGCGGCGGGGGATGCATCGATCGTTGCCACAAGGTCTTCGGAGGTGTGCACGCCAACGAAGCTATCGGTTCTGCGCGGTCGAGGCGCGGGAATGCTCGCATCTCGCTTGTTGGGACTTGGTGGATTACTGCGTGCTGACGGCAATGATTCCACCGTCGAGTTGGGTGATGGTTGCGGTCCGCGAGGCCGTTCGGCCCACTCAATGACCGTTACGAGTGCTACTGAGGCAGGGCCTCGGCGACCCTGGTGAGCCGGGCGGCCGCATCGCAAACTTGCTCTATCTTCTTTTCGAGAGCTGTCCCGGTGAAGGCTTCGACTCGACCGCCGATGCTGATCGACGCGATCACCGAACCGTCTCGGCCGAGGATGGGTGCCGCCACTGCCGCAACGCCTTGGAGGTAGTCGGAGTTGCTCACGGAATACCCAGCGGCCCGCACCGAGTCCAGGTGCTTGCCGAGCGCGGCGGCATCGGTCAACGTGTGTTCGGTGAACGACGGTAGCCCACGCTCGATCCATCTGCTACGCAACATATCCGAGAACGCCAGCATGACGATCGGTCCTGCCGCGGCGTGGTAGGGCATCACCGATCCGATGTTGATCCCCGCGACGACGAGGGGATTGTTTCCTTCCAGGCGGTCGATACACACTGCGCCCTCTTCAGCAGGGACCATGAGATAGGCAGTGTCACCGAATGTCTCGGCCAGGTCGACCATGAACGGCCTTGCAGCGGTGCGAATATCGAGGTTCACCAGTGCAGCGGAGCCGATCTCGAATACCGGCATCGCAATCCGATACGAGCCCTCGGCGGTTCGATCGACCCAGCCCGCGTGGATGAGGGTCGTCATCAGGCGGTGCACGGTCGTCTTGTTCATACCGCTCGCGGAGGTGAGTTCGTTGAGCGTCCAGACGGGCCGAGCGGCATCGAAGTGTTCCAGAAGGCTGCATGCCTTGAGTACGGCTCCGACTATGTCGCGGCCGACTTGTGCTTCGGACTCGATAGGCGCAGCCACAGGTGCTCACTTTCGTTTCGGCGGGTGGTCGGTCTCGTCATCATACGAACAGATGATGCGGGGCCGAGCCCTTGACATGTGACTCCGACCACTCTAGCTTCGGTGGAGTGATCTGCGGAACGCATTCCGCAATACGAAACGGATGGTGACATGACTGAATCGGCTCCAACTCTCAAAGAACTCACTTCGCGCGGACTCGTCTACGCCCCAGGCGTCTGGGACGGGTTGACTGCGCGACTCGCCGACCAGGCCGGATTCAGCGCTCTGTGTGCGTCGGGATTCGCGGTGTCCGCAGCTCTCGGGCTGCCCGACGCCGAGCTCTACACGATGACCGAGAACCTGAATGCCGTGCGCACCATCGTCGAATCGTCGAAGCTTCCCCTGGTCGCAGACATCGATACCGGGTATGGCAACGCAGTGAACGCAGCCCGGACGGCATCGAAATTCGTCGACGCCGGGGTACAGGGCATGTTCATGGAGGATCAGGTTTCCCCGAAATCATGCCCGATCTGCGTCGGCGAGCCCGTAGATCTGATCGACGTCGCCGAGGCCACCGGAAAAATCCATGCCGTCCGAGACTCGATTCCCGACGGCGTGCTGCTCATCGCACGGACGGATTCACGTGGCGACGACGCCATCCGTCGAGCACAGGCTTATGTAGAGGCAGGTGCGGACATGATCATGCCCGTTACCAAGACGTTCGAGACCATCGAAGAATGGGAGCGCTGCCACGAGGAAGTCGGAGTACCGCTCATGGCGACCCTGACTGCGTCGACGTGGACCGAACGGGACTTCACGCCCGAAGTCCTCGATCGAATCGGGGTACGTCTTGCACTGCTGCCGACACAGGTCCTGATGGCTGCAACGGGAGCAGCGCAGGAAGCGTTGCGCCGGCTGGCTCGGGGTGAAGCACCGGCTGCGGTCAGTGCCGACGCGCTCTCGCATCAGGACTTCGTGAACCTGATCGGCTTTCCCGAGGTGGAGGCAAAGCAACGCAAGTACCTTCCCGCGGAAGCGAAACGGTGACCGGCATGGGATTCACGATGACGGAAAAGATACTGGCACGGACCTGCGACAGTCCGATGGTCCGCGCAGGGGAAAATCATGCCGTGCGTCCGGCGCGCATGATCGCCTACGACTTCCCCGGCTACACCGACGTGATGTTCCGCCAGATGCGGGAGGACTTCGGAATCACCGAGCTGTCGGATCCGAGCCGCTACGTCGTCTTCATCGACCACATGCTGACCAGGAACGACGACAAGGAAGCCGAAGTTCACAAGGTCACTCGTGATTGGTGTGAGTTCTACGGAATCGAACTCCACGAAGGCCGCGGAATCGGTCACCAGCTGACCGCAGAGCTCGGTCTCGCAATTCCCGGCGACTTTCTCGTGCACTTCGACGGCCACATCAGTGGGATCGGCGCCTTCGGTGCGCTCGGTTGGGGAATTCGCCGCGACCTCATCGAAGCCTGGGTGACGGGCCAACTGTTCGTCGACATACCCGCAACCACCAGGTTCGACCTGATCGGCGATTTCGCCCCTGGCGTCGACAGTCGAGATCTGGTGCACACCATCATCGATCTCGTCGGTGCCGACGGCTGCGCCCATCAGGTCATGGAATTCGGCGGCACTGGTGCGAAGACGATGAAGATCGATCATCGTCAGGGGCTGTGCGGTATGGCGATGTTCACCGGGGCCGTGTCCGCGGTGTTCGAACCCGACGAGATCTCGTTGTCTTACGCGAAAGATGTTGCGCGGCGAGAATTCGAGCCGGTCTATCCCGATGCCGACGCGACCTACGCAGCGCGGTACACGATCGATCTTGCCGACGTCGTCCCCCAGGTTGTGCAGCCAGGTTCGGCTCGGGCAGCCAATACCAAGACCGCGAGGGAACTGGCCGGTACACCGATAACCAAGGCTTTCATCGGCTCGTGCGCCAGCGGCCGAATCGAGGATCTCCGCGCGGCAGCGCTGGTCCTCGACGGGCGTCGAGTGGCGCCGGGCGTCGATCTCAACGTGGTGCCGACGTCACAGAAGGTGCACGAGCAGGCAGAACGTGAAGGCATCCTCGACGTACTGCGTGCCGCCGGAGCCACGATCGCGGTGTCGAGTTGCGACTTCTGCTTCGGATATCAGAAACCACTCCAAGCCGGTGAGAACTGTATTTCTACCGGCGTCTTGAATATCTCGGGTCGGATGGGAAGCTCGGACGCGAACATCTACATGGGGTCGCCCTTCACGGTGGCCGCCAGCGCATTGGCCGGTGCCATCACGGAGTCTGCGCAGACGGTGGAGGTCGGTCGATGAGCGCTTACCCACCACCTCCCGACGTGATCACCGGCAAGGTCGCCTGGGTGTTCGGCGACGATTTCGACATCGACCTCGTCGTCGGAGTATCCAACATCAAATCCTATGATCCCGTGCACCTTCGCGCGGTCTGCATGACGGCTTACGACAATAGTTTCGTCGACAGGGTCGGACGGGGCGACATCATCGTCGGCGGTCGCAACTTCGGATACGGGCACCCGCACTATCCACCGATGGTCGCGCTCAGAAACTGCGGGATCGCCGCAATAGTCGCCGAGTCCTTCTCGCCCGGATTCTGGCGAGGCGAGACGTTCAACGGGATGCCGCTCATCACTGTGCCCGGCATATCCACCGCAATCACGACGGGGGATGCAGTGACGCTGGATTGGCGTGCGGCGACGCTGCGGACCGTCGGCGGCCTCGAACTCGTGGGTACTCGCCCCAACGCCCGAACCGTCCAGGTCATCGAAGCAGGCGGGTCGTACGAACTTCTGCTCGAAGAACACTCACGCTCCCTCACAGCACAAGGACAGGCACAATGACGAACGTGGAACATTCCCCCGCTCGCTCTGGCACGGGTGGCTCTTCGCCGGCGCCGACGACTACCGCGCGCCGGGCCGCAATCGCGGGTGGCGTCGGAACGCTCATCGAGTACTACGACTTTGCTGTCTACGGGTTTTTGGCGGTCGTCATCGCGCCCCTGTTCTTTCCGTCGACGAGTCCCGGGGTTTCGATTCTGGCAACCCTCGCCGTCTTCGGAGTTGCCTATGTGGCCCGTCCGCTGGGTGGGATCTTTTTCGGGCGTCTCGGTGACCGGCGCGGTCGTAGGTCCGCACTGGTCATCACCGTCGTGTGCATGGGAATTGCATGTGGTGTTCTAGGTCTTCTACCGACACATTCGTCGGTTGGCGTGCTTGCCCCGATTCTCCTCGTCTTCGTCCGCCTTGCGCAGGGCTTCTCGGCGGGAGGTGAAATCGGCGGGGCAGCAACATATATCGCAGAGTCCGCACCGCCGAACCGTCGTGGATTCTTCGGCTCTTTCACGCCCGTCGGGTCGACCCTGGGCTTCGCCGTCGCGGCCGCAGTGGTCGGTCTGGTGGCACTGGGCACCACCGACGAGCAGATGTCCTCATGGGGTTGGAGAATTCCGTTCCTGCTGGCATTGCCACTCGCATTCGTCTGTCTCCGAGTCCGGTTGAAGCTCGAGGACACCCCTGAGTTCGAAGAGATGGCAGAGAAGAATCAGGTTGCCAAGAGCCCGCTGTCCGACGTGGTGAAGAAGAATCCGAAGTCGGTGTTGCGAGTGGTCGGCATCGCGATCGCCATGAACGGCTCCGGATACATCGGGCTCACATACTTCAGTGTCTATCTGATCAATGATCTCGGGTTCTCGAAGGATGCCGTGTATTGGACGTCGGCGATCAGTATTGCGCTGGCGTGCGCCACATTCCCTCTCAGTGGCATGCTCACCGACCGCTACGGCAGAAAACCGGTGCTACTGGCCGGTTATCTGGGATACATCGTGATTGCGTTGCCCGCGTTCATGATTCTGGGTGCGACGGCAAGCATCTTCGTCGTCGGATGCGTTTACTTCGTGTACATGGTGCTCAACGGTGTCGTTCAGGTTCCGGCCTTCCCATTGTTCACCGAACTCTTTCCTCGATCGGTTCGATACACCGGGGTGTCTCTTGGATTCAACATCGGCACCATCGCCGCCGGCGGCACTGCGCCGTACGTGGCGGCTCAGTTGGTGGAGTCGACCGGCAACAGTATGTCCCCGGCCTATTGGGTGATGGGCGTCTGTGCGATCGGCGTGGCCACCGTGCTGACAATCCGGGAGACCGGAAAGTCCGCGCTTCCCGTGTAATGCAGCGAAGTGCATACTCCTCCTATGTCACGCCGCACGCGAGAGCCAGAGGTTCGAATCGGGATCTCCGGCTGGACGTATGCGCCCTGGCGAGGCGACTTCTATCCACCCGGCCTGCCGCACCGCGCCGAGCTCGGATATGCGTCGACGCACCTGTCCTCGATAGAGATCAACGGCACTTTTTACGCAATGCAGAAGCCGTCGAGTTTCGTGAAGTGGCGCGAGGAGACGCCGGAAGATTTCGTATTCGCCATCAAGGGCGGCCGCTACATTACCCACGTCAAGCGTCTCGTCGGTGCCGAAGTGGCGCTGGCGAACTTCTTCGCTACCGGGGTGTTGAGCTTGGGCGCCAAGCTCGGTCCGATTCTGTGGCAGCTGCCGCCCAATTTTCGGTTCGACGCGGACAAGCTCGCTGCATTCTTCGATGTTCTTCCTCGAACGACAACGGCAGCAATCGAACTCGCCGAGCAACGGGACGACAAGCTGCCCGAGGATCGAGTGAATCTCGACGTCGACGGAGACCGCACGCTGCGGCATGCACTCGAAGTTCGGCACCCGAGCTTTCAGGTGGAAGAAGCTGTCTCGCTGTTGAGGGAGAACGGTATTGCCTTCGTCGTTGCAGACAGTGCAGGTAAATACCCGTACGTCGAGACGCCGACGGCTGAATTGATGTACGTACGGCTGCATGGCGCCGACGAGCTCTACGCGAGCGGCTACACCGAGGAGGCGCTCGACGGTTGGGCCGCAAAGATAGCCGCGTGGGCTGAGCAGGGCCTCGACGTGCACGTGTACTTCGACAACGATGCGAAGGGTTTTGCACCGTTCGACGCCATGAAGCTGATCGAGCGACTGTAGCCCTCTCTATCCTAGTATTGAATAAACGATAGATCTCCATAGATTGGCCGAGACGGAATAGTCGGAGCCTGCGCAGCGTCAGAACCTGCATGACTACTTCGGACAGTGCCACGCCCGCCGCCGCTTCCGGGACGTTCCGTCTCGGTGGCGACCTCGAGATCAACCGCCTCGGATACGGCACGATGCAGCTGCCGGGCGAAGGCGTCTGGGGAGAGCCGAAGGACCGAGCCGCCGCCATTCGCGTTCTCCAGCGGGCCGTAGAGCTGGGCGTGAACTTCTTCGACACCGCCGACAGCTATGGACCCGAGGTTGCCGAGGACCTACTGCGCGAGGCCCTACATCCCTACCGTGACGACGTCGTCATCGCCACCAAAGCCGGACTGACCCGTCAGGGACCCGGTATCTGGACGCCTGTGGGACGCCCCGCCTACCTGCGCCAGCAGGCAGAATTGAGTCTTCGACGTCTCGGGTTGGACCGAATCGATTTGTTCCAGCTCCACCGAATCGACCCCGAGGTGGCGTTGGAGGACCAGGTCGGTGAGCTGAAGAAGCTGCAGGACGAGGGAAAGATCCGCCACATCGGGTTGAGTCAGGTTTCGGTAGCCGAGGCGGAGGCCGCGCAGAAGATCGCGCCGATCGTGTCCGTTCAGAACCTCTACAACCTCTCCGACCGATCTTCGGAAGAGCTCTTGGACTGGTCCACAGCCAACGGCGTCGGCTTCATCCCGTGGTTCCCCCTGGCAACGGGCAAGCTCAGCGGTGAGGGCAGTCCGTTGTCCACGCTCGCAAAGCAGCACAACGCGTCGCCGTCGCAACTTGCACTGGCTTGGCTGCTGAAGCGTTCGCCGGTCGTGTTGCCGATCCCGGGAACCTCGAGCGTGGAGCACCTGGAAGACAACCTCGCGGGTGCAAGCATAGAAC
Organism: Rhodococcus sp. UYP9; assembly: GCF_040547235.1. Taxonomy (NCBI): domain Bacteria; kingdom Bacillati; phylum Actinomycetota; class Actinomycetes; order Mycobacteriales; family Nocardiaceae; genus Rhodococcus; species Rhodococcus sp. UYP9. The sequence goes on from NZ_JBEPPH010000002.1 coordinate 44,778, forward strand.
TCACCGACGACGAGTTCGACGCGCTTTCTGCCGCAGGAGCCTAGAGCCGGCCCATACTTCCGTGTTCGAGAAGTGACGCGAGCAGTTCCCGAGGCAACGACAGCGACGGCATCGAGCTGAGCTGAATACTGTCCGGGGCATCGAGATTGCTGCTCTTGATTTCGCCGATCTCGTCGTGCAGATGTTCCATTTTCACGTCGAGTCTGTTCGCACTTTCGGCAGCATCGGTGAGCTCGTCGAGCAGCGTGACGGGGATAGCGCCTCGGTACTTGTAGAAGATCTTGTGTTCCAGGCTTGCCCAGAAGTCCATCGCGATGGTGCGGATCTGGAGCTCGACGAGAACGGGCTGGACTCGGTCCGTCATGAAGACTGGTATCTCGACGATCACGTGAAGACTCTTGTAGCCGTTGGGTTTCGGATTGGCGATGTAGTCCTTGATCTCGATGACCTCGACGTCGCTCTGACTGGTCAGCATGTCGGCGACTCGGTAGGTGTCGGAGATGAAGCTGCAGGTGATTCTGATGCCGGCGATGTCGAAGATGTTCTTGCGAATGTCTTCGAAGGTGAGCGGGCAATTCTTGCGTCGCGCCTTCTCGAGCAGGCTCTCCGGCGTCTTGAGTCGAGATGTCACATGTTCGATCGGCGAATACCGATGTATGTGCGTGAATTCCTCTTTGAGGATATTGATCTTGGTCATCAGTTCGTCGGTGCCGAACTTGTACCCCATCATGAACCGCGTGAAGTCGTTCCGCAGTTGAGCTACCTGCGCAGCGGTCGTATCCAAGGAAGCTGCGCCCGAATCGCTGTTCTGCATAGCTCGATTGTCCACCAATGTCCGGATCGACGCGTCAAGCCCCCGCGCTGGGGTCTTGCCTTCCTGCCCGTGAATCGAAACTTGCATCGCCGCAGCGATCTCCGAGTGGTGGCGTGAAGGTGATGTCGCCGCAGACTCGGCAGGCATGAGTGCGGTGGTGACCGCGGCCGCAGGAGCATGCCCTCGACCCGACCAGCACGGTTCGCGGGCCGAGGGCATGACCGCGCGCGCACCGCAAAGGTGCGTTCTCGGACCATCGATCGCCCGATCGATGGAGCGTTCCTGAAGTATCGGGTCCATCTGATATCGCCATGAAGGCCCCGCTTGCCGAATGGTATTGGACCGTCCGCGAGTGCTGATTTCCCGGACGGCTCGATGAGAATAGCACGGCAATCGAACGTATGTTCGTAACCAGCCAATGCGATGAGATTTCGCGTGCCGAGGTGTCGATACAAGCAAGTACCGAATTCCCGGCCCGAACATCGGAGAATGCAATGACCACCACCACAACCACCGCACCGCACACCAACTCACCCGTCGCTGCTCGCGTCGGCTGGGTGCTCACCGCGTTGATTGCGATCTTCCTGATTTTCGACGGAGTCACCAAGCTGATGAACGTGCAGGCGGTGAAGGACGCGACCGTGGATCTCGGCCTTCGAGAGGAGATGATGCCCGTCGTCGGCATCGTTCTACTCGTATCGCTTGCCCTGTACTTGGTGCCGCGCACCGCATTTCTCGGTGCCGTGCTGCTTACCGGTTACCTCGGTGGCGCAGTCCTCACCAACTGGCGCGTCGACAAGCCGCTGTTCAGCACCGTGCTGTTTGCGGTGTACGTCGGAATCGTGGTGTGGGGTGCACTGTATCTCCGGGATCCGAAAGTACGGCAGGTCATGCCCTTCGTACGCTGACAAGACTGCAGTCCGGAATCAAATGGCATCCCTGCCGACCTCGAACAACGCTCCCGGCTGATCGGGGTCGGCTCGTGCCGCCAAGAACGCCTCCGGGTCGATCAGATCCGCTTGACCGACGATCGAACCCAGATCGGCAATGCGTTCGACGCCGGTCAGGACCATGTCCTCCTCTACCGTGCCCTCGGCATATCCGTAATAGCAGGTCGAAGTGGTGTGGTTGTGGTCCTTGTCGATGCGATTCGCGCGCCCCTCGATCTGCCGGATCTCGATGGGTGTCCACCGAGGGTCGTGGATGAGAGTGATGCGAGGAGCGGCCGTCGACACCGTCTTCTCGGGCAGCAGCAACTCGTTGGAATGCAGGTTGATCGCACTGGTCGTCGTAGACACGATGACTCGTGCAGCGCCGGTTTGGAATCGGCGGATCTCGACTTCCTGGGCTGCGCTGCTCATACTGCCGTCGACCACCGCGACATCGAGACCCTCGTCCCGGAGGGACTGCGACAACTCGGCGACGGATTCGCGATAGAACATCGACACGAACACCTGATTGCCGTCTCGCACCCACGCGCGGACCTGATCGGCGGACGCGGGAATGCGTAAGTACGAGCACTTTTGGCGTAACCGCAGTGCGGCCGCTCGCGTACTCGGGTTCTTCTGGAGCACCCGTCTACCGCCTACATTCTTCCAGTTCGGCAGTCCGACCTCCTTGCGGTAATCCACCCACGCCGAGTGATAGAGCCGCTTCTGCACAGCCGTCAGCTCCTGGCCGAGAGGCTCGCGCGGCGTGGGCGGCGACGGCCGCGAAATCGACCACGGGACAGCGCCACCGGACAGCCACCGATGGATGGTGCCGATGTCGCGCTCGCGTCGTGCAGCATCCTCGGGCTCCCACCGCCACGTCTTCAGCCCGGTCGTTGCCTTGCCCTCCTTGAGTGCGAAGCCCGACTCCTCGAGGAACGTCGCCCACTGAGCAGTGATGGCGTGTCCGAGGCCTTCGTCGTCACCGATGATCGGCTCCTGCGCGCGACTCTGCTCGATCGCCCGGGCCATGTACGCGAAATGCATCGGTTGATAACCCGGGGTAGCGGACATCCAGACGACGGCGCGAGCAGCCTCCTGGTAGCGCCAGAGGATCTGCGACTGCTGCGACTCGATATTCATCAACGCATGCGATTCGTCGGCCACCACGATGTCGATGTCGAATCGAAGTTCGCCGAGCGTGATGGTCCTCTTGTTCTGCGTTCGCTTGCGTTTGCCCAGATCTACATCTTCGGGGACGGTCAGCAGCTTCTTCGTCGACTGATACGTCACCAGCAGCCAGCGCTTGCGCTCGGACGGATGAATATCGGCCTCGGTGTCGGCGATGGTGCGCCGCCAACCGGGAAGAGCACCTTTGGGGGCGACCACCAGCACTGTTCCGATACTCGGATCCTCCATCTGGCGGACGGCCTCGCACACGGCAAGAGTTTTGCCCAGGCCCGTCGAGTCCATCTGGGCGAAATACGGGAACCCGTTGTCCAACGCGTCGAGATGCCTCCGAACCGACTCGAGCTGCGTCTCGCGCGGCGTCATCGACCTCTCGTGCATCTCCTCGGGCCGCCACTCCTCGTTGGCGTCGTCCTCGATCCAGCGCTGCAGGCTGTACGGCATCGACTCGAACGACGCCAAACCGTCGGGCAGCTCGGTCCCGTAGAACGCGAACACCCGCGGACCCGGATGCCACCGAGCACCGGACGCCGACGCGAGAGCGCGATCCTCGAACGGGACGTCGAGGACCCACACCCGCTCACCAGGGTCCGGCAACCGCAGGTCCGGCGAGACGGTCTTACGGGGTGCACGCTTGCGCGTCGTGGTCCGCTTGGCCGGTGTCCGTTTGGTAGCGGCCTTCTTCGCGGGGGCTTTCTTGGTCGTCGACTGTGCTGCCGTCGACTCCTTGAACTTGCGCGCAGCGGCGCTCTTGCCTGCGCCGATGGTTCTCGCGGTGGTTGTGGGCTTGCGTCTACGAGGTGGCATCGGATCCAGTCTGTCGTACGGTGTCCGAAATACCGTAGAGGACGGCACAGACATCCCTGGGCGGTGTGAACCGTGCACCCTTTGTGCAAACCGAACACCCTCGCTAGGACGTGATCGCGGGGGTGAGGTTCCGAACAAGGGTGCGCGCTTTCCCAACGCGCTCTCTCCACCGCCCGCTCGGTGATGTCCTGCCATATCGCCCGCGACGGCACTACGGTGGTGACCATGAACTTCAGTGACCATCAAATCGGTATATATGCCCAGGGCATGTTCACCGATCAGAGGCCGCAGATCACCACGAACCTGGCCAGGCTGGAGGAGCAGGCCGCTGCCACCCTCAGCCCGGAAGCTCTCGGGTACATCGTCGCCAGCGCGGGTAGCGGCGCCACGGCCCGCGCCAACCGCGATGCGTTCGACGAGTGGCGGATCGCCCCGCGTATGTTGCGGAGTTCAGCGGAACGAGATCATGCGGTCACCGTGCTGGGCACCTCGATGCCCGCGCCGCTGTTGATAGCGCCGGTGGGTGTGCAGACTCTCGCGCATCCGGACGGTGAGCTCGCGACGGTGCGGGCGGCCGCCGAGCTTTCGGTGCCCTACATTCACTCCACTCAGGCTTCGCATTCGTTCGAGCAGATCGCCGAGGCCGGTGGCGACGCCCCCAGGTGGTATCAGTTGTACTGGCCCACAGACGAATCCGTTCTGCTCAGCTTTCTCGAGCGAGCCAAGGCATCGGGATTCACGACGCTTGTACTGACGCTCGACACGACGCTTCTCGGCTGGAGGCCGGCCGACCTCGACCGTGGATACCTGCCGTTCCTGGCGAACCTCGGGATCGAGAACTATCTGACCGACCCGGCATTTCTGGCGGGTCTGGATCAATCGGTCGAAGCGAATCCTGGGGCTGCAGCTATGCACTGGGCGCAGATGTTCCCCAACCCTGGTTTGAACTGGTCGCAGTTGGCGTTTCTGCGTGAGCAGTGGGACGGACCGATCGTCTTGAAGGGAATCTGCACGGTCGGTGACGCCGAAGCAGCTGTCGATCACGGGGCGGACGGGATCGTGGTGTCCAATCACGGTGGGCGCCAGATCGACGGCGCTCGCTCGTCGTTGAGCGCGCTGCCGGAGATCGTCGACGCCGTCGGTGATCAGCTGACGGTCCTGTTCGATTCCGGCGTGCGCACCGGGTCCGACATGGCGAAGGCGCTCGCGTTGGGGGCCGACGCGGTGCTGCTGGGACGGCCGTTCCTGTACGGTTTGGCGCTCGGCGGCCAGGAGGGTGTGGCGCACGTATTACGTTGCATTCTCGCTGAATTCGATCTCGTCACCAGCTTGTCGGGTCATACCGGTGCTGCCGAACTCGGCCGTGAGTCGGTGATCCGGGCATGAGCAGTCAGCCTGCCTGGGTAGACCACGCCATCTGGTGGCACATCTATCCTCTGGGATTCGTCGGCGCCCCGGTCCATGACTGGGACGGCGGTTCGCTCGAGGACGAGCATCGACTGCACCGCATCGTCGACTGGTTCGACTACGCCGTGGAACTCGGGGCGTCGGGAATCGCCCTCGGCCCCATCTTCGCCTCCGCAAGCCACGGATACGACACCATCGATCACCTTCGCATCGATTCACGGCTCGGGACCGAAGCGGACTTCGACGACATGATCCACCAAGCTCATTCACGTGGACTGCGAGTCATGCTCGATGGCGTATTCAACCATGTGGCACAAGCATTTCCGCGGTTCGTGCAGGCGCTCGAAGCAGGGCCGGATTCACCGGAGTCCGAGTGGTTCCACCTGGACTGGTCCGGGGCGAGACCGACGCATCGCAATTTCGAGGGCCACGATGAACTGGTGACGCTCAACCACGACAGCGTCGAGGTCGAGCAGTATGTCGTCGATGTCATGTCGCACTGGCTCGAACGGGGTGCAGACGGGTGGCGTCTCGACGCGGCATACGCTGTGCCGCCGCGGTTCTGGGCGGCGGTCATTCCGAAGGTTCGGCAGAAGTTCCCTGACGCCTACTTCCTCGGGGAGGTCATCCACGGTGATTATGCAGCCATCGTGAAAGCGAGCTCACTCGATTCGGTGACTCAGTACGAGCTGTGGAAAGCGTCATGGAGTGCAATCTCGGAAAGAAACTTCTTCGAGTTGTCGCACGCGCTCGGACGTCACAACGAGTGGCTCGAGACGTTCGTTCCGGCCACGTTCGTCGGCAATCATGACGTGGCTCGCATCGCCAGCACCATCACCGACGAACGCCATCTCGAGCATGCACTCGTGGTTCTGTTCACGGTCGGGGGTATGCCAATGATCTACTACGGCGACGAACAGGGCTTCCGTGGCGCGAAAGAGGAACGTGTCGGCGGTGATGACGAGGTACGGCCGGAATTCCCCAGCAGCAGAGAAGAACTCGCCCCGTACGGTTGGCCGACGTTCCATCTGCATCAGGAACTGATCGGGTTTCGCCGCAGGCATCCCTGGCTCGTCGAGGCGCGCACCGAAACGGTGGAGCTGTCCAATACCGCGATGTTGTACCGCGTCCACTCGGGTGACGAGCAGTTGCACGTGGCGTTGAACCTCGGTGACGACGAGGTGACGTACCGCATCGGCGGCGATGTGTTTGCCGGCGAGATATTGGCCGGCGAAGCACATGCGGGCGGCGGATCCACCAGGATTCCACCCCACGGCTGGGTGGTGCTGCGTTAGGTGCAGGGCGTCATGAGATGGGCCGACGTGCTGAAACCCGACTTGTCCGGTATCTATACGTATTTCTACGATCAAACCTAGACGAGCGGATATTCGGCAAGAGGTACAGTCCTCTTCGACACGGGGTGCCTAACGGCTGAGAACACACCCGTCGAACCTGATCTGGTCAACACCAGCGTAGGGATGTCTGCACGTGGGATACGTGCATGCTCTGCGCGGTGTGGGCCGGAAGAGCGAAAGGCCTGACATGAACATCCAGTCGAAGAAGTTGGACGAGCAGACAGTGCTCGTCACCGGAGCGGGCAGAGGTCTGGGCACCGCGGTAGCCAGGGCATTCGCGCGAGAAGGTGCGCGCGTCGTGGTGAACTATCGCAGCAGCCGAGTCTCGGCGGAGGCGCTGGCGTCGGAGATCGGCGGGGTTGCCATTCAAGCCGACATCACCGACGCCGAGCAGGTGGACGCATTGTTCACCGAAGCCGAAGCGCACTTCGGTTCCTCCGTGACGACGGTGGTCAACAACGCGTTGGCCGACTTCTCGTTCAACGGGGACGCGCGCAGCAAGGCCGACTCGATCACGTGGGACGAGTTCGACGCGCAGTTCCGTGGCACTGTGCGTGGTGCGCTGACGACTACGCAGCGAGCGCTGAAGGGGATGCGCGCAGCAGGATTCGGCCGAATCATCAACGTGGGCACCAATCTGTTCCAGAACCCAGTGGTGCCGTACCACGACTACACGGCATCGAAGGCTGCGCTGTTGTCTCTGACTCGCACTCTCGCAGCGGATCTCGGTGCGGACGGCATCACTGTGAACATGGTGTCGGGTGGCTTGCTGCGGACCACCGATGCCAGCGCAGCCACACCGGAGGAAGTATTCGACCTCATCGCGGCGTCGACGCCTTTGCAGCGAGTGGTGACACCCGAGGAGTTCGCAGATGCCCTGTTGTTCTTCGCGTCTCCGTGGTCGAGGTCGGTGACCGGACAGAATTTGGTCGTGGACGGCGGCTTGGTCAAGGACTGACATGCTGCATCTCAACGCATTCCTGTACGGCTGTGGGCATCACAGTGCAGCGTGGCGTCACCCGAATTCGAGGGTCGAGGACCTCGGCGATATCACCTACTACCAAGAACTCGCGCAGACCGCCGAGCGGGGCAAGTTCGATGCCGTGTTCTTCGCCGACGGACACTCCGTTCGTGATCCGGCAGGCGCGGGCACCTGGTTTCTGGAACCGATCACGGCGCTGACGGCGATGGCCGGAGCGACCACCCATATCGGCTTGGTCACCACCGTATCCACGACGTTCTACACCCCGTTTCATGCTGCGCGGTTGCTTGCCTCGCTCGATCACATCAGTGGCGGCCGGGCAGGTTGGAACGTCGTGACCTCGATGTTCGACGCCGAGGCGCGCAATCATGGATTCGAGGGCATTCCGGCACGGGCCGAAAGGTACGAGCGTGCAGAGGAATTCGTCGAGGTCGCCCTTGCGCTGTGGGACAGCTGGGAACCGGACGCGCTGATACTGGACCGCGACGGAATGTATGCGGATCCGGCGAAGGTGCACCCCATCGCTCATGTGGGCAAGCACTTTCGGGTGGACGGCCCGTTGACGGTCCCACGGTCTCCGCAGGGGCGTCCGGTGCTGTTTCAGGCAGGCGCGTCGGGACCGGGGCGTGATCTCGCGGCTCGCTACGCGGAGGCGATCTACGCCGTTGCCTATGATGCCGAAGCCGGCGCTGCCTATTATTCGGATGTCAAGCGCCGCATAGACGCTGCCGGACGAGACAGCTCGACCGTCGGAATCATGCCGGGTCTGGTGACGTACGTTGGGTCGACGATGAGCGAGGCCCGTGCGAAGAAGGCCGAGCTCGATGCACTGCTTCCCGTCGAGCAGTCGTTGCGCACGCTGGGGATGTTCGTGGAGCAGGACTGCATCGATTGGGAGCTCGACGCACCGGTTCCTGCTCTTCCGCCGATCGAGGAGTTCACCGGGCCGCACGGTCGATACGAGACGATTTTGCGGATAATCGCCAAAGATGACCCGACTGTCCGTCAACTTCTCGGGACACTCGCAGCAGGTGGAGGGCACGCCACGATGATCGGGACGCCGGAGTCGATCGCCGACGAGATTTCGGAGTGGGTGCGACGAGGAGCTGCCGACGGCTTCAATCTGATGCCACCGCTGTATCCGGACAGTCTCGACGACTTCGTCGACGAAGTCGTGCCAATTCTCCAGTCACGTGATCTCTTTCGTAAGGAGTACTCTTCGCGCTCATTGCGCGAAAATCTGGCATGATGCGCTGGCACGGGTGGTGCATCCGCAGAAGGGGAAGTATGTCGAAGCGAATGGCCGTCGTGAGCGCCGCTGTTGTTCTCGGGTCCGTGGTGATCGTGTACGGGGACAGCGTCCCAGCTGCCGCCGAACCTCTCGTCCCTCCCGGCGCGTGCGCGGCCGACCTGACGAACGAGACCGGGTCACTGGTCCCGGAGGATCTCTCGATTCCGATCCCATTTCCGCAACTCGCACCAGTGCCATACCCAGCACCGACGACGGCCCCGACACGCATCGACCCGGAACCGTTGCCGGCGGACCCCTGCGTGGATCCGTGCCCGGAGCTGACCGATGAGACTCGCGAGCCCACAACGCTCTCGAGCGAATTGAACATTCCCCGGATCGGATTCGAGTTCAAGCCGTTCACCATTCCGATCCCGATTCCCGGGCCCGAAGTGCAGCTTCCGCCTCCTCCCGATCCGGCGTCACCTCCCGTCGAACCGGCGGTCCGAACTCCGGCACCTCCCACGCCGCAGATCGGCAACGTCACCCGTGTTGCCAAACAGACTGGTGCGGGATCGATCAACCGCACCGACAAACGCTGGCAGGTCTACGGAACGGACCTGGGCATGATGTGGGAGAGCGCCCCCGGACAGATAGCGACGGCGTTCGGCGATACCGTCGGCAAAGGCTTCCATCCCCCTGGAGGCCAGGGCCCTGATTGGCGCAGCAATGTACTCGCTTTCAGCACCGATACCGATCTGTCCGACGGGGTCACCTACGACAGCATGGTGCAGGACAGTCGTTGTCACGCAGCCGAACTCCTCAGCAGCCGCAAGCTCGACAACGTCGAGATCACCACGATTCCTACCTCCGGCTTCGCGCTCGGCGACCGCCAATACATGAGCTACATGTCCATCAGGACGTGGAACAGCATCCCGGGAACCTGGTGGACCAACTACGGGGGGATCGCGTACTCGGACGACGGCGGCTCCACCTGGACGAAGGATCCGTACGCGCAGTGGGACAACATCTTCGGCGTCAGCAAGTTTCAGGTGACGTCGATGGTCCCGCAGGGTGACTACGTATACATGTTCGGCACGCCGAACACCCGGCTCGGCGACGTCGGCGTCGCACGCGTCCCGAAGGACCAGGTGCTGAACAAGTCTGCGTATCAGTATTGGAGCGAGGGTAACTGGACGCCGGTCGGAGGGTATACCGCAGCCTCGACGATCGTGGCGGCCCCGGCAGCGGAACTGTCGGTGCGGTACGACGATGCACGCCAGAGTTGGCAGATGACCTACCTCGACACCGCGAAAACGGCTATCACGCTGCGGGAGTCCGACTCTCCGCAAGGGGCGTGGTCCGACGGAGCGCCGATGGTCAGCGTCGCCGACTACCCCGAGCTGTACGGAGGGTTCATGCATCCCTGGTCCACCGGCACCGACCTGTACTTCAACATCTCGACGTGGTCGGACTACAACGTCTTTCAGATGCACGCGGAGTTGACCAACTAGCTCTTTCGCGAATCGATGTACTTCTCGGTGAGCTCGGCGATCTCGACAGCATGAGAGATCGGTGACCAATGACCCGCGTGAATATCGTTGCGAGTCAAGTTCTTCACCCATTTTCCAGTGTCTTCGTAATGATCGGGACGCACCGCGAGGTCCTCGGTGTTGACGATCAAGTGCACCGGGATGGCGATGAATCGATCCCGCGGCTTCATCAGGCGCGGTAAGAGGTTCGCGCGATACAGGTTCACCCCGTTGGTCGCGTCGGAGAACAATGTGGGGTTCTCGGTGACCAGTGACGGGTCGACGCCGGAGAATTCTTGCAGGAATGTAGGCCAACCCTTGGCGAACTGGCGTCGAATTCGCAAAGTGGAGAGGCCGGGTATGTGGAAGGTGACGGTGTACCAGGATGCGCGCGTCTGGGCGAGGACTTGCTTGACGTTATTCCAGCTCGGCGTGGCCAGCCGCGACCGCGACCACTTGCCGAGATGATCCAGGTTCGGACCCGAAATGGAAGTGTACGAACGGATTCGGTCTTCCGCATGGGGTTCGCCGGCTGCTTCCCACACGGTGACGGCGCCCCAGTCGTGCGCAAGGACGTGAACCGGTGCGTTCGGGCTGACTGCGTCGACGACAGCATAGAAGTCCGAGGCCAGATTGGCGAGTCGATAGGCCGAGCGTTCACGCGGAACCGTACTTTCGCCTGCGCCACGCGCGTCGTAGCTGACGATGCGGAAGCGCGCGGTGAGTCGTGGAACGATGTGACTCCACATCTCGTGGGTGTCCGGCCAGCCGTGGACGAGAACGATGGTCTCGCCGTCCGGATTGCCGGTCTCGTAGACCGCCAGTGACATTCCCTCGTTGACCACGGTTGTGCGGGTCACGGTTTCGCTCATCGGGTGGTACGTCCTTTTCGGTCTCGGTTGGGGCGTCACACTCTGTCGAAGATTACTATAAGTACCGGTTACATGTAAATGGATTGTCGGTGCAAGGTGGGAGGATTGTCCAACCTCTTCGCCCAACAAAAGGAACCCTCGAGATGTGGCCCAACGACTGGCCCGCGACACCCCGAGCTATCGCGACCTCCACCGAGGAGGCGCTTGCTGCCGCTCGTGCGCGCTCGGAGGATGCCTATCGCGACGCCGTGGCCGACGTGGAGTCCGAGGACGCGGCGCAGGTCGGTCTGGTGCATGCCGAGATCATCCGAGCGCTGCTCGAAGAACTGCATCCCGACGGGCTGACCGGCGACGATGTTCAGGATGTGCTGGCGCGGACAGTGCGCTCGGCATCGGAATGGTTCGGCGACCTCGATGTCGATGGATTCGTAGAAGTGCTCACAGGTGCGCTCGGGGTCGCGGACACCGAGGCTGTACGTCCGCGACCCCGAGCAGGTCATGCGTTGTTGATCATTGCCGAGCTGTCCAGTCCCACCCGGCGTGCGGCAGACGGACAAGGTGCGCATGCCTCGACGTCGAGTGAGGTCTATATCCGGCGGGCGATCGAGGAGATAGCGCGTTCGCAGACCATCGAAATGCCCTAGTGCTCTCTACCGAGATCTAGCCTGTCGACAAGAGTGCAGTAGAAGGTCGGAGAGTTACCCGTGCAACATGTTGGCCGCACCGATGACGGCTCGGATGGACGAGCTCGTGCCGTCCCCGTCCATCGCCATGGACCACGCGCGGCGGCCGTCGAATTCGCAGAGGACGAAGGTGGCGATCTTGGCGGCATGTATGCCGTTCTCGGAAACGGTCTGCTGGTGAAAGTTCAGGATTTCGATATGGAAACCTGCGTCGTACAACATCGAGGTCAGGGCATCGATCGGGCCGTGAGACGTTGCTGTTGTCGTGTGGATCGCGTTCCCGACGCCGAAGGTCGCGTCGAATCTCGTCTGTCCACCAGGGCCGGGCTGGGCGGACCAGCTGCCCAGTCTGATGGGCCCGGTGCGTGCGCCGAAGCGCTGCAAGAAAGCAGCCCAGCTCATGTTCGCGGCCTGGTCACGAAGGTCGCGCGGTAGTGGTGCGCCATAGCGGGCAGCGAAGCAGTCGCTCGAGAAAGTGGTGGAAGAGAGAGTATTCATGTCGGTGGTTCTCCGAAAGCGAAGGGAGGACCGAGATAGCACGACGACCCGCAGCGAGGGGTCGGTCCGAATTAGACCCCGCTACGGCGGCGTACTACGAGAAGGTGTTCCACAGAGTCCAATGTAGGCGCAGTTTCCGCTCTCGTGCAACCGTGTAGTCGAGTCTATCGAAATCTAGGACATTGTGAAGACTCGTCGATACAAGCCGAGAGGGTCGCTAGCCGTCCATACCGGCGTCTAGGACACGCGCTAGATGTGCCGATACTTTGCTATGGCGGTTGTTATCTTGACCCCATGGACCCCGTGCGTAATCCCTACGCTCCGGGCGCAGGCCAGCGCCCACCCGAACTTGCAGGCCGCGAGAAGCAACTCGACGCGTTCGACGTCGTGCTCGAGCGGATCACTCGCGGTAAACCGGAGCGAAGTGTGGTCCTGACGGGGTTGCGCGGCGTGGGCAAGACCGTTCTGCTCAATCATCTTCGCTCGGCCGCGGTCGCACGCGGTTGGGGAACCGGCAAGATCGAGGCAAGGCCGGATCAAGAATTGCGTCGACCGCTCTCGTCTGCGCTGCACATGGCTGTTCGCGGCATTGCTGCCGCGCATCGCGATCCGGAGAGGGTCGACGAATTCCTCGGTGTACTCAAAGCCTTCGCCTTGCGTGCCTCCGCCGACAAGGGGATGCGTGAACGTTGGCAGCCCGGTATCGATGTTCCCGCGCTCAGCGGCCGGGCGGATTCCGGGGACATCGAGATCGATTTGGTGGAACTGCTGCTCGACGCGTCGGTGCTGGCCGGTGACGTCGGCGTCGGCATCTCGATATTCATCGACGAAATGCAGGATCTGGGGCCGGCCGACATCTCGGCGCTGTGCGCGGCCTGCCATGAGCTCAGTCAAGATGCGGCGCCGCTCATCATCGTCGGAGCAGGTCTTCCGCACCTCCCCGCTGTGTTGTCGGCGTCGAAGAGCTACTCCGAAAGACTGTTCAGCTACCACCGGATCGGGCGGCTCGAGCGGAAGGCTGCTGATCTCGCGTTGATCGCTCCTGCTGATCGCGAGGACGTGGAATTCACGACCGAGGCACTCGACGCGCTCTACGAGGCGGCGGATGGATACCCGTACTTCGTTCAGGCCTACGGCAAGGCGACATGGGATCTGGCGCCCGAGAGTCCGATCACGGCAGAGGACGTGCGGGTTGCAGCCCCGACGGCCGAGGAGGAACTTGCCGTCGGATTCTTCGGGTCTCGCTACGAGCGCGCCACCCCTGCCGAGCGTGAGTACATGCGAGCTATGGCCGATCTGTCCAGCGACGACACCTCGGTACCGACGTCTGCGGTGGCGACGGAGTTGAAGCGCAAGCCGGCATCGTTGTCGCCTGCTCGTGACGGACTGATCAAGAAGGGTCTGATCTACTCCGCCGAGCGCGGGACCATCGCGTTCACCGTCCCGCACTTCGGGCGGTATCTGCGGGCTCAGACCGACGAGTAGCGGGTCAGCTGTTGATCCGGGACATGTCCCCGTCGTAGAAGTCGATCAATCTCTGATCCATCACTTTTCGCCACAGTGGCGGGATCAATGCGCAGAAGATCATCACCGCGTAACCGGCTGGGAGCTGGGGGGATTCGTCGACGGTCCGAAGGGATTGGTAGCGGCGGGTCGGGTGAGCGTGGTGATCGCTGTGCCGCTGGAGGTGGTACAGAAAAAGATTGCTCCAGAGATGGTCGCTGTTCCAGCTGTGCCGGTGATCGGTTCGTTCGTACTTGCCGTTGCTCTTCTTCTGCCGCAGCAAGCCGTAGTGCTCGAGGTAGTTGGCGGCCTCGAACAGAACGATGGCGATTACTGCCTGTATCAGGAGGTACGGCGCAACCTGCCAGCCGAAGACCCCGATGAGGACCGCGAACAACACGAGTGAGATCGCGGCGGCATTGAACAGGTCGTTGTGGGCGGACCATTTCGCGGAACCGACCCGGTGCAGACGACGTTGCTCGAGGCTCCAGGCCGAGGTGAGGCCGCCGACTATGCTGCGAGGCAGAAATTTCCAGAAACTTTCTCCGTAACGCGCCGACGCAGGGTCTTCGGGGGTGGCGACGCGAACATGGTGGCCGTGATTGTGCTCGACGTAGAAGTGTCCGTAAAACGCCTGTGCGAGTGTGACCTTGGACAACCACCGTTCGACGTTTTCGCGCTTGTGTCCGAGTTCGTGAGCAGCGTTGATGCCCACACCGCCAACGATCCCGATGGTGACGGCGAGTGCCAACCGCTCGGGAACTCCGAGTGGCCCGTAGGCCCAGAGATAGCATGCGGCAACCAAACCCGCGTATTGAAGCGGTATCAGTAGGTACAGGCACCAGCGGTAGTACTTGTCGTTCTCGAGGGCTCGCGCAGCCTCGAGTGGTGGGTTGGTCCGGTCGACCCCGGCGAAGACGTCGATCAGTGGGATGACGATTCCCATGATCAACAGGCCGAGGAGCCAAAAGGCGCCTGGGCCCAGCACTGTGACCAGTCCCCAGGCCAGAAACGGGCTCAACGGAATGACCAGACCGAGCGGCCAGAGGTAGCGCTTGGGGTCTCGCCACCGCGCACCGGGCAGCGCCTCGGAAGGAGCATTCATAGAGAGTGGAGCACGCCCTTTCGCTACATCAACCAAAACTTCCGAGCAACCTACGATAAAACGGTAACAGCAAATTGTCAGCAAACCTCACGTCAGCCGATCCCCTGCAATTCGGCACCACCTCGTGATCGGATGGGGACGCCGTCTTTCTCCGAGAAGAAGACCGCCTTTCAGATCGCTGAAGTTCAGCGTCGTAGACAAGGAGAGATACACGTGAAACGCACCGAGGCATCGTTCAGTGGCGTGCATGGAACCAAGATCGTGTACGACGTCTGGACGCCCGAAGATCTCCAGCCGTCGGCGATCCTGGTGCTCTCACATGGGCTCGGTGAACACGCGGGCCGCTACCACCACGTCATCGAACGTCTCGGTACGCTCGGTCTCGTCGTCTATGCGCCCGATCATCGTGGGCACGGAAGATCCGGTGGCAAGCGGCTCGAACTGAAGAAGTGGTCGGACTTCGTCGACGACCTGCACGAGGTCTTTCGAATCGCCGGTGCGGCTTACCCCGGTACTCGGAGTTTTCTGCTCGGTCACAGCATGGGTGGTGCGATCGCCCTGTCGTACGCCCTCGAGTACCAAGACGAGCTCGATGCGCTGATGCTGTCCGCCCCCGCGGTCGTCCTCGGTGACAGCACTCCGAAAATTCTGATTCCAATCGGCAAGATACTGGGCAAGATCGCGCCGAGCTTGCCGGTTCAGGAACTCGACTCGGCGGCGGTGTCGCGTGATCCGGCCGTCGTGGCCGCGTACAACGCCGACCCTCTCGTCTACCACGGCAAAATTCCAGCCGGGCTGGCCAGCGGATTGGTCGGCGCCATGGAGAGTTATCCCGCGCGGCTGCATACCCTCACGCTCCCGGTTCTTCTGCAGCACGGCAGCGCGGACAAACTTGCCGACATATCGGGCAGTCGCTCGATCGCCGAATCCGCCGGATCGACCGACCTGACCCTCGAGGTGTACGACGGGCTCTACCACGAGATCTTCAACGAACCCGAGCACGATCGGGTCCTCGACGACCTGATCGCCTGGCTGTCGCCGAGAGTCGCGTGAGCCGGTAGGTTCTACCCAGGCTACGAAAGACGAGGGTTGCACGTTGCGTACAGCATTGGTTCTCGGCGGTGGAGGGGTTGCCGGCATCGCCTGGCAGACCGGTTTGTTGCACGGTATGGCCTGCGAGGGTGTCGACGTGACGGCCCCGGGGTGGTCCGACATGGTCCTCGGCACGTCAGCTGGATCGACCGTGGCAGCTCAGGTGACCAGCGGTACTTCGCTCGGCGATCTCTACGCGCGGCAGATCGATCCGGCCCTGCAGGTAGACGAGCTGAGGGCGGACGGTTCCTTGACGGACGTCCTCGACCTGTTCGCTCGGGCAACCGAGCGGGCAGGGGGGAACGAGCAGGAGTTCGCGCGGCTGGTCGGTGCCGCTGCGATCGCTGCTCGAACCGTTCCAGAGGCCGAACGACGCGCCGTCATCGCGCAACGGCTCCCCTCACACCGATGGCCCGACCGCGATCTTCGTGTGGTTGCTGTCGACGCCGTGACCGGACGCCATCGAGTGTTGGATCGAGGCTCGGGAGTTCAACTGGTCGACGCCGTGGCCGCGAGTTGCGCGATCCCCGGGATGTGGCCGCCGGTCACCATCGGTGATCACCGCTATGTCGACGGCGGGGTCCGATCCGATGAAAATGTGGATCTGGCAGTCGGTTTCGCACGTGTACTGGTGCTGAAGGTCGGTCTCGTCGAACCCTCGGGCGGAAAGTTCGAGCGTGAGCGTGCACTTCTGATCGCGCGCGGATCCGCTGTGGAACTCGTGCAACCCGACGAAAACGCTATCGCGGCAATCGGCCCCGACCCGACGGATCCGGCCAGGCGAGCCGACACCGCCGAAGCGGGGTTTGCCCAGGGTGGCCGGATAGCCGATGCGATAAGCGCATTCGAAATGAGCTGAGCCTTTCCCTACAGGAACAGGCTCGCTCCGTTTCGGTAGCACACGTCCGAGACCCACTCGTCTCCCAGATCGAGGCGAGCCACCGCGGTCAGTGCGTCCAGATACGGATACGGGATGTTGGGGAAGTCGCTCCCGAACAGTATGCGGCCCTGAAGATCTATCAGTTTCGGTCGTCCGGATTTCGGGAACGGCCAAGACGCTTCCGAGAAATCGGTGAACGCCATGGTCGTATCGAGTCGCACGTTCGGATACTGCAACGCCATCTCGAGAAACTGAAGATACTCGGGCATTCCCATGTGCGCGATGATCAGCGGAAGTCGTGGAAAGCGTTGCAGTAGCGTGGCAATCGATTCCGGACCGGTGTGTGGTCCGGAAGCCGGCCCCGAACCGCAATGGATCACGACGGGGATCGCCGCGTCCTCGATGATCCCCCACACGCCGTCGAGCAGTGGATCGTTCGGCGGGTAGTTCCCGACCTGTATGTGTGACTTGAAAATTCGGGTGCCGGACGCCACCGCAGATTCGACGTACTGCGTGGCACCTTCCTCGGGGTAGAACGTGGCGGTGTGCACGCAATCGGGCACCCGCTGCGCGAACTGTGTGCCCCACGAGTTCAGCCACTCCGCCATGCCTGGCTTGTGCGGGTAGATCATCGAGGTGAACCCCCGTACACCGAACTCGCGCATCATCTCGATACGCGTGTCCTCGTCCTCCCGGTAGGTGATCGGCCAGGCCATTCCGGTGAGGGGGCCCGCGGAGTCGAAGTACGTCCAGACCTTGTCCATGACGTTCTTCGGCATGAAGTGGGTGTGGACATCGAAAAGTCCGGGCAATCCGAGGTCCGCCCAGAAGGACCGGATCTGCTCGGTTTCAGTGGGCGACATGGCCGTCGAACCATTCGAGTGTCTTCGTCCAGGCGTCGGCTGCGGCCTCGGGATTGTAGACCGCGGGACGGTCGTTGCAGTTGAATCCATGCTCGCCCTGGGCGTATCGGGTGATGCCGATCGACACTGGTGACGTCGCTACCGCGGTGCGCAATTGTTCGACCTCGTCGATGGGAATTCCCTTGTCCAGGTCGCCGAAGAACCCGTGCCAGGGCGTCTGCAACGCATCGGCGACCGACAACATTGCCGGATATCCGAAGCGTCCCTTCGAGATTCCGCCACCATAGAACGTCGCGGCGGCGCCGACAGAGCGTCGTACAGCGGTCTGGAAGGTGACCGATCCGCCCATGCAGAATCCGACGATCGCAGTCTGCTGTGGCTCGAATCCGAGTTCGGCCAAAGCCGAGAATCCGGCGTCGACATCGGAATCGACCTCGCTTGCCTTCAGTGCGCCGATGGCTGCCATGGCCGGGTCCATATCGTCGTACGCGATGATCTGGGTTTGTTGTCGATGGAACAGATGGGGCGCGGTGGCGACCCAGCCGGCGTCGGCGAATCGTTGGCAGATATCGACGATGTGGTCGGTGACGCCGAAGGCCTCCTGAACTACGACGACACCGCCGCGAGGGGTTCCGGAAGGCGTAACAGTGGTGAGGGGGGTGGACATACCTCGATTGGACCACCTCGGCCGATCCATCTCCGCCCCGGCCTCCCCCGGCCGGGTCCGCGCTCCTCACGCCGGTTTTGTACCGTGGGTCACACGGCGCTTCGCGCCCTGATCGAAAAGGGATCTTTTCCCAACGAGAGGACAGTTCATGCGTGCGGTGCACATCACGAAGCTGGATGGACCGGATTCGGTCGAGATCGTCGACGTCGACGAACCGGCCGACGACGGGAAGTCCGTGCTGATCGACGTACACGCCGCCGGGGTCGCCTTCCCGGACGCTCTGCTGACTCGCGGGCTCTACCAGTACAAGCCCTCGTTGCCGTTCGTGCCGGGCAGTGAGATAGCGGGCGTCGTTCGGTCGGCACCCGAGGGATCCGGGTTCACCGCAGGTGATCGCGTCGCCGCCTTGACCGGACTGTCCGACGGTATGGCCTCGGTCGCCGCCGTGGCCCCGGAGACCGTCTTCGCGCTCCCGGACGCCGTCTCGTTGACGGCAGGCGCCGGACTGTTGTTCAACGATCTGACGGTGCATTTCGCGCTACGTGAGCGCGGACGTCTCACCGAGGGCGAAACGGTTCTCGTGCACGGCGCCGCGGGAGGCATCGGTACCTCCGCGCTGCGGATGGCTCCGGTTCTGGGCGCTGCACGGGTTATTGCCGTCGTCAGCTCGGAAGCGAAGGCCGAGATCGCGCGGGCCGCGGGCGCCACCGACGTCGTGCTCGTGGACGGATGGAAGGACGCGGTGAAGGCACTCACCGGAGGCAAAGGCGTCGACATCGTCGTCGATCCCGTCGGCGGTGACCGGTTCACCGACAGCATTCGCAGTCTTGCGCCGTCGGGTCGGATCCTGGTGATCGGGTTCACCGGCGGTGAGATCCCGACGGTCAAGGTCAACCGACTGCTGCTCAACAACGTCGACGTCGTGGGAGTGGGCTGGGGCGCATGGTGGATGACGCGTCCGGGCTACCTGAAGCAGCAGTGGGCCGAGGTCGAACCATTGCTCGCCTCGGGCAAGCTGACTGCACCCGAGCCGTCGGTGTTCCCGCTCGAGAAGGCGGGTGAGGCAATTGCTTCTCTCGAAAATCGAACCGCCGCAGGCAAAGTCGTCCTGACGCTCAGCTAGTCCGGCCGATCGACCTCGCGGGTGTGCGCCGACGCGGCCACCTCCGCGGGGAAGACGTTCTCGAAGACGGACGGATCGGTTCCCAGCCCTGAGGAGTACGACATTCCACGTAGGAAAGCACGCGCTGCAGGCCTGCTCTTCGCCTTCGCCTCGCTGCAATATCTGCTGCTCGAGGCGTTGACCGCCTCACGATCCGAGGGCTACCGGTACGCCTATGACACCGTCAGCGATCTCGGCGTGCCGACAACATCGGACACCTCGTGGCTGATGAACGTCGCATTCTGCGTGTCCGCGATCTCGGTGCTGGCTGCGGGCATCTGTTCGGCATCGCTGCTCGGACGTCGGCGATGGGTGTATCTCGGAGCAATAGCCGCCTACTCCCTCGGCAGCGTGCTCGTTGCCGTCGTACATGCCGGTGACGGAAATACACACATTATCGGTGCGGTTCTGGCGATCGGCGCCGGAAACATCATTGCCCTGCTCGTCGGCACGGGTGTTCCAACCTGCCCGCGTTGGTACTCGAGGGGCAGTGTCGGATTGGGGGTGCTCGGTTTCGTTGCTTCCGGTCTGCTGATCGCCGGTGTCGGCCCAGTGGGTGTGATGGAGCGCGCGTCGATCTACACGTTCACCGGCTGGGAGCTGCTCACCGCGGCAGCGCTCGGGTTGGTTGTTGCGCGCACGAGGCATTAGCGGTTCGTTTTACACCGTTCCCCGAGCGAACCACGCGCGGGCTTCCACCGTGAAGGGCTGCTCCGGGCGGTCGAAGGTGTTCAGGCAGGCCAATCGAAGGGCTTCGCGGCCACTGTCGTCGAGTGTCTCGAGGTAGGCACCGTGCGGGCCGATACCGAGGGTGAACGGCTCCCACCAGTCGTCGAAGTCAGCGTACGAGCCGCGGGCCGTGAGCGCGCCGTCCTCGACATCGGTGAGGCCGGCCTCGCGGAACACCGCAGCAATCTCCCCTGCGGTGTCGCCGGTCAGCTTCATCCTGTCGTTGACAGTGGGGTCTGCGGCGACCATGAACTGGCCGAGGATCCGCATAGCGGGCATCCCGGCGCGGTCCCATTGACACGCTGCCACCGTCCCGCCAGGCCTGGTGACGCGGGCCATTTCGCGCACACCGGCCACCGGGTCGCGCATGAACCCTATGACGAGACTCGCCAGCGCAGCATCGAACGAGTCCGTGTCGAAGGGCAGGCGCTCGGCGAAGCCCCCGCGGACATCGACGCCCGGATTGCGGGCTCGACAAGCCTCGACGAAAGGTGCAGAAGGATCGATCGCCGAGACCCCTGACGCGCCGACCCGCGACACCAGCTCACGCGTCAAACCGCCAGGGCCACAGCCGATGTCGACGACGTGCATGCCCGTCGTGACGGGGACTGCATCGGCGAATGTCGGTGCCAAGGTACGCAGATAGCGTCCGATCAACCGGTCGTAGCCCGCTGCCGGCGCTGCGAACATCCGAGAAGTCTCATCGTTCATGGCTCTCATCCTCCGCCCGAGCGCGTCGTAAGGGCAATCATATCGGCTGCTGAGTCGGTGGTTGACCTGGTGATTGGGCGATCCGCTCCGAGGCATGTAGTGTTGGTTTCACACCGACGCGGGGTGGAGCAGCTCGGTAGCTCGCTGGGCTCATAACCCAGAGGTCGCAGGTTCAAATCCTGTCCCCGCTACCAATGTCAGAAAAGAACCAGTACCTTCGGGTACTGGTTCTTTTTTTGTGTCTGTTTGCGCCGTTCAGCTCAATCTGAACTTGACGATATCGGTGACGTTGTCGACAGAGTCGACGAGTACCCGTAGCCGTTCGGACGGGCCGGGTGCCTCCAGGACGTCCTGACGGTCGGCCTGCCCCATCGGTACCTGCGCGGCAAGGGTGAATAAGCGTTCACCTGCCTCGGCAGGAAGAGCGGAGAAACTCGGATCAGGCGGTGGCGCAGCACCTTCGGCCCGTGCCAGGTTGCCGATCAATGCGTACAGCTGAGAAATCTTATCCTGCAGTGACTCGAACTCGGATTCGAGCGGCGGAGCGTCCGCGTTCTCGTCGGCCCACACACGAAGATCAGCGCGCGGGTAGGGGTCGTCCTCCAGCCACGCGTCGATTCGAAGTCTTTCGTTCCCTACACATTCCACGTAATGCCTGCCGTCACCGACCTCTTCGTGGGCGACGATGTGAGCAGCCGTTGCAATATGGTGGCGCACATCTCCGCCCCCGGACTCTTTCCCTCGCGCAATCAGCACCACCCCGAAACTGGGGTCCTCCATGGTGAGACAAGCGGCCAAGAGTTCCTGGTAACGCGGCTCGAAGATGTGCAGAGGAAGACGCTCCCCTGGCAGCAACACGCTGCCGAGTGGAAACATTGGCCACAGCGACATTGTCAGTCCGACACTGCAGTTGTCGGTGCTGCCTCGACCGGGGAGTTCGCGGTGAGAAATTCGTCGAGAACGCGGAAGAAAAGATCCGGCTCGTCCAGCTGCGGGAAATGTCCTGCGTCGGAGAAGATCTCGACACGGCTATTGGGCACTTCCCGCCTGATGTTGTCGGCATGGGAAGCCGGAATCATGCGGTCCTTGCCACCCCAGATCAGTAGCGATGGGATCGATTCGAATTTCTCGAAGTGCTGCTTGGCGCTGACCGTCTGTCCACGCGGGCCGACGACTGCGCGCGTGGAGGCAAGGAAAGCTTCGCGGGTCTGTCGGTCGGACACCGACTTGAACGAGCGCCACGTTTCCGCCATGCTCGCACCCGGCCGTACCGGAAGCCCCCATTTGTGCAACTGCCCCATGACGCTCTCGGCATTCTTGCGTACCCAGTCGGACGCCAAAACCGGAAGAACGAGCTCACTGCCGGGCAAGGTGGCGGCCTTGAGAAGCAGGCTCACTTCGGTGCCGAGACCGCCGCTGCTGACGAGCACCAACCGCTCGACCAACCCCGGGAACAGGTAGACGGCCTGCATGACGATCCCGCCGCCCAGCGAATGGCCGACCATCGACGCGGACTTGATGTTCAGATGTTCGAGCAGATCGCGGATCGTCGCAGCATGCGAGCTGAGTGAATAGTCTCCGGACGGCTTGTCGGATCGGCCGTGGCCGAACAGATCGGGCGCGATGACACGGTGCCGCGCCGACAGGCGTTCGATTTGCCCTGCCCAGGACTCGTTCGATCCCAGCAGACCATGCACCAGCACGATGGGTGGACCATCGCCGACGTCGACATAGCGAAGTACGTCTTTGTGCAGTTCGACCGAGGCCATTGGGTAACGCGGTGAGTCCATGTTCATGGGTCGAGAGCCTCCCGGCTGCGTTGCTACAGCATCGAAAACCAACGTACGCGTATCGGGGGACCGAGGACAGCTCATCGAGTCCTGCGTCACGTTACAAGGCTGCATCGAGGACTGGTGGCCATCACGATGAGTGGCGATGGACGTCATCAGCGGTCTGCGGCTTCGCCGCCGTTCTATCGAGTCGGTCATCTGTGATCTGTCCGTTCCCGCCGCCTGCGCCTGTGCAGTGCGTCGTCGATGATGTCGGCGACTCTGGCGACGATGGGCTCGCGAACCATGTCGATGTGATTGCCAGGAACTTCTCTGATGACGAGATTGCCCGTCGCCAGCGTTTCCCAGGAGCGTCGATCGGAGGTGTTCTCGCCCGTGACGACAACAGTGACCGGGCCGCTCCATGGCTTCGGTCGATGAGCGTCGAGTGCTCTGTGACCGATGATGCCGAATGCCAGCCAGCGCTCGGTGGTCGGAAACCGGACCAACCCCGCCAGTGCGACGGACACCGCCCGGCGAGCGAGCGCGGGAAGGCAGGGTTTGCGGAGCGGTGCTCTGTCGGGGGCCGCTTCGAGATCGGTGTTGCGCTCCGACAGCTTGTCCAACATCGTTCGGTACAGGCGAGGGTCGAGCAGAATCAGCTCGGCGACTATGTCACCGTCCGATTCGAGGATACGAGCCATCTCGAGGGCAATCCATGCTCCGAGTGAATGGCCGACGAGCAGATACGGTCCCTGTGGCTGGATCCGGCGGATCTCGCGGACATATCGACGCGCGGCTTTGCCGATGCTGCGGTCCGGAAGTGCCTTTTTCCCAAGCCCTTTGGCTTGTATCGCATATACGGGACGGTCGTGGTCCAGGTGATTGGCCAGAGGGATGAGTCCGACTGCTGGTACGCCCGCTCCCGCGATGACGAAGAGGGGAGCCGCGGAACCTTCGCTCCGCAGCGGAACCATGACTCCGTCGTGTGACGACCTTGCGGTGTCCAGATCGGCATCGGCGAGCTTGGCATCGACGGTCCGGGCCAAGCTACGGATGTTCATCGCCTGCGCAAGTTCCTCGGTGGAGATCTCGACGTGGAAGGACTGTCGCACTCCCACCACGATCGTGGTCAAAGCAAGTGAGGTGGCACCCAGCGCAGCAAAATCCGCGTCGCGGGCGATGTCGTCCAGCCCTAGTTCTTGTTGAACTATATTGCCTATCCACCTTTCGGTGGGTCCATCGAAAGCGTTGTCGGACAGCGCCTCCGGCAACGGTTCGGAGTCGAAGAGTTTCGAACGATCGACCTTGCCTCGTTCGTTCCGGTCGATCCTGTCCACCCGGGTGATATGTGCGGGAACCGTCCATTCCGGCAAGTCTCTGCGCAGTGCATCGCGCACTGCGGCGACAGAAGATCGATCGGAGACGAAGTATGCGACGAGTTCCTTGCCCGATTCGACATCGCGTGCAACGACCGTGGCATCGTCCACACCGTCGATAGTACGAAGTGCTGCTTCGACTTCCGTGGGCTCTACCAGGTAGCCGGACACTTTGATCACATCATCGACTCGACCCACGAGGTGCAGAACCCCGAACCGATCGATGCGACCTACATCTCCGGTGAGGTAGCGGTGAGTTGCGTCGTGAGTACTGAAACGCGAGCGCGTCAACTCTTCCAGCCCGAGATATCCATCGGCCGACAAGGGCGCCGAGATTCGAATTTCGCCGATCTCACCCAACTTTCGCGTCCGACCGCCTACTCCGACGATCTCCACGATCTTTCCGTGTGGGCTGTACCCGGCAGGAATGAACCCGTGGGGAAGAGGCTGGTCCGCGCTGTATGAATTGTAGGCGACTACACCGGATTCGGTTGTGGCGTACCAATTGACGAAGGTTGCATCACTACCGAGCACGGATCGAAAAAAGCGTACGTCGGAAGAGTGAAGTGCTTCTCCGTACGTGGTGACGACGCGAAGTGACGGGATTGTGTTCGCAGGTACCGCGCCTACGAGAGAAGGCGGCACGTTCGAGGTGGCTAGCGTCGTGCGAACGCTACTCACCAGCGAAGGTGAGCAATGCAAAGTCGTGATGGAGCACCGCTCGATCCATGCTGCCAACTGATCCAGGTGGACCGCTCGCGGATCGCGGCAATGCACCTGTGCGCCACTGAGAAGACCTGCGAACAGGGTGTTGACGCCGGCACCGAAGCTCACTGGAAGCACATTCCCCACGCGGTCACGTGGCCTGAGCGCCAGGGCCGAGCTGACTTCGTACGCTTTGCTCAGGCACATCCGGTGACTGAGCAGAACCCCCTTGGGGACGCCTGTCGATCCGGAAGTGAACGCGATCATCGCAACTTGATCCCCGGTTACCGTCGGGAGCGGCGCAGCCGAGTCTTCGGCGTCGGAGATGTCGGCAGTGTTCATCCGCAGCGCGGCTGCCTGCTCGACGATGTGCCGGCGTCGAGTCTCGGGCAGGTTCGAGTCGAGAGGTATCAAAGAGTGCCCGGACGCGATGACCGCAAGCATCAACGTGATCGACTCGGTCGTGTTGCGCCCGTCCACCGCGATGGGACTTCGATCGACCTGGGTCAGGTGCGCAATCTTGCGGGCCACTGCATACGTCCGGTGCAGAAGCTGGTCGAAGGTGAGTACGCCGTCGTCCGCGACCAGAGCCGTCGCGTCGGGTAGCGCGTGGGCGACCTCGCACAACCGATCCAGCAGCGTGTCCCGCAGATCGGGTTTGCACATCGGCGCGAGGTCGGAGTGTGGGGACGTGTCGGTCGGATGAAGCGACATGCCCCCCCCTTGCAGTGCCACAGCCCATTCGGGTCTTGACTAGAAACCGTCTTCGAGTCTGTTTACGCGCTACAAGGTAACCCCAGGGTCGTTTTATGTGCAACCCTTACGACATTGTTACATAGCCCAAGAGGGCGGGCCTCCACGATCAGGCGTCGGCAATGGCCTCCAACGGGCGCGTGCGCGCTGCTCTGGCGGCAGGCCAGAGAGCTGCTCCGACTCCGACGATTGCCGACCCGATCAGCATCCCGATGACCTGCCCCCACGGAACCGTCATGACCCCGAGTCCTTCGTCGCGAAGCGTCCGCACGAAACCCCAGCCGAACACTATTCCGAGGACCAGTCCGACGATGGCACCGAACAGCGCTATCAAAAGGGACTCGAGATAGATGGTGCGACGCACCTGGGCACGCTGCATCCCCACGGCCCGCAACATCCCGATCTCTCGACGGCGCTCGACCACGGAGAGAGCGAGTGTGTTGATGATGCCGAGAATTGCGATCACGACTGCCAACGCGAGGAGTCCGTAGAGAACTGCGAGCAGAGTATCGATCTGTTGGCTCTGGCTGCCCTTGAACTGCTCGCGGTCCTGTACTTGTACGACGACGAACGGCTTCGTCGACGCCTCGAGGTCGCTGCGTAGGACATCGAGATCGGTACCTGCGGCCGCACCGACGAGAACCACGATGTCCGAACGCACGATGCTCGGTGTCACCTGCTCGTAGACGCTCTCGGATACGAGCCAGTCACCTACCAAAGGGCTGTCCTCGTAGATACTGGTCACGGTCACCGGGACGCGCACACCGTCGAACGAGTCCAAGTCCACCACGGTCCCCAGCTGCCAGTTCTTCTCGCTGGACGCCGACTGCGAGACAGCGATGCTGTCGCCGGAGAGTTCTGGATCGCCCTCGACAACTTTTCGATCGAACAAGCCGTCGGGACTTCCGTCGAGGGCAACCCCGAAGGTTGATTCACCGGAGATGTTCACCTGTACTGGGTGCAGTATCGCGACCTTGTCCACCCCGGGGGTGTTACGGGCGGCTTGTCCTGCCCCGACGGGAACACCGATGGCCTGAGGTCCGCTCAGGATGTAGTCCGCCTCGATTCCAGTGTCGACGAGAGCGTCCACACTGGCTTTCGCCGACGCACCGAGTACGCCGATCACGGAGACGAGCATCAGACCGAGCATCAGAGCGAAGGCAGTTGCTGCCGTGCGGCGGGGGTTGCGGACCGAGTTGGTCCGTGCGAGAGAACCGATCGCACCGAAGGGCCGAGTGAGCACCGATCCCAAGGCGCCGACGATCGGACGCGAGAGTGACGGCGCGGCCAGCGCGACGGCGATGATGACGGCGACGGCTCCGACTCCGACGGTGCCCGCAGCTGCTCCACCTGTCGATTGCGCGCCCACGAGAAGTGCAACCGCGCCGAGCGCGCCGATCACGATCCCGATGATCGTGCGCATACGAAGACTGTCACCCGCAGAGGCGAACTCTTCTCGCATGGCCGCGATCGGTGGGATCTTGGCGGCACGACGGGCCGGCGCGTAGGCGCTCAGTACCGTCACGACGATCCCGACGAGGAAGGCGACGAAAACGGTTCTCGGTTCGAGAGCGAGTGCGCCCGAGGGCAATCCGACGTCGAAGGCATTGAGCAGAGCACGCAGGCCGTAGGCGAGCCCTACGCCGCCGGCGAACCCCAGCGCGCTACCGATGATTCCGACGATGAGCGCTTCGAACACTACCGAGCGGCTGACCTGGCTGCGGCTTGCGCCGATGGCACGGAGCAATGCGAGTTCGCGGACTCGCTGCGCGACGATCATCGAGAAAGTGTTGTAGATGATGAACGTGCCGACGAGTAGGGCGATGCCGCCGAATGCCAGCAAGAAGTAGTTCACGAAGGACAACGCGGATTCGATCGCGTCCTGGGCTTCGGCGCGTACCTCGTCGGCTGTCTGCACCTTGGCATCCGGTAGCGCGGCGGCGATCTCCTCGCGTAGGTCGGCCTGGGTCATGCCCTTTGCTGCGAGATCATTACCAGCGACGTCGTAGTACTGGACATGCGAGCCGTCCGAGAACAGCTCGTTCGCTTGGCTCTGCAGGAACTGGACTCCGATATAACCGCCGGATTCGGTTGCGGTGTCGTAGATTCCGGTCACCGTGACATCGACCGTGCCCTTGGACGGAATGAGGACCTGCGTCGAGTCCCCGACGGTGAGGCCGGACCGCTCTGCGCCACCCTCGTTGATCGCGACTTCACCGGGGGCAGCGGGCGCAGCGCCGGAGAGGAAGTCTTCTTTTGCGCCGAGTCTCTGTTCATCGGGGATGTAGGCCTCCCCGATGGTGGGCGCACCACCGGACTGAACTGTCGCCCCGGACTTGTCGAGAACGACGATCTGTCCGCCGACGTAGGGCATCACTGCGGCCACGTTCGGTAGGGCCTCTATGGTCGCGGCATCCTGGGTGGGGACTCCGCTCGAGCCGGTTTCCTCCGCGCTGACTCGAACATCCGCACCTGCCGCGGTGTCGGAGAAGATCGAGGAGAACGTGCGCTGCAAGGTATCGGTGAACACGAACGAACCTGCGACGAAGGCTGTTCCGAGTACGACGGACAGGACGGTAAGTGCAAGACGAACTTTGTGTGCAGCAAGATTTCTCAGTGAAACCTTGCGCATGGGATTGGCGGCCATGATCAGACCGTCTCCAGCTGCTTCATGCGGTCGAGGACTGTCTCGGCTGTTGGATTCGCCAGTTGATCGATGACAGCGCCATCGGCCAGGAACACGACGCGGTCGGCGTAGCTTGCCGCGCGCGGATCGTGAGTGACGATCACTACCGTCTGATCGAAGTCGTCGGCCGCGGCGCGCAGAATACTCAACACCTCGCCGGAGGAACGCGAGTCCAAGTTGCCGGTCGGCTCGTCGCCGAAGACGATGTCGGGTCGGCCTGCGAGTGCTCGCGCGCAGGCTACGCGCTGCTGCTGTCCTCCGGACAGTTCGCTCGGGCGGTGATCGAGACGATCGCCGATCCCGAGCTTGCTCACCACGGTGTCCAACCATTCCT
This sequence comes from Rhodococcus sp. UYP9, assembly GCF_040547235.1. Classification (NCBI taxonomy): domain Bacteria; kingdom Bacillati; phylum Actinomycetota; class Actinomycetes; order Mycobacteriales; family Nocardiaceae; genus Rhodococcus; species Rhodococcus sp. UYP9. The sequence goes on from NZ_JBEPPH010000002.1 coordinate 73,411, forward strand.
TGTCCGGCGTACGGCCGGCGATGTCGAGCGGAAGGGTGATGTTCTCCAGTGCCGTCAGGGTGGGGACGAGGTTGAACGACTGGAACACGAAACCGATGCGGTCTCTGCGCAATCCGGTCATCTGCTTGTCGGTCAGGTCGGTCAGTTCGGTGTCACCGATCGTCACGGTCCCCGACGTTGCCGAGTCCAGGCCCGCGAGGCAGTGCATCAGAGTGGATTTCCCCGAACCGGAGGGGCCCATGATTGCCGTGAACTCGCCGCGCGCGAACTCCACGCTCACCTCGCGCAGAGCGTGGACTTGGGTATCCCCGGAGCCGTAGGTTTTGGTCAGGGCGATCGCGCTGGCGGCGATATCAGTCATAGTGTTCAGTCTTTCAGTGTTCGGGAGTCTTCACTATCGGGGGACACCCTGAGGTGCGCCCACCTATCATGGATACATGCGTATCGGGGCACACGTCCGCGACTCCGCCGACCCCATCGGTTCCGCGGAGAGTTTCGGCGTCGATCTGGTTCAGCTTTTTCTGACCGATCCGCAGAAGTGGAACAAGCTCGAGCCCCACCCCCAGGGCGAGGACTTGAAAGCCGGCAACATCGACGTCGTGGTGCATTCGTCGTATGTCCTGAACGTGGCGAGTCTGAACAATCGGATCAGGATTCCTTCGCGTAAGGCTGTGATCGAGCAGTCCGCGGCCGCTGCCGGGATCGGCGCGATCGGTCTGGTCGTGCACGGCGGTCACGTGCGTGATGGCGAGGACACCACGAAGGGCGTCGAGAACTGGCGCAAGTTGTTCGAGCGCCAGGAGGATGTGGGGGGCTTCGGCGTGCCGATCTTCATCGAGAACACAGCGGGCGGAGATTTCGCCATGGCTCGCCACTTCGACGACATTGCGCGGCTGTGGGACGCCGTCGGCGAATTCGGTGCCGGTTTCTGTCTCGACACGTGCCACGCTTGGGCGGGAGGCGAAGAGCTCGTCGGCGTCGTGGATCGAATCAAAGCCATCACGGGTCGAATAGACCTGGTGCACCTCAATAATTCGCGCGACGAGTTCGGCTCTGCGCGCGACCGGCATGCCAACCTCGCCGACGGAACGATCGATGCCGACGTTTTGGTCGCGGTCGCCGAGGCAGCAGACGCTCCGGTGATCCTCGAAACGCCCGCCGACGGGCTGGCCGAGGACGTTCGATTTCTGAAGAGCCTCTAGAGGAACATCGAGATCGTCTTCTCCCAGAAGCGTTCGAAGTCGTCGACGTCCGCGCAGGTGAAGACTCGGCTGTTCCAGCGGAACTCGGTGTCCACCACGGTGACGCCTTCGATCTCGACGACGTCGCAGGTGACGGACAGGTTGTGGGTCAGCGGGGCACTGTCGTCGGGGACAGCACTACCGGTGCCGTACTCGAACGAAATCTGAGCGCCGGATCTTCGTGCCAGCACTGGAGGGCTCGAGACGTGCTTGGCGGTACCGAAGTCCAAGCCTTCGTTGGGGGCCGCGGCGACGCGGCGACGGACTTCGGAGGTGAGTACGTCGACTTGGCCGGTGGACGGAAGACGAACCGGGAAGAAACCACGATCCTCGGACGCTGCGTCGGGATTGCCGAATCGGCCGGCTTCGATGTCGACGAGCACTCCGGAGGTGCAATTGCGACAGCGATCGCTCTGCCACGAACCGACGGTGGCGGCGAGGACGGCAAGCAGGGTGGTGGCCGGTGGATGATACGCACCCGCCCATTGGGTACGCGAGGAAGTGACGACCGAGGAATCGATCGTGTCTATCCGGGGATCGGCGCGACGGCTTCCGAACGGCCGTTCTTCGGGAGTGAGAACTGCAACCCAGTAGGGAACCTGTGCCGCTGCGGACTGTGCTGTCACCGACTGCCTTCCGCTCAGTGTCGCCTAACCTAACAATTCTCACTGTAGCCAGATCGGGAACGATTGGCGAGAGGGGGTCAGCCCAGAAGACGAGGAGCCGAAGGCGACGGCGGAAGATCCCCGTCGTTGAGGCGGTCCAGAAGCTCTTGCGACCACACCAGAAGCCCGGCCACATCGAGTCCGTACGGCGGATCGACTTCGTAACCGCGGATGCGATCGTGGCCTTGTTCGAGCAGTGATCGAGCCCCCACGGCGTTACCACGTAGGAGGTGCGTCAGGCCTACGGCGAGCTGAGCGAGACCCTGCCAGAGCATCTGCTCCGGTTCCGGTGAGTCCTTCCACGTTCCTTCGAGAATTTCGTGAGCATGGAAGGGCATATCGGCATCGAGTAATTGTTGTGCTTTCGCGATGGACTCGTGCGGCGGAAGCCTGAGGTCCTCCGGTATCCGTTCGACACCGATTGCATCGCGCGCGAGCGGCCGTCCCAAACCGTCACGGGGGCGTGCATTCAGCGGTTTACCGTTGGCATCGCGTTCTCGTTCCGGCATGTGCGCTCACACCTTGCTGGTCGTCGTCACCGTGTGGGTCGTCGCGGTGTGGGTCGTCGAGGTCGGAGACTTCACAGTTACTGCAATCAACGCGAGAAGTGCAAACGCGGAGACACCGACCATCGTGACCGATACTGCCACGGCATCGTTGCCGAGAACACCGACTACCGGCGCGACTATGGCGCCGGAGCCGAACTGTGCAGCGCCGAGCAGCGCCGCAGCAGTTCCCGCGGCTTCACCGTGCCGAGACAGCGCCAGGGCAGGTGCGTTCGGCATGACGAATCCGACAGCTCCGAGGACGAACCACAGCGGGATCAGGAAGCCGAATATTCCGCCGATATCGCCGACGGCGAGGACGGTCATCACTGCGGCAGCGAGCACGCCCGCCGACAATGCGCTGATCACGATGCGTACCGGTGTGAAGTGGGCGAGGAGAACGACGTTGAGCTGTGAGGCACCGATCAGGGCGATCGCACCGAGCGCGAATACGACAGCGAACTGCTGTTCGTCGAGTTCGAATTGCTCTTGGAGGACGAACGACGAACCTGCGACGTAGGCGAAGAGGGCGGACATCGCGAGAGCGGCAACCAGCACGAGTACGACGAACTGTCCGTCGCGCAGGAGGCTGCCGTAGGTACGGACAACCGGCATGATGCCGCGACTACGACGCCGCTCCGGCGGCAGGGATTCACGAAGCGAGAACACAGCGAGGACCAGCAAAGCCACACCGAGCACGGCAAGGACACCGAACACCCAGCGCCACGAGCCGGCAAGAAGAACTGCCCCACCCAGCGACGGCGCCAGGACCGGTGCAACACCCATGACCAGCATCAGGCGGGACAGTACCGTTGCGGCGGCCCGACCGGTGAACAGATCGCGTACGACGGCCATTGCGACGACCGCAGCTGCCGCTGCGCCGAGGCCTTGTAGCCCACGAAAGAGACCGAGGACGGCGACATTGGGAGCGATGACGCACAGCAGTGATGCGGCGACGTGGACTGCTGTGCCGGCGATGAGTGGCAGTCGACGGCCGATGATGTCGGACAGTGGACCGATGACGAGCTGGCCGAGTGCCAATCCGATCAGTGTTCCGGTCAGCGTGAGCTGCACTGCGGCCGAGGACGAGTTCAGATCGTCGACGATTGCAGGCAGCGCGGGTAGATACATGTCGATGGTCAGCGGGCCCAGCGCGATGAGTGCACCGAGAACGAGAATGACCCTCAGTCGCTCGGACGATGTCGGCTCGACGACGGCCACTACGGGTGGGTCGACGGTGGCAGTTCGTTCCGGGGCTCGAGACACCCAAAGGTCAGCAATGAAGATGACCGATATGTTCCCGAGCGGGAAGCGTTGGGGCTAGAGTCCGCAATCGTGACCACGCCAGAGGACAGTCCGCGGCAGGCTATCGCCCGGGCGTACATCGACTCCTTGCTCTCCCACGATCCGAGCGCAGTGAAGTTCGCGCCCCACGCACGCCGCGTAGAAAACGGGTTGACCACAGGATTCTCGGGCCCTGGGTTGATCAAGGCCCTCGGCAACGCGTTCTACTACCGCGCGATCATTGCGATCCGGAACATCGCACTCACCGAATCCGGAGACACGGTGCACTCGGCCTTCCTTATCGATGCGGGATTGCGTGGCAGGCGGATGGTGACCGTCGCGGTCGAGGAAAGCTTCCTGATCCCCGACGGCACCATCCACCACATTCGCGCGAAACTTCGGATCCCCCTCAGGCGCGCACCCGCAACTGTCTGAAACTCAGGTGTCGAGCCCGCCTACGCGGAGACAGCAGCCGACGTCGCGTCGAGCCGTGCAAGCTCGGCGGGCGACAAGGTCAGCGTCGGGGCGGCCATCAGTGCAGGCAGCTGAGAGATCGTGCTCGCGCTCGCGATCGGCGCAGTGACAGTCGGCTGATGCAGCAGCCACGCGAGCGCGACGGTGGCGATTTCTTCCTCGTGAGCCTCAGCGATCTCGCTCAGCGCATCGACGACGTCGAGTCCATTGTCGGTGAAGTAACCCGTCGCCAGTAGTTTCCGAGTCTGGCCACCTTCGAGGTCCTTGCGCACGCGGTATTTGCCGGTCAGGAACCCTGACGCCAAAGAGAAGTACGGAAAGACCCCGAGGTTGTTATCGGCGGCGAGTGGGGCAAGGTCGGATTCGTACGCATGTCGAGTGACAAGGTTGTAGTGCGGCTGCAGAGCGATCGGTGCCGCGAAATTATTCTCGCGTGCGACCTTCAACCACTCCTCGACGCGATCGGCCGAGAAATTGGAGATCGCGACGTACCGAACCTTGCCGTCTTCGATCAGCGAATCGAACGCTGCGAGCGTGTCGACGAGTGGGGCATCGCCGGAGTCGGTATGGGCGAAGTAGATGTCGATGTGATCGCTCTGCAACCGCTTCAACGACGCCTCGGCCGCGGCCGCGATGTTCTTCGGTGTCAGACCCTTGAACTCGGGATGCTGGCTGACCTTGGTTGCGATGACGACGTCGTCACGGTTGCCGCGGGCAGCAGTCCAGCTTCCGATGATGGTTTCGGATTCGCCACCGGAGTTGCCGTCGACGAACGCGGAGTACGAGTCGGCCGTGTCGATGAAATTTCCGCCACCGGCGGTGAATGCGTCGAGAATCTCGAAGGAGGCGCTTGCATCACTGGTCCAGCCGAAAGTATTGCCACCGAGAGCCAGCGGAAAGATGTCGAGGTTCGAATGTCCGATTGCTACCACCGAGTACTCCTTCAGTCGTCCAGAACTAACCGTGACGGGCAACACCGTCTCGGTAACGGTTATTCCGCTTCGAGGGGGCCAGTGCGGGATCGGGTTGGGATCCGCTCGGGCAATTTACTCTCCGTGTTGGGATTCGAACCTCCTGCAGGGGGTTCGAATCCCAACAAGCGGAGCATTTGCGGTAGAGATGGGTTTCCAACGGCAAACGCGCCTACGGCTGCCTTCAGTGGCCGGTGTGATCCACCAGCGGCGTGCGGGGACCGAACTTCGGCTTGATGGCCTTGCCGCTCACTGCAAGAAGCCGAACTGCCCGAAATCTATGCGGCGCAAGAGGTTCGAGATACTCGACCATGGCCGCGTCGTCGAGAGGCCGTCCCAGCAGTGACCAGCCCACGACGGCAGCCAAGTGATAATCACCCACGGACAACGCGTCGGGATCTCCGAACGCACGTTGTGCGACTTCGGCGGCAGTCCAGACGCCGACCCCCGGGATCGCTCGCAGTCGACGCGTCGCATCCGCCGTAGACATCGTCGCAGTCTCTTCGAGCCTGCCGGCCGACTGCGCGCAGCGAACGATGGTCTTCGACCTGGCGGGATCGACATTCGCCAGATGAAACTCCCACGACGGGATCATCCGCCACACGTCCGCCGCGGGTGGCACGAACATCGGCTTGGGCGTCGGCCCGGGAGCGCGCTCACCGAACTTGGTGACGAGTCGGCGCCACGAAGCGAACGCGGAGACTCCATGCACACGCTGTTCCAGAATGGCAGGAACCAACGCCTCCATGACAAGGCCGGTACGGCCGAGCCGGAGGTGCGGAAACTCCCGATGGGCTTGAATCAGCGTCGGATGCTCGGGCGCGAAATCCGACGCATCGTCGGCGTTTCCCAGGAGCGCGGGCAGCATGCCCGTGAATTCAGCGGCGCCTGCTCCCCATGCCTCGCTTCGAACGCGGAACCGAGAAATCTGCGTCAATCGATACGTGAGAACGCCCGAAGGCAAACGTGAGGTTCGCCACACCGAGCCCGCTGAATCGCGCTCGAAAGTGGGGTCGCCCTTGCCTCGACGAAGCGGGGAGAGCGTCATCGCCACGTCCATCGGGTGCTCCGAAACGAACTCGGTCACGACCGAGTTCGAGGAGGCGTGGAGATCGGACGACAACATGTCCTTTCGAGCCTAGCGCTCAGAACCGACCGGCGACCGAAACGACGGTTCGACCGGTGATCCGACCTTCTCGGATCTTGTCGAGAGCGAGCTGGACGCCGGTAACGGGAATCTCCGTGGTGAGCGCAGCGAGGTGTCGCGGACGCATATCGGTCTCGAGTTGCTGCCAGATTGCCCGCCTATGCTCGATCGGCAACTGCACCGAGTCGATGCCGAGCAGTGCGATCCCTCGCAGGATGAACGGAAGCACAGTCGTCGGGAGTCGAGTTCCTCCGGTCAAACCGCTCGCAGCCACAGCGCCGCCGTAACACGTGGTGCTCAGGAGGTGGGCGAGCGTCGCGCCACCGACGCAGTCCACCCCTGCGGCCCACTCTGCACGCCCCAGCGGCCGCGGCTGCGCGTCCGGATCTTCCGGAATTCTCCCCATGACCGTGGACGCGCCGAGGCTGGTCAGCAATGCGGCCGCGTCTTTCTTTCCAGTCGATGCATGAACTTCGAATCCGGCTCCCGCCAACAGATCCACACTGACAGTCCCCACGCCGCCGCTTGCGCCGGTGACCAGAACCGGGCCGTCCGACGGCATGATGCCTCGATCGAGCAGGGCGCAGACGGACAAAGCTGCCGTGAATCCAGCTGTTCCGATCGCGGCCGCCTCACGGGTGGACAATGCGGTCAGGGGTACGACCCAATCTGCCGGTACGCGAGCGAATTCGGAGTAACCACCGTGTTGCGCGGTACCGATGTCGTAACCGTGAGCGACCACCGATTGCCCGACAGTGAAGTCGCTGCTCGTGGAATCGGCGACAGTTCCCGCGATATCGATTCCGGGGATGATCGGATATTCGCGTACGACGCCACCTTTCGGAGTGATCGCCAAAGCGTCCTTGAAGTTGACGGACGAATACTCCACAGCGATGGTGACAACACCCGATCGGTCGGCGTGCGTCGGTAGAAACGACTCGTTTACCTGTTCCGGAGCGAGAACTATCCCGTCGGATTCCCGGGCGACAAGAGCTTTGAACGACGAGGGCACGGAGCTGCTCACAAGAGATGATCCTTCCGGTTTCGGTTGCGTACCGACCATATCCAATCCAGCGCGGCGCCTGTTGTTTGTCGGAGGACCGAAGTAGGGTCCTGCTTCGTGATCATTGTGAGTACGGACGGCTCGTGTCTGCGTAATCCGGGAGGCGCAATCGGGTGGGCTTGGGTCGATCACACCGGTCCCAGCAACTCCGGCGGCGAGCCGTCGGGAACCAATCAGATCGCCGAGTTACGGGCTCTGCTCGAAGCAATTCTCGCCCATCCCGGCGACGAGCCGTTGTCCATCGAGTCGGACTCCCAGTACGCCATCAAGTGCGCATCCGAATGGCTTCCCGGGTGGAAGCGCAAAGGGTGGATAACCTCTTCCGGTTCCCCGGTCAGCAACATCGAACTGATCAAGAGCATCGATGCCGCGATCACCGAGCGCACCGGGCCGGTCCGGTTCCGTTGGGTACGCGGACACGTCGGGAATCATTTCAACGAAGCCGCCGACGCACTGGCCGGTGAAGCTGCGCGCGCCGTCGCCGCTTCCGGAGCAGTTGCGACGCCCGCGAAAGCTGTACCTGCGAAGGTCGCACCGAGTAAACCGGTTAGGAGTAGGCAAGCCAAGGCCGCACAGCCTGCTGACGAGGTCGCGACACTCTTCTAGTTCACTCGCGCTTCTGGTTCACTCCCGCTTCTGGTTCACATCACGGATGTCGACCTGCGCGAGTCTGAGTTTGGTGCACAGTCTTTCGAGAAGGGTCAGTTCTTCGTCGTCGAGTGCCTCGCCGACGTACCGCCGTATTCGGGCAGCGTGTTTGAGGCCGATAGAGCGTTGTACCGCACGCCCCTCGTCGGTGAGTGCGACGACAGTTCCGCGCTTGTCGTCCAGATCCTGCTGTTACCGGTAACCCTGCATATCAAGACTGGTCGTATTGCTGCCAGTCCGGAGCCAGTAACTGGACTACACACTCCACGGTCTTCAAATGTTTGCACTTAGAGTTGATCCTGTGACTGGAACCCGCAGACCTCAGTACGCGACCACCATTGGAGTACTGAATTAGCCGCCATGGACGAGACGTTGGCCTGTCACGCAAACAATCTGGATGGAGGACGGAGTGGAGACAGAATCTGTTCGTGGTTTGGCCGTAGCGCTGGCAGCGACCCTGTCGGCGCTGTCGATAACCGTCTACGTGACGGCATTCGTGACCAAGGGCCATCAGGAGCCGAATTGGGCTATCGGCATCAAGACTCGTGCGACGAAGTCGAGCAAAGAGGCTTGGGTAGCGGGGCACCGTGCGGCGTATCCATTCATGATGGCGGGCGCGACGCACTGCGCCGTATCCGCGGTATTGATAGCGGCGCTCCTGCTGATCGATCCATCACCTGGTACCGCGGTTCTGGTTCTCTCCGGCGCGCTTGCACTCGGGGCGGCCGTCATTCTTACGGTGAGTGGCATCAAGGCCGATCGAGAGGCCAGGAAACACGCACCAACCACCTAGCTTGAATCCCACTTCGGGTTCGTGATGTTGATGTTTCCGACGCGGATGCGAGTGTCCGATAACAGGACTGGTCGAGCGCATGCCCGGCGCTCGACGACACGTGACGGACGAAAAGTACTGCAACAGGGCAATATACAGACGTTCATTGGTAGCTCCGAATATGAGGAGTTGCCGTGCTCCCCGATTCTTGGCGGCCACCCGCACTAGTGCTGCGTCTCCGGCAGGGCCGCGCATTGACGCACCGCTACTTGCTTCCGCACCTGATGTCGGGTTGCGGTTTTCGGCTGTCCACGCGGCTGCGTCGGACTCTTGCTTAACACGCTAGCGGCAGCTACCTTGTTGAGCATGAGTGCTGTCGAGAGGCGAAGCCTGGTGCTTCGAGGGGTGTTGGACTTGTGCCTATTGGCGCTACTGAGGGAGCGGCCCGTCTATGGCTATGAACTGACCCAACGACTTGCCGAGCAGGACCTGCTCGTCGCAGGAGGGTCGGCGTACCCATTGCTTGCTCGCCTGGAAAAGACCGGGCTTGTCGTCTCCGAAAAAGCGCCGTCCCCATCTGGCCCGCCTCGAAAGTATTACTCGCTTAGCGCACTCGGAGCAGATGCGTTGGAGAGCGGTACGACCGAATGGATCGCCGTCTCCACGAGCGTCACCACTCTTCTTCGATCACCCGACTCAGCCAACAACAGAACGGTCGTGACATGAACTCCTCCATTACAGATGTCGAGAACGACACAACCCAAGATGTCCTGCGGGAGGCGAATCGTCTATGGAGACGTCGCAGTGTGCGAGGCGTCGACCGCGCCGAACTACTCGGCGAGTTGGAAGCCGAACTCGCGGGCGCGCACCGTGATGGACACGGACCGACTGTGGTCCTGGGCGACGACAAATCTGAGACGCTTCGGCAATGGGCGGACGAGCGACGAGTGTCCGGTCGCGCACTGCGGCTCGGTCTGGTTGTTCCAGCCGCTCTGGTCGGCATCGCTGTGGGCTTGGCGGTCGTCCTGCTTGCCCTCTTCGCAGGTTTCTCGAACCGCTGGTCATTCGATCCGGGCCCCTTCGTGCTTCCGCTTTATACTTCGGCAGGACTGCTGGCCTACCTGTGTGCACTCCTCTGCGTGTGGTTCACCCTTCGCCACGATCCGCATGCTCCGTCGACCGTCTGGTGGCTCGCTGCGCTTCTACCGATGGGTGCCGTTCTCGGCACGGGAGCAGGCGTCGCTGTTGCGTGGTGGAGAAACTTCAACACCAGTTCAACTATCTTTACCGTAGTTATTGGAGTGGTCGTAGTAGTGATCGGTGCGACGGTCGGACTGGCCCGGTATCAGGCAGTTCGATCGTCATCTGCGCGCTAGCTTCGCCACCGTGTCAGCAGCCGTGGTCTTCCATGCCGAGAGCACCCAACCAGGACATCAGTAGCTCAGAAAACTGTCGGGGACGACTGGTCATAACGCCGTCACGGCGTCTGCACGTGCGTGCAGTTAGCGTTGATCCGCTCCCGGCATCTTGGGTTGTGGTCATGACAACGCACGTATCAAGTTCTCCGGTGCCTGCAGCGGCAGGTAGCCGTCGGCGATGACGCGTCGGCACCCGTCCAGCTCCACCAGTACCTGCCTCTGATCCGTCGCCGCGCCCTCGACGTACACCGTGGAGGCGATTCGCGACGCCGTGTCAACACAGTCCGGTGCCAGGGTGAGCGAGGCGGTATCGAAACCGGATTCGACGTAGTCGGTCCCAACGAAGTTCGTACCTTCCGGTGTGATGTCGAAACGGCAGTAAATGTTGCCGACGGTGAGCACACCCGGGACGGTGGACCCTCCGCGCGGGGGTGCAAGGATCGGCGCGCAACTCGATAGTCTCAGACGGAGATTCAGCTCGTCCTGTGTGATGCGATATTCGATAGACGATGCCACCGTCATGTTGCCGATAGCCGAGAGCGCGGCGATGTTCGGCAAGCCGCATTCGTGGGAAGGAAAGGTCGGAGCTATTGCGCGGCCCTGTGCGTCGAGTAGCCACAAATCGGGCGTCGGCACAACACTGTAGCTCGGACATTTTCCGGCGAGAGGTGACCGGCGCGCCGTTGGTTCGTTCAGGAGCCGAACTACCTCCTTGAAATCGCCCTCATACCGCGTTTCGTCGTATCCGCGGCCGTTGTCCAGTTCGAGGGCTCCAGAAAAGTCGGTCGAACAGACCACCGCCGCGACCGGTACGAAGCCGACGGGAACTGTTCCCGATGTCGGACGGCTGGGTGGTGGCGGCCGGCCCGGCGGCAGGGTGTCGTCGCATCGAAACGACTCCGCTGACCCGATCTGCGCGACGACACGGGTTGGAGCGTTCGCTACCCAGACCGCGTAGCCGCCCCCGATTAGCAGTGCGAGCCCAGCGACCGCGAGCAGGGAGATCCACCGCCGCGTCATGCCGTCACAGTAGCCGCTGGAACAGTGTCGAGGCACTTACGTCAGCGTGAGCATCGGAACACATTCAACCGGTAGCTGCAGCCAGTTTGACTCATCCGATGCAACATGCAGTACTTCGGGCTACATAACCCATCTTTTCGAGCCGCTCGCACATCCGGCTCAGCGAGGGTTGGCTGAGCAGAATTTCGTGATTAAGATCGTGCAGTCGAAGACCCTATTCGGGGTACTTGCTCAACGTGAACAGGACGTCGTACTCGCGCAGGCTGATCGGATCCCAGATGTCGTCGGCGGTGAACCGACGCATCAGAGATGCCTGGGCGCGAAACAAGGCCTCCCAGGCATCGACTGCCCGCTCGGTACTAGACGGAGACACTGACGGCGTTCTTTTCCGCAAGCATCGCCGAGTGTGTCGGCGGGTTCTCCGGGATCCCTTCGGGGCGACGTGCAGCGAATTCCCTGCGCAGTGTCGGAACCACTTCCTCGCCGAGAAGGTCGAGCTGCTCGAGTACGGTCTTCATCGGCAGCCCAGCATGGTCCATCAGGAACAGCTGGCGTTGGTAGTCACCAAAGAAGTCGGCGAACTTCAACGTCTTCTCGATCACCTGCTGGGGCGAACCGACCGTCAGCGGTGTCTGCTCGGTGAACTCCTCCATGGTCGGACCGTGTCCGTAGTCCTCGTAGCGTTCGCGGTAGAGGTCGATGAGCGCAATATAGTGCTCCTTCGGCCAGAAAATGTTGTTCGCGAAGAATCTGTCTCCGTGGTACGCGGCGATCTCGGCGATCTCTGGGCTTCGAATCGAACCGTGCCAGACGAACGGCGGGATGTCGTCGAATGGCACCGAGTTGTCGAAACGAAAGTTCATGCGTTTGCATTGACTTCTAGTTCATCGACGTGCCAGGGAGAACTATTCCGCCGAAGCTTCTAGCTGTTCGTCAAAGACGCAGTTCCCGAAAGCGAACGAACGTCGTACGACTCCAGCGGGCCGTGGACATAGCGATCACCGGCCACGTTGCCGCGCGAGGTGAACAGCACCGCGAACGACGAAAACGCGACCGGCTCGTTCTCGATATTCACCCGAGGCACCACGACCAGTAGATGAGTGGAGTTGCCATCATGAACCTGCTCGACGATCGCCCGAATCTCCCACCCGAGATCCGACCTCGTCACAGCCGTCGATTCCAAAGTCACGCCGCTGAGAACGATCTGCGCGACGAGTACTCCCGCGACCGCCCCCGAATCGAGTGTCCCGGAGATGTCGTCGCCGTCGAAGGTGAAGTGATTCGCTGCTGTGAAAGGCATGCACCCAGGCTAGGGGCAGAGAAAAAGAAATTTCTGCCTTTGACCCATCCACCTTCCCACCTGCGGCGAATGAACAATGAGACACCCGCTGCTGCTGTCGCCCCCGACCGCCGTCAGCAGTGGGTGTCTCTCTTACTTTCTGCGGCCAGCTCGCTCAGTCTGCTCGAGGTCCGCGCTATATCGAGGCTGCTACATCCAGCTGTGAAGCTTGCCAGCGGGACCGTGGCATGAAATTGCGTCGGGACATCGGCGTCGTAGAGCACGTCGATCAGATTGCAGAAGCGCTGGACTGCATTGTCGTCTGCATCTTTCAGCGCCGGTATGTCGCGGACTGTCAGGGAGTCGAGTCCTTCGATCATCGCCAGATAGTCGCCCGTCGATCTGGGTTCGACACAGAGTTCGGTGAACGACCACCCGGACGACGCATCCACCATCGACCATGTGCCCTTGGAGAATCTGGTCGAGGAGATTCCTTCGGCTCGGTAATCGAGCGGTCCATCGACTGCGATTACCTGCATCCGAGATTCCAGCAGCGCGATCGTGGGCGCAAACGCCTCGTGGAACAGTGGATTGGGCAACAGGCCTGCGGGTGGGTAGTTCGACGTCGCCACCAACGTGACCCCGCGGGCGAACAGTTCGTCGAGCATGCGGGCGAGGAGCCTCGCGTCGCCGATATCGTGCACGTGCAATTCGTCGAAGCACAACACGGCGATGTCTCCGAGCAGTTCGTCCAGGGCGCGCGTCAGTGAGAATCCATGCCGAAAGTACGACGCGTGAAGGTCGCGAAAGAAGCTGTGGAAGTGCACTCGCTTCGTGGTGACACCGGTAACGGATTCGACATAGTGGTCGAGGAGCCAGGTCTTGCCGCGCCCGGCGGGTCCCCAGAGGTAGACGCCTCGCGAGTCGGAAGCCGCGAGCGCATCGGCGGCAGCAGCTTGGGCCTTGTCGAGTGTGAACGACGAGTCGAAGCCGGAACGGGGAACTCCAGGTCTCATGAACCGAGACTCTACATATGTAGAGTCTCGGTTATGGACCGTCGAACTGTGATTGCGGACGCAGCGATCTCGCTGATCGCACACTCTGGCGTGCGTGCGCTGACGCACCGAGCGATCGACTCGGCACTCGAATTGTCTCCCGGCTCGACCTCGTATTACTTCCGCACCAAGCAGGACCTGATCGATGCGGTGGTCGACCGAATCACGGAGTCGTCACGTGCAGCGTTCGAACAAGCGACCTCCGGCGATCCCGTGGAGGTGACGGTCGCCTATCTGGAAGATCTCCTGACCGAACGTGCGGATCAGCTGAGAGCACGGCACGCGCTGACCATCGATCCGACTGTCGAACCCGCGGCGCGCGAGCGCCTGGCTCGATGTCTGTTCTCAGCCGAGGGTGCCACTGAACTGCTCGGTGATGCGGGGCAAGGAAAGGGATTTCTTGCCCTGTGCGAAGGGCTCATCGCGGTTGCGTTGATGCGTGGGCACGACAATGCACTTGGTTACGAAGCTGCGTCACTACGTACCCCGGTTGCCAGGTATCTCAACGGCCCCGGGGCGTAGCGAGGACAGAAACTATTTGGTGAACGCCAACGATTGGACGATCTGCAGGCCGAGCGACTCGTCGCCGAGATACTCGATCCGGTCGAGCGCAGCGGAAGCGTCGATCCGGCCCCCACACAGGCGGGTGAAATCTCCGGTCGGAAGCGCGATCGTGACCGTCGCGGGGCCGGCCAGTTCTTCGACGACCTGTGCTCGCCCGGTGACGTCGACGTGCGCGCGGCGAGGCCGGCTACCGGTCAGGTCGAAGGTGATCGACGAGCCGTCGGGGGCGTTGCCTAGTTTGCCGACGATGTATCCGAGTCCTTGGACGATTTCGTCGACCGAGTAGTCGGCAGAGACACTGTCCATTCCTCCGGTCACCCCGATGGCGTCGCGGATGTCCTGCTCGTGCATCCAGCAGTCGAACACCCGGATACGCATGAATCGTCCGTACGTCGCTTTTCCTGCAGGGGTCCACGACGGCGCGGCGAAGTCCTCGTCCGACATCGCTTCGAGCGTCCGAGCACGATCGCCCGTTACCGTCCGGAACCGTTCGATCAACTCGGCAGGACTCAGTTGGCTGAACGCCTGTATCCACTTTTCGTTGAGCACGCCAATGTCGTTGTGTACGTGCGCGAGTGCGCTGACGTCGATGTCGGATTCCGGAGGCGTTTGCCCGGCGAGCGAGAGTTCGGTGCCGACGATATGCGCGATCACATTGTGGACGCTCCAGCCCGGGCAGGGCGTGGAAGCGGCCCACTGGTCTTCGTCCAGTTCGCGCACCAGCGCGTCGATGGATGCCCACTCCTCGATGAGTGCCTTTACGATGCTTTGCTTGTCGATCACTGTGTGCTCCCGTTCGTTCGAGATTGTCCGGTCGGCCGGCTGTCACGGTAGAAGTAATTGCTGCACAAGAGCGTTCAGCTACTTCCCGAAGTCGTACGTGATCCCGGTGAGTCTTTCACTTGCGTGCCAGAGCTTTTCGGCAAGCTCTGCGTCCTGAGCTTTGGACGACATTTTGGCCGGACCGGGGACGCCCCTGGCTTCGAACAACGAGGTAGGTCCGCTGTACGAGCCAGGCCCGCCGCTCTCGAGGGCGTACAGCGTAGGAAGAGCACCTGCGCGTGCGGACTGAGATATGAACTTGAGCCCTATCGAAGCAGCGAGGGAGGCGATCTTCGAACTCCCCAAACCGTCCGGGCTGGTGTAGAGCGCAGTCTCGGAAATACCTGGGTGCGCTGCATTGCTGGTGATCGGAATTCCCGCCCTGTCCAGCCTGCGTTGCAGTTCGAGAGCGAACAGTAGATTCGCGAGCTTCGAATTGGCATACATCCGCTGCGGTTGATAACCGTTGGCGGCTTGCAGGTCGTCGAAGTCCAACTTCGGTCCTTGCTTGTGCGCAACCGAGGAGACGGTCACGACCGTTGCGTGATCTGCTGCACGCAGATTCGGCAGCAGGTGGCCGGTCAATGCGAAGTGTCCCAGGTGGTTCGTTCCGAATTGGAGCTCGAAACCATCCTTGGTTTCCGCTCTCCTCGCCGGCATCATCACGCCCGCATTGTTGATCAGAACGTCGAGGGTCTTCGGGGCGGACTCGGCGAACTCGCGGACCGAACCGAGGTCGGCGAGGTCGAGGTGTGCGGTGTCGACAGTACCTTCGGGTGCCTCCGCGGCGATTTTCTCTGCTGCCCTGTTCGCCTTGTCCAAGTTCCGGCAGGCCAACGTGACGTGGTCGCCCTGCTTGACCAGTTCGAGTGCTGTGAAGTAACCGATACCGGTATTTCCGCCGGTGAGAATGACATTTCGCTGCTTGTTGTCTGGCACGGGCAAAGGTTACCTTCGGCGATTCGGATCTGCCTATGACCGAAATAGGCGCAGGGTCGACATACAGCCGGTCGATCTACCGCCCGCTAGTTCCAGAGCACCGCGACAATCACATTCACGATCGCCAGTCCACCGGCAGCATGGACCAAGTTCACTACTGGCTCGGAGCGCTTCTGCCGGGCGCGGGCGATCTCGGCACAGGCGACGACGGCCAATCCGACGACCAACTTCACGCCGATCTTCCCCATGTTGTAGTCCTTGCCCAGAGAATCCACGCTCTCGCCCAATCCGACGAGGACGATGCCGGCCAAGAACGCGATCCGCGCGCCCCACACCATCACCTCGGTGATCCGCGGCGCCTTGATTACTGTCAGATACCCGCCCACGATGGCGGCCATTGCGACAAGGTGCACCAGCACCACGACGTTGTATACGAATTCCATACCGCCACCCTATCGGTGGAGACCAGCAATAATGAGCAGTCGAGGTGAAGTCGGACCACGTGTTCCAATCCTGATGATCGGGCGTAAGAGCGAACTTGCCGGACGGTAACGGAGCCTGCGGCGGGCGAAACGTCGCTAGGCAGTGCGAAATTCATCTCGAGCGAAAGGCCGTGGCACCGTGGGGCAGACGACAACGAGCGTGCTGACAGCCTTGGTGGTCACGGTTCTGTCGGTCGCGCTGATAACGACGGTCGCTCGTCGCCTCGTAGGTCTCCGCGCAGGGCTGATGCGGTCGGTAGTGGCCGCAGTGCTGGCGCTGGGTGCCGAGGTGGGTTTCGAGTCTCAGGTGGTGTGGCAGCAAACCTCGAATCGGCTGGCTTTCATCCCGTTGCAAATCGGGATCGTCGTCCTGGTCGCGTTGCTGTCTTTGGTCCTCATGGAGCTACTCGTCCCACAGGGCAGCCTTGCCCGCCCGGATCAGATGGCGCGGGCATTCCGCAGACAGATTTCTATGACCCGGCGCGGCTTACAACTCGTCGTGGTGGCGTTCAGGCACGGCCTGCCCCGGATGGCGCGCGTACGAGGGGGGCCGTTCGGTGGAACACCTGAGCAGCGGCGATCGCGGGCAAAGGAACTGCGCTCTGCCATGGAAGAAGCAGGGGTGGGATTCGTAAAGTTCGGTCAGATGCTCTCTACCCGGGCGGATCTGTTGCCTCGCGAGTACCTCGACGAACTGTCCCGACTGCAGCAGCAGGCTTCCCCCGTCGAGTGGCAGGACATCGCCCAGATCTTGCGCGACGAGTTGGGGTGCGCTCCAGAACTCGCCTTCGCGCGGATCGATCGCGAGCCGATCGCTGCTGCGTCGATCGCGCAGGTGCACCGCGCACGTCTGCACACTGGCGTAGAGGTGGCGGTGAAAGTGCAAAGGCCTGGCATCGGACCGTTGGTCGAGCGTGACCTCCAGATCGCTACCAGAACTGGACGCAAACTCGAGGATTCGACATCGTGGGGGCGCTCCATCGGGGTTGCGGCGCTGACGGAGGGGTTTGCCGACGCGCTGCGTGAAGAACTGGACTTCCGGTTCGAGGCTCGAAACCTCGCCGCATTGCGTGCGGTTGTCAGTAATCACGAGTCGATACCAGAAATTGTTGTGCCCGAACCATTCTTGGACTTCTCCACCGGCCGGGTCTTGGTCATGGAGTTCACTTCGGGTACGACGCTTGCCGCGAAGGGAGCCCTCGATGCCCTCTCTCCTGCCGAGCGCGAACGTTTGGCCCACACCTTGTTCGACTCGCTGTTACGCCAGGTAGTCGTCGATGGTGTATTCCATGCGGACCCGCACCCAGGAAACATTGTGCTGATGGACGCCGGCCGGGCCGCGTTCATCGACTGTGGCTCGGTCGGACGCATCGACTCGTACCTGCGCGCAGGTCTCGGGCAGTTCATGCTCGCACTCGAGCAGAACAACCCTGAACAGGTAAGTGATGCACTGTTAGGGTTGGTGGTTCGTCCTGAATACGTCGACGAGGACGCGCTGCGCCGGAGCATCGGGCGGTTCATGGCGCTGCATATGTCCGTGGGCACTGACCCGAGTGCGGAGATGTTCACAGATCTGGTCCGCCTGGTCTCCGACTATGCGCTCGTGATCCCCAACGAGGTGGTCGAGGCCTTCCGTGCAATCGGGACACTCGAAGGCACGGTGGCTGCGATCGCACCCGGCCTCAGTATGGTCGCCGAAGCCCGCGCCTTCGCTTCGCGGCAACTCACCGAGCGGCTCTCCCCATCGTCGCTGCAGGAGACTGCGAAAGACGAATTGATCACCGTGCTCCCGATCCTGCGCCGAATGCCACGGCACCTCGACCGCGTCGCCTCATCACTCGAAGCAGGACGGTTGAAGGTGAACCTCGGCTTGTTCTCCGACTCGCGCGACCGGAAGCTGATCGTGGGACTGGTCAATCAGGTCGTACTGGCGTTCCTGGGTGGGGTCGCCGGGATCATGGCCGTGGTGCTGCTGGCTAATCCGGGCGGGCCGCAGGTCGCCGAGTCGATCACCCTCTACGAGATATTCGGCTTCAACCTGATCCTTATCAGTGCGATCTTGTTCTTGCGTGTGCTCTATGTGGTGTTCGCGGGGAAACGTAACTAGCGCAGCGCGGTTCGCCGTTGTCAGGGCAACACCCCGGCTGTAATCGACTTGGTCGGTCAGGGGACGGGGATGGAAGTCCTCTTTCATGCCGCCTAGGGTGGGGTCATGTTCGTCAACTCAGCCGACACGTTCGTTGCCGACGCACTCCGCGGCCTGGTGGCTACCACCGGCGACATTACCTGGCAACCCGATCCAGGATTTCTTTCCCGACGCGACCGAATCCCGCAGGGCCAGGTCGCGTTGCTGTCAGGTGGCGGATCAGGCCACGAACCGATGCACGCAGGCTTCATCGGCGAGGGGATGCTCACCGCAGTGTGCCCTGGACTGGTGTTCACCTCGCCGAATGCACTACAGGTGCATGAAGCATCCAAGGCGATCAGCGCAGGCGGCGGCGTGTTGCACATCGTGAAGAACTACACCGGTGATGTGATGAACTTCCACATCGCGCGGGAGTTGTTGCGCGAGGACGGTATCGAGACGGATTTCGTTCTGGTCGACGACGACGTCGCGACCGAACGCTCCGATGGGGACGGCCCCGGCCGCCGCGGGACTGCAGCGACGGTGGTCGTCGAAAAGGTATGTGGTGCAGCGGCGCAACGGGGTGACTCGCTCGATGCGGTTGCGGCGCTCGGTCGGCGGGTGGCATCGAACTCGCGCAGCATGGCGGTGGCCCTGGGTTCGTGCACTCTTCCCGGTTCGGCTTCACCGTCGTTCGACCTGCCCGAAGACGAGATCGAATTGGGCATCGGTATCCACGGCGAGCGCGGAACGTCTCGTGTTCCGACGATGTCGGCGCGAGACATCGTCGCCGAGTTGGCGGGCGCCGTGGTGGCTTCGCTCGCGCTCGAACGCGGTGACACCGTGCTCGCCTTCGTCAACGGTCTGGGCGGCACCCATCCGCTGGAGCTGCATCTCCTGTTCGGCGAGCTAGCAGAGTACCTGTCGGACAAGGACATAACCATAGCCCGCACCCTCGTCGGGAGCTTCGTGACGGCGCTGAACATGGCAGGCGCTTCGATCACGCTCGTCCGTGTCGACGAGGAGATCCTCCAACTGTGGGATGCGCCGACATCCGCGCCTGGGTGGCCCAATGCTGCGCAATCGGAGTACCGAGGTGTCGGCGAGCGAGGCAGCTTCGGTCCGAGCTTCACCCCTAGCGTAACCAGCAGTGACACAAGCGCATTCGTGGGTGAATGGGTATCGAGTTGGGTGCGGCGAGTGCTCGACGAAGAGCCGGCATTGACAGATTTGGACCGGAAAGCCGGGGACGGGGACTTCGGAACCAACATGGTGGCCGCGCTCCATCGGCTCGATCTCGACAGCATGCGCGAAGAACTACCGGCTGCAACGGTATTCGAGGCAGTGTCCGAGGCGTACCTGGGTCACGCGGGCGGAACGTCCGGTGCGCTGTTCGGGCTATGGTTTCGGCAGTTCTACCGTGAACTCGGTGAGGCCGTTGACCTCGACGCCATCGTGCGCGCCGCACGGAACGGACTGGACAGCATCACCGAACTCGGAGGCGCGCAGGTCGGCGACAAGACGATGGTCGACGCCCTTGCTCCTGCCGTGGCAGCGTTGGAAGAAGCAGCATTGGAAGAGGCGGCGTCACTGGTGGCCGGACTCCATGCGGCCGCCGCGGCTGCCACGGAAGGTGCCGCATCCACCAGTGAATTGACGGCGAACCGCGGCCGCGCGTCGTACGTCGGCGAGGCGGCCCGCGGTGTCACCGACCCGGGCGCGCTGGTGATGGCGTGGTACTTCGAGGCAGCGTCGGACGCTGCAGAGTCAGTGCTCGCCCAGTGAGGAGAGAAACACTCGCGCCAGTGCTTCGAGGCCGGCTTGATCGTCGGCGTCGAATCGATTCGGTCTCGGGCTGTCGAGGTCGAAGACTCCGATCAACTTGCCATCGCGGCTGAGTGGAACCACCAACTCCGATCGCGTAGCAGCATCACAGGCGATATGTCCGGGGAAGGCATGGACGTCCTCGACACGCTGTGTCTCGAGGGTTGTCGCTGCGGCCCCGCACACTCCTTTGTCGAGTGCGATCCGCACACACGCAGGCTGCCCCTGAAACGGTCCGACGACCAGCTCGACGCCGTCGTACAGGTAGAAACCGACCCAGTTGACCTCGGGGAGCGCCTGATAGACCAGGGCCGAAATGTTGGCGGCATTGGCGATCCGATCCGACTCCCCGGACACCAGTGCTCGAGCCTGCTGCAGCAATTGGGCGTACCGCTCGGTCTTGGTACCGGCAAGTGAGGTGGCGGTGAACGACATGGGCCCGAGTCTATTTCTTCGGAACCTTGCGCCCGGCACTGAGGCGACCTGCCGCGAACCCGACAGCGAACAGCACCAGCAGGATCAGCCACAGTGGTGAGGTGACGTTCAGCCAGAACAGCTCGATGGTGGTGCTGTACCGGTTCTGGGCGATGAATACCGCCGCGAGAATCACCAGGACGATGGATATCAAATGAGTTCGGACGATGCCCAGTGCTCGATCTTTTCCCGACATACACCGGAAAGCTACCTTCTCAGAGCGACTCTCGGTGGCAAACCGCACACAACTTTCATGTTCACCGAGCCCCATCGCGGCCTACGCTTACGCCGAGGACGATGAGATACAGCGACATTCCCCCGACTTGAATCCGCTGCGCGATACCGAGGCCGTACTCACCGGGCAGGTTGTCGGCGATCATCAACCACGCCGTCGCGACCGAGGTGACGATCAGAACCGCTGTGCCAGCAGTGCGCAAGAGCGGCATCGACCGGTACCGAAACGACGCTATCGTGAACGCGAGCATGGCGGTGAACACGGCAAACACTGCGATCGTGCTGGTGAGCGCATGAATGTGGTGCAACTGTGGAAAGAGACCGCTCGGCTCGACAGGGCAGCCGGGGTCGTTCTCGGCCACACACTCGATCGGCAATTGGGAATCTGCGATCGTGGCAATCCCGAAAATGCCGAGAGCGATCCAGCCGACTGTCGTGAGGCGATGTCGTCGAATCCACCACAACCCCAGGACCGCGGCGAGGACGAGGAGCAGCCCGGTGATCAGATCGGCCGTGCCGAAGAACTCCTTGTAAGGCTGATCCGCGGCATCGAGCTCACTGAGAAACGAGTGCGCCGGATCCAATCCTGTGTCGAGGAAGAACTCCGCCACCCATGCCGAGTACAACAGCCCGGCGACTATCGAAATCACCATCAGTGTGGTGGCTCTCCGTCGCGTCACTCCCGCCACTCTAGTTCTCCGGCGGCGCCGAGCCGTCTTCGTCGAGCGCCCGAGTGACCTTGTCGGCTGCGTCTCGGGCCACCTCGTGCTCCCATACGCGTACGACGGTCCACCCCGCAGCATCCAATCGGGCATCGGTATCGCGGTCGCGGACCACATTGGCGGCAAGTTTGTCGGTCCACCACTGCGCGTTGTTGCGGGGTGAGGTGGCGTGAAGAGGGCAGCTGTGCCAGAAACAACCGTCGACGTACACGGCTACTCTGCGTCGTGGGAACACGACGTCGGCGCGCCGACGTAAACCTTTCAGCGGAGCCCGATCGACGAAGTACCGCAGGCCACGGCGATGGAGTTCACGACGCAGCGCCAGCTCTGGGCCTGTATCGCGCCGACGTTGCTTGCCCAGACGCGCGCTGGTTGCGGCATCGGTGCGCGGACGATCGGCCACCTGAACTAGCTGTCTTCGCTGTCTTCGGGTTCGGACCAGGTGGGCGCAAATCGGTTTCTGCGCTCGACCTCGCCGTGCACAAGAGCAACGAACTCATCGAACGACAATGTCTGGGCGTCGGAAGGACGTCCGTTCCGCGGTGGGGACTCGTCGACGTCGAAGAAACGAACCTCACCGCGATCGGGGCCGTCCGTCTCGTAGAGGCCGATGAACACCTTCTCGAACAGGTCGTAACGAGTGTCCTCGGCGCCCAGATCGACCCACATTTTCCCGGTCCCGCCGACGACCGGACGCTTTCCGCGGCCGGATCGTTTGGACAGCGTCGTCACATGATGTGCGAACGAGGACTTGCCGATGTCGCTCGCCTTCGCCGGATCCCCGTCATCACACGTCGACAGCGGCTCGAACATGACCGCGATCAGGACGCTGTACGGCTGGCGCTGATGCAACACCATCGCCTCACCGCGCAGTTCGTGGTCGTTTCGGACGATGTTCTTGGTCCAACGCCCCAACTTGCCGGTCCTCGGGCTGTAGTCCTGGAAGCTGTAGGTCTTGATCGACACACAGAGAATCAGGCCCAGCGTCGGGTCGAGCGCCTTGACGTCGAGTCTTTTACGACCCTTCGCGACGTCGACCTGCGCTTCCTGGCCCATCCCCATCGCGTCGGGAGTGATTCCCGGATAGTGGGGCCGCAAAGCGTCGGCCACCGTCTGCGCGAGATGGTTCGACAAGCGTTGGGCGTAGTTCTTCTTGTCGCTGCGGTCTGCGCTCGGAGATGGCTTGTCTCCGGCCAACGTCAATGGCCGCGCCAGCGCAGGGGGGTCCGGAAACAAGTGATCGCTCATGCGGCGCGAGGTGTGGGGTGCCCGCCCATGCGGTCGAGGTGGCTCTCCACGTCGTCGAGGAAACCCGGAACGAATCGAAGGTTGCCCATCTTCGCGCGCTTGAGGAAGCCCGCGGTGGCCCGAGCGGACAACAGCCGAGAGTCGTCGAGGAAGTCGCTGAGGTCCTCGTACGGCTCGTGCACGGGCCAGGTGGATCGGTGGACTCGGAACGAAGAGCCGTTGCGTCCCCAGGCGGCCGTCGGCCAGGCCTGCCCAGGTAGAAGCGGGGTGTCCTCGGAGTCGTCGTGTGGCTGTGGCTGATCCAGCTGCGAGGCGACCCACGACGCCATCCGCACACTGACCGCATTGCCGACGAGCTTCCACCGATGGCCGGCCCGTACCCCGGGCAGCGACAGCGCGGGCGCCGTCCAATCCGGGTCGAAGCCCTGCAGGCGTTCGGCGCCGATGATGCCCGGCGTCACGATCTCCCCGGACGGCAACCGGATAGCAGGTGGACTGGCGATGCCGATCGACGATCCGCCCTTGAGCGTCGGGACGGCATTGATGGCCCAACCGAGCCCACGGGTGCCCTCGGTCCAGTAGAAACCACACGGCTGCTCACTCGGGTCGCCCTCGGGCACGGGACCCGCGTCCTGCCCGAACAGCACCTCTCGCGGATCCTCGGTGCGCGAGGCCAGCATCAAAACCCGCTGGCGCCGCTGCGGAAGCCCGAACGACCGAGCGTCGACGACGCGGTAAGCCCACGTGTAGCCGAGATCGGACAACGCGTCGGTGATGTGACGCATCGCCGCGCCCCGGCTCAGTTGCAGCATGAAGGGGACATTCTCGATCAGTAGCCAACGCGGTCCCTTACGTCGCTTGACGAGGCGAAATACTTCGTCGACGAGCCCGGAACGAGATCCGGTGATACCCGCAGTGAGGCCGGCCTGAGACAGATCCTGGCAAGGGAACCCCGCCGCGACCAACTCGGTGCCCGAAGGCAACGATCGCAACTTCGTCACGTCACCGTGCACGGGAGTATCGGGGAATCGAGCGCCGAGAACGGCCTGTGCTCCCGGGTCGATCTCGCACAGCAGTTCGGTGGACCACCCTTGCTCCGAAAGCCCCAACTCGAGCCCGCCGATCCCGGCGAACAGCCCGACCATCGATCGTGAACTCACGGGCACCCTTCTGTGATTCTTGAAACTGATCGGACTCTTGAAACTGATCGGACTCTTGAAACTGATCGGACTCTTGAAACTGATCGGACTCTTGAAACTGATCGGACTCTGTAACTGATCGACACCCAAATTCATGGAGAACGTTACTCGAGACCTCCGACAGGTTAGGCGAGGCGCACGGTGAGGCGCACGAGCTCTCATGCCGTGGAATGTGGCGGCCCGAAAATCGGTTGGTCGAAGAACTGCGGAGTGAAACCATTCCTCTGACAGTGCGAAGGAGTTTCAAGTGTCGACGAGTGTGCTCGAGCCCGAGGTAGGGACGGTCGATTCGTCGTCCTCGAATCCTGAGGAACGCAGTTCGTTGGCACGCTTTCTGCCGTTCATTGCACCGTATCGGTGGTATTTTTTCGTCTCGATCGCCGTGTCGTTGGTGGCGACTCTCACTGGGCTGGCGATTCCACTCGTGATCCAGGGCGTCATCGACGGCCCCATCACCGAGGGCAACGTTGCGGGCGTGTGGTGGCCTGCGGCATTGATTTTGCTGCTGGGCACCATCGATGCCGTGGGTATCTGGATTCGACGCTATCTGGTGTCCGGGCCGTCGAGTCAGTTCGAGATTTCGGCACGTGCAACGGTCTTCGAGAAGTTGCAGCGACTGTCGGTGTCCGCGCACGAAGGCTGGGAATCCGGCCAGTTGCTCTCACGCGCGATAGCGGACCTGTCGGCGCTACGACGTTTCGTCGCCTTCATCGGTCCCTTTTTGATCATCAACACGGTAACGCTGGTCGTCGGGCTGGGCGTTCTGTTCGTCCAATCCTGGCAGCTCGGTCTCATCATGGCTGTGACGACTGTTCCGCTCGTGATCATCTGCGCGCGTTTCGAGTCGCTCTATCGCGTTCTCGCGCGGGATGCGCAGGATCAGGCGGGCGATGTCACGACCACTGTCGAGGAATCCATTCAGGGAATCCGGGTGCTCAAGGCGTTCGGCCGGAGCGCGCATCTGGGCCGAAGATTCCTTTCCGAAGCAGCGACGCTGCGTGGCACCGAACTGCGAAAGGTTCGATATCTCGCGATCCTGTGGTCGCTGATCGTCGGCATCCCGCCGATCGGAATCGGGCTGATGCTCGCCTTCGGGACCTACTCGATCGTGGCGGGCACGATGACAGCAGGAATGTTGGTCGCGTCGATGGCCATCGTGTCTTTCCTGCTGTGGCCCATCGAATCGTTCGGATTCCTGCTCGCCGAGCTGAACAATGCACGCACGGCCGCGGATCGTTACTGGGAAATCATGGACACACCCGAGACGATCAGTGAACCTGTTGCGCCGGTGCCGCTTCCGAAAGACGTGCATGGAACGTTGGCGTTCCATGGCGTCGGCTTCACGTTTCCCGACGCGTCGGCACCTCTGTTGACCGATGTCGACTTCCGGATCGAACCGGGTGAGACGGTCGCGCTCGTCGGGGTGACGGGTAGTGGGAAGACTGCGCTGACCAATCTGGTGCCGCGACTCTACGACGTCACGGCGGGTGCGATCACGATCGACGGTATCGACATCAGGACGTTGGCGCTCGAGGACCTGCGTTCGGTGGTGTCGGTTGCGTTCGAGGATCCGGTCCTGTTCTCGGCGAGCGTGCGCGAGAACATCGCACTCGGTCGGCCGGGTGCATCGGATGTCGACGTAGAGGAAGCGTTGCAGATCGCTCATGCCGTCGAGTTCGTGGATCAGCTGCCCTGGGGGCTGGACACTCGAATCGGGGAACAGGGTATGAGCCTGTCCGGTGGGCAGCGTCAGCGATTGGCGCTGGCGCGGGCGGTGCTCGGGAAGCCGCGAATTCTGGTGCTCGACGACCCGCTCTCGGCCCTGGACGTCAACACCGAGGCTTTGGTTCAACACGATCTACGACGCGTCCTGACTCTTTCGACGACGTTGCTGGTCGCGCACCGGCCGTCGACTGCTGCGCTCGCGGATCGGGTGCTGTATCTGGAGAACGGAAGAATTGTGGAGCAGGGGACGCATGAGCGCCTTCTGGCGTCGTCGCCGAGGTACCGCCACGTAATGGGTTCGATCGAAGCGGGATCTGTCGATGGCTGAGCAGCAGAGAGTCGGTGATTGGCGAGGCGTCGGCAACGAGGATTCCGATGTCGATTCGACGGGCAACCTGGTCCTGGCGGCGAGGTCTCGTCGACTCTTGGCGTCGTTGGTTCGGCCGTACAAGAAACAGGCGTTGCTGGCGCTGGTGGTCATCATCGTGGACAACCTGGCGTTCGTCGCCGGTCCACTGTTCATCGCATACGCGCTCGACAACGGGATCTCCGCTGCACAGGACGGCCGCTGGATGCCGCTGGTATGGACGGTACTGGGCTACATAGGATTCGGCGTTCTCGGTGCGATCACCACGTACACTTTTCTGATCGTGTCCGGGCGGCTCAGCCAATCGATCCTGTTCGATCTGCGTAAACGCGTATTCGTGCACGCGCAGCAGTTGAGCTTGTCGTTCCACGAGAAGTACACCTCGGGCCGGCTCATCTCGCGATTGACCAGCGATGTGGAATCGCTGCAGACGTTGCTCGAAAGTGCCTTGAACGACGCCTTGTCCGCGGTTCTGTCGATCGTCACCATCGCGGTCATTCTGGTGTATCTCGATGTGCCGCTCGCACTTGTGGTGCTGGCAGGCTTCGTTCCGCTGGTTCTGGTGACGCGGTGGTCGCAGCGCAAGCAGCGCACCGGATATCGACGCACACGGGTGGCCATTGCAAAGGTCGTCGTCCATTTCGTCGAGTCGATGGGTGGCATTCGCGCGGTACAGGTTTTCCGCCGGGAGCAGCGCAACGATGCGATCCTCGAGGTAGAGGACAGTGAATACCGAGACGCGACGACGTCTGCGTTGCGCGGAATGGCGAGCTACACCGGCATCGTTCGGTGGATCGGCAATCTCACGCTCGTGATCATCGTGGTGTTCGGTAGTTACCGGGTGATCAACGGCCACATGGATATCGGTGTGCTCGCAGCGTATGTGCTGTATTTGCGCCGGTTCTACGGACCGTTGGACGAGTTGGCGCAGGTGTTCAACTCGTATCAGTCCGCAGCGGCCGCACTCGAGAAGATCTCCGGAGTGCTCGAGGAGGTGCCGTCGGTGCAGACGCCCAAAGATCCGGTGTTGCTCCGCTCTGCACAGGGAGACATCGACTTCGACCATGTTCGGTTCGCGTACAACACGGACCGCGTGGTGCTGCCGGAATTCTCGTTGCACGTACCGGCCGGACAGGTCGTGGCGATGGTCGGCGCGACCGGTGCAGGAAAGTCCACTCTCGCAAAGCTTCTCGCACGCTTCTACGATCCGACAGAGGGCACGGTCAGCCTCGACGGAGTGGACCTCCGCAGACTCGACGACGAGAACATGCGCGAGCACATCGTCATGGTGACCCAGGAATCGTTCCTGTTCTCCGGCTCGGTCGCCGACAACATCAGACTCGGCAGGCCCACCGCCACCGACGAGGACGTGCGGGCAGCAGCAGATGCCGTCGGGCTCACGGAGTTCATCGCCACACTTCCCGACGGAATCGACACCGACGTCCGAAAACGAGGCGGCAGGCTCAGCTCAGGCCAGCGGCAACTCGTCGCGTTCGCCCGAGTGTTCCTCGCCGCGCCAGCGGTGATCGTCCTCGACGAGGCGACCTCGAGCCTCGACATCCCGAGCGAGCGATTGGTGCAGCGCGCCCTCGAAACGATTCTGCGGGGGCGGACCGCGTTGATCATCGCGCACCGCTTGTCGACAGTTGCGATCGCCGATCGCGTCCTGGTGATGGATAACGGCAACATCGTCGAGGATGGGACTCCGGATCAACTCATCGCCCGGCACGGCAGGTTCGCCGAACTGCACGACGCGTGGGAAACCAGCCTCGTCCAGTGAGTGCGCTTCCTCGGGCAGTGATGATGGGTGAGATAGCTTGGCTGTGTGCAATTCAGTGCGTTCGAGGCCTATGCCGCCGAGGTGGGGCTGGCCGCAGCGGTGACTCCCGAGATGCACAACAGTGACTACGAGTCGGGCATTGCCCAGATCTGCGACGAGGCGTGGCATATCCGGACTGCGCGAAACACCCCGACCAAGCCGGGCGCTTTCGTCAGCTACTGGCAGCGAGACACGGATGGAACGACGATGCCGTTCGGTGAAGACGATCTGGCCGCGGGCCTGCTTGTCTTCGTGGAAAAACGGGGCCGACGCGGCGTGTTTCGGTTCACCCGCGCGCATCTTGCCGAACTCGCCATCACCTCAGGGAAGCGGCCGGGCAAGCGTGGGTTCCGGGTGTATCCGAGTTGGTGCACCGGGCTGAATGCTCAGGCCACTGCCACGCAACGTGCTCAGGCGTCCGCGTTCGAGGAGTATTGAGCTCCGGCCCGCCCTAGGTCCATGGCGTGATGGGCGGTTTCACCCACATGATCTTCTCGTCGGCATGCTTCGGCTTGGCCGCGGGATGGTTCGGGTTCGCGAGCGCCCACGCGCACTTGCTGTCCACCAACTCGGCGGCAATGGTCCACGTCTCCATCGTGCTCGGCGGCGAAATGTCGGCTGCACGGGCGAGCTTGCGTCGAGTGGCGTCGGTCAGCTCGAGAAGCTCCTCCGAGTCGATGCCGCGTTCCCAGACGAAGCGTGCGAGGGCTGTCGCCTTGTCTCGTCTACTTTTCGCCGCCTGCTCGGAGTGCGCGAAATCGAAGTCACCTGCAGTCACGACGACAACCCTAGTGAAGGTGAGGAGTTTCGAACATCGGGTTCGATGTAATCGACACCACCGCAAATCTGCCCGAAATGTCGGATTACGACTCCTGTAACCGTGAGAGGCAGGACTCCGTCAGCCGTACCCGGAGGATAAAAATCGCTACCGCTTGTTCTACAGGGGTCCGTGTCGCTTACCGTAGTCGGGTGACCACTCCAGCCCCGGGTGAACAACGCGTTTCCCCCCCAGTAAAACCAGGTCTTTCCGCAGGCTCCGCGCCAGAACCCCTGGGTTCGTCGGCGCCGGCCTTTCCTGCCATCTTGACGTGGCGGGCACACGACGCTCCCCGGATGGAGTCGGTACGCGTCCAACTGAGCGGCAATCGCATCAAGGCAGCCGGACGGATCATCGGCGGTGCCTGCGCGGAGCATCCGGCATTCAGCGCGTCGTACGACCTGGTGACGGACGAAAACGGCATCACTCGCAGGCTCTCGCTGCGAACATTCGTCGCGGGCGGCGAGAAGCAGGCTTCGGTGAGTCGCGACAACGAGGGCTACTGGATGATCGAGAACTCGTCCAACCATCAGCGGTCCACCTACAATGGGGCGCTCGATGTCGACGTCGTGTTCAGCCCATTCTTCAATACGCTGCCGATTCGTCGGCTCGAGTTGCACACCGATGCCTCCGACGTGCAGGTTCCCGTGATCTACGTCAACTTGCTCGACTTGTCCATCCAGCAAGCCGAACTCACCTACAGCAGTGGCGCCGACGGCATCCACGTTCTTTCACCGGTCTCGACATCCACACTGAAGGTCGATTCCGACGGATTCGTACTCGACTACCCGGGGCTCGCCGAGCGAATCTGACGTATCACTCCGCCTTTTCTTCCCGCGGAGCCGAATTTTTCGCGCCACTGATCATCACCCGGTTCGATGCCGGTGATATCGAATCGCTGGTGCTCCTCGTAGAGGGTGCGCGCGCGATGCCCGGCTGTCACGAGCGTGCGCGTCGACCCGTCCGTTGCCAGTTCCTCGCGGGCCCGGGTCAGCACGTCGAGCGCTTCGTCGAGCGCGTCGGTGAGGGCGGCGGAGTTTGCCTCGCACATCGCACTGACCAGAGCCGGTGCCGTCGACGCGACGCGCGTTCCGTCACGAAACGAACCTGCTGCCAGACCCAACGCCAGCGGGCTGCCGGAGGCCCCGACGAGGGCGAGCGTCTCAGCCAGGAGATGCGGAAGATGTGAGATCCGGGCGACAGCGCGGTCGTGCTCACCGCCTTCGACGGGTACGACGACCGAACCGCAGTCGAGTGCAAGCGATGCCACCTCACGCCACACCTGCGGGTCGACGCCGTCGTCGACGCCGACAGCCCAGACTGCGTCGCGAAACAGTTCCGGATCGGCGGCGGACCAACCCGACTGGTCGGTGCCGGCCATGGGATGCCCGCCTACGTACCGCTCCGACAAACCCCGTCGTGACACTGCCGCCGCTACCTCGGCTTTGACGCTGACGACGTCGGTGAGCGCATTGTTCGGTGCATGCTCTGCGATGGCGGCGAGGATTGCGTCGACTGCGGGCATCGGGACCGCGATGACGATCAGCGCACCGGACTCGGCGGCACGGGTGAGCACCGCGGTCAGATCGGTACCGGTGTCGTAGCCGGCTTCGACGGAACCGGCGATCGCGTCCGCGGACCGGTTGTATCCCCATGCGATCCGGCCACCTCGAACGGCAGCTTGCAGAACCGATCCACCGATCAGGCCGAGTCCGAGAACGCACACAGGGGCAGTAGTCACCCGAACAGATTGACACACCGTTCGAAACGGCGTCTTGACGGCGGACTTCAGTTTCGGTGGTCCTCACGACTACCGTTGCGCGCATGGCTGCACAGCGCGGGAGCAACAACTCCGCCAAGGCGAAGAACGACGACGGTCCGGATGACAACAGTTACGACGACCTGGACGGCTTCGGCGTTGCCGTCGTCCGGGAAGACGGCAAGTGGAGAGTGACACCGCTACCGATGTCGGCACTGACGTCGTTGTCGGCGGCGGAAACCGAACTACGGGAGATGCGCAGCTCGGGCGCGGTATTCGGGCTACTCGACATCGACGACGAGTTCTTCGTCATCCTCCGGCCCGCGCCGTCGGGCACACATTTGCTGATCTCCGATGCCACCGCAGCGATCGAATACGACATCGCTGCCGAGGTACTCGACGCACTCAACGTAGATATCCCCGATATCGACCCGGATGACCTCGATGACATCGAGCCCTATGAAGAAGGCAATCTTGCGTTGCTGGCCGATCTAGGCCTGCCTGAAGCGGTCCTGGGCATCATCGTGGCCGAAACCGATCTCTATCCGGACGAGCAGCTCGGTTCGATCGCAGAGCGACTCGGCTTCCCCGACGAACTCGCGGCCGTTCTGGACAAGTTTCCTCGGTAGTCCGGCGTGGTCGACGAGGATCTGATCCGAGCGGCACTCGCCGCTGCGGGGGATGCGTCCGATCGTGACGTTCCGGTCGGCGCAGTAATCTTCGACGCCGACGGACGCGAACTGGCCCGTGCCGCGAATGCGCGCGAGTCCACCGGGGACCCGACGGCTCACGCCGAGATTCTGGCGCTGCGGGCGGCCGCCGCTGTGCACGGCGACGGGTGGCGGCTCGAAGGGTGCACGCTGGCCGTGACCCTGGAACCCTGCACGATGTGCGCCGGCGCACTGGTCCTGGCTCGTGTCGAAAGGGTGGTCTTCGGGGCGTGGGAACCGAAGACAGGCGCCGTCGGATCGCTGTGGGATGTCGTTCGAGACCGTCGACTCACTCACCGACCGCACGTCCGTGGTGGGATTCTCGAAGCGGAGTGCGCTGCCACCCTGCGTGAATTCTTCGCCCGCGAACGCTTATGAACTTCTCATGTTTGACGGCTGCACCCACGGGATAAGCCCCTAGAGCAAGGGGCGCGGTACCCGCGCTCGGTAACTCCATTGCCTAGGAGGCACTAATGGGACTCGACGACAAGATCTCGAACAAGACCGAGGATCTGGGCGGCAAGGCAAAGGAAGCTGCCGGTTCGGCCACCGGAAACAAGGACCTCGAGAACGAGGGCAAGGGCGATCAGGTCTCTTCCGCAGTCAAGGATGGCGCGGAGAAGGTCAAGGACGCAGCCTCCACCATCAAGGACAAGCTCACCGGACACTGATCCACCAACGCTGAGCTGGCGATTTAGTGTCGCGCCGTCACTGCGGTACAGTTTTCCGCGGTGGCGTGTCCGAGCGGCCTAAGGAGCGCGCCTCGAAAGCGCGTGACGGGTAACCCCCGTCCGAGGGTTCAAATCCCTCCGCCACCGCCAAGAGCGCCCCACCTGCATCACGCAGGTGGGGCGCTTTTTTGTGCCTTCTTCGCATGTCCTCCACAACTACTGCTCCCGAAATCGTGGCGCAAAGCGTGGAATTGCTCTACTCTGCCTAGAGTGGCTAGCTAAAAAACTAAGACAGCAAGTTCGAATGGAGTCCGATGGCACGCGCAGGGGTGACGCTTTCTCGCTTGACCGAGGTGGCGGCGGACATGGCCGACGAGATCGGTTTCCAGAACGTGACAATGCTCGCTGTGGCCCGCTCGTTCGGCGTCAAGGACGCGAGCCTGTACTCGCACATAAAGAACCTGCGAGATTTACGCCAGCGGGTATCCGTCGCGTCGTTGTCCGAGCTCGCAGACCGTGTCTCCGACGCCTTGGCAGGCAGGGCGGGCAAGGACGCACTCGTCGCATTCGCGAACGCCTACCGCGACTACGCCAGGGAGCATCCGGGACGCTACGCATCGACGCAATTCGACCTCGACCCGGACGTGGCAGCGGCCAGTGATGCCCGACGGCATTCGGCCATGTCGCGTGCTGTCTTGCGTGCCTACGCTCTCGCCGAACCGGACGAGACCGATGCGGTCCGGCTGCTGGGCAGTACGTTTCACGGTTTCATCGCGCTCGAGGCTGCGGGTGGCTTCGCGTACACCCCGCGTGAATCCGAGGACTCGTGGAAAAGGGTGCTCGACGTGCTTCACCACGCACTCGAACATTGGCCGACACTTACCAAGGAGTGATATCACCATGGACCCTGTCACCGAACAGGACATACGCGCGTCATTCGTCAACTGCTCCAAGGGGGACACGAAGCGGATGAGCGTTCCACGTGACCTCGACGAAAAGCGTTGGGAAGAACTGGATTTCCTCGGATGGACCGATAGCTCGTACGCGGGCCGCGGCTACCTCGTCGTTCCGCGTCCAGCAGGTGTCATCGGCATTGCGTTGCGTTACGAGACAACAGGATCCGATCGAGCACAGATGTGCACGATCTGCACGACCACGCATTCGCGGGGGAACGTGTCGCTGATGACGGCGAAGAAGGTCGGCGAATCAGGTCGACGTGGAAACACTGTCGGCACGTACATGTGCACCGATCTCGCATGCTCGCTGTACGCGAGAGGTAAAAAGACCCCGGCGCTGGGCAATCGATACCGCGAGAACCTCACTCCCGAGGAGCGTGCTGGGCGAGTGAGGGAAAATATCGAACTGTTCGTCCATCGACTCTATATCTGAGTACGGGTGAGCCCAGCAGTCGAAACGCTCGGAAACGGCAGCTGCGTTCAGCAACTTCCGTTTCCAGCAGCACTGAGTCCGCGCACAATTTCCTGCTGATCCTCTACCGACACTGTCGACCAACTCGGATTGGATTCCATTTTTCCTCTCATCCCCACGACGGACTGTTCCCGGCTAGCTGCCCCTGTCGATTCCAACGCGTCGATCGCGGGAAGGAAGCGCTGACAGATGTCGAGGTACAACGCTTCGCCATGCGGCATATCCGTTCCTTCCGGCGGTAGAGCCACGTTCGCCTCCGGTGCCGGCATCGGCTCGGGGGATCCGAGCGGCGTCGCGACCGGGGGTAAATCTGCTCCCACATCCTCGGGCAGCGGCTCGGGTGATCGCGGTGGCGTCGCAAGCGGGGGAGCCTCGGCTGCGGTCGAGGGCCCGGCGGGAGCCGAGGATGCAGGCGCAGTTGCGGAAGATGTCGCCGAGGTGGCCGGAGCCGAAGCCTCGCTCGACGAGTTGGGCGCCTCCGAACTGCAACCGGTGAGCGCAAGAATCGAGAGCACGCCGACCCACATCATCCGCATCATGAGCAAAGTATGTATCAGGGGAGTGGCTCGATCAGTTCAGCGATACAGCGTGTTCGGCAATGGTATCGATCGACGTCGACCACGCCACCGACGTGGGATCGACGAAGTCACTATGACCCAGGCCGGGCAGAATCTCGAGCTCGGCAGAGTCTCCCACCGACCGAGCGGCCTCGACGTACACCTTGCTTTGGTTCACCGACACGGTCGCGTCGCTGTCACCGTGAATTGCTGTGACCGCGACGTCGGTCGGAAGATGGTTGATCGGCGATGCGATGCGATAGTTGTCGGGAACCTGGTCGGGCATGCCACCGAGGAATGCAGGGACAAACCTGTCGTTGCCGATGTTCGCTGCCCGCGCCATGTCGAAGACCCCGGCCATGATTGTCGCGCTGGCTGGACGGATGCGTGGTTGCGCCCCCGGCGCGGACGCGTCGAGTGTGTGTCGGCCGGCGATCCACGCCGCGAGTTGCCCGCCCGCGGAGTGCCCCGCAACCTGTACGCGGTCCAGATCCAATCGACCACCGGCGGCTTCCTGAACGGTGTTCGCAAGTGCTTCCGTTGCGTTGTCGACGTCGGCGAGGGTGTCCCGCCAGTCGACACCGCGGCGGTACTCGATGTTCCACACGGCGATTCCGCGATCGGCAATCGCCTGCGAAATGGGAGCGAAGTACGTCATGTCGTACTTCGCTTGCCAACCGCCGCCGTGGACCATGACCACAACGGGGAGTCCGTCGACGCCGTTGTCGGGGAGATAGAGATCTCCGATGTTGTCTTTGCTCGCACCGTACGCAAGTCGGATCGGTGGATCGGACTGTGCGGGGACCAGCGCAGGCGACGGCGTCGGAAGCGCCTGCGGCACTTGGGTCTGCTGGGTAGAGGTGCATCCGGAGAGAAGGGCGAGAGTTGTAAGGCAAGTGAGGGTTCGGCTTGATCTCACCGACTACCACCGGTCCAAGCGAGGAGTTCCTCGAGTGCCCAAGTGTTGATGATGCGTTCGGCCGGAACGCCCTGTTGTTCGGCTCGAATGCATCCGTAGCCCTGCCAATCCAATTGGCCCGGCGCGTGCGCGTCGGTGTCGATGGAGAACAGGCAGTCGCGTTCGAGCACGATGTCGATGAGCCGCTCGGGTGGGTCCTGGCGTTCCGGTCGAGCGTT
Organism: Rhodococcus sp. UYP9; assembly: GCF_040547235.1. Lineage (NCBI taxonomy): Bacteria > Bacillati > Actinomycetota > Actinomycetes > Mycobacteriales > Nocardiaceae > Rhodococcus > Rhodococcus sp. UYP9. Next base: position 108,616 of record NZ_JBEPPH010000002.1, read on the forward strand.
GATCTCGACCGCAGTGCCGAACTGTTTACAGCCTTCGAACACCACCTCGGCGTCGAACTTCGATTCCGGCCGAGTGCCGCGACCGCCCTCGACGAGCCTGCCGGTGCAGTGACCGAGCACATCGACGTGGGGGTTGGCGATTGCGTTGACCATCCGCCGCGTCATGGTGTCCGAGTCGGCACGAAGGTTCGAATGCACGCTTGCCACAACGATATCCAGCTCGGCGAGCAGCCCTCCGTCTTGGTCGAGGCTCCCGTCGTCGAGGATGTCCACCTCGATTCCGGTAAGGATGCGGAACGGCGCCAGTTGCTCGTTGAGTTCGGCGACGACGTCGAGTTGACGGCGTAAACGCTCGGCCGTCAGTCCGTGGGCGACAGTGAGTCTCGGCGAATGGTCGGTAAGCGCGCAGTACTCGTGGCCGAGCCGGCGGGCCGTTCGCATCATCTCCTCGATCGGGCTTCCGCCGTCGGACCAGTTCGAGTGGGTGTGCAGATCACCGCGCAGCGCGGCACGTAGATCGTTCTCGCCGATCGGCTGTGCCTCGGCGCGCTTCTCCTCGAGATATTCGGGGACCTCTCCTGCGACGGCCTGCCGGATGATGAGGGAAGTCTTAGCGCCGATCCCCGGCAGAGCGGACCACGAGTCAGTTCTGTTGCGCTCCGAACGCGCAGCTTCGTCCAACGATTCCACGACGTCGGCTGCCCGTCGATATGCCTTGACACGGTGCGTGTCTGCGCGTGAGCGTTCGAGCCAATAGGCGATCTCGCGGAGTGCTTCGATCGGGTCCATGTCCCTATTGTCCAGTAGTCGCGTGCGGGTCGACCAACGCGGCGTTCGGCTGCCAGTCGTACACCACCGAGGTGCGCAGCACGATGTCCTGCAACGATCGCCTGCGCCCGTCGACAGCCGCCCACAACAGACCGAAAGCGAACACGACACAGAGCACGGCCCGTAATGCCGCCAACGGCCACCGCAGCACTCCGTGACGGGGGGAGACCAGTCGGACACCCATCAGAATTGCGCCGACCGTACGACCGGTCGTCGCCCAGCACAGCGTCAGATAGCCGATCGACAACGCAAGAAAGACCGAAATCGACAGGAATACCGCAGGAGAAGGAAAGCTGAAGGACTGCGGACTGAACAGCAACTGCATGAAGAGGGAGCCGACGTACACCGACCCCATCAGCGCCCCGACCACGGCGAGATCGATGAACGCTGCAACTCCGCGCGTGACGATCCCGGCCGGCCGCATGTCCTCGAATGAAGGTTGTGGATGGCTCATGGGGTCGCCGGACCTTGATCGCGTCCGAACAGCCGTCCGACGAAATGCGTCACCGCATCGTCGGCCTGCATTCCCTGGCTGCGGACTCCTCGCACAGCCTCGGCCGACAGCGACCCCGTCGACTCGCGAATGATGTCCGGCAGGTCGACGCCCTCGATCACGAAGTTCGCGAGAGCGATCAGGTCCACCTTGGCGATCGCGGAATCGAGGTTCACCCGCGCAACGGCGCGATCGAGGTCGACGGTCTCGATGATGGCATCGAGATCGACTCGACCGATGACGGCGGCAATGTCGACCCGCGACACGGCCTTGTCGAGGTCCACTCGGGCGACCACGCTGTCGAGATCTACCCTCGCGACAGCTCTGTCCAGGTCGACGCCCTCGACGATGGAATCGATATCGACGTTCTCTCGGATGAGCCGCGTCAGATCGATCTCGTCCAGGGCAGCAGCTACCACCTTGGTGATCGTGAGACGAATCAGAGCGTCCACGACTACAGCGGCTGCAGCTACCGCCCGCTCGCCGCGTACGGACAGAGCTTCGGCAGGTCCGGACAGCCCGGGGAGGCGGGTGAGCATGCGCAAGGATCCGCGTGCGGCACCTGCTGCCGTCACCGCCATGCCGGCAGCGAGGTTGATCAGTCGTACTTCGTCCGGCATACGCGCCACCACCTTGATCGTCGAATACCAGCATTCCAGTTCGGGAGGAGTTTTGGTACGGCTATCCAGTCCGAGCCCTGCCGGCGAAGACGGACGAATATCTCAGTAACTTGCCAGGCGCTAGGTCACCCATCGAGTTGAAGGTGCAACTAGCATCGGGTTGCATGACCAAGAAACGGTGGAGTGCGCTCGGGATAGTGGTCGTAGTGGCCCTCGTAATTCTCGTCGGACCCTGGATCTACGGCAAAATTTTCGCCGAGGACGACGCCCCTGCAGCTACCGTGTCCACGTCCGGAGCGCAGGCCGCGTCGACCGACGGCATCGACGGACGGTGGACGGTGGTCGCGGGAGACGCGGCCAACACGACGGCCGCGGGATACACCGTCAAGGAGGTCCTCAACGGGGCCGACGTCACGGTCGTGGGTTCGACCACCGAAGTGAGCGGCAGCGTCACCATCGCCGATAATTCGCTCACCGCGGGCGAGGTTGTGGTGCAGACGAATTCGATCAGTACCGACAATGGGCGGCGCGACAGCCAGTTCCGCGGAAACATCTTCGACACGGCCACCTACCCGACGGCAATGTTCACCATCGATTCGCCTGTCGATCTGTCGGCACTCCCGAAGGACGGAACTACCGAAACTGTCACAGCAGAAGGCACTCTGACACTCAAAGACCAGTCGCGGAAGGTCTCGGTTCAGATGGAGGTACTGCAATCCGGTGATTCGCTGATCGCGTCGGGAAGTATCCCGACGACGTGGAGCGACTACGGAATCGAACCGCCATCACTAGGATTCGTGACAGTCGAAGCAACCGGATCCGTGGACTTTCTGATCAACTCGAGCACTTAGAACACCGATTCGAGGAACGTCGATCCATGTGCCCCAGCCTCGTGGCAGGATTTGGGAAAGAAGATCACCTCGCGGAGGAGATGCACATGAAGATCACCGATATCATCGCCGACATTGCGGTACCCGATATGGGCGAGGCACGAAGCTTCTACACCGACTACCTCGGCCTGAGCGTCGAAGAGTTCAACCTGGGATGGGTCGCCCGGTACACGTCGCCGAGCACAGGAGCCCACATCCAAATTCTTACGCACGACGCGTCTGCCTCCGCCAACCCCGTCGTCTCGATCAAAGTCGACGACATCGACGCGGCCCTCGCCGAGGCGCAGGAGAATGGGTACGACATCGTGCATCCGCTGACCACCGAAACCTGGGGAGTGACTCGATTCTTCGTCCGGGCTCCGGATGGGAACGTCTTCAATATCGTCCAACAGCACTGAGAGAACGCCGTTTTGCCCGTGCCGTCGGGTGTTTGGACTCCTACTTTGGCCCGTCGATACTCGACGCGTTCTCCCCGTCGGTTGCGGCGGTGCTGACGATGAACTTGCGGAATACAGTTTGCATGGATTCGACTACGAGAATGTGGCTGTCCAAGACATCGACGAGGTTGTTGTCACCGCCCACTGCTTTCAGCGAAAACTTCCGCGCCAGCGCCCGGCCGGATTCGAAGTCACCCATGCCTTTGATATTTCCAAGCCCGCTTGCGTCAACTTTCAACACGTTCAGTGTCGCCAGGTACTCATCGCACGCTCTGTCACAGAGTCTTGCGGCATCCTCTTCGAGAATCAGGTCCCCCATATCTGCAGCGAGTGCTAGATCTTGCCAGTGACTGAGCAGATCAATCCCAATCGGTGGTGGGCTCATGGAGTCTCCTCGGTTACGTTCACTGCTCAGGACGGTGGTAGGAACTGCTCGATATCTTCGGTGTGGCGAAGAACTATTTCGCATAGATCGCCATTTTTTGTATCGGTCACACTGTGGCTGAGGGCGAAGATCTGCGCCAACCCCTCGTTGGTGTCGAATGCGACATTGCATATGCCGAGCGCATCTGTAGCTTGCAATCGGTACTGCAGAGCGGTCCGCGTGCCGACAGTGATGTCACTGAAGTCCGTGTTGTCGGCTTTGTTTCGAACATCCTGGAGCGTGAACTTTTGCGAAAACTGGATCTGATACGAGTACCAAGTGTTGCCATTCGGACCGTTCCACCCGCACATTTTCCATTCCCTTGTCGACGTGCCCGGGCCCAGCCCTTCCCTCTCCGATTGCGGATCGAGTCCGGTGCGCGCGATGGCGTCGTCGGGGATGGTGCAGGGGTCGAACTGGTCGGCCAGTGAGGGTTCGCCGGCGACCGCGTTGCCTTCGACGGGTTGGCCGCAGCTGGTGAGGAGGGTCAGGGCAGCGGCTGTTGCCAGCACTCCACGTCGCATCGCCCCTCCTTGATTGTTCCGTCGACAGATTAGACGCAGTCGAGACAGAAACGGTTCCCTTCCGCCGGCGCCTGAGCCAAACCGGTGAATTCGCTCGACCGCCCGGGTCTGCTTACTGGACCAACCAGATTCGAGGAGGATGCATCACATGCGTCGACTGCTCTATTTCCATGGTGCCGGCGGATACGTCGACGATCGCCCGATAGCGGAAGGGCTTGCGCACAGACTCGGGTGTGCCATGGAGATGCCGCACATCCCGGACCAAGATATGTCGTTCGAGGCATGGGCCACGATTGTCCGTACGTATCTGGACGCGATGAAGTCCGGGGATATCGTCGTCGGGCATTCTTTCGGCGCATCGATCCTGATACGTGTGCTTGCGGAGAAACGTCGAGCCATTCCGTCGAACGCAGTGCTGCTGGCGATGCCGGACTGGACTCCGAAAGGCTGGGACGTCGAAGACTATGCGTTCACCGGACCTCAACCCGAGATGGCGCTGGCCTTGCATCATTGCCGCGACGACGACGTCGTCCCGTTTACCCACCTGAAGTTGCACGCGGCCCGCCTGCCCTCGGCGTCGGTGCACGAGCACAGATCGGGTGGGCACCAGTTCGTTGGCGTTCTCGACACGATCGCAGCCTGCTGGACGGTATAAGCGCGCACCGTTTTTACCAAGCAAGCCCCCGTATTCGCGTGTGAGAAGAGGTGCGGGCTTACCAAAAAGGGTGTCCGCTCCAAAAGGGTGTCCGTACCAAAAGGGTGTCCGCTCAACCAACGAGGAACTGGCTCATTTCCTATTCCAATGATAGGAATTGGGGACATCCTACGAAGGGACCGACGGTGCACATTACCGCCAAGGCGGATTATGCCGTGCGGACGCTACTCGAGCTCGCGGCGGCCGGCGGAGCTCCGGGGAAGGCGGAGGCGCTGGCGACGGCGCAGAACATCCCGCACAAGTTCTTGGAGTCCGTTCTCGCCGATCTCCGGCGAGCCGATTTGGTGCGCAGTAGGCGTGGTCCGGATGGCGGTTACTGGTTGGCCCGTCCGCCCGCGGAAATTTCCGTCGCCGATGTCATTCGAGCGGTCGAGGGTCCGTTGGCGTCGGTGCGGGGTCAGCGCCCGGAGGATGTCGACTATCCCGGTCCTGCCGAACCCCTTCGGTTGGTGTGGCTTGCTGTGCGATCGAATATGCGCGCTGTTCTGGAGGCTGTCTCGTTGGCGGAGATCGCCGACGACGACCTGCCGTCGCTCATCTTCGACTTGACCAGCGATCCGGCGGCGTGGGCACGACGCTGAAGCAGCCCTTAGTGATGTGTCCTAGTTCATAAGCAATAAGCGTTGTGACGCATTCGACATATTTGCAGTCGAGTGCAACATTGCAGAACTCTGCAAAGTCCGTAGTTTGGATGAAGTGACAGCTCCCAGCACCGGCCTTCGTGATCTGAAGAAGGCAGCAACCCGCGATGCTCTCGGTCTCGCGGCCGTCCGTCTCGGCACGGCTCGGGGACTGGACGCGGTCACCGCCGACGCCATTGCTGCCGAGGCCGGCGTCTCCACACGGACATTTCACAACTACTTCGCCAACAAAGAAGAAGCTGTCCTCCATCACATCGAGACATCTGCGCTCGAGTGGTTCGGGATGCTCCGCGCGCGGCCGGTGGAGGAACCGATCTGGGAATCGCTGCGCTACATCGCGGTATCGATCGTGACCGATCCCGAGCGTGATCTCGGCGAGACGTTCGCGGCGGCACAGCTCATCGAGTCCAATCCTGCAGTGATGGCCCGCAAGCTCGAAGTTCACCAGTCGCTCACCCGCGTGCTGGGCGAAGCGATCGCGCAGCGAACCGGCACCGACATCGAGACCGATCTCTATCCGAACCTGCTGCAGATGGCCGTCGGCGCCGCTGTCGTTGCAGCGCTGACCCTCTGGACCAACGACACCTCGGGGCTCCTCTCACCCAAAGAGCTCGTCGAGGATGCATTCGATCAACTGCAAGCAGGCCTTCCGGCCCCGAATACAACGAACACGAACTGAGGAACCAACCAGTGGCCACCTATCTATACCGAATCGGCAAGTTCGCTTACCGACGAAAAGGCATAGTCATTGCCCTGTGGCTCGCGACTCTGGTGCTGGCGGGCATCGGCGCGTCGACCCTCTCGGGTCCGACTGCCAACTCGTTCAATATTCCGGGCACACCCGCGCAGTCCGCACTCGACCTGCAGTCCGAGCGATTCGGTAACGCCGAAGACCCGCTGACGGCTGTCTCGGCGAACTACGTTTTCGCAGCTCCTGATGGTCAAAGCCTCGATACGTCCGCGTACACCGCAGCGATCGATGCCACCATCGGCGAGATCGACAAGATCGACGACGTCGAGGCCTCGGCCAAGCCAGGCGGGCAGAAGCCGCTGGTCGGCCCGGTTGCAGCCAACAAGGCAATCGTCGAGCAGTACAACGAGCTCGCAGCCAAGGACGGCACTGCTCCCGATGTCGCGGCCGCCAATGCTGCAGCGCTGTCGCCGTTGAGCCCGGAGGGCAACATCGGCACGCTCGATGTCCCGATTGCCGCCGAACTCGCCGACGTCACCGACGATCTGCGTACTGCACTCGACGATGCTGCTCAGCCGGCACGCGATGCGGGCCTCACCGTCGAACTCGGTGGCAGTGTCGCCCAGGATGCGTCCCCACCGGGCGGGACGTCCGAAATTGTCGGCCTGGCCGTCGCCGCCATCGTGCTGCTCATCATGTTCGGGTCGGCCGCCGCGGCCAGCCTTCCGCTGATCACTGCCATCGTCGGCATCGGTATCAGCAGCCTCGCCATCACCACCGCGTCCGGCTTCGCCGATCTGTCCTCGTTCACCCCGATTCTCGCGGTGATGATCGGCCTCGCGGTCGCCATCGACTACTCGCTGTTCATTCTCGCTCGATATAGGCATGAGCTGACGCTCACCGATGATCGGGAGGAAGCCGTCGGACGCTCCGTCGGAACCGCTGGATCGGCCGTCGTATTCGCCGGCGCAACTGTATTGATTGCCCTTGTCGCGCTACGCGTCGTCGGAATTCCGTTCCTTTCGCAGATGGGTCTTGCCGCGGCCTTCGCCGTGTTCACCGCAGTGCTGATTGCGCTGACCTTCCTGCCCGCAATGCTCGGCCTCTACAAGGGCAAGGCTTTCGCAGGCAAGATCAAGTTCGTCAACACCACCGACCCTGAGGATCCGAACGCGACGCCCACCAACGGCCTTCGTTGGGCACGCTTCCTGGTCAAGCGCCCAGCTCTGGGTCTCATCGGCGGCATCGTGCTCCTCGGCGTCATCGCAGGCCCGACGACCGGACTCTCGCTCGCACTGCCGAGCATCGCCACGGCCGACCCGGCGACATCCGTGCGCAAGGCCTACGACCTCGAAGGTGAAGGATTCGGACCGGGCAAGAGTGGACCGCTTCTGACCATCGCCGACGCCACCGATGTAGCCGACGCCGATCGCACCGCGGCTTTCCAGAAGGTCGTCGACGCGATCTACGAACAATCAGATGTGTCCAACGCTCAGGTCATCGCGGTGAACGAGGCCGGCGATACCGCTCAGATCATCGTGACACCGTCCAGTGGGCCGAACAGTCAGGAAACCAAGGACCTCGTCGAGAACCTGAGGGCTGCGGAATCCGGAGTGAAGGAGAGCACCGGCGTCTCCTACGGCGTGACGGGTCAAACCGCACTCGAGATCGACGTCTCCGAGCGCTTGCAGGACGCGTTGGTGCCGTACCTGGCAGTGGTGGTCGGACTGGCGTTCGTGCTGCTGATGCTGGTGTTCCGCTCCATTCTGGTGCCGTTGACGGCCACGATCGGCTTCTTGCTCAGCGTTCTCGCCACGTTCGGCGCCACGGTGTTCATCTTCCAAGAAGGTGGCCTGGGGTTGATCAGTAACCCTCAACCGATCGTGAGCTTCATGCCGATCTTCCTCATCGGTGTGGTGTTCGGCCTCGCGATGGACTACCAGGTGTTCCTGGTGTCTCGAATGCGCGAGGAGTACGTGCACGGCGCAACTGCGAAGGACGCCGTCGTGAACGGGTTCAAGTACGGCGCACGCGTCGTCACCTCCGCTGCCGTCATCATGATCTCCGTGTTCGCGGCGTTCATGGCCGAACCGGACTCGTTCATCAAGTCGATCGGCTTTGCCTTGGCTGCCGCAGTCTTCTTCGATGCCTTCGTCGTCCGCATGGTCATCATCCCTTCGGTGATGGCGCTTCTCGGCGACAAAGCGTGGTGGTTGCCCAAGTGGCTCGACAAGATTCTTCCCGACGTCGACATCGAAGGCGCCAAGTTGAACGCAGCCAGGCCGACGGCCAAGGAGGAGCAACCAGTCACGGCTTGAGTCGAGATCGGCCGAAGGTTGCCTCGTACACCCCGAAAAGTGTGGAGACTGTTCTATATGTGCACGAGTAACCGTCGGCCGTCATGCTGATTCCACTGCTGAAGACCTATCTGGCCCCGTACAAGCGTTCAATTGTGGCACTGGTGGTGCTGCAGTTCGTGGCCACGGCCGCCTCGCTCTACCTACCGCGACTCAACGCGGACATCATCGACAACGGCGTCACTCGCGGGGACACGGACTACATCGTGTCCACCGGCATGTGGATGCTGGGTGTCTCGCTTGTTCAGATCGTCTGCTCGGTCGCGGCCGTGCTCATCGGTGCGAAAGCTGCCATGGGTGCCGGCCGCGATCTGCGGAAGTCCATTCTGCATCGCGTCGGGACGTTCTCGGCACGTGAAGTCGGGCAGTTCGGCGCGCCGTCGCTCATCACCCGCAACACCAATGACGTGCAACAGGTCCAGCTACTGATCGTCATGGGCTTCACCATCGTGGTGATGGCGCCGATCATGTGTATCGGTGGGGTGGTTATGGCGCTTCGGGAAGACATCGGTCTGGCCTGGATCCTGCTGATCGCGGTCCCCGGACTGGCAATCTCGATGGGACTCATCGTGGTTCGCATGGTGCCGGGGTTCCGGTCCATGCAGATCCGTATCGACGCGGTCAACCGCGTACTCCGTGAGCAGATCACCGGTATCCGCGTCGTCAGGGCTTTCGTGCGTGAGCGATTCGAGATCGATCGATTCGCCGTCGCCAACGACTCTTTGACCGATGCCGCGCTTCGTGTCGGTCGGTTGATGGCCTTGATGTTTCCGACAGTGATGCTGATCAGCAACGTGACCAGCGTCGCGGTGATCTGGTTCGGCGGCCATGCCATCAACGACGGAACCATGGAAATCGGTTCGTTGACAGCGCTTCTCAGCTACATCATGTTGATCCTGATGTCGGTCATGATGGCGTCGTTCATCGCGATGATGGTGCCGCGGGCGTCGGTCTGTGCCGACCGCATCAGCGAGGTGCTTGCCACCGAATCTTCGGTCGTACTGCCTGCCGCGCCCCGGGCATTCGTGACGACGCCCGGCCGTGTCGAGCTGCGGAACGCCGAATTCTCCTTTCCTGGAGCGCAATTCCCCGTACTGAGCGGTGTCGACCTCGTAGCCGAACCAGGCAAGGTCACCGCCATCATCGGCGGTACCGGATCGGGTAAGACCACACTGATCAACCTGATCCCCAGACTCATCGACGTCACGGCCGGGCAGGTCCTGGTCGGCGGCGTCGATATTCGCGAACTCGACATCGACATCCTGAGATCGGAGATCGGCCTCATTCCACAGAAGCCGTACCTGTTCTCCGGAACAATCGCCACAAACCTTCGATACGGCAAGTCCGACGCCACCGAAGAGGAACTGTGGGAGGCGCTCGAGATCGCGCAAGGTGCGGATTTCGTCCGAAAGATGCCCGACGGCCTCGAGACCGCCGTCGCGCAGGGGGGAACAACCGTATCCGGTGGTCAGCGTCAGCGGCTCGCGATCGCACGGGCGCTCGTGCGACGCCCGAGCATCTACCTGTTCGACGACTCGTTCTCCGCGCTCGACCTCACCACCGATGCCAACCTCCGAGGCGCGCTGAAACCCGTCATGAAGGATGCCTGCATGATCGTTGTTGCACAACGCGTTTCGACTATCGTCGACGCGGATCAGATCCTTGTGCTCGACGACGGCAGACCGGTCGGGCTGGGTACGCACGAAGACCTGGTCATCACGTGCCCCACCTACGCCGAGATCGTCGACTCGCAGCACGCGGTGGCAGCATCGTGACGAAGCCTGCTACACAGCCTGTACTGACGAAATCCCCATCGGCGGGGCCGGCAGCAGGACGTCCTGGCGCGCCTGTAGCGCCCGGAACGAAGGCGCTGAACTTCAAGTCCTCACTCAAACGACTACTCGGACTTCTGAAGCCGGAGAAGACGTTGCTGTCGCTGATGCTGGCGTTCGCCGTCGTCAGCGTTGTTCTCACCGTTGCTGGTCCGAACATCCTCGGGCATGCCACCAACTTGATCTTCAACGGTGTGGTCGGGAATCAGCTCCCGGCCGGCCAGACCAAGCAGGAAGCGATCGACGGACTTCGTGCGCAAGGGCAGGGAACCTTCGCAGACCTGGTGTCCGGAATGGACGTCACCCCTGGCGTCGGGATCGACTTTTCGGCCGTCGGGAATGTTCTGCTGTTCGTACTCGCGCTGTATCTGGCGTCGGCGGTGCTCGCCTGGGCCCAGGGATACATCCTCAACATCGCGCTCCAGCGGACCGTGCGCAATCTGCGTGACAGTGTGGAGCGCAAAATCCACCGACTTCCCTTGAAGTACTTCGACTCTCGAACCCGGGGCGAGCTACTCAGTCGCGTCACCAACGACATCGACAACGTCTCCACCAGCCTGCAGCAGACCTTGAGTCAGTTGATCACCTCGGTGCTGACAGTGTTGGGCATCTTGGGGATGATGATCTGGATCTCGCCATTGCTCGCCTTCGTTGCGGTGCTGACGGTTCCTGCGTCGTTCGTGGTCACAGCCGTCATCGCCAAGAGATCGCAGCCGCACTTCGTCGCCCAGTGGAAGCACACGGGGCGGCTCAACGGTCAGATCGAGGAGACCTACACCGGTCATGAACTGGTCAAGGCATTCGGCAGGCAGGCGGAGGTCGAGCAGGAGTTCGGCGACCGCAACGACAAACTGTTCGAGTCGAGCTTCCGGGCACAGTTCATCTCCGGAATGATCATGCCCGCCATCATGTTTCTCGGAAACATCAACTACGTGATCATCGCCGTCGTGGGTGGGCTGCGAGTTGCATCGGGCACGCTGAGCCTCGGTGAAGTACAGGCGTTCATCCAGTATTCGCGTCAGTTCACCCAGCCACTGACGCAGGTCGGATCGATGGTGAACTTAGTCCAGTCCGGCGTCGCTTCGGCCGAGCGGATCTTCGACCTGCTCGACGCCGACGACGAGGACGCAGATCCAGTCGAACCTGTCGTCCCCGTGTCGAATCTCGGCCGCGTCGCCTTCGAGAACGTCTCGTTCCGCTACAACGAGAGTCAGCCACTGATCGAGGACCTTTCGCTGGTTGCCGAGCCCGGGCATCTCGTCGCAATCGTCGGCCCCACGGGAGCCGGCAAGACGACATTGGTGAACCTCATCATGCGGTTCTACGAACTCGACTCGGGCCGAATCACCATCGATGGCGTCGACGCCCGCGAGATGAGCCGCGACGAGTTACGTGGACGGACCGGAATGGTGTTGCAGGACACCTGGCTCTTCGGCGGAACGATTCGCGACAATATCGCCTACGGAGATCCGAATGCGTCGGAGGAAGAGATTCTCGAGGCGGCGCGAGTGAGCTACGTCGACAAGTTCGTGCACTCTCTGCCCAACGGCTACGACACGATCATCGACGAGGAAGGAAACAATGTCAGTGCCGGTGAGAAGCAGCTCATCACCATCGCTCGCGCGTTCCTCGCCAAGCCGCTGATCCTGATTCTCGACGAGGCGACGAGTTCGGTCGACACGCGCACCGAGTTGCTGGTGCAGAAGGCAACAGCAGCCCTGCGTAGCGACCGCACCAGCTTCGTCATCGCGCACCGACTCTCGACCATCCGCGACGCCGATCTGATCGTCGTCATGGAGGACGGCCGGATCGTCGAGCAAGGCAATCACGACTCGCTCGTCGAGTCGGGCGGGGCGTACAACAGGCTGTATGCGTCGCAGTTCGCCTAAGGTTGGTCGAGTGAGCGCTCCAAACGACCCCTTCTTCGACATCGACAGCCGCCTCGACGGTCAGCTCGGTCGAACCGGTACCATCCACACCCCGCACGGCGACATCGCTACCCCGGCGTTCATTGCCGTCGGCACCAAGGCAACCGTCAAAGCGGTTCTGCCAGAAGCGATGAAGGAGCTCGGCGCCCAGGCCGTACTCGCCAACGCATATCACCTGTACCTGCAGCCGGGCTCGGACATCATCGACGAAGCAGGTGGCCTCGGTAAGTTCATGAACTGGGACGGGCCGACCTTCACCGACAGTGGGGGCTTTCAAGTGATGTCGCTCGGCGTCGGTTTCAAGAAGGTCATCTCCATGGACGCGAGCCGTGTGGAGTCCGACGACGTCATCGCCGAAGGCAAGGAACGCCTCGCCCACGTCGACGACGACGGCGTCACCTTCAAATCACATCTCGACGGTTCGAAGCATCGATTCACGCCCGAGGTGTCGATGCAAATCCAACACCGCCTCGGCGCCGACATCATGTTCGCCTTCGACGAGCTCACCACCCTGATGAACACCCGTGGCTACCAGGAACTATCGGTCGACCGAACCCAGGCATGGGCCGTCCGCTGCGTCGAGGAACACGAAAGACTGACCGCAGAACGCGTCGGGAAGCCGTATCAGGCGTTGTTCGGTGTGGTGCAGGGCGCGCAATACGAAGATCTACGACGCAAGGCCGCACACGATCTGGAGACGATCACCGGTGAGACCGGGCGAGGTTTCGACGGCTACGGCATCGGCGGCGCTCTCGAGAAGCAGAATCTCGGGACGATCGTGCGGTGGGTGAACGAGGAACTGCCCGAACACAAGCCGCGCCACATGCTTGGTATCAGTGAGCCCGACGACTTCTTCACCGCCATCGAGAACGGCGCCGATACCTTCGACTGCGTCAACCCTTCTCGTGTCGCACGTAACGCAGCAATCTATGTCCCAACAGGACGTTTCAACATAAATACGGCAAAGAATCGTCGTGATTTCACACCGATCGACGAACACTGCGACTGCTACACATGTGCTCACTACACGCGGGCCTACATCCACCACCTGTTCAAGGCGAAGGAAATGTTGGCCTCGACGCTGTGCACCATCCACAACGAGCGATTCACCGTGAAGTTGGTCGACGATATCCGAGCGTCGATAAACGAGGGACGGTTCGAGGAGTTCAAGACCGAATATCTCGGTCGTTTCTACGGAAGTGCTAACCGGTAGTCCGTTTCTGGTGGGCGAGTTGCTCTTCCAGATCTTCGATCCGGTGGAGCAGCTCTGCTTCACGTTCGGCCGCCTTGCGTTGGTACACCTTGGACAACTCGGTGAGGTACGCCTGGTCGTATCGCGGAATGATGCTACGCGAGCAGTTCCAGTCGAACGCCTCGACGTCGATGACGATGCTGCGCGCGGACTTCGCGGCAACTGTTCGAGTTCCCAGATCCTCGAGCCTTGCCTGCAGTTCGGGGTCGGCGTCCGCTTCGATCACGCGTGCTCTGCCGTAGAGCTTGAGGCGCTGGCGCAGTGGATAATTCACCAAAAATAGTGCAACGCGGCCGTCGTGATCGATATTCGACGCGGTCACATATTGGTTGTTGCCGGCGAAGTCAGCGAAACCTAGCGTCGAATCGTCGAGTACCTGAAGGAAACCCTTTGGGCCACTGCGATACTGAATGTAGGGCCAGCCGGATTCGGCGACGGAGGCGATGTGAAACTGATCGGCCTCGCGGATGATGAGTTTCTCTCGGGTATCCAGCGGCATGGGGCCGTCGTCGGGGCGTTCGGTCTGTGACCCGTACGCGGTGTAGCTCCCCGTCGCTTTCTGCCGCTCGATTGCGGAGGGCCCGAACATCAGATGGTGATAGTGATTGTTGGGCATGGCTCAGGCCTGGTCCTCAGCTTGTGGTTCCATAGCTTGCGCAAGTTCGTCGATCCGATACTCCACCGAAGATCCTTTCGCCTACCCGACTGCTTCGTACACCGTAGCGCGGCTGATTTCTGCGGAGATCGATGCCTGTGATGAGTAGTCGACGGTGGTACTGACCTCACATCACCCGGATGGTGTGAGGTGGACATCCATCGCAATTCGTACTGTCGAACGAGGTCCTGTTTCACTCTTCGGTCCCGACCGCACAGGTATGCCATCACCACGGTCGAGGTCCTACGGAAGCAGGAGACGGTCGGACCGAAAGGAAGCCATGTCCACTGATACCGGCGCTACACCGACGGTGCGAGCCGTGCACGAAGACGCATTGCGCACCCTGCCCTTCTCCGACGAGCAGGACTTCGCGGATGCAGATCGGGGGTTTGTCGCTGCGCTACAGCCCGGCGCCATCACCGATGCTGCCGGGTCTGTTGTCTGGGACTGCGATTCTTTCGCGTTCCTGAAGGACTCGTGTCCACCGACAGTGCATCCCAGCTTGTGGCGTCAATCGCAGCTGTGCGCCAAACAGGGTTTGTTCGAAGTGTGCGATCGGGTGTACCAAATCCGTGGCCTCGATGTTTCGAATCTGACGTTGATCGAGGGTGATCGCGGGGTCATCGTCATCGATCCGCTGATCTCGGCGGAGACAGCAGCGGCAGGACTCGCTCTCTACCGGGCCCATCGCGGCGAACGACCTGTCACCGGTGTCATCATCAGTCACAGCCACATCGACCATTTCGGCGGTATCAAGGGTGTCACCACCGTGGAGGACGTCGAGGCCGGCCGGTGCCCGGTATTGGCGCCTGCCGGATTCGTCGAGCACGCTGTGGAGGAAAACGTCTATGCGGGAACAGCAATGGCTCGCCGTGCCGCCTATATGTATGGAGCTGCGCTACCGCGTAATCCTCTGGGGGCGGTGGGGGCAGGTCTTGGTTTGACCACGTCGACAGGTACGCCGACGCTGATTTCGCCGACAGTCTCCATCGACCGGTCAGGCCATATGGAGACAGTCGACGGTGTGCGGATCGAATTCCAGCTCACGCCGGGAACCGAGGCTCCGGCGGAGATGAATTTCTACTTCCCGGACCTGCGCGCCTTGTGCATGGCCGAGAATGCAACCCATACCCTGCACAACCTATTGACCCTGCGTGGCGCGCTCGTACGCGATCCGCATGTGTGGTCCGTATATCTCACCGAGTCGATCAACCGGTATGCATCCAAGTCCGATGTGCTGTTCGCTTCGCACCATTGGCCCACCTGGGGGACCGAGCGGCTGACCGAATTTCTGGCACTCCAACGCGATCTGTACGGATATCTTCACGACCAGACGGTGCGGCGGATAAATCAGGGTTTGACCGGTACCGAGATCGCCGAGGAAATCGCATTGCCTCCGGCCATAGACAATGCGTGGCACACCAAGGGTTACTACGGATCGGTCAGCCACAATGTCAAAGCCATCTACCAGCGGTACATGGGATGGTTCGAGGGCAATCCAGCCCTGCTGTGGCCGCACACACCGGTGGATTCCGCGAAAAGACACGTCGACTTCATGGGTGGTTCCGCGGAAGTACTCCGGAAGGCGCGAGAGACGTTCGATCGAGGCGACTTTCGCTGGGCCGCACAAGTTCTCAACTATGTGCTTTTCGCGGAGCCGGACAATTCCGAAGCCCGTACTCTTCAGGCCGATACCTTCGAACAGCTCGGATTCGGCTGTGAGAACGGCACTTGGCGTAATTTCTACCTGATGGGCGCATACGAATTGAGGCTCGGCAACGTCGGCACACCGATCGTCGCTGCTGCTCCCGACATCCTCGGCGCGCTCACGGTCGGGCAGATTTTCGACGCCATCGCGCTGCGTGTCGACGGGCCACGGGCGTGGTCGGCCGACATCGTGCTGGACTGGGACATCACGGACGAAGAGTTGGTGCACCGAACGGCGCTGCGTAACGGCCTTTTGGTTCACTTCGACCTTGATCACGATGCAACTCGCGGAGACACCGTTTTCCACCTGACCCGGCCTGACCTGATCGGTATATTGCTCGGCGGGATGGATCTCGGTGCATTGATCTCGGACGGAAAGGTACGCGTCGACGGCGATCCGAGCCGGCTGGCGGAATTGGCAAGTTACCTCGACGCGCCCGATCCGGACTTTGCGATAGTGACCCCGTGATGGGCACTTCGTCGCCGCTATCGGGAAGTTATGCGAGACCGAAGGTAGCAGAAAGAATTTTCACTGCTCAGCCGTCGAGCTTCGCAAAAATACGGTCCGACAGCGCCTGATCGTCGACGCCGAGGATCTGGTTCCAGAAGTAGACCGCTTCCGGGCCGTAGGCGTGGCCGTGGCCGTAAGGAACCTCGGCAGCGAACACCATGTCCAGGGTGACCTGCCAGAAAGACACAAACGGGACCCAGTTCATCCCCTTGTCGATGTCTTCGCCGCGTGGCTCGTCGAGCCAGTCGGGTTTGTTGAGGAGCAGACTCGGTGACCACCACACGATGGGATCGCTTGCATGCTGCCAATACACGATGCGCGGCGAATCCCACTCGCCGAGGCCAGGTGCGTCGAGGTCGGCCGGAGTCGAGGCGAAACGCACATTTTCGCCACCGTAGATAATGGGCAGGATTTCACGACTGCCGGGATCTCGGGAATCGGTGATCCGCCGCCACTGCTCGGTGAAGTTCGGGGTGCCCACGAACAGAGCACCGTCAGTTCGGGCGATGATGTCCTGAGCGCCGGAGAATGCGTCTTGCGCGCCATACGAACCCAGGGACTCTCCGAAGACCAATAGTTTGGGTCGCTGCTCGGGAGGTTGCTCACTCCACCGGGCGTACACCGCCTCGAACAACGCGCGTCCGGCAAGCTTGGGCGTCTTGCGGTCGGCAAGAAATGCCAAGGGGCTCGGCAGGAAGGAATACTGCATCGACGCAATCGCAGAATTGCCGCCGGACAGGTATTCGAGCGAGGCGGCCACATCCTGATTCACCCAACCACGCCCGGTGGTGGTGGCCACGGCAATGTACTCGCGATCGAACGCGCGGGTCCGATCGAGCTCGGCGACAACATTGTCCGCAAGCGCGTCGACGACGTTTTCGCCGTCCTCGAAACCGTCTGCATCTACTGAAATTCGACCCGAATATACCCGGATCGGTTCCTGCGCAGGTGCTCCCGTCATCTCGGTGATCTGTGCGGCATCCGGTCCGCCTGCCACGAATGTCCGGCCTTCACGCCCGAGCGAATCCCAGCTTTCGAGCGACTCCGGAGACCCTGAGCGTTCTGGCGAAGTAGGCTGAACCACTCCGTCGGCTGTGCCCTTGTCTGCTACGGCGGCAGAACCATTGGCGATACGCGTGATTCCCGTCGAGAGAATGCCTTCGATCATGAGCACCACGATCACAGTTACGACGAGCGCACTGACGCCCAGCGCAATGGGTGCGGGTAGGAATCGATCGACGAATCGGTCGAGTAGGTGCACGAGCAGCCGAAGGCCGCGTCCGATGAGTAAGCAGAGCAGGAAGACCACGGCGCCGACGGCAAATACTCCAAGGTAGTCCCAGTTGCTGCCGGGCTCGACACCAACAAGTTCTCGGGAGATGTCCTGCCACCACGATCCGAGTACGAGGAAGGTGGGGATCACGACCAGAGCCACGATTCCGATCGTGATCCAACCGGCCCGCTGCCATCGCGGTGACCACTGTCGGGTCAGCCCACATTTGTGGAGGAGCCAAAGAACCAGGGCTCCTACTCCGTAGCCGATCGCCGCACTCACGCCGCTGGCCACAGCCTGGAGATGCCAGGGGCGCGGTAGCAGTGACGGGGACATGGACCAGCAGTAGAACGCTAGGGCGAATATCAGACCTATCGGATTGAACCTGGCCAGCCAGTGTCGAACTCGTCCGAAGCGGACCTTGTTCGGTGGTGGGTTGCTTTCATCGAGGGGCGAGTGCTCGAGGTTCGGAGCTTCTTCTGTGGAGGCGGGCATCATGTGGCTCCCTGATCGTTCTCGCGTAGGACATCGTGCTGGTTCCGAAGTGACGCCATCACGAGAATGAGAAAGAACGTCGTCGGCCGGACTTTACCCCCCGATTTCAGCTGGTGTTTCGGCTATCTCAGGGGAAAGCGAAAAATTTGGTTGAACGCATTTATCCGATTACACAGACTTTCCCTCTACTGAGCAGTGTTTTTGGTTAGCTTCTGATGTCTGCACAGACAGAGCTCTGCCACGAGCGGAAGAAGGACGTCATGACCAAACACCACACAAATGCACGACAAACCACCAACCTCGGTGACGTGCTCTCTTTGAACACGGTGTTCGTCAGGCCGGGTGAGGCCACCGAGCTACCGAAATTCAGGATTCCAGACGACATGAGTCTGCCGGAGACGGCGTATCAGATCGTGCACGACGAGGCGATGCTCGACGGCAACGCGCGGCTGAATCTCGCCACCTTCGTCAGTACCTGGATGGACGACGAGGCCAAGAAGCTCTACAGCGAGACCTTCGACAAGAACATGATCGACAAGGACGAGTACCCACAAACAGCTGCAATCGAGGAGCGCTGCTGGAAGATATTGGGCAACCTGTGGAACAGTCCCGACGTCGACAACGCTATCGGTACCTCGACGATCGGTTCCTCGGAGGCGTGCATGCTCGGAGGACTCTCACTCAAGCGTCGTTGGCAAGGCCGTCGTAAAGCGGAGGGGAAGTCGACCGAGACCCCGAACATCGTTCTGTCCACCGCCGTTCAGGTGTGCTGGGAGAAGTTCTGCAACTACTTCGAGGTGGAACCGCGGTGGGTGCCGATCAGCAAAGACCACATGGTTCTCGACGGGTACGAACTCGAGAAGTATGTAGACGAGAACACTATCGGTGTGGTTGCCATCATGGGGCAGACCTATACCGGCATGTACGAGCCCGTCGCCGAGATCGCCAAGAAGCTCGACGAGATTCAAGCCGATACCGGGCTTGACGTTCAGATCCACGTCGACGGAGCCTCGGGAGCCATGATTGCTCCATTCTGTCAGCCCGATCTCGAGTGGGACTTCCGAGTCGCGCGGGTGGCGTCGATCAATACCTCCGGCCACAAGTTCGGTCTGGTGTACCCCGGCGTCGGCTGGATCGTCTGGCGCGATGAAGAAGCCTTGCCCGCGAGCATGGTCTTCCACTGCAGCTACCTCGGCGGAGACATGCCCACCTTGGCGCTGAACTTCTCGCGTCCAGGAGCTCAGGTATTGCTGCAGTACTACATGTTCCTTCGATTGGGGTTCAGGGGCTTTCGTCAGGTGCAGCAGGGTTCACTCGATGTGGCACATCATCTTTCGTCGAAGATTGCGCGACTGGATGCTTTCGAACTGGTCAGCAAGGGAGACACGATCCCCGTCTTCGCTTGGCGACTGAAAGAGGGGTACACCGACAAGTGGAATCTGTACGACCTCTCCGATCGGTTGAGGATGAAGGGATGGCTCGTTCCTGCCTATCCGATGGCCGACAATCTGGGTGAGATGACAGTTCAGCGCATCGTGGTACGTGCCGGGTTGAGCGAGGATCTAGCAGACGCACTGTTCAGAGACCTCGAAGGCGAGGTTACTTTTCTCGACAGCCTTTCTGCGCCTATGCCGCGAGTGGGCGAAGGATCCCACTTCCATCATTGAATAGACCGGAGGCGGTTGCATGAGTATTGCTGCGGAAACACCGCGTTGGCACGCTGTGCTCCTGACGCCCACTTTGTACAAGCAGTGTGTGAGCTTCATGATCGGCTCTTCACTGTTCGCCTTGGGTTCTGCCCCAGGGTTCGGTACCTGGGCCGGTGCCTCGGCGTCCAATATCTGTTATTTCATCGGCGCATGGTTCTTCACCGCGGCTGGATTCATTCAGCTGGTCAGAAGTGGCGCGGTCACGACAGAGGTCTCGTACGGATCCGGCTTCATGGTGCGGGCCGAGTGGTTGGCCGCCGCAACGCAATTCGTCGGTACGTTGTTGTTCAACGTCAGCACCACCGCTGCGTTGCAATCACGATCGGTCACCCAAGAGAAACGCCTCGTCTGGAGTCCGGATGCGGGAGGCTCGGTCGCTTTCCTCATCAGCGGGGTACTGGTGATCATCGCGTATACCCACGCCCGAAAGTTCTGGGATCCGAGCGCGGCCGACTGGTGGTCCGGGCAGATCAACTTGATCGGGTGCGTCGCATTCGGCGTGTCCGCGGTGGCTGCCTTCGTCACCCCGGACGGTGTCACGGTCGACTCGACGCTCGCCAACACTGGCACCTTCGTCGGTGCGCTGTGCTTTTTCTTCGCGTCGTTCCTGGTTCTACCGCGGTGGAGTCGAGGTCGAGATCTCGACTCCACCCGGTAGTCGACCGTCGTGCGGTACCCGGATATCGGCTCAGGGGTTGAGCGATTCCTGGTAGCTGGGCTCGCGTTTCTTGATGTACGCGATGACCCGGTAGGTGATCGGCATGACGATGATCTCGGCAATCGTCTTCCACAGGAATCCGACGATGACATAGTTGATGAAGTCCGCCCAGGTGCTGATCCCGATGACCCCGGCCGCGATAGAGCAGAAGATGAGGGTGTCGAAGAATTCACCGACGATGGTCGAACCGATGAGGCGCGCCCAGAGGTGCTTCTCTTTGGTGCGCTCCTTGATGGCCACGAGCACGAGTGAATTGAGCATCTGGCCTACGAAATAGCCGGCCAACCCGGCCACGACCAACCGCGGAACCACACCGACGACGGTTTCCAACGATTCCTGATTTTCGTAGAAGCTGGCGGCAGGAAGTTCGATGGTGAGCCAGAAACAGACTGCGGCCAGAACTATCGACCCGAAGCCGAGATAGATTGCACGCCTCGTCGCCTTGAACCCGTACACCTCGCTGAGCACGTCGCCGAGGATGTAAGCCAAGGGGAACAGGAAGAAAGCCCCGTCGGTATTGATCGGGAGAATCTGGAAGGGGCCGAGGAAGACGTCGCTGTCACCGAAGAATGCGACGCCCTTGCTGGCGGACACATTCGAGATGATCAGGGTCGCCACGAACAAGGCCACGATCGTTGGATAGTAACCACGGCTCACGTGCGCGAACTGCGCTACGGTATCGGGTTCGTCTGGGGTCTGCGGAGCTGTCACGTGCCTTATCCAAACACGCGTAATCCCCAGGTCCGAATCGCTGTCGAGGGAATATCCGTTATGTCTCGAATATCCACGGCGTGCGCGGGAGCGACTTCGGATTCCAACGCGCCAGCAGTTCGGTCATCGTCACCGGTTCGTTGGGGCCTGCCAACTCCAGCGATTGCGCCAGAACTGCCAGTACATCCTGTGGGCCGAGGCCGAGTGCAGCTTGATCCTCCAATGTCACCGCACCGTCGCGTTTGGCGAGCCTGCGCCCCTGAGCATTGAGTGCGAGCGGCACATGCACGTAAGTGGTAGTAGGTAATTGGAGCAGTGAAGCAAGGTAGGCCTGGCGCGGCGAGGACGTCAACAAGTCATCACCACGTACAACCTGGTCGATGCCCTGCTCGCCATCGTCGACGACGACAGCAAGGTTGTACGCCGCAACACCGTCCGCTCGGCGGAGCACGAAATCGTCGACGAGCCCGTGAAATCGGCCGAGTAACGCGTCGTCGACAGAGAAGTTGGTCACCTCGGAGCGCAATCTCAGCGCGGGAGTGCGCGAGATCGACGCTTTCTCGATCGAGGTGAGGTTTCGGCACGTCCCCGGGTATGCGCCGTCCGGGGCGTGGGGTGCCGATGCCGCCTCGAGGATCTCTCTGCGGGTGCAGAAGCACTCGTAGGTCCGCCCCGACTCCTGCAGCCGAGTGATCGCGTCCTCATACAACGCGGTGCGTTGAGACTGGCGGACGACAGTGCCGTCCCAGTCCAGGCCTATCGCGTGCAGATCGGCGAGTTGGCGCTCCTCGGCGCCGGAGCGGACGCGATCGAGATCCTCCATCCGCATCAGAAACTTCCGACCGGTCGATCGGGCAAACAACCAGGCCAGAAGTGCAGTGCGCAGATTTCCCAGGTGTAGATCTCCCGACGGACTGGGAGCGAAACGTCCTGCACCCGTGCTCATGAGACCACTCTAGTTTCGGTGCATCGATCGACGAAGCCCGGTCGAGTCGGGGATCGATCAGGAAGTAGCTTCGGCAGCCAATCGACCGAGGGTGTCCGTCAACTGCTCCTTGGTGACGAGCGGGAATTTGACCTGCTCGAGCAATTTTTTATCGGTCACTTTCGACCAGTCGTAGGTGTGGCGCACCAAGGTCTCGTTCGGCCCCTGCGATTCCAGTTCCCACAGCCACTCCCATCCGGGAGGCTCGGTGCCCGCGGGCGCGGTCTTCCAGGCCAGCAACTTGTCTTTCGCGTATCCCGAAACATGATTGTCGGTTTGGTAATCGCCGCCCATGTGATCGCCCGCCATGTTCATCGTGAACACCTCGCCGACCTTCTGGATCCGGTCGGCATGGTCCACGCCGCGAATGAAACCGGAGCCGTCGAGCGCTTGATGTCGCTCGGGATTGGACAGGACATCGAATACCGCGTCGACGGGAGCCTCGATGGTGCGTTCGACAGTGATCTTTGCGTTGTCGGTCATACCTCCACCATGCCGAAGGTTCATTGACTCGGCAACCTCGGCCGCCGTCGGATGTCGCCGTGACCATCTCATGTTCGCGCACACTGGAAGGATGAGCAGTGCGCACCGGGTTGCATGACCGTGAAGACATCGAGGCCGAGAATGTGGAAGAGGGCCCGGGCGTACGCGCGTCGGATCGAGCTTCGCTACCGGCCGGTCGACCCGAGAACCCGTTCTGCATTGGACGCGAGATGGGCGGCCCTACCCGAGGCGGCACGAACACCGGCACAGACGCTCGGTCGGCATGCCGTCGGATGCGAGGGCACTCACGGAGTGTTTCCGAAGTGCAATCTCACATGTAGCCCGTGCTACCACAGCGTCGATGCGAACAAAGTTCGCGTCGACGGCGAGCACACCCTCCGTGAGGTAAGGGCGCAACTGAAATTCCTGGCATCGCGCCGAGGCCCGCGGGCACACGCACAGTTGATCGGCGGGGAGGTCAGCTTGCTGGCTCCCGATGACCATGCTGCAGCGTTGCAGATCATGCGGGACTACGGACGCGAGCCGATGTCGTTCACACACGGTGACTTCGACTACGAGTATCTGCGGGCGGTCGTCTTGGATCCCGACGGTAACGCCAGGTTCGGGCGAGTTTCCTTCGCTGCACATTTCGACAAGCTGATGCGTGGACGAAGCGGAATCCCTCGCCCACGAACGGAAGCCGAGCTCACGCCCTATCGTCGCCGATTCGCGGAGATGTTCACTCGGTTGAAAAGCGAACACGGCATTGCGTCTTACCTCGCGCACAACATGACCGTCACCCCCGACAACATCGACGAGGTTGCAGCTGTCGTGGGCGAAGTGGTGGACATGGGCGGTTATTCGATGGTCTCTTTTCAGCCTGCGGCGTTCGTCGGCGACGAACGCCGGTGGCACGGTGACTACCGCGAGATCGACATCGACACGGTCTGGGAGCAGATCGAACTCGGCATGGGGCAACCTATTTCGTACTCGGCGATCCAGTTCGGTGATCCGCGGTGTAACCGAACAGCTTTGGGGTTCATGGTCGGTCGTCGGTGGCATCCGTTTCTCGAGGTGACGTCGAAGGTCGAGGAGCGTGCCCGCGAAGAATTCTTCACCCATCTCGGAGGTGTGAACTTCGGCGGCTCCGGTCCGCTTACCTTGGTCCTGAAATTACTCCGGGTGCTGGTGGGTCATCCGCACGGTGTTGTCGTGGCGGTGAAGTGGGCTGCGAGCGTACTGCGGCGATGCGGCGGCCGAACGGTGGTTGTGGCTTTGCTCCGCAAGGAAGTACGCCCGATGACGTTCGTCGTACACCGCTTCATGGATGCCGAAAATGTCGCCCCCGCATGGAAATTGATGCAGGATGGTCAGGTTTCTTCCGATCCTGTACTGCGCGAAACACAGGATAGGTTGGCGGCATGCACCTATTCGATGGCACATCCCGAGACCGGTGAACTGGTGCCGGCGTGTGTACAACATTCGGTGCTCGATCCGGGGGAGAACCAGGAACTACGCCGACTGCTTCCCTTGACGGTGGCACATTCCCCCGGATGCTGTGGCTGAGGATCAGCGAAAGACCACAGCCCTTGCCTCGGGCGGAATCTCCAATGAAATTTCCTCGCCCACCCGCGTCGTCGCTCCCGCGGGTAGCTCGACCTTGACGCTGCCCCCGCCGATTCTCACGTCGGCGATGTTCCGGAAGCCGGTTGGACGCAGTGCCGCCACAACACCGCGAACCTCGGAAGTATCCACCACACGGATCATTTCGTGACGCAGTAAAAGCACCGCAGACCCGTCACCGAAGGCAGCATCGACCTCGAAATCTCCGATAGCGGAACGATGAACGCCGCCGGCGAGGTGTCCGTCGATCTCGTTGAGTCCGCCCATGAGACGGTTGACGGCCAGCGTGCTGGGTCGGGTGTAGGCGGATGCGACATCGGAATGGTGTTGTAATTCGCCGTCGATGAGTACGGCTACCGAATCGGCCAGTGCCGCAGCTTCCTGCTGATCGTGAGTGACCAGTACGAGCGTTTGGTCGAGTTCGGTGCGAATCTCCCGAACGAGGTCGTGCATCTCCGTGCGCAGTAGGGGATCGAGCGCACTGAAAGGCTCGTCGAGTAGCAGCACCCGCGGTGAACCGGCGAGGGATCTGGCCAACGCCACTCGTTGTGCTTGACCACCCGAGATGTCGGATACCGATCGATCGCCGATGTCACCGAGATGGACCAACTCGAGGTACCTGTGCGCCTGTTCGCGGGCATGGCTCCGCTTGTGGCCTGCGGCGCGGTAGGCGAAGCCGATGTTGTCGACGACGGACATGTGCGGAAAGAGCATCGGGCGCTGGAACACCATCCCGACGCCTCTTTCCTCTGCTGGGACTCCGGTGACGTCGACGCCATCGATGCAGATGGTTCCCGTCGTCGGTGCATCGAGGCCGGCAATCAACCGTAGTACGGTGCTCTTGCCAGAACCGGACGGGCCGAGTATCACCGTGCACGAACCTGGTCGAACAGTCAGATTCAACGAAGTCAATGCTGAACTCGTCTGGCCTGAATGAACTTTGGTGAGTCCGTGAACCGATAGTTCGACGCTCATCGGGCCGTCCCCCTTCCGAGACGCGAGAGCAGCGTAATCAGTACGAGAGGGGGCACTATGGCTGCGATCGACAATGCGGCTACTACGGCGTCGTTTCCGGTCCCTGCAGCGAACGAGGCTACCAATATCGGTACCGTCACCAGCCTGCCACCGCCGACCAACAATGTGATCACGTAGTCGCTCCATCCCACGAGAAAAGCGAGCAAAGCGGATCCGGACAGCGCCGGTGCCAGCAACGGAATTCTGATCTGCCACAGGATCATCGACTTCGAAGCACCCAGCATTCGCGCTTCCTCCTCGTACCGTGAGTCGTATGCACCGAAGGCCACCCGCATCAGATATGTGGTGTACGGAATCGCGGCCACGGAGAGCAGCACGATCACCGCGAGCGTGCTCGGAATTCGTGCACGCAGAATCACTACATTCAAACCTAGCGCTACCGCGAAGGGTGGCAGTGCCAGCGGAGCGAACAGTATTGCCGCGACGACGCCAGGGAAATGCACATCGCCACGCGCGAGGGCCCGGGCCGCACATGCTCCCAACGGCGTTGCGATCGCGGCGACAGTCAGGGCGAGACCCGTAGATCTCATGAAGGCTTCTGTTCCGCCGGCCGCGACGGCGCTACGAACTCCGTCCACTCCCCATTCCTGCGGCAGTACATCGGGAAACGACCACTGATTGCTCACCGCCCACAGAGCTATCGGGATGAGGGGCAGCACGAACCACACCACCAGAAGTAACCGCCCCGCGGGCCGCGTCGCCGTCATTTCCAGACCGCCGATCTGCGGAGATAGTTGAGCGCGACTGCGGACACGACAATCGCCAGTGCGGCGGCAACCATCGCAGCGGCCGCAGCTTGGGGACGGGCAGCGAGGTCGATCGAGGTGAACAATCGAATTGCCATGACGGACAATGGTTCCGGATAGGGCCGACCGAGAATCCGGGCCACTTCGTAGGACCCGACGGTGTAGGTGAAGGTTATCGCAGCCGACGCTGCCAGGGCCGGCCGCAGCAGCGGCAGCGTGACCAAGCGGAAGCGTGCCCATCGTCCCGCACCGAGAGTGGCCGCTGTCTCGTCGAATCCTGCCACCCGCGTTGCCAGGGTGCCCGCCACGACGATGGCGACGAAAGCCGATTCCTTCCACGCATATTCGAGTGCGACGGCAATCCACCAGCGTCCACCGACAAGCTCCGGCCATCCGCCGTCGGTGAGCCCGAAGATGCGCGGGAGTAATCCTGAGTCGGCGAGCAGCAAACCCATGGCGGCCGCACCGATCAGATGGGGTACGGCCAACGTCAGCGCCGCGGCGATCAACACCGTTCGGTTACCGGACAGCACCGTCGATGCTGCTGCAAGACCGATCAATGTAGCCAGCACAGTCGAGACTGTCGCAACGGCAAGAGTGAGCGCGAGAGAACTCCAGAGATCTCCACCGAGGGCAGAATAGGCATCGAGGGTGAGTGCGGGCCGTCCCACCAGAGGCATCAGACCGAGACTTTGCAGCAGGGCAGCTCCGAGGCCACCGCCGACCACCAGTAAAACCGGAATCACCGCTGGAAGCACCCAGAGGGTGCTGCGTACCTTTCGCTGGCTCACTGCCCCGCGAGAACGGATCGCCGCCACCCCTCGTCCAGCGGCGTGACCCACTCCGCGGCCAGTTCGGGATGAGCGTTGGCCGAGAGTTCCTCGTATGGCGGGAGGACAGGGGAGGCCGGGAGCGCCTCGAACTGCGCCCTGACTTCCGGTGTCAGGCGGGAAGTGTCCAGCACTGTGAACTGGCCCCATACATCTGGTTCGGATTTGGCGAGCTGCTGCTCCGGTGACAGTGCGATGTTGGCGACGACCTGCGCTGCCGCGGACTGCCCCGACGTCGACGGGATCGCCAGGAAGCTCGCGTTGCCGACGGTGCCCTCATCGAGAGCCAGGACGCGCGTCTCGGGGGGATAGGTGCCGTCGGCGACAAGTTGTGGCAGCGTCGCGGGCCCATAGGTCATGGTCATGTCCACCTGCCCGCCGGCGTACAGGTCGTCGAGTTCGCTCGATGATTGCGGATACGTGGTGCCCCCGCGCCAGAGCGACGGTGCAAGGGCGTTCAGCCGATCGAACACGGCCGGCGAGAGAGAATCGTAGGTGTCCTGATCGAACTGGGCGGGCACCTTCTCGACGCCACCGGACTGGTTCACCAGTGCCTCGCGGACGAATACCGAACCGGTGAAATCCGGGGGCGCAGGATAGGTGAAGCGGCCGGGGTTGGCCTCGGCCCAGTCGAATACTTCGTCCAAAGTGCGGGGCGGGTCCGCTATTGCCGCCGAGTTGTAGACGAGCGTGAACTGCGCCTTGTGCCAGGGTGCTTCGCAGTTGTTCACCGGCGTACCGAAATCGCTGCTCAGCAGCGGGTCCTCGGGGTCCGTGTACTCCATGTTCGGTAGATTCTGTGTCCAATTGCAGAGCCACGCGCCTGCCTGCTGACCGGTCCCGAAATTTGCACCGTTGACCCACACCAGGTCGACCTCTCCATCGGTGACACCTGCTTGCCGCTCGGAGAGAATCCGGTTGACGGCGTCGGTGGTGGATTCGACGGGCACACGACGCAGCGTGACCCCTGCGGCTGCGGCGGCGGGGGTGAGGACGTTGTCGACGTACGTATTGCCCTGTTCGTCACCGCCGTACATCCACAGTGAGACTGTTTTCCCCTGCGCTTGCTGTTCGATCTCGCTCCAGGACAGTTCCTCGGCGACCGGCGCGTCGGACGACGGGGCTGCGCACGAGGACAGGACCAACCCCACGCTCGCGGCAACCACCAGGGCCGCGAACGCGTACTTTCTCGGTCGACGGGTATGAGATCGAGAAAACAACGTGGGCCTCCTGGTCCGAGGATGCAGACAGAGTCGACGCTGCCTGATCCACGGTAATCGGTCGAATCCGGTGATAGGGGAACACACTGGGGTAGTCGAGGACTTCCCGTCGTAGAAGAACTGTTTTGTGTGTCGAGCACGAGAGGTAGCAATTGTGAATCAGGACCCCCGACCGGCACGTAGCCGCTCCACCGCGATCAAGCTGGCAGCTGCTGCCGCCGTGATCATGGTGGTCGTCATCGTGGCCGCGACTGTGGACCTTCCGGATCCGGAGTCGATCCGAACCCTGGTCGCGGACGCAGGTGCGTGGGGGATCGTTGCGTTCGTAATTCTGTATGTCGTGCTGTCGGCGACGCCGTTCCCAGCGAGCGCCCTCACCATCGCTTCCGGATTGCTGTTCGGGTTGGCGGTCGGTGCAACGGTGGTGGTCGTGGCTGCAACGGGAGGCGCCTATGTGGGTTATTGGGCGGCGCGTGCGCTCGGCCGTGGATCGGTTGCACGCTCGGAGTGGGGCAAGCTCCGCAGGCTGGACGCCATGCTCGGGCGACGCGGTTTGATGTCGGTGTTCATCGTCCGCTTGATCCCAGTGTTCCCATTTTCGGTCGTCAACTACGCGGCGGGTATCAGCGCCGTGGGCCAGCGTGATTACCTGCTCGGCACGGCGGTCGGCATCATCCCGGCCACTGTCGGTTTCACCGCCCTCGGCGCGTACGGAACCTCTCCGCTGTCCTGGCCGTTCGCCGCTGCGCTGGTGGCCGTCCTCGTGATCGGCGTCGGGTCGTCGTTGGCTGCCAAACGTCTCGCCCTGAAGAGTGATCCGGAACCCAACGGCCCACATCTCGACGGCATCGCGGCCCCATGATCGATAGCTATCTGCGTCGCAAGCTCGAGGGGCCGCTGGATCGGTGTGCACGAATCCTCGACATCAGCCAGGTCACTCCGGACCGAATCACCGCGGTCGGTCTGCTGCTGGGACTGGGCAGCGCAGTGGCCGCTGGGCTGCAGTTCTGGCTACTCGCGTTGGCACTGTGGATCCTCTCGCGCCTTGCCGACGGACTCGACGGACCACTGGCCCGTAGACGACTCCGCGGTGGCGGACCAACCTCCGGTGCGGGCGGGTTCTTCGACATCACAGCGGATTTCACCGTCTACGGGACCACGGTCGTGGGCGTCGCGGTCGGTGCGTCGGCCGGTTACGACGCCCCGTGGTGGCCGTTTCTACTGGTGTTGCTGGCGTACTACATCAACGGCACGGCCTTTCTCGCGTTCTCCTCCATCGCTGAAAAAACGGGCAGAACACTCGACGACGGCCGCTCGCTGTCATTTCTGGGCGGGTTGGCCGAAGGAGCGGAAACGATTGCCGTGCACAGTCTCTGGCTGCTGTTCCCAGCAGTGTCCTGGCAGATCGCAACGGTATGGGCGGCGGTGGTAGCGGTCAGTTCGGGTCAACGCATCATTGCCGGCTACCGCGCTCTCTCCTGACGATCCACCTACCTCGGGCCTTCGCGAGGGTGTTCAGTGCGCGAGATACAACTGGAGTGCTCAACTGCGAACGGACGTCGCCGACCGCAGCGTTCCACGGCCCGTCGTTGTACGTCGGATACGGGTGAGTGGCACCGGCGAGATCGCGAGTGCGCAGGCCCTGCCTGACGGCGAGAATCAGTTCGCCGATGGTTTCGCCCGCCCGTGGCCCCACCACGCTGGCACCGACGATGCGGCGCTTGCCGTCGAGCACCAGCGTCGTGAAGCCGGTGGTTTTGCCCTCGGTGACCGCGCGGTCGACGTCTTCGTGCCCGAGTGTCTGCAATCGCAACCCGGGGATACGCTTCGCTGTGCGCACATCGATTCCAGCAGAGGCGATTTCGGGATCGGTGAAGGTGACGCGCGGAGTGCCGGTCTTGTCGATCTTTCGGAGCACACCGAGTACGGCGTTGCTCGCCGCGAGGCTGCCGTGCATCCCTGCCACATGAGTGAACTGTGGGTGACCGGTCAGATCTCCGGCGGCCCAGATGCGGGGATTAGTGGTGCGGAGATGATCGTCGACCACGACGTAACCGTGCTCTTTCAATGACACCCCGGCGGCGTCGAGGCCCAACCCCGTGGTCCGAGGAGTACGTCCGGTGGCGACGAGGACTTCGTCGAACGTGCATGCGAGACCGGAATCGGTGACGGCCTTCCCGTCGTCGATTCGGGTGACCGTCGTAGAGGTCAGAATGTGCACTCCCTCATCGGTGAGCGCTGCGGACAGTACTGCCGATGCCGAGGCGTCCTCCCTCGGAAGAATGGTCTCGGCCCGACCGACGAGGGTGACAGCCGAGCCGAGACGGGCAAAGGCCTGAGCCATTTCGCAGCCGACGGTGCCGGCCCCGATGATGAGTAGTCGTTCCGGCAGAGATGTCAGGGACCACAGTGTCTCGCTGGTGAGGTAGGCCGTCGAGTGCAATCCTGAGATCGGCGGTATCGATGGACTGGCACCGGTGGTGATGATGGCTTGACCGAAACGCAAGGACCCCGATCCGACGGCCACGGTGCCGGGTCCGGTGAACACGGCATCACCGGCGACGACGGTCACCCCCGCTTCGGTGAGCGCTTCCGGAGAATCGATCGGGGCAATCTCGGCGATGGCGCGGGAAACGTGCGCCATGACACGGGGGAAGTCCACGCGCGGCTGACCGACGTCGATCCCGAAGCTGCGCGCGTCCCGGATCGTGGCAGCTGTCGACGCCGCCGCGAGTAATGCCTTGGACGGCACGCACCCGGTCCA
This sequence comes from Rhodococcus sp. UYP9, assembly GCF_040547235.1. Lineage (NCBI taxonomy): Bacteria > Bacillati > Actinomycetota > Actinomycetes > Mycobacteriales > Nocardiaceae > Rhodococcus > Rhodococcus sp. UYP9. The sequence goes on from NZ_JBEPPH010000002.1 coordinate 139,713, forward strand.
CAGGCAATCACCGCCGGGCCGCTCCCGCTCGATCAGTACGACGCGCACGCCGAAGCCAGCAGCAGTCTTGGCTGCGACGATGCCTGCTGTTCCGCCGCCCACTACGACGACGTCGGCTTCGGTCGGCATCGAACTCATGTCATATCACCTCGGGTAAGTCGATCCACGAATTTTCGAGCATGCTCGACGCTCTTCTCATCGGGGACCGTCCGTACCGTCCACCTGGACAACGCCGTATCGATCTGACGGAACTCGCCCTCGGCGGCCCGGCATCTGGCGCACACAGCAAGGTGTGCCTCGATTCTGCGCACCTCGGCGGGATCGAGCCGGCCCGACGGGTCGGCGTCGAGATAACGCTGCAATCGTCGAGCCGACCAATGGCAGGTGAGCATCATCCGCGCGGTCTTCATCATGGCTTTCCCTTTCCGGTGGCAGAGGCGAATGTGGGACGTAGCCGGCGTCGAACCCGATCACGGGCTCGGCTCAATCGGGACATCACCGTTCCGACCGGGACGTCCAGAACGTTCGCGGCCTCGGCGTAGGTGAGTTGATCGACGTCGATCAGCAACAGAACCGTCCGGAATTTCGGGTCCAGCGACCCGACTGCCCGCTCGAGATCGTCGGACAAGATCGATGTCATGACTCTCTCCTCGGTTCCGAGTTCCTCGACGCCGAACGCGGGCCGGGTGGACAGGTATTCGCCGAGCTCGGCGAATGTGTCTGGCCGCTGCCGTCGGTGCATGTTCATGTTGGTGTTGCGCAGAATGGTCAGCAACCAGGCCCGAGGGTGGCGCCCGTCGAAGCTGTCGACGCTGCGCCACGCACGTATGAGCGTCTCCTGCACGAGGTCCTCGGCTTGCGAGGGCCCAGTCAAGGTGGCGGCAACGCGCAAGAGCACCTCGATCTCCGGTTCGACGTAGAGGCGAAAATTACGTGCCTGAGCGTCGTTGACGGCGTCGGATTCGATTTCGGGCACAGCTATGGAACCCTTCGAGTGTCCTGCGGTGTTCCCATAGCGACAGAGTGTGCCCTGCAGGCCTCGATGAAATGGACCGACCGATGAAGAAGCCGATGCCGTACACGATTTCGGCGCGCATGTACGACGTGATTTCTTTCGAGTGGCCGATCTATCGCGCTGGTCGTACGGCAGCGATCGATCTGATGGCTCTTCCAGCGGGCAGTCATGTCCTCGACGTCGCCTGCGGGACAGGCCTCAATTTTGCTTTGCTGCAGCGCCGGATCGGGCCTACAGGTTCGATCACCGGTGTCGATTCGAGCCCGCAGATGCTCGAGCAGGCCAGACGCCGCGCTACCTCCGCTGGGTGGGAGAACGTCACCCTGATGTCAGCGGACGCCACCGCACTCGATTCGGTGGACCTGGGAGATCACGTTCCCTTCGACGCGGCTATCAGTACCTACGCGTTGTCGCTGATGGCTCGGTGGGAGGTTGCACTCGACGCGATGATCTCCGCAACGCGGGCAGGGGGAGTCGTGGCCGTCGTAGACATGCAGAAACCCGTCGGACGCGCAGAATTATGGACACCGCTGGCGCGCCTGGCGTGCCGACTGGGTGGATCCGACATCGACGCTCACCCGTGGACTGCAATGCCTGCTCGACTCGACACGGTGCAGTCAGCATCGGTGCGTGGCGGTCACATCCAGGTTCGCGTCGGGTCGGTCCCCTCTGTGTGACCGCCGGTTGCACCGCCCGAGGTAGTCATTTCTTCTGACGTCGACTACCGGCGTGCCAGTCTTGCTGCGTGCCGACTTCGTCCTCCGCTACACCCAGAGCCTTCAGTTGTGGAAGCTCACGCATGCTGCGCTTCATTTCGGCGAATCCTGGGAAGCGTGCGAGTCCGATCACGTTGTCCCACAGAGGTACTGCATCTTCGTCACTGGGTAGTCTGCTGATCACCGGTCCGAAGAATGCAACTCCGTCCGGAGGCTCGAAGGCAATGATCGGTGTGCCGACGTCCTTGCCGGTCAGCGAGAGAGCGTGGTCGGTTTCGGCACGAATTTCCTCGTCGAACGAGGAATCATCCAGGGCGCCGGTGTGACGAGTCGGCAAGCCCAGTTGTTCGAGGATCGGTGCCAGGAATGCCGCGGTGCCGCGATAGCCGTGGCTCGTAGCGTCGTCGGGCACTACATCGGTATCGAAAATTCGCGTACCGAGGGCGGCATACAGTGGCCCGATCGCAGCAGGCCCGTGCTCGCGCCGAATGTCTGCGGCGGCCCTCAGCAGTCGTAGACCTGCGGTGTGGCCGGCCTCGTACTCGGGTGGAAAGTGGGACGTGTAGTCGATGTGAGAATTGAGCAGGCGCAGGGAGATGAATCGCCAGTCGACCGTGTAATCACGCTGCGCCTGCACCTTACGAACCCATTTGCTGGTCATCCATGCGAAAGGGCACACCGGATCGAAATAGAAGTCGATATCGGACATCGAGGGACGCTCCTTGCCAGTCGGAATTTCCGTGTGCACGACGGTATACGCAGGGGCGCACTTCGTACCTCCGCACAGACGGTCAATTCTCCCCCAACAATTCCGCTCGCTGCTCGATTACCACCGCGCGGATCGCGTCGACTACTGCAGATACCTCGGGCCGCCGCAGCGATTCTTGCCGGGTGACGAGCCAGTAGGACAGTCGTGTGGCGACGGTGTCGTCCAGAATTCTGACGAGGTCTCCGTGCCGATCTGCCATGAAGCACGGCAGCAGGCCGATGCCCGCCGATGCCCGGGTGGCTTCGACGTGCACGAAGACGTTGGTCGAGGAGACCGATTCACGCATGGTCGGGGTGAAGTTGGGTGCGAGATCGAGGTCGTCGACCTGGAGCATCGAGTCGATGAAATACACCAGTGGATGGTCGGCGAGGTCGTCGACGGTACCCGGTGTTCCGTGGTCCGCAAGGTAGTCCTTCGACGCGTAGAGACCGAGACGGTAGTCCCCGAGCCTGATGGCCTGCGCGCGATGCAACTGCGGTTCACCGACGACGATCTCGATATCCAAACCGGACCGCTGCTGGGATGCGCGACGAGTGACCGCGACGATTTCTACCGCCACTTTCGGGTGCTGGCGCTGCACGCGAGCGGCTGCTGGAGCTGCGATGTATGCGCTGAATCCGTCGGTCGCCGAGAGTCGGACGACGCCTTCGATTTGTCCAGGTTCATCCCCGCTTTCGAGTGATCTCATCGCCGCTTCGACAGTCTCGGCCGCGCGGAGGGCGCCGCGTCCCAGCTCGGTGAGTTCCCACCCGCCTCCTGCCCGGATGAGCACGCGGCCGCCGAGGCCGGCTTCGAGCGTGGCGATTCTCCTCGAGATGGTGGTGTGGTTGACGCCCAGTTCTTTGGCTGCGGAGCTGAACCTCCCGCTGCGCTCCACAGCGAGTAGTACCAAGAGGTCGTCTGCGCTCGGACCGGGCTGATCGCGTGCCATATCTGCATTTTTGCAGACTGGGCCTGCAGTCTTGGCCATTGTCCGCATACCGATCTGCATCGATACTCAGGAGCAGCGGTTCACTGTGTACCCCGTCACACTTTTAGGCACGACGGCTTTCGACCACACAAGGAGATGAAAATGAGCGTTGACGATCGGACACAATCCGGCGGTCCGAACCCGGACGCAGCCCCGACCGGGCTCAAGAAGGTCGTCGCGGCGTCGATGGCAGGCACCATCGTCGAGTGGTACGAGTTCTTCCTCTACGGCACCGCAGCGACGCTGGTGTTCTCGAAGATCTTCTTCGCAGCCGGCACCAGCGAACTCGATGCCATTCTCGCTGCATTCGTCACCTACGCCGTCGGGTTCGTGGCTCGCCCGCTCGGCGGTATCGTCTTCGGTCACTACGGGGACAAGTACGGTCGAAAGAAGTTGCTGCAGTTCAGCCTGGTGCTCGTCGGCGGAGCAACGTTCCTCATGGGATGCCTCCCCACCTTCAACCAGATCGGCTACTGGGCTCCCGCACTTCTCGTGCTGCTTCGATTCATCCAGGGCTTCGCAGTCGGTGGCGAATGGGGTGGCGCGGTTCTTCTTGTGGCAGAACACAGTCCGAACAAGAGTCGCGGATTTTGGGCCAGCTGGCCGCAGGCCGGGGTGCCCGCCGGAAACCTTCTCGCTACCGTCGTCCTTCTCGTCCTGACCACAACGCTGTCCGACGCAGCCTTCCTCAGCTGGGGATGGCGTGTCGCATTCTGGCTCTCTGCCGTCATCGTTTTCGTCGGCTACTACATTCGCACCAAGGTCACCGATGCCCCGATCTTCCTAGAGGCACAGAAGCAGGCCGAGGTCATCAAGGCCGCGTCGTACGGCGTCTTCGAGGTCGTAAAGCGTTACCCGCGTGGCGTTCTCACTGCGATGGGTCTTCGGTTCGGCGAAAACGTCATGTACTACCTCGTCGTCACGTTCACCATCACCTACCTCAAAGTCGAGGTCGGCACCGACACCCAGACGATCCTGTGGTGGATGCTCGCAGCTCATGCCGTCCACTTCGCCGTCATTCCGCTGGTAGGACGTCTAGCCGACCGAATTGGTCGACGGCCGGTCTACCTGTTCGGTGCACTGACCGCCGGCACGTGGGGCTTCTTCGCATTCCCGATGTTCAACAGCGGGCACAACGCCGTCATCATGCTCGCCATCATCATCGGCCTGGTCTTCCACGCCTTCATGTACGCCACCCAGCCGGCGATCATGGCCGAAATGTTCCCGACGCGTATGCGTTACTCCGGCGTCTCCCTGGGCTATCAGGTCACCTCGATCGTCGCCGGCTCACTGGCGCCGATCATCGCAGTGTTCTTGCTGAACAGGTACGGATCCTCGGTCCCGATTGCGTGGTACCTGGCCGGTGCGTGCACCATCACGCTGGTTGCGGTCATCGCTGCCCGTGAGACAAAGGGTCTTGCGCTGGAGTCCATCGATATCGCAGATGCCAAAAACCTTGCAACCGAGGCAGAACTGGCCAAAGCAGGACTGAAGTGACGGACCTGACCGGGAGGTCCGCACTCGTCACCGGTGGGGCAGGCGGCATCGGTGCAGCGTGTGCCCGGATGCTCGCGGATCGGGGCGCGAGAGTCACCATCGCCGACGTCGACGAAGTCGCGGCGAAGGAGTTGGCATCGGAACTGCACGGGGAGTCGTGGGCGGTGGACCTATCGGACGTCGCGGCTCTGGAGAACCTCACTCTCGACACCGACATTCTGATCAACAACGCCGGCATACAGACCGTCTCGGCGATAGTCGATTTCGATCCAACGGCATTTCGTCGGATTCAGACGCTGATGGTCGAAGCGCCCTTCCTTCTCGTCCGAGCCACGTTGCCGCACATGTACTCTCGTGGATTCGGCCGAATCGTGAACATTTCCTCTGTGCACGGCCTACGTGCCTCGGCATTCAAAGTTGCCTACGTCACGGCCAAACACGGGCTCGAAGGACTGTCGAAAGTCACCGCGCTCGAAGGTGGCCCGCACGGAGTGACGAGCAACTGCGTCAATCCGGGCTACGTCCGAACCCCGCTGGTCGAGAAACAGATCACCGATCAGGCTGCCGCACATGACATTCCGGAACAAGAGGTGCTCCAGCAGGTCATGCTGGCCGAGAGCGCGATCAAACGGCTCGTCGAACCGTCGGAAGTTGCCTCGTTGGTCGGATGGCTGACGTCCGCGGACGCGGGCATGGTCACCGGTGCGTCCTACACCATGGACGGTGGGTGGTCGGCGAAGTAGTTCGCCACCACCACCACCGGCTTGTGTCCGCCCCACCAGTTGGTGTTCACCACCACCGCCACCACCACCACCGGCTTGAATGGACCCCTCCAGCTATTTGATCGTATGAATGGTTCATTCAAGCGATGGGTGAGGCGCTTTCAGACCTCCCGACCCAACTGGGCGAGCACCTTTCTCTGGCGATCGGCCGACTCCGGCACCTCGACGGCCGGACCGCACACTCCCTCCATTCGAATGTTGTCGCCAATCTGCTCGATGAACGCTTCGACGAAGTCGAGGTCCTGGTCGGCGATGGTTGCGTCGACGCCCGCCGGGTGCGCGATGTCCCACGCGTGAACGATCAAGTCCAGGCTGTAGAACGACCCGATCGACGACGCTAGATCGGTTTTCCCGAAATGTCCGTCGTACTCGAGGTTCGCGCGGGCCGGGTCGTCGAGAATGTCCTGCATGCCGTCGCGGGTGTGGGCCCAGGCGGTGGCTGGATTGTCGTCCGCCGATGGGCCGTCGGGAATGGAGAGGCCGACGGGTTCGAGTGCGCCCTTCTCGGTGTCGACGAGGTGTTTCACAACGTCACGGATGCTCCAGCCCGCACAGGTAGAGGCGATATCCCACTTGTCGGACGGCACTGCCTCGATGCGGCGAGTAAGTACGCCTGCGAGGCGGCGATAGCGGTCGGCGGTCGATTCCGGCGTTGTCATGCGGCCGATTCTCCCAACATTCACCCTCGCCGGGGATCGAATATCGGAATGCGTAGGAGACGGGGCGCGCGGACCTGCACCGATATGAAGAAAGCCCCTGCAACCAAACGGTTGCAGGGGCTTCTCTGCGGAGGATAGGGGATTTGAACCCCTGAGGGCGTTAACCCAACCCGCGTTCCAGGCGAGCGCCATAGGCCACTAGGCGAATCCTCCGTGTGGAAGCGTACCGGATAACCCCCTCCAGATCCCAAACGGGCTCCGGTGAGGGCCACCGAAACGGCACGGCCGCCAGTGTGGTTAGACTCTTCAATGGATCCCGCGCGGCGCGCATCCTGTGAACTCCCCCAGGGCCGGAAGGCAGCAAGGGTCAATGGGCTCTGCCGGGTGCGCGGGGTCCCCTTTACTTTCAAGGGACCAGATTTCGAGCCCCGACACCGAGAGGGAAGCTCCACATGCCAGCGCAAACCCAAATGGGGTTGATGAGCCATGAGGAGCTCGTCTCCGAGCACGAGCGTCAGTCTGCCAAGTACGAGCAGCTCGAGAACGAGAACCTTGCACTCGACCTCACCAGAGGGAAGCCGTCGCCCGAGCAGCTCGATCTTGCTGCCGGCCTGCTGACGCTTCCCGGCGAGGACTACCGCGACGGCAATGGAACCGACTGCCGCAACTACGGAGGCCTCGCAGGTCTTCCCGAGTTACGAGCAATCTTCGGTGAAATCCTCGGCATTCCGGTGAAGAATCTCCTGGCCGGTAACAATGCGAGCCTCGAAATCATGCACGACCTGGTTGTGTGGGCCCTGCTGCACGGTCTTACCGATTCGCCGCGGCCTTGGTCGGCCGAGCCGAATATCCGCTTCCTGTGCCCGGCGCCCGGATACGACCGGCACTTCGCGATCGCCGAGAGCTTCGGCATCGACATGATCGCAGTCCCGATGCTTCCCGACGGTCCCGACATCAACGAGATCACCCGTCTCGTCTCGTCGGATCCGCAGATCAAGGGCATGTGGGCGGTTCCGAACTACTCGAACCCCACGGGGGCCGTGTACTCCGAGGAAGTAGTGCGAGCGTTGGCATCCATGCCGACTGCCGCCCCAGACTTCCGCCTGTTCTGGGACAACGCTTACGCCGTGCATCCGCTGGTGGAAGAATTCGCCCCGTCCCACGACATTCTCGGGTGGGCGGCCGAAGCCGGATACCCGAATCGTCCGTTCGTACTGGCGTCGACGTCGAAGATCACGTTCGCCGGTGCGGGTGTCAGCTTCTTCGGCAGCTCGGACGAGAATCTCGCGTGGTACCAAAAGCATTTGGGTAAGAAGAGCATCGGTCCGGATAAGCTGAATCAGCTTCGGCACCTGCGGTTCTTCGGCGACGCCGACGGTGTCCGTGCCCACATGGCCAAGCATCGGGACATCCTTGCACCGAAGTTCGCGCTCGTCGGTCAGATCCTCGAAGACCGGCTCGGTGCGTCGAAGATCGCGTCGTGGACGGAGCCGAAGGGTGGCTACTTCATCTCCCTCGACGTGCTCGAGGGCACCGCGGCTCGCTCGATCGCATTGGCGAAGAACGCCGGTATCGCGTTGACGGGAGCGGGTTCGGCATTCCCGTACGGAAACGATCCCGAGGACCGAAACATCCGGCTCGCTCCGAGCTTCCCGTCCTTGGACGATCTGCAGAAGTCGATGGACGGGGTCGCGACGTGCGTTTTGCTCGCCGCGACCGAAAAGCTCCTCGACAGGTAAATGGAATACGCCCGAGAGGGCGTATTCCATTCAGGCTGCAACGAAGTCGCTCAGTGACCGATCACTACCGCGCCTTCTGGTGCTTCGGCGAGTAGGCCCGGTCGCAACAGGAACCCGGTGATGACCGCGCCCAGCACGAAGATCCCACTCGCCCACCAGAACGTCGTTGTGTAGCTGGCGAGTTCGGCGTTGGCCTGCAGTGCCGCCGCACTCGATGCGCTAGCCACATTGTCTGTGACGTACGTGGCTGCTGCGCTCGCTGCGATGGTACTGAGCAATGCCGTACCGATCGAGCCGCCGATCTGCTGCATGGTGTTGACCGTGGCGGAGGCGACGCCCGAGTCGTCGAGATTCACCCCGGAGATCGCACTCTGAAAGGCCGGAGCCATGGAGGCGCCGAGTCCGAGGCCCATGATGATCAACCCGGGCAGAATGTGCATCGGGTAGGTGCTGTCCAGTGAAACCTGAGTCAGGAGACTCATTCCGACCCCGGCAACCAGCAGGCCCGTCGGTATCAGGACCCGGGGTCCGAATCGCGGCAGGATCACTCCCGTCGACACCGTTGCGGTGAGGATCAACGCGCCGATCATCGGCATGAAAGCGAATCCGGTAGTGATCGGTGTGTAGCCGAGTGTGCTCTGCATGTAATAGGTGAGGAAGAGGAACACTGCGAACATGCCTGCCCCGGTGACGAACACTGCGAGGAACGATCCAGCGCGTGTCCGGTCGAGGATGATGCGCAGTGGCAGCAGAGGATGCGCGACGCGTCGCTGCAGGACGACGAACACGCCGAGCAATGCTGTACCGATGATCAGGAACGCGAGGGTGACCGTGTTACCCCAGCCGTCGGATTCTGCGTGTGCGAAACCGTAGACGATGGCGAACAGCGCGGCCGAGACTGTGACTGTTCCCGGAATGTCGAGCTTGGGCCTGGTGGTGACCGCATGCTTGGCCAGCAGGATGAATCCGGCGACGAACGCCACCCCGGCGAAGATCAGGTTGACGTAGAGACTCCAACGCCAGGTCGCCCACTCGGTCAGTATGCCGCCGAGCAACAGGCCCAACGCGCCACCGCCACCGGCGATTGCACCGAAGATGCCGAATGCTTTCGCACGCTCCTTCGGGTCCGTGAACGTGGTTGCCAGCAGCGACAGTGCCGCCGGTGCGAGAAGTGCACCGAATACGCCCTGGCCTGCGCGAGCTGCGACGAGCATTCCGAAGTTCACCGATGCGCCCCCGACCGCGGACATGAGGGCGAAGCCGACGAGCCCGACGAGGAAGGTGTTGCGACGACCGAACAGATCGCTGAGTCGGCCGCCGAGGAGCAGGAGACTGCCGAAGGCCAGCGCGTAGGCGGTGATGATCCAGGAACGGTTGCTGTTGTCGAAGCCGAGATCGAGCTGGGCCGCCGGCAACGCGATGTTCACGATGGTCGCGTCCAGCACGACCATGAGCTGAGCCAGGCCGAGGGTGGCGAGAACCAGCCAGCGAACGCGATGTGATTTTGCGTCAGCAGTTTCTTCCGAGGCCGGTGACGTCGATGTCTCGACGCTATCCGAAGACAATGCGGTCATATTCGTCCTTCTGTCGGCTATGCGGAGGTGTACTCTCCGGTTATCGACCAAAGGTAGCAGCTAAGCGGAGGTCAATCCTCCGCTTACCGGGTGAAACGGACATTCAGATGAGTGTGAGAGCTGACACAGCGGCAAAGAAGCCGCTTCGGGCCGACGCGGAACGAAACCGCAAACGCATCGTCGAGGCAGCTCGCGAGCTGTTCGCATTGCGCGGAATCGACATCACTCTCGACGACGTCGCCGATCATGCGAAGGTCGGCGTCGGAACCGTCTATCGGCGCTTCTCGTGCAAAGAAGAGCTCATCGATGGTGTCTTCGAACAGCGGCTCGAGGAGATGACCGTGTTCGCTGAGGAGGCGTTGACCACCGCCGACCCGTGGCAAGGCCTCGTGGTGTTCCTCGATAGATTGTGCGAGGGGATGTCCGCAGACCGGGGTCTCGGTGAGGTCGTACTCGGCACGGACGAGGGCTGCGCGGGGATCGCGCAGGTGCGCGAACGGCTCGAGCCCTTCGTCGAGAAGATCGTACTCCGAGCGAAGGCGTCGGGTCAGCTCCGCGGCGACGTCGAGGTCAACGACATCATTCCGCTGATCAGCATGGTCTCCACAGGCGCCGAATTCACCTCCGCGGTGGACGCCGGCAATTGGCGACGCTACTTCACCGTGGTTCTCGACGGGCTCCGATCCGAACCCGGTGCGGCGACCGCTCTGCCGGGGCGTGCACTCACCGGAGTCGAGCTCGACTCGGCGAAAGCTGCAATGCATCGCCGTCGCCGCTGATCTGTTTTTTGTGATTGTTCACAAGGTTCACGCCGGTGCGCGGTGGGTTGAACCATCAGTCTTTCGCCTGTGCTGTACATCACGTATGGTCCGTCACGAGTGTTGCTACTGCCTAGTAATAACGGCGGCGACAGTGGACCTATGGGGGTAATGCATGCGAGCGTCACGGGTAGTCGGACCGGCCGTCGGAGCCGTTCTGCTGGCAGCAACAGCGATGACGCCCTTGGCGTCGGCTCAGCCGCCATCGGGTTCATCGACCGGATCGACGGTGGAGTCCGACTTCTACCTACCTCCGAGCCCACTGCCCGACGGCGATGCAGGGGACGTCATCCGCTCCGAGCCCTCGCATTTGGCGATCTCGGTGCCCACCATCGGTGGGGCACTCCCCGGCGAGGCTACTCGAATCATGTACCGCAGCAAGGATTCCAACGGTGATCCGATCGCAGTGACTGGCACCTACATCGATCCGGCGGCAGACTGGACCGGCCCAGGTCCGCGACCGCTCGTGAGTCTCGCACCCGGTACGCAGGGGCAGGGCGACCAGTGTGCGCCATCGAAGATGTTGAACAACCTCATCACCTACACGCCGCCGTTCGATGCCATGGTGGAGTACGAGGTGCTCGCCGCATACGCGTTGCTGTCTCAGGGATATGGCGTCGTCATCACCGACTACGAGGGACTCGGCACCCCGGGTGCCCACACTTACGTCAACCGCGCTGCCGAAGGGCATGCTGTTCTCGATGCGGCTCGGGCAGCGCAGAGTCTCTCCGGCACAGAGATTTCCACCGATGGACCCGTCGGACTGTACGGCTACTCACAGGGTGGAGGCGCGGCGGCGTCCGGTGCAGAACTGGCATCCGAGTACGCGCCGGAACTGAACATCGTCGGTACGTACGCAGGGGCCCCGCCGGCTGATCTGAAGTCGACACTCGAACAGGTGGACGGCACCATCCTCACCGGCGTGATCGGTTACACGCTCAACGGCTTGCTCGAATCCGACCCGGATCTTCGGCCGATCATCGACGAGAACATCAACGGTGCAGGCAAGGCGATGTTGAGAGAGGTCGCTGATCAATGTGTCGGCGCCACGATTCTGACGGTCGGGTTGCATCGCACGCAGGAGTACACCAACACAGGCGAACCGATGTCGGTTGTTCTCGACAGGCTACCCAGGGCTCAGGAGATATTGGCGGCCAACAAGATCGGCGAACGCACACCGAACGCGCCCGTGCTGATTCAGTCCGGCACGTCCGACGACGTCGTCCCACACGGTCAAGCCGTGCAGCTGGCCGCTGACTGGTGCAGTCAAGGTGCAACCGTTCAGCTCAGCAGTGCTCAGGTACCGGCCATAGTGCCGGGATCGGGTGCAGGACACATCATTCCGGATCTACTCGGACTCGGTGAAGCGCAGAGCTGGATGAAGGATCGTTTCGACGGAGTCCCAGCGCCGTCGAATTGCTGAGGTGATCTCGTACGGTCCGGGCACAGTCAGCGCGGGCCGTACATGATCACGGCGACGCCGAGAAGGCAGAGTGCTGCTCCTGTCACGTCCCACCTGTCCGGCTCGAAGCCGTCGGCGATCATTCCCCAGGCGAGAGACCCCGCGACGAAGACACCGCCGTACGCGGCGAGGATGCGGCCGAAATTGGCGTCCGGCTGCAGCGTCGCGACGAATCCGTAGGCACCGAGCGCAACGACACCTGCGCCGACCCAGATCCATCCGCGGTGTTCTCTGACTCCCTGCCATACCAGCCACGCCCCGCCGATCTCCAGCACTGCAGCGACGCCGAACAACAGGATGGATTTGAGTACCGTCACGTGTGCACGATTCCATATGTTCACCGAAGTGCCATAGGTTTCCCAAGTGTAGGAGGATCAACACTCGGGTAACAGGGTGAAGGTATGTACACAGCGAGGGGCGGCGGCAGATGATCGTGACCGATCGAGGTCAATCGAGTAAGCCCAACGGAGGTAGGTAGCTCATGCGTGAGCAGTACAACGTCACCTTGGATTCCCTCGCAGCCGATCTTGCATCGATGTGCGGACTTGCGGAATCTGCGATGGAATCGGCTACCAGGGCCTTGCTGACCGCGGATCTCGCAGTCGCGGAACACACCATCTCCGGCAGGGAAACGATCGACAGAGCTGCAGCCGACTGGGAGCACCAAGCCTTCGGTGTCCTCGCGTTGCAGTCGCCCGTCGCACTGGACCTGCGAATCATGGTCAGCGGACTTCACATTGTTGCCGATCTCCAACGCATGGGTGGACTTGCCATCCATATCGCCGAGCTCGCTCGACGCAGGCACCCTGCACACGTACTGCCGGTCGAGGTGGAGAGTGTGTTCGCCGAGATGGGGCGCGTCGCCGTCGAACAGGCAGATTCGACGCGCAAGGTTCTGCTCTCCCGTGACGCCGAACTGGCCACCGAGCTGCAGACCAAGGACGAGGCGATGGACGAACTCCACCGGAGCTTGTTCACTCTGACGTCCGCACCGGGCTGGCCGCACGGCATTCCTGCTGCCGTCGACATCACGTTGCTCGGCCGATTCTACGAACGGTTCTCCGATCACACTGTCGAGGTTGCCAAGCGGGTCATCTTCCTCGTCACCGGTGAATTTCGGTCCGACGAGACATAGTCGAGCCACACCGTTCGGCCACGACATCGCAGCTGGAACCCGATAACGGAATTTTCTCCCGCGTGGGAGGATCGGAGTTATGTCTCCTACTCTGCACCTGGTCGGCGACCCAGAAGCCGATGCGCTGCTCACCGAGGACCCTTTCGCGTTGCTGATCGGAATGCTTCTCGATCAGCAGGTTCCGATGGAATCGGCATTCGCCGGTCCGAAGAAACTCGTCGACCGTCTTGGCGATCTGAACGTCGAGACCATTGCGACAGCCGACCCGGAGGAGTTCGCGGCCGTGTGTGCCACAACGCCTGCGGTACATCGCTTTCCGGCTTCGATGGCCAAACGTATTCAAGGACTTGCGGAATACCTCGTCGAGAACTACGACGGTAAGCCGGATCAGATCTGGCGCCGTGACAGTCCTGACGGACCCGAAGTACTGAAGCGGCTGAAGGCTTTGCCGGGGTACGGAGATCAGAAGGCCCGCATCTTTCTCGCGTTGCTGGGCAAGCAGATGGAAGTGACGCCCGACGGGTGGCGCAAGGCCGCAGGCGCGTACGGGGACGAGGGATCGCGGCGGTCGATCGCCGATGTCGTCGACGAGAAGTCGCTCCTCGAAGTCCGCGAATTCAAGAAGGCAGCCAAGGCAGCAGCCAAGAAAAAGTGACGTACGAGCACTGGCTCGAGAGTATCGACGAGGCGTCGCTGGCCCGTCTTCTCGGCAAGCGTCCCGACGTGGCGCTCGATCCGCCACCGCGCACGTATGCCGCGCTTGCCCACCTTCTGCGGCGCGAACGATCGTTGGATGCTGCCATACGTGAACTCGACGTGGGTGCCCTGTCGCTGCTCGTGATTCTCGCTGGAAGCGAATCGATCTCGCGTTCGGACCTTGGTATCGCGGTCGCGGAGGGGACCGATTGCACGACGGCCGAGGTAGATCGCGCGGTGGGATCGCTGATCGATCTCGGGCTCTGCTCGCCGGTCGGTGAGGGTTACAGCTCCATTGTCGATGACCTCGAACGTCTGAATCTGCACGCGCTCATCGACGTGTCGCGGCCCGTCATGGTCGAGCGAGGTACAGCGAATACGCAATCGCAGGAACTTGCGGTGGCCGGGTTCTGCGACCTCGTCGAAGCAGTGCTCGTGGAAGTCGATGCAGGCTCTGTGAAAGCGGTCAGGGCAGGGGGAGTGGGGAGCCGCGAGGTTCGGGCACTTGCCAAGGGTGTCGGCGCTGATGTGGACGACGTCGAACTTGTTCTCGGTCTCGCAGGCGAACTGCGTCTCGTCGAAGCTCGCGCCCCGCTACTGCGGTGCACGACAGAGTACGGCGAATGGCAATCGATGGACCGGGCAACGAAATACGCGAAAATGGTGGAAGCGTGGTGGTGGTCGGAGGGCGCCGCGACGAATTCCTTGCAAGCGAACGGCAAGCGTGCCCAGATACTCGGTCCGATCGCCCCGAACCCGTCGACGGCTGTGCTTCGTCGACGCATGATCGACTCGATCCCGGACGGTGGTTTTCTCGACGTCGACTCGGCAGTGGACTACACAGTGTGGAAGCTGCCCCGGTTCGCGGCCGAGGCGAATCCCGGTGACGTCGCGGCCGTGTGGCGCGAGGCATCAGCAGTCGGGATCGTCGTCGACGGTGCTCCGACGGACCTGTCACGACTGCTCGGCAGCATGGGAACTACCGCCGATGCGACGGTAGTTGCACCCGCTGTGCACCAGCTCGTCCACCGAGCCGAATCAGTAGTGCGGTTGTTGCCCGATCTCACTGCCGTGGTGTCCGGCCCTGTGAGTGAACGTGTTTCGCGGCTTCTCACGGGATCGGCGACCCGCGAATCGCGCGGCGCTGCGTCGGCCTGGCGGTTCAGCGACCGGTCGATCCGCAGTTGGCTCGATCGAGGTGGCTCCGGCGAAGAACTGCTCCAGTCCCTGGCTGAAATTGCATCGACCGAAGTGCCACAGTCACTCGAATACCTGATCCGTGATGTCTTGCGACGGCACGGGGCAATCACTGTCGACGGGGTGTCCGGGCGCATCGAGTCTCGAGATGCCGCGCTCATCGCGGAGATTCACGCGCGCGCACTTTTCGACGCCGAAAGGTGCGCGGACACAGCTCTGGCCCCGTCGATACCGGCGCTCGGTGTGCTCGACTCGTTGCGATCCGCGGGCTACGCCCCAGTGCTCACCGGCGACCTCGCGCCGACAGAGGTGGCCAGGGTCGCACCTCGACCGCTACAGTCGCGCATCGTTCCGATGCCGCGCCAACGCACCGATGTCGGTGAGTTGGCGCGCGCCCTCGTGACAGGTGTTCCAGTAGAGGTCGATGTGGCCCGATTGGCCGCGCGTTTGAAGACCGTTCATCACCTCCCGGCCCGAGATGCCGATGCCCTCGCTGGAGCCATCGCGGTCGGCACTGTGGTGACGGTCGATGTACTTACCGCGGGCACGGGCATCGTCAAGGACACGATCGGTGACATCATTCTCGATTCCGGTACGTTGTATGCCTGGTCGGATCGGTTGCAGACCAGGCGGAGTATCGAGATCTCGAGTGTCCGGATGGTTCTTGCACCGCTGTTGTGAACTCGAGGCTGGGCCATCGACGCCGATGTCGGCGCTCGCCGGTACCCTTTCGGCGTGGCTCTCTACCGGAAGTACCGTCCTGCGACGTTCGCTGAGGTTGTCGGGCAGGAGCACGTCACCGAGCCCTTGAGTGTGGCGCTCAACTCCAACCGAATCAACCACGCCTACCTCTTCTCCGGCCCACGTGGCTGCGGCAAGACGTCGTCGGCCCGCATCCTCGCGCGGTCGCTGAACTGCGCCGAGGGCCCTACCTCCACACCCTGTGGGGTGTGCAATTCCTGTGTCGCGCTCGCACCCGGTGGCCCAGGCAACTTCGACGTCGTAGAGATGGACGCAGCGAGTCACGGTGGCGTCGACGATGCCCGTGATCTTCGGGACAAAGCGGTGTATGCACCCGCCGAGTCGCGTTACGTCATCTTCATCATCGACGAGGCGCACATGGTGACCACGGCGGGCTTCAACGCGCTGCTCAAGGTGGTCGAGGAGCCGCCGGAGCATCTGGTCTTCATCTTCGCCACCACCGAACCGGAAAAGGTGTTGCCGACCATTCGGTCACGCACGCACCATTACCCGTTCCGGTTGCTGCCCCCGTCGACCATGCGCGGACTGCTCGAGAAGATCTGTGCGCAAGAGAACGCGATCGTCGCGGATCCCGTGTTTCCGCTTGTCATCCGTGCAGGAGGTGGATCGCCGCGTGATTCGCTGAGCGTGTTGGATCAGCTCCTCGCGGGCGCAGGTCCGGAGGGCGTGACGTACCCCCGGGCGCTGTCTTTGCTCGGAGTCACCGATGTCGCACTGATCGACGAGGCAGCCGACGCTCTCGCAGCAGGCGACGGCGGCTCCCTGTTCGGCACCATCGACAAAGTCGTAGATGCCGGTCACGACCCCCGCAGGTTCGCCACCGACCTCCTCGAGCGGATGCGCGACCTCATCCTGATGCGTGCCGTACCCGACGCCGGGGAACGCGGTTTGGTCGACGTGCCCGGTGACGTGCTCGAACGACTCCGCGAAGAGTCCACGCGCATCGGCTCGGCAACCTTGGCGCGGTACGCGGAAATCGTGCACTCCGGATTGGGGGAGATGCGTGGGGCCACTGCACCGCGACTTCTCCTCGAGGTGATGTGTGCACGCATGCTTCTGCCCTCCGCTTCCGATGCCGAATCTGCTGTGCTGCAACGTCTCGAGCGCCTGGAACGGCGTCTCGACGTGACCCTTCCCGCCGGTGAGCAGCCCGCGGTCGATCGGGCTGCGGTCGATCGGGCCACGGTCACCGAAGATGCAGCCCCGAGGCGGGTCGAGGCGCCGGCACCAGCGTCACCAGCGGAGGGCACCCCGTCGAAGTTCGTCCGCCCCTCGCAACGGCCGGTGGCAGAGGCGCCTGCGCCAGCCGTGCCTGCACCTGAGCCCGCCGCGGCTCCTGCCCCGCCCCCGCCCCAGCCCCAGCCTGCGCCCCAGCCTGCGGTGACCGTGCCTGCGCCGGCGCCCATCGTGACGCCGGAACCGGATCCAGTGCCGAAACCAGCGCCCGAGCCGGAACCGGTCCACGTGCCGGAGCCAGTGCCGAATGCGGAACCCGAGCCGGTCCACGTGCCGGAGCCAGTGCCGAGTGCAGAGCCTGAGCCGGTCCACGTGCCGGAGCCAGTGCCGAGTGCAGAGCCTGAGCCGGCTCTTGTATCGCCGCCGGAGCAAGAGCACGAGGCCGAATCGCAGCCCGAGCTTTCGGCTGTCAGTGAGCCGGTTGCCAGTGAGCCGGTTGCCAGTGACCCGGTTGTCAGCGAGCCGGTCGTCAGCGAGCCGGAGCCCGCGCCGGCTCCTGTCTCAGAGTCGAATCAACCCGACGCGGCGGCGGTACGTGCGGTGTGGTCCGAGGTCAGGACCAAGGTTCGCGAGCGCAGCCGTACGGTCGAGGTCATGCTGTCCGGGGCGTCGGTGCGCGCCGTCGAAGTCGATTCGATCACCCTCGGCCACGATTCGGCCCCGCTGGCCAAGAGACTCGGAGAGCCGCGAAACGCCGATGTCATTCGAGACGCACTGCGTGATGTTTTCGGGGTCGACTGGGCCGTGACCTGCGTCGTAGGTGCGACGGCACCGGCTGAAGAGGTCTCGGCATCGAAGGGTGGTCCCGAGGCTCCGAAGGCCCCGTCGACAAAATTCTCACGACCGAGCCAGAGCAACAAGACGGCGCGAACGACCGAAGACGCATTCGGGTCGGCGGGGGATGGATCGGGCTACGACGACATTCCGCCACCTGAAGCGCCGGACTACCCTGACGACCCCGAGCCGGCAGGTCCGCCACCGCCGGAAACCGCTGAGGACGAGGAAGAGCTCATGAAGGCGGCCGCAGAGCCTGCGGATCCATCGATCAGGCGCGACCCGGATACGGTTGCACTGGAGTTGATTCAAAGTCAGCTGGGCGGAACTCCTTTGAAGGAGTAGCGCTGCTCGTAGCGGAGAAATCCGCTCAGGCGAAGTTGTTGTCGAGTGCTGTCCTGTGCACTCGACAACAAGGAGCTAGGCCGGCTCGATATCTTCCGGATCCACGAAGACCAGGCGTCCGTCGTCGAGTGCGACCGCATATCGACGGGCGAGAGCCCAGCCGCGATCTGTCACCGCGGCTTGTTGGTCGCCGAAGTCTTCCTTGACCACGCCGGACTCTTTAGGCCACTGCTCACGCGACAGCTCGGCATCGGAGCTGTAGCGGACCTTCACATGTGCGCCGACAGCAAGGGGCTGCTGGGTGTCCATGGACATCAACTCCTGATCTTCCACAAATATCCCCCCGCTATGTCGATTGTAGGTCTACCCAGCACCTTCGAAACCCAAACTGCCCATTCGGTCACAGACAATGCTCGTTTAGGTCCTGTCCCTTCAGTGGTAACACGTTCTAGTCTGTACACAGCCGAGGTGTAATCCTCGTGTCCTGCAGCGTCCTGACCGGCGCTGCCACCGAAATCAGTACGTGGAAGGAACTGCACGCTGTGACTACAGAGGCGTTCATTTACGAAGCCATCAGAACCCCGCGCGGTAAAGGAAAGAACGGCTCGCTGCACTCCGTCAAGCCGATCTCGCTGGTTACCGGGTTGATCGACGAACTTCGTCGTCGATTCCCGGATCTGGACGAGAACCGCATCTCGGACCTGATCCTGGGCGTCGTGTCGCCGGTAGGCGATCAGGGTATGGATATCGCCCGCACCGCCGTTCTCGCCGCGAAGATGCCGGACACCGTGGGCGGATTCCAGCTCAACCGGTTCTGCGCTTCCGGTCTCGAAGCAATCAACCTCGCCGCACAGAAGGTGCGCTCCGGCTGGGATGAGCTCGTGATCGCAGGCGGCGTCGAATCGATGTCTCGTGTTCCGATGGGTAGCGACGGTGGCGCGTGGGCGCTGGACCCGGCCACCAACTACGACACCTACTTCGCCCCGCAGGGGATCGGCGCCGACCTGATCGCGACGATCGAGGGCTTCACCCGCGAAGACGTCGACGCATATGCAGTGCAGTCGCAGGAGCGCGCGGCGGCAGCATGGTCGGGTGGCTACTTTGCCAAGTCGGTCGTGCCCGTAACCGATCAGAATGGTTTGCTGATCCTCGATCAGGACGAGCACATGCGTCCGGGCAGCACCGTCGAATCGCTCGGCAAGCTGAACTCGGCGTTCGCCGGAGTTGCCGCCATGGGCGGTTTCGACGACGTCGCGCTGCAGAAGTACCACTGGATCGACAAGATCAATCACGTGCACACCGGTGGTAACAGCTCCGGCATCGTCGACGGCGCAGCCCTCGTCCTCGTCGGCAGCGAGCAGGCAGGCAAAGACCTGAACCTGGTTCCGCGGGCGCGTGTCGTAGCAACCGCGACGAGCGGCGCCGACACCACCATCATGCTCACCGGACCGACACCGGCGGCGAAGAAGGTTCTTGCGACAGCAGGCTTGACCGTCGACGACATCGATCTCTTCGAGTTGAACGAAGCGTTCGCATCGGTCGTGCTGCGTTTCCAGAAGGACCTGAACATCCCGAACGAGAAGCTCAACGTCAACGGCGGAGCTATCGCGATGGGTCACCCACTGGGCGCCACCGGAGCCATGATCACCGGAACCGTGCTCGACGAGCTCGAGCGCCGCGGAGGCCGTTACGCACTCATCACCCTGTGCATCGGCGGCGGCATGGGCGTTGCCACCATCATCGAGCGAGTCTGAGGCGAAGATATGACAAACACTGAAGCAAGCAAAGACAACATGATCAAGTGGGAGCAGGACTCCGACGGCATCGTCGTGCTCACGATGGACGACCCCAACCAGGGCGCCAACACGATGAACCAGTTGTACAAGGACTCGATGGCCATCACCATCGACCGTCTCGAAGCCGAGAAGGACTCGATCACGGGCGTCGTCATCACCTCCGCGAAGAAGACCTTCTTCGCCGGTGGCGACCTGAAGAACATGATGAAGATCGGACCCGACGATGCACAGCAGGTGTTCGGCGAGGCCCAGAACCTCAAAGCGCAGCTGCGCCGCGTAGAGAAGCTCGGCAAGCCCGTCGTCGCAGCCATCAACGGTGCTGCACTCGGCGGTGGTTTCGAAATCGCACTCGCAACGCATCACCGTATTGCGGCGAATGTATCCGGAGTCCAGCTCGGCCTCCCCGAGGTCTCCCTCGGACTGCTTCCCGGTGGCGGTGGCGTCACGCGCATCACCCGCCTCCTCGGCATCCAGACCGGCTTCATGACGGTCCTCGCCCAGGGCACCCGATTCCGTCCCGACAAGGCGCTCGAGATCGGTCTCGTCCACGAACTCGTCGACAGCATCGACGCGCTCGTACCGGCCGCCAAGGCGTGGATCAAGGCCAACCCAGAGGGCGGCGTCGCTCCGTGGGACGTCAAGGGCTACAAGATTCCAGGTGGAACACCGTCGAGTCCGGCGCTGGCCGCGGTTCTGCCTGCCTTCCCCTCGAACCTGCGCAAGCAGCTCAAGGGTGCACCGATGCCCGCGCCGCGTGCAATCCTCGCCGCTGCAGTCGAAGGGGCCCAGGTCGACTTCGACAACGCGTCGACGATCGAGTCGCGGTACTTCACCGAGTTGGTCACCGGGCAGATCTCGAAGAACATGATTCAGGCGTTCTTCTTCGACATTCAGGCGATCAACGCAGGCAAGTCGCGTCCGGACGGCATCGAGAAGACGAAGTTCACCAAGGTCGCCGTCCTCGGTGCAGGCATGATGGGCGCCGGAATCGCCTACGTGTGCGCAAAGGCCGGCATCGACGTCGTGCTCAAGGACGTAGCCATCGAGTCTGCGCAGAAGGGCAAGGCGTACTCCGAGGCCATCGAGGCCAAAGCACTCTCGCGTGGGAAGACCACCCAGGAGAAGTCCGACGCACTGCTGGCTCGGATCCACCCGACCGCCGATGCCAAGGACGTCGAAGGCGCCGATCTCGTCATCGAGGCGGTCTTCGAGTCCGAGGAGCTCAAGCAGAAGGTCTTCCAGGAGATCGAGGATCTCGTCGATCCGAAGGCATTGCTCGGCTCGAACACCTCGACGTTGCCGATCACGAGCCTGGCGAAGGGAATCAAGCGCCAGGAAGACTTCATCGGACTCCACTTCTTCAGTCCAGTCGACAAGATGCCGCTGGTGGAGATCATCCGCGGCGAGAAGACGTCGGACGCTGCGTTGGCGAAGGCCTTCGATCTCGTCCAGCTCATCAAGAAGACCCCGATCGTCGTCAACGACAGCCGTGGGTTCTTCACTTCTCGCGTCATCGGCACATTCATCAACGAGGCAATCGCGATGCTCGGCGAGGGTGTCGAGCCGGCGTCCATCGAGCAGGCAGGCCTGCAAGCTGGCTACCCCGCAGCGCCGCTGCAGCTCTCGGACGAGCTGACGCTGACGCTGATGCAGAAAATCCGCAAGGAGACCTACGACGCGGTCGTCGCGGCCGGCGGCACTCCTCCCGTGGATCCGGCAGGCGAGGTCATCAACAAGATGGTCGACGAGTTCGAGCGTCCGAGCAAGCTCAAGGGTGCAGGCTTCTACGAGTACGCCGACGGCAAGCGCACCGGCCTGTGGCCCGGACTGCGTGATGCGTTCAAGTCGGGTACCTCGGAAGCTCCGTTCGAGGATCTCATCGAGCGCATGCTCTTCATCGAGGCACTCGAGACGCAGAAGTGCTTCGACGAAGGCGTGCTGACTTCCACGGCCGACGCCAACATCGGATCGATCTTCGGCATCGGGTACCCAGCCTGGACGGGCGGCGTGCACCAGTACATCGTCGGCTACAAGGGTGGTCAGGCGGGCTTCGTCGCGCGTGCCGACGAGCTCGCGGCAAAGTACGGCGAGCGGTTCACAGCGCCGGACTCGCTCCGCTCCTAGCTAGACATGTGAGTGGGGATACGTCCCACACGACGTATTCCCACTCACATCTCGCGGTATGCGACCAAACGCTCGGCGCCGTCGGTGAATTGCTTGCGCATCGAAGTGCAGGCCGCATCGACGTCGCCGACGTCCAAGGCATCGATCAGCTGTTCATGGTTGCTCACCGCCGCGCGGCCCCATTCGGGGTCCGACGCATAGAGGCGGGTGGGGGTGTAGCGGGTCGCGTTGTTCAGAAACCATGCCAACTTGCTCGCCTCGGCCAGTGCCGAGACCACGTATCCGCGATGCGGTACGAGTTCGACCATTCCCTCGCCCCGAAGTGTCAGTAAACCTCTCGAACCGGCGTGACACGGACACCGAGCTCGGCTGCGGTCTCGTTCAATCGGATGTAGTCACCCGGGCGAACTTCGCCGGACATGACGAGGTGCCGCACATGATTGGCGACGTCCTCGGACAGCTGCGGCCGCCGAGAAAGCGCTGTCGCTGCGGAAGTCGTGCGCGCTCTGCCTGCCATGACGATCAGCCAATCACGGTGTGTAGGTCTGCACTCAACTCCGGGGCCGGATCAAGGACTTCGTAAGGGGCTCGACCACGCGTGCAGCGACCGGTCCGAGTACCGCCATCAACAGCACGTACGCGGTCGCGAGAGCAGCCAGTTCGCCGTCGACAGCGCCTGCGGCAACAGCGAGCCCCGCTATGACGATCGAGAACTCTCCGCGCGCGACCAAAGCTGCGCCCGCGCGCAGCTGTCCAGGCCTACCGATGCCTTGCCGACCAGCGGCCCAGGCGCCCGTCAAGACCTTGGTGACCGTTGTTGCCACGGCCAGGACGACGGCCCAGCCGAGGACGGGCGGAATGGTCGAGGGGTCCGTGTTCAGGCCGAACACGACGAAGAACATGGCGGCGAAGAGATCACGTAACGGTTCGAGGATGCGGGTTGCGTTGTCCGCGGTCGATCCGGAGATGGCGATGCCGAGCAGAAAGGCGCCGACTGCGGCTGATACCTGCAACTCGGAGGCGATGCCGGCTACCACCAACGCTGATCCGAGGACCGTGAGCAGAACTACCTCGCGGTCGGGGCTGTCGACGACGGCTGAAACGAATCGTCCGTATCTGAGCGCGACCACCAGCACCACGGTGATGACGAGCAACGAGATTCCGACCGCGACGAAGCCACCCAGAATGCCCACCCCGGCCAGGACTGTTGTCAGTATCGGCAGGTAGATCGCCATCGCGAGATCCTCGAATACGAGGATCGAGAGGACGACAGGTGTTTCCCGGTTTCCGAGACGGCCCAGATCGGTGAGAACTTTGGCGATGATCCCCGAGGACGAGATGTACGTGACGCCGCCGAGAACAAGTGCGCCGACGCCACCCCAGCCGAGCATGAGCGCGACGACGGCTCCCGGCGCGAAGTTGAGGACGATATCGACGACACCGGCCATCCACGACCTGCGCAGCCCGGTGACGAGCTCGGTGGCGGTGTACTCCAGCCCGAGCAGCAAGAGCAGAAGTATGACGCCGATCTCGCTGGCCAGTTCACTGAATTCGTCGATACCGTCGAGGGTGATGAAGCCGCCGTTGCCGAAGCACAGTCCGCCGAGGAGATAGAAGGGGATCGGGGAGACACCGATGCGTCCGGCGAGCCTGGCGAGGAGGCCGAGTGCGAAGAACACTGCCCCGAGTTCGGTCAGCGCGAGTGCGCTTTCGGCCATAGGGAATCAGCCCTGTTTGTTCTTATGCATTGCCGAGCAGCTTTGTGGCTGCATCCAGTCCCTCTGCCGTACCGACAGCAACGAGCAGATCGCCGGAGACGATCAGGAAATCAGGATTGGGTGACGGTTGGACCTGCCCGGCGCGCATGACCGCGACGATGGATACACCGGTCTTGGTGCGCATCGTGGTGTCGCCGAGAGTTCGGCCGTCGAATCGCGAGCCCTCTTTGATGCGGAGCTGTCGCGTGTGGATACCGGGGAGTTCACGGTGCTCTTCCCCGAGCTGAGCAATGAGTTGCGGCGTGCCGAGCAAATTGCCCAGCGCCGCCGCTTCCTCATTGCTCAGTGTGATGGACGCCTGTGTCGCGTCGGGGTCATCCATGCGCGAAACGATCAGCTCGTTCACGCCGTCCTTGCGTGTGATGACACCGATGCGACGCCCAGATGCGAGGGCGAAATCCTTCCGCACCCCGATCCCGGGCAGCAGGGTCACTTCGACATTCATAGGGGAATGCTAACCCCAGTCGGTATGACCCGTACCGCCTAGAGCCTCTCGGTCAGGACGCGACAGCGGCCAGCAGTGCTTCACGCTGGTTGGCGCCGAGTCCACCGATACGGCGGGTGTCTGCGATGGAAAGCTGCTCGAGCAGCTGTGCGGCGCGCACCGAGCCGACACCCGGAAGTGCCTTGATCAGTGCGGAGACCTTGGTCTTCTTGACGATCTCGTCGCCCTCGGCCTTTGCGAGAACGTCAGCGACGCTCAGCTCGCCGGACTTGACGGCGGCCAGCAGCTTCGACCTGGCGGTACGTGCCTCGGCCGCCTTGGCCAACGCCGCGGTGCGCTGTTCCGGAGTCAATACTGGTAAAGCCATGGCCTTATCTCCTCGATAGTGGTGACCCGTCGCTCAATGACATGGTCGGGACCCTCTTGCATCGTGCCTGGTGGCTCGGACAATCTTTTCGAACGACACGCGTGTCATTCGGAGTGAGCCACCGATCCTTCACCGCCAGGCTACGTCCTTTCGCTTTCGGGGTACGCCCCGACCAGCAGTTGGGCGGATCCGGATCTCGGCAACTGTGTCACTTCGGTTCGTCTGACGCCAGTAGACGGCGGTCTCGGTGGCGCGTGAAGCCGATCGGGCTCATCGTCCGGTCAGTTCGCATCGGCAGGTGAATACGTGCTTCGGAGTGCGACTTTGACGACCTTGCCGCTGGCGTTGCGGGGGAGAGCGTCGACGACCACGAGCTCCTTCGGGTGTTTGTACCGTGCGAGGTGCTCGCCCAGCCACTCCCCGAGTTCCTCCAGAGTCGGATCCGGGGCCCCGGCAGCGTCGGTCAGGGCAACTACGGCAACGGGAACCTCACCCCAGGTCTCGTCGGTGCGCCCGATGACTGCAGCTTCGCGGATTCGCGGATGTGAGAAGAGGACGTTCTCCACTTCGGCGCAGTAGATGTTCTCGCCGCCGGAGATGATCATGTCCTTCTTGCGGTCGACGACGAAGACGAAACCCTCGTCGTCCTGACGGACCAGGTCCCCGGAGTGGAACCAGCCACCGCCGAACGCGTCGGCTGTGGCGTCGGGGTTCTGCCAGTACTCACGCATGAGAGTAGGTCCCCGGTAGACGATCTCACCGATCTCCCCGCGAGTGACGTCTTGCATGTCGTCGTCGACCACACGGGCCGAAACAGTGGCGACGACGCGTCCGACGGAACCGAGCTTGCGCAGTGCGTCCGCTCCGTCGAGAACGCAGGTGATGGGTGACATCTCGGTCTGCCGAATACCGCGACGTTGAGTGCATCGGGGAACGTTGCCGACATGGCCTTCAGGATCGTGTCCGACGCCGGGGCGGCGCCCCAGGATATGACGCGAAGCTTCACCGTGCGTGGAACTCGCGATTGCTCGGCACATATCGCTTGCCACTGCACGGGCACGAGGAACAGCGTGGTGACTCCCTCCGATTCCAAGACGTCCAGCAGCGCTGCGGGATCGAATGCGCCGACTGGGTGGATGACGGTCGGTACCCCCAGCAGCAGACTCGGGGCCAGGCTGCCGAGGGCCGCGATGTGAAACATCGGTGACGCGCAGAAGCCGATTTCGTCCACGCCGTGCATCTGCAGTGCGCGAATGCACGTCAGTGCTTGCGCCTGCATGTTGGCGTGGGTCAGCACAGCACCTTTCGGTCGGCCGGTGGTGCCGGAGGTGTACATGATCAATGCCGGTGCATCATCGGGGACGTCGACGGGTGCGGCGTGTTCGGCGGCGACGAGCAACCCCTCGTACTCCGCACCGACCGTGATCGTTCCTGTCACGGAATCCGATTGCGCTGCAACTACTTCGGCAAGTGGAGACAGTGGCTGGTCGGTGACGAGTAGCGTCGCACCGCTGTTGTCGGCCAGGAACGCGACCTCAGGGGCGGTCATCCTGAAGTTCACGGGTACTGCCAGTGCGCCGAGCGCATTGATTGCCAGGACCGATTCGAGGTATTCGGGACGGTTGAGCATGAGAATCAGAACGCGATCTCCGGCGCCGATCCCTCGTCGGCTCAGGACGTCGGTGAACCTCGCAACCCGGTCGGAAAGCTCGCGCCAGGTGGTGGATTCACCGAGGAATCGCAGCGCGAGCCCGTCCGGATTCATCAGGGCGTGTCGACGAACCTGGTTGTTCCAATTGTTGCGAACCGAACGTTGTGGCTCCTGGCTGGGATCGGATGGGTCCATTGCTGGTTCCTCTTTCGCACGGTGCCGGCTGTCGGGGGTCGAAGCGCACACGGCGGCTACTGAAGATCTTCACCGGTCACAGTGTCGCGGGGTGCTCCGCTCGTGGACCGACACTGTGTTCGGGTGTGTACGGACACGTCGACGGATCGGCGAGCACACCGAGCTGGCTCGGACGGTAGCCGCGCGGGTAGCCGGGGTACGTCTTGTTCTTGGAATCGTCGGTGGTTCTCGAATGCCTACGCTTGGGCATGAATCGTTCCCCGCGCGCTTTGGCGCGCAAACTCGCCACCGCGATGCGACGCAGAGTCGGTGAGCCGGCCGGGAAGCCGAACGCGTGCGCCATCTTGTCGTCCATCAGCGCATAGACACCCTGCCGTACCGCCGGATGCAGTGCCGTCGGAAACCATGAGCAGAACAAGTCGAGGGTGTACTTCCCGACGCGGTGGTTGTCCTCGGTGTACCGGAACGTGCGCTGCTCGTAGTCGAGTTTGAATCGCGCGAATTCGGTGTAGGACTCCGGAATGTTCTTGATACCCATCCGGATTCCGACTTCACGGTAGAAGTAGAACGTGGCCAGGCGTTCCTTCGGGTGCAGCCGACGCCAGCCGTATCGGTCGATCCATTCGATCGGCTCGTAGATGAACGTGGTCAGGACATAGAGCAAATCGTCGTTGTCGATGTCGTACTTGCCGTGCATTCGATTGATCGTCCGCAGTGACTCGCGTCCCCTCTCGGAGTCGTAACCGTGCTCGAGCATCTCCGCCATCAGGAGCGAGGTGTCGTCGTAGCGCTTCTGTGGTCGATTCTCGAATTCGCCTGTCTTTTCCAACAGTTCGGAGATGGTTGGGACACAGTACGTCCGAAACAGGGCGAATTCGAGAGCGCGTTGGTAGTCCCACGGAAACTCGCAGCCTGCGGTGATGAGATGGATCTCGTGGTTGTCCACTTTCGGGTCGAGTTCCTCTATTCGCCGCAACCACCCGTACCGGCCGCGCTTGGGAGTGACATCCATGTCAGCCTCTCCCGTGTCGTAGTTTGAGCATCAGTTTCGAGATCTTCATGTCGCGTGCTTTGCGGTTCATCGTGAGCAGCTTCAGCGGTATCGCGAATTGCTGTACGGCAAGTGATTTGACGGTGCTGAACTCGCGGAGTCCGTCGGCGCCGTGGATCCGACCGAAACCGGAATCGCCGGTACCACCGAACGGCAGAGCAGGAATGCCGGCGAACCCGAGGACGGAATTGACCGTCACGACGCCGCAATCGAGCCTTTCCGCTGCTCGTCGTCCGGCCTCGATGTCCTTGGTGAAGACCGAGGCGCCGAGTCCGTACACCGATGCGTTGGCGCGTTCGATACCTTCGTCGAGATCACGAACCTTGTTCACGACCACCGTCGGACCGAAGGTCTCTTCCGTTATCGCAGTCGAATCTTCGGGAACGTCGGTGAGAATGACGGGGTCGATGTACGGGCCGCGCAGCGACTCGAGGCCGCCGACGACAGCACGCGCGCCTTTGCCCAGAGCATCCTCGATCTGGCCTCGGACGATGTCGCTCTGCTTTCCGAGAGTCATCGGACCGTACGAGGAGGATCCGGCACCGCCGGGCTTCAACGCTGACACGGCCGCAGCAAGTTTGTCGACGAAGTTCTCGTACACCGGAGCCGCGACATAGATCCGCTCGACACCCGCGCAGGTCTGACCCGCATTGCCCATCGCGCCGAATGCTGCAAACTCCACGGCTGCATCGAGATCGGCGTCCGCGTCGACGAGCATGGCGTCCTTGCCGCCACACTCGGCAACGAGCGGGGTCAGCGACTGGGCGCACGTTGCCATGACCTTCTTGGCGGTTGCCGTGGACCCGGTGAAGGCGATTTTGTCGACTCCCGCAGTGCACAACGCAGCGCCGGTCGATCCGTCACCGGTGACGGTCTGGAACACCAGCTGTGTCGGCGCGAGTAATTCCCACTTCTTCGCCAGCCACACACCGACACCCGGGGTGAGCTCGCTCGGTTTGAACACCACGGCGTTGCCGGCCGCGAGTGAATACGCAATGGAACCCATCGGGGTGTACAACGGGTAGTTCCACGGCCCGATGACGCCGACGACACCGTACGGCCGGTAGCCCACATAGGCCTTCTGATTGGCGCTGATCAGCCCCGAGGGCACCCTGCGCTGCTTCAACGTCTTCTCGGCGTTCCGTGCAGCCCAATCTATGTGTTCGACGGCCATCATGACCTCGAGAATCGCATCCTCATCGGGCTTGCCGCTCTCGGCGGCGATGACTGCGGCAAGGCTCTGCGCATCCTTGGCGATCGCGTTCTTGAACTCGAGCAGCCAATTCTTACGTCCGGTGAAACCCTGAAGATCCCACCACCGAGAAGCTGCCCGAGCGCGGTCGACGGCGGCCAGGACTGCAGCGTCGTCGGAGATCGGATAGCTGGCCAGCACGTCGCCTGTCCTCGGATCGAGACTGTCGAACATTCGAACTTTCATCTGCGTGACCTGGTCCGTCATGGGCCGAATCCTCCCGGTCTGTGCAATCGCATCACGTATATTCGATGCGATTTACTGTTGTCTGGCTCACACTATGCGGGGTGTGCAGTGCCGACAACCAACCGGGTCGCGGGTGGTTCGAAGCTCGCGTGATTCCTCTTCGGCGCTGATGCGTCGCCAGTTCGTGGACGGGGCCGAGCGGTTGACAGGGCACCTCGAGGGCGGGGCCTAACTCAGATGATGTGGCTGCGGATGGGACTTGTGGACCTCGTCGGATCTCACGTCGGCCTGGGGACCGCGACCTGCGGTGCTGGCAGTCCCGGCAGGAACGAGCTCGATGACGACAGATTTCGATGTCGGACAGTTGCTTCCCACCGCCGTCGAGTCCAGGGGAACCAACGGATTGGTCTCCGGGTAGTACGCGGCGGCGCATCCGCGTGGAGTGTCGTATTCGACGATCCGGAAGTTCGAGGCACACCGCTCGATGTCGTCGTCGTCCCATTTGGTGACGAGGTCGACGTACTCGCCGTCCCGATAGCCGAGTGCGGCGATGTCCTCGCGGTGGACGAACACGACGCGTCGGCCACCTTCGATTCCTCGGTAGCGATCGCTGAGGCCGTAGATCGTCGTGTTGAACTGATCGTGACTCCGGAGCGTCTGGAGTAGTAGGTGGCCTTCCGGGACATGTAGAACATCGATCGGCAGCGCGGTGAATTCGCCTCGCCCTGAGTCGGTTTCAAAGGTTCGCGAATCCCGCGGTGGATGTGGGAGAACGAAACCGCCTGGCCTGCGTACGTTGACCTCGTATCCTTCGCAACCCGGTACGACGCGAGAGATGTGCGTGCGGATGTTCCGGTAGTCCTCGCGCATGCCCTTCCAGTCGATGCCATGACGGTCACCCAAGGTGGCCTCGGCGATGCCGGTGAGGATGGCCACCTCGGACCGGAGGTGCGCACTGGCAGGCTTCAACGGGCCGCGAGAAGAGTGCACCGAGCAGGTGGAGTCCTCGACGGAAATCCACTGCGGACCCGAGGCTTGCACGTCCTGCTCGGTGCGGCCGAGTGTCGGGAGGATGAGGGCAGTCTCGCCACAAACGAGATGCGAACGGTTGATCTTCGTCGAGATGTGCACGGTCATGCGCATACCGCGCATCGCCTCGAAGGTGACGTCGCTGTCCGGCGTCGCCTGAACGAAGTTGCCGCCGAGTCCGAGGAAGAAATGGGCTTTACCGTCACGCATCGCGCGGATCGAGTCGACTGTGTCGAGACCGTTCTCGCGCGGTGGATCGAAACCGAATTCGGCCTCGATGGAGTCGAGGAAGTGCTGCGGGACTCGCTCCCAGATCCCCATGGTGCGATCGCCCTGCACGTTGGAGTGGCCGCGGACGGGCAGCAGGCCGGCGCCGGCCTTGCCGATATTGCCCTGTGCCAGAGCCAGATTGGTGAGCTCTTTGATGGTGGCGACGGCGTTGCGGTGCTGGGTCAAACCCATGGCCCAGCAGAAGACGGTGGCCTTCGAATCACGAAGCATACGTGCAGCCTCGGTGATGACTTCCCTTGTCAATCCGGTGGATTCGGTGACGACGTCCCAGTCGAGGGCGCGCACGTTCTCGCGCCACGCGTCGAACCCTGCGGTGTGGGCCTCGACGAACTCGTGGTCGAGTGCATCCCATTCGACGAGCAACGACCCGAACGCTTGGAACAGCGCCAGATCTCCGTTGACTCTGATCGGCAAGTGCATGTCGGAGAGGTCCGTACCGGGACCGACCATTCCGCGGACGGTCTGCGGGTTCTTGAAGTTCACCAGACCGGCTTCACGCAGTGGGTTGATCGAGAGGATCTTCGCGCCGTTCTGCTTCGCCTTCTCGAGCGCCGACAACATGCGGGGATGGTTGGTGCCCGGATTCTGGCCGGCGAGGATGATCAGCTCGGCGTCGTATACGTCGTCGAGCGTCACGCTGGCCTTACCGATGCCGATGGTCTCCTGCAATGCGATCGAGGTGGACTCGTGGCACATGTTGGAACAGTCGGGCAGATTGTTGGTACCGAATGCCCGCGCGAAGAGTTGGTAGGTGAAAGCCGATTCGTTCGATGCTCGACCCGAGGTGTAGAAAATTGCCTCGTCGGGGTCGGGGAGCGATCGAAGTTCCTCGCCGATGAGCCCGAACGCGTCGTCCCACTCGATCGATTCGTAATGCTGACTGCCTGGCCGCTTCACCATCGGATGGGTGATGCGCCCCTGCTGCCCGAGCCAGTGTTCGCTGTGGCCGTCCAGGTCGGCGATGGTGTGAGAGGCGAAGAACTCGGGGGTCGCACGCGTCGTCGTCGCTTCCTCGGCCACCGCCTTGGCGCCGTTTTCGCAGAACTCGGCGACGTGACGATGGCCGGGGTCGGGATCCGGCCATGCGCAACTCATGCAGTCGAAGCCCTCGGCCTGGTTGAGATCGAGAAGAGTCTTGGCCGTCCGAACCGGACCCATGTGGCCGAGCGCGCGTTTCATCGACACCGCGACGGCGGTCAGGCCCGCAGCATGAGTCTTCGGTGTGCCGATGTCGAGCTCGGTTTCGTGACGCTCCATGCTGAGTCCTTTCGGGTCGGGCGAAGCCGCTACTTGCCGAGCATCCTGGCAACCAAGTCCACGTAGGACTGTTTCGCCGAATCCTGGCTCGTTCCTTCGAGCTTCGCCCATGCGTCGAACTTGGCGCGATTGACCATGTCCAGTCTTCCCGGGCGCTTACCCTCGGCATCGCCTTTCGAACCTTGCTTGAACAACGAATACAAGCTGAGAAGGTTGTCGTTGCTGGGCTTGGAGGTCAGCGTCTTCACGTCGATCTGGGCCTGCTGAAACGACTGCTCGAGATCGGACACTGTTCGGCTCCCTTGTTTTGCGACGCAGTTTTGCGACACATGCTCCTGTCGAACGATCATGGCACGCGAGCGGCGTGCTGATGGGCCGTTCGTCCGGCATCGGCGACGAGGCGGACGCAATGAGCGAGAAACTTCTCCCGCGTCGCAGTGACGGTTCCGTCGAGGTATCCGACGAACAAGGAGGTAAGCGCTCCGACGACACCGATGGCGACCAAATGCTGGTCTTCGGCGTCGAGGCCGGTCAGTTCCGTACGAACCAGGTCGACGAAGGTGGGGACGAGGGCGGTTCCGCTTCGGCTGATGGCAGGCTCGGACAGTGGTGCCAGCAGTAAGACTCGGCCCACGGCGGGATCGTCGAGGACCAGTTCGACGAAGACGCGGACCGGTGCTGCGGCCCTGTCCTCTTCGGTGGAGGTCGCGACGGCGGTCTCGATGGCAGCACGGGCCCGAAGGCCGACGTGGGCGTAGACGGCTCGGACGTACTCGTCGCGGTCGGTGAAGCTCTCGTAGAAGTATCGCTCGGTCAGGGAGGCGCTCCGGCAGGCCGCACGGACGCTGACTGCGGGTCCGCCCGGGGAGCCGAGGAGTGCAACACCGACGTCGAGCAGCGTCGTGTAACGGTGCCTTCGGCGTTCGTCGATGTTCACGAGTCACCTCGTCTCTATTGACTACGGATGTTGTCGAATCCTAGTCTGACAACATGTGTAGTCAGTCTGGGGTCGATCGGCCGATTCCGCTGGGGCCCGAGTCGTTGACGTGGAAGTACTTCGGCGATTGGCGCGGCATGCTGCAGGGGGTATGGGCCGGATCCATGCAGAACATGCATCCCGGGCTCGGTGCAGGCGTCGAGGAGCATTCGATCTTCTTCGACGAACGTTGGCAGCGCTTGTACCGATCGCTGTATCCGATCGGCGGCGTGGTCTTCGACGGCGATCGGGCCGAACGAACTGCGCTGGCCGTCCGTGGATATCACGACAACATCAAAGGCGTCGACGCCAAAGGTAGGCGCTATCACGCGCTCGACCCGGACACCTTCTACTGGGCGCACGCAACGTTCTTCATGGGGACCGTTCTGACGGCGGACCACTTCATGGGTGGCCTCGGTGAAGAACAGAAACGCCAACTGTTCACCGAACATGTTCAGTGGTACCGGTTGTACGGGATGAGCATGCGGCCGGTCCCCGAGACTTGGGAGGACTTCCAGGTGTACTGGAGGTACATGTGCCGCGAGGTATTGGAAGACAACAAGGCCACTCGCGACGTCCTGGATCTGTCGGGGCTCGGGCCGCCGCCGTACGCGTCGTGGATTCCAGCGCCGATCTGGGCCGTTCTCCGGCGACCGGTCGCGCGAGGTTTCGTGTGGCTTACCGTCGGTCTCTACGATCAATCGATACGAGATCTGTTGGGCTACAACTGGACCGAGCGTGACGTGCGAATCTTCTCCACCGTGGGAAAGCTGGTCGACAAGGCATTCGCCGTGGTGCCTCGTCGATACCGTATGCACCCGAGAGGACGAGCCGGTTGGGACCGCGCGACCGGACGCATTCCGGCCGACGCGGCACTACCCCAAACCCCGGCACGCAATCTTCCGCCGATCGGTGAGCGGAACGATCCGAAGCACTACAGTCCTCGGGTCTAGAGGTTCCGCTCACCTGTCCACAGAAGCGGCCTAGGCATCCCACCAGGGCCGCAGTGGGAGACCGGCTTCACCCTTGGGTCCGAGCTTGACGCCCAGAACCTGGTGCAGCTGAACGACATTGCGTTCGAATCCCAGACGTGAGCCGGCCATGTAGAGGCCCCAGATGCGGGCGGTTCCTTCGCCGGCCTCGGCGACGCACGCGTCCCAGTTGTCGACGAGATTGCGGCACCACGCGGCCAGCGTGAGGGCATAGTGCTCGCGGAGGCTCTCCTCGTGCCGCACTTCGAGGCCGACATCCTGCATCTCGCTGATGATGCGCCCCGAGCCGGTCAGCTCACCGTCCGGAAAGACGTACCTGTCGATGAACGATCCGGCTTTGGCGTGGCTTCGATTGTCGGGGCGGGTGATGCTGTGGTTGAGCACTCGGCCACCGTCGCGCAACTTCGACTGGATGAAGCTGAAATACGCTGGATAGTTGCTCACCCCGATGTGCTCGGTGAGGCCGATCGAAGACACCGCATCGAAATCGGTCTCGGCGATGTCGCGGTAGTCGGAGAAGCGAACCTCGGCGAGTTCGGAGAGCCCTTCGTCGGCAATGGCCTTCTGTGCCCAGTCTGCTTGCTCGCGTGAAAGAGTTGCGCCGATGACCTTGACGCCACGTCGTGCGGCATAGCGGACCATCGAGCCCCAGCCGCACCCGATATCGAGCAGTCGGTCGCCTTCCTTCAATCCGAGCTTCTCGAACACCAGCCGGTACTTGTTCTCCTGTGCCTCCTCGAGGGACTGCTCCGGTGAGGTGTATGCGGCACAGGTGTAGGTCATCGATTCTCCGAGTACGTACTCGTAGAACGTATTCGACACGTCGTAATGGTGCGAGATCGACTCGGCGTCACGAGTCTTGGAGTGGCGCAAGCCCTCCGCGATTCGACGCCACCGCGGAATCGCCTCCTGTGGCGGCGGCGCGATGGGACGCAACAAGTCCCAGCCCAGAGAGCGGGTGATCGTGGCGAGTGTGAGGGCGGACGGCCTGCGGAAGTGCAGCTCGTCTCCCATCACCCGCAACAACTCGTACGGATCTCCCGGATGTACGCCCTCGGCCTCGAGGTCGCCGGATACGTAGGCGCGGGCCATGCCGAGGTCACCGGGGGCGGTCGCCAAATAGGTGGTGCCGCGCGGACTCTTGAGCTTGAGTCCGAGCGCGGCATCCTCCGGACCGGCGGCGCTGCCGTCGTAAGCGCTGAAACGGAGGGGGATGTTTCCGTCGGAAAGCAGCTCGAGAATCTCCGAGATGGTGAGCTTGTGGGTGCGGCTCGCGTCGCTACTGGTGGATTCTTTCAACGTTGTCATTTTCCTTGCACCGCTTTCGAGTACATGTCCAACAGACGTGACTTCGGATCGTACTTTTTCTTCAGTTCTTCGAACTTCTCGCCGCCGTACAGCGCGGCAAACTCTGCCTCGGAGTAATAAGCATCCGAGTAGAGCGATTTATGCCCATCGAAGTCGGTGACCTTGTGTTCGATGGCACGATTGGTGGCACCTTCCGGTTGGCCGGGAACGATAGGGACCGAGGACCAGAAACCGATGTTGACGTACGTCTTGTCGGGTTCGAGGGGATACAACGGCCATGGTCGCGCACCCTCGGCACCGTCCGGTGCCGGATCGCGAAGGCGCAACGGGCACAACCACAATGGCTCGATGGGGATTTCGTCGAGGAACCAGCGCAGAAACGGAGCGGTGTTCTCGATGGGAACTTCGACGTCCTGAACGACGCGCTCTCGCGGTGGGTTTCCTTTGCGGGCCTCGAGGCGGTCGGCGATGTCGTATTTGCGGTCGAGGCCGATGAGCTTCCAGTAGAAGCTGGAGCGTCGATACTTCTTCGGCCAGAGGCGTCGAATTTTCGGGTTCTGGGTGCCGAAGGCACGTGAGCACCAGAACCAGTCGGTATCCCAACGCCACAGGTAGTCGTGAATCGTCAGTCGATCGGTCTTCGGTTCGGGGCCGTCGTGCTGGATCGAGCGGTAGAAGACGTCGGGGCCGGCGTGGTACTCGCTGACCGGGCCGGGCTCGGCCGTTTGGGTGCCC
The DNA here is from genome assembly GCF_040547235.1 of Rhodococcus sp. UYP9. NCBI lineage: Bacteria > Bacillati > Actinomycetota > Actinomycetes > Mycobacteriales > Nocardiaceae > Rhodococcus > Rhodococcus sp. UYP9. The sequence continues at coordinate 175,292 of NZ_JBEPPH010000002.1, forward strand.
AGTGTCAGGTAGCTTTCGTCGGCGGAGAACACGACGCCGTCGAGGTAGTGGACTTCGATGCCGTCGTACGTACGCTCGGAAACGATGGTGTCCATCGTCGACTGCATCGTGTCGAGGTCGTGGAAGCGCACGTGACGGAGAGCGACGAACGGCTTTACCGGTTCGAGTTGAATTTTCAGTCGGGTCGAGTATCCGAGGGTGCCGTACGAGTTGGGGAAACCCCGGAACAGTTCGGCGTTCTCACCGCCCGGCGTCGCGGTGATGATCTCGCCGTTTCCGGTGAGGACGTCGATCTCGAGAACGGATTCGTGTGGAAGTCCGTTGCGGAAAGAGGTGCTCTCGATCCCGAGGCCGGTGACGGCACCGCCGAGCGTGATGGTTTTCAGCTGGGGAACGACAAGCGGGGCCAGGCCGTACTGCAGCGTCGCGTCGACCAAATCCTCGTAGGTGCACATTCCGGCCACATCGGCTGTCCGATCCGTCGGGTTCACCGTGATGACTCCGGTCAGCCCCGATACATCGAGTCCGGGGGCGGTCGAGCCTGCTCGTGCTCGAAAGAGATTCGAGGTCTTCTTCGCCAGGCGCACCGTCGCGTCCTCGGGGATTGCTCGGTAGCTTGCGAGTAGTGCGTCGAACCCGGCGCGATACGCGGCGAATCCGATCTCTCGAGGTTCGGGTCGTCGTCTCGTCAGCACGTTCACGGAAGCCACAGGCTGACGCTATCTCTACTGCAGGTCGAGGGCCACCGAGAATGCGTCCTCGTACGTAAAATTTCACGTAAACGTTGCTCGAAAGCGTCATTGTAAACGGACTAATCGGGCAAATAGATTCGTCTTGCATGTCTTTTGCACGGCTAAATAAAAGTTGGTGAACCCTGTCACATCGCCGCATACCGCTGGGCTGGCGCTGCTTCGACGAAGGGCAGGATGGTGCTTCGATCTCGAAACGGATTCATCGAAGGGGACAGATCATGGCTCGGGTAAGTGCAAGTAGCTCCATCACCGTCGCTCAGGGGCCCGACAAGGTATTGGCCGCGCTCGCCGACTACGAAACGGTGCGCCCGCGCATTCTTCCCGAGCAGTACCTCGACTACGTAGTTGTCGAGGGTGGTCAGGGCGACGGCACGGTGGCCAAGTGGACACTGCAGGCAACCTCGAAGCGCTCGCGCAACGTCCTGGCCACCGTGACGGTCGCGGGATCGAAGATCACCGAGCGGGACGCCAACTCCACGATGGTCACGACCTGGACGATCACCCGGTCAGGTACGGGGTCCGAGGTAACGACGACAACCGAGTGGAAAGGCGCAGGTGGCATCGGCGGATTCTTCGAAAAAACTTTCGCACCGCTCGGACTGAAGAAGATCCAGGCGCAGACGTTGGCGAACCTGGAACGCGAAATTCGATAGAACGCCGTACGGCGACACGCACGTGTATGGATGCTGGGCCGCGCTCCCCTGAGCGGGGCGCGGCTAGGCTGAGATGTGTAACCGAACCGAGAGGACACCACAGTGCAACCCGGTGAGCAGCCCGACATCGCGTCGATCATGCAGCAGGCGCAACAAATGCAGCAGCAACTGATGGCCGCACAAGCCCAGATCGCGGAGATCGAGGTGAGCGGGCAGGCGGGCGGAGGATTGGTCACCGCAACGGTGAAGGGCACAGGCGAACTCGTCGGCCTGACGATCGACCCGAAGGTCGTCGACCCGGACGACGTCGAAACACTGCAGGATCTGATCATCGGTGCGATCGCCGACGCGTCGAAATCCGCTCAGACCGTAGCGGCAGACAAGCTCGGTCCGCTCACTGGTGGGCTCGGTGGCGGTTCGCTCGGCCTTCCCGGCTTCTAGGGCCGACACGTGTACGAAGGTCCTGTTCAGGATCTGATCGACGAACTCGGAAAACTTCCAGGTGTCGGACCCAAGAGCGCTCAGCGCATTGCGTTTCATCTGCTGAGCGTGGAACCACCCGACATCGATCGGCTACTGAAAGCACTGCAACGGGTCCGCGACGGCGTCCAGTTCTGCACGGTGTGTGGCACTGTCTCCGACAAAGAGCTGTGTCGAATCTGTGCCGACCCTCGACGCGATCGCAGCATCATCTGCGTCGTCGAAGAGCCCAAAGATGTTCAGGCAGTGGAAAGAACACGGGAGTTCAAAGGCCGTTACCACGTGCTCGGTGGTGCCCTCGATCCCCTGAACGGCATAGGCCCCGACCAACTTCGCATTCGAGAGTTGTTGGTGCGAATAGGAAACCAGGACGACGGCGTCGATGTATCCGAGGTGATCATCGCCACGGATCCGAACACCGAGGGTGAGGCAACGTCGACGTATCTGGCCAGGACGATGCGCGACTTCCCAGGTCTGTCGATCACCCGGCTGGCCTCGGGTCTACCGATGGGTGGGGATCTCGAGTTCGCGGACGAGCTCACCTTGGGTCGGGCACTGACGGGGCGTCGAGTGCTCTGACCTGATCAGCGCGTTCGATTCCGCCGGCCTTTCACGGACCAGCGGGAGGCCCTAGCGGCTGAGCCGCTCCTTCCGCAGTTGGGTGACCTCGGGGAGTTCCAACGGCGCCAGCGGCGATCCGAGCGCACGTTCGAGGAGGTAGTCCGCCAACTCGGGATTGCGCGCGAGTACCGGTCCGTGCATGTACGTCCCGATCACAGAACCCTGTACGACGCCTTCGCGGCCGTCACCGACACCGTTGCCGACGCCGTGCGTGACCTTCCCCAGTGGGGAAGCGTCGGCGCCGAGTGTCGTTCCACCACGGTGGTTTTCGAAGCCGGTCAGATGCGAAGTGAGCCCGGAGAGCACAGGTTCGGTGACGACCTCACCGATCGACCGCGTCGCCTGCGGCTTGGTGGTGACGTCGAACAGTGACACGCCGTCGACGCGCTCGCCGGAGGATATTTCGTACCAGTGTCCGAGGACCTGAATGGCCGCGCAGATCGCGAGGACGGGAACACCGCGTGCGGCCGCATTCTGCAGTCCGGGGTATCGGGAGAGGTGACGCGTCGCCAATCGTTGCGCCGAGTCCTCGGCCCCGCCCAAGGTGTAGACGTCGAGTGACTCGGGGACAGGGTCCTGCAAGGTGATGTGGACGACTTCGGCATCGATACCGCGCATGCGAAGACGCTGCCGGAGAATCAGCGCATTGCCGTTGTCTCCGTAGGTTCCCATGACGTCGGGCAGGACGAGCCCGATCCGAACGGTGGACTCAGACATCGTGCACCTCGCGTGCGAGCGCGCGGCCGAGGTCGCGGAACGCGGTGTAATTGGCCAGCACTTCCACGCGTCCGGGCGGACAGGATGCGATGGCCCTCAGTGGATCTGTCACGGTCGTGTGTGGGGAACCGGCGTAGAGCAGGCGGACGCCGAGATCCGTGGCGCGTTCTCCGGAAGCAACGACGGCGACGTTCTCGAAGTGTTCGAATCGTACGTCCCACAGCCAAGAGAGGTCTTCCCCATCGGGAACCTGACCGTTTACGGCGATGACCAGACCGTCCACGGTGGGGTCGATCATCGACATGGCTTCCTGCCATCCCGCGGGATTCTTGGCGAGAAGCAGACGCACGGAATGACGTCCGTACTGGACTGTCGAGTAACGGCCCGCGACCTCGTCCACTCCTGACGCCGCGGCAACGGCCTCGACCGCGCTCGCACCGAGAGTCACGGCAGCGGCGACGGCTTGAGCTGCGTTACCGCGGTTGGCTCTACCCGGTAGAGCCAGGCTCATCGGAATCTTCAGACTGTTCGGCCCGTACAGATTTTCGTCGTCGAGCCACCAGTCGGGCGTCGGACGCTCGAAGGCCACGCCGTTTCCGACGTCGCCGCCGGTGCTGTACCAGTGGTCGCCGTCCCAGACGATCGGTTCTCCGGTCCTCGGGCAGCTGACGGAGTCTCCAGCCCAGCCGCCTCCTGCCGCCACCCATACGACGTTGGGGGCATCGAACGCGGCAGACGTGACGAGGACGTCGTCACAGTTGGCGATGACGACGGTCTCGGGATGCCGTGCGAGACCGGCGCGCAGCTTGCGCTCGATCATGTTGATCTCGCCGACGCGATCGAGCTGATCGCGGCTGAGGTTCAGTAGTACTACAGCGTCGGGGGATACCGCGTCGCACACGTGGGGGACGTGGAGTTCGTCTACTTCCAGCGCAGCGATCGGTGCATCGAGATGCGCGAACAGGGCCGCAACGATTCCGGCATCCATGTTGGCGCCGTCGGCCTGGGTGGCTACTTCTCCGAGGGGAGCGAGTGCCGCCGCCGTCATCCGCGTCGTCGTCGACTTTCCATTGGTACCCGTCACCACAACCGTGCGACGGCCGGAGCCGAGGCCGGTCAGGATGTCGGGGTCGATCTTGAGGGCGACGAGGCCCCCGATCATCGATCCCTTGCCCCGGCCTGCCTTGCGTGACGCCCACGTTGCAGCCTCGGCTGCTCGTAGTGCCAGCCTTCCGCGTGCACCTATCGCCGCTCTGCGCTCACCCGCTCGAACCATGCGCCGAGTCTGGCACAGACTGGCCGATGAACTCTCCTCGGAAGTTGCCTCGGACCGCTATCTTGATTTTGGAACATGTTCTAAAAACGATGAAGGGACTACTTTTCATGGCTCCAACTGCCGATGTCATCCGCAAGACGGTCGACGCATACGTCCAGGCCGTCGCGCACGGCACTGTCGACGACGTCTTGGCCTTGTACGCGAAGGGAGCCACGGTGGAAGATCCGGTCGGCACCGAGGTCAAGACCACCGAGGCCTCGATCAGGGAGTTCTATGCCGTGGTCGAATCGATGGAGCAGACCGGAGAGGTGCTGACGGTGCGGATCGCGGCGAGCACAGCTGCGTTCCACTTCAAGCTGACAACCAAGTTCGGCGACAAGATGCTCGAGATCTCGCCGATCGACGTGATGGAGTTCGACGACGAGGGCAAGATCACTTCGATGCGCGCAATCTGGGGTCAGGAAGACATGGTTCAGCTTCCCTGAACCGAGGTCGATCACGCCCCGGGTTCACAGCCCCGGCCGTTCCCCGAGTTCCGGTCATTCCACCGAGACAGCCACCGATGACGACAGCTGCTCCGATCAGAGACAAGGCACTCGGGGACTCGTCGAGGAAGATCCACGCCCCGGCGATGCCGACGACGGGGACGAGCAGGGAAAACGGTGCGATGACACCCGCGGGGTGGCGACTGATCAGTACCGTCCAAAGACCCGATCCGGCGATCGTGCCCAGCAGCACGATGTAGGTGAGACCGGCGAGCGCCGGCCAACCCGACGAGCTGAACGAGTCACCGAGGGCACGCCACCCCGTGGATGGTCCTTCTACGGCAGCCGAGAGTGCAAGCATCGGAAGCGGCGGGATCACGCACATCCACAGCATCAGCCGCATCGGTTCTCTCGACCTGGCAAGCCTGTTGCCGAGGTTGCCGAACGCCCAACCGAGGCCGGCGAGCAACGTCAGTACGACGGGCAGCAACGACGCGGCCTGTGCTCGGTCCCAACCGATGAGGGACATTCCCACGACGGCGACGGTGATACCCACTATTCGGCGCCGACCGACGTGCTCACGAAGTAGCAGAGCGCCGAGGACGATCGTGAACGGCGCCGAGGATTGCAGCACGAGTGAGGCGAGCCCGGTGGGCATCCCGGCATTCATCGCTGCGAAGAGAAAAGCGAACTGTAGAAACCCGAAGCCGAACCCGTAGAGCAGAAGCCATGCGATCGGTACCTTCGGCGGACGAACGAACAGCAGTACCGGGATCGCGATGACGAGAAACCGAAGACCGGCGAAGAAGAACGGCGGGAAGTGATCGAGCCCGACCCGAATGGCAAGAAAGTTGAGCCCCCACAGCACCGCGACAGTGAGCCCGAGGAGTCGATCGCGGTTGTTCACGGTCACTATCGTGACCGGTAGAAAACATCAGCACAATCTAATAAATCCGCATGAATGATTAAGCTTTACTTCATGAACGTCGAGCGCTTGCGGATCCTTCGGGAGCTGGCCGACCGCGGGACGGTCGCGGCATCGGCTTCGGCACTGTCCTTGACCCCGTCCGCGGTGTCCCAGCAGCTCAAACTGTTGGCCAAAGAAGCCGGTGTGACACTGTTGGAACCCGACGGCCGAAGGCTGCGATTGACCGATGCCGGGCACGCACTCGTGCTGCGCGCCGACGAGGTCATATCAGCACTGGACAGAGCTTCAGCGGAGATGGCCTCGTACGGCAACTCCCCGCGTGGACGCGTGCGCGTCGCGCTGTTTCCATCGGGCGCGGCGCTACTGCTTCCTGGTGTGCTGGGCAGATTGAGCGGGAGCGGAACTCGCGTCGACGCCAGCGACGAGGACCTCCCCGCATCGTCCGTATCGGCGCTTCTTGCGGACTACGACGTCGTCTTGACTCATCGTGATGACGTTGCCCCGGCGACCGCGGCCATGCGTATCGAAGTCGTGCCGCTGATGCGTGAACCGATCGATCTGGTGTTGCCACCCGATCATGCACTGGCAGGACAGGGTTCGGTAGATGTGCGGCAGCTGGCGGAAGAGCGTTGGATCAGCGTGCGTGGCGGCTTCCCGGTCGACGACGTGTTGCTCTCGGTCGCTGCAGCTACCGGAGTGCAACCACGAGTTGTTCAGCGCATCAATGATTTTCGAGTGACCGAAGAACTCGTGGCCCGCGGTCACGGCGTCGCGCTGATGCCACGTTTTGCGGTGGTGCATCCGCGGCTGGTGCGACTGCCGTTGAAGGGTGTGAAGGCCGGACGGATCTACGAACTCGCGACGAGGCCGGGAGCGCACAGGCTCCCGGCCGTCGCCGCGGTCATCGAGGCTTTTCGTGCGGAGGCTTCGCAGGTGACCGGAAATGCATGACGTGCCATGCCTATCCGGTCAGATGCGAAGAATCTGCCTACTGTAGTGCCTTGGCTTTCAGTTGCGAGAATTCCTCATCGGTGATGGTTCCGCTGTCGAGAAGTGCCTTGGCATGTGCGATCTCCTCGGCGGAGGTGCGTCCAGCGACCTGCTTGATGTACTGCTCTTGTTCGTCCTTCATGTGCTGCATGGCCGCTACCTGACGCTTGGTCATATCGCCACCCTTGGCGATCAGGTAGATCAGCGCAGTGATGAACGGTGCCACGATCAGGAAGAAGACCCAGATGGCCTTGACCCATCCAGAGCTCTTGTGATCCCTGAACAAGTCTCCGATGATCGAGAACAGCACCATGAGATAGGCGATGAATGCGAAGCTGACGATGATCAGCCAAAGGAAATCCCAGAACGAATCCACGATTCGATGCTCCATTTCGAGTGAGACCAATTTCCGGTGAAAGAAATTGGTGAAAGGCCTTGCGCCTTAGTGTCGCACTCATCTGCGAGCAAGATCATCATCCGAAACAGGTGAATTCACCCGTGTCGGATGATGCCGCCGTCGGTGAATGCAAGGAAATATCATTTCGATGAGTGAGACGGTGTTCGACATAGGGCCGGTTGGCCTGTTGGTCATGACTTTTCCCGGCGATCGAGCAAATCCCAAGGTGGTGGAGGCGCTGCAAAGCGTGATCGCCCAGGGGTCGGTGTCGCTTCTCGATCTGGTGTTCATCGGGCGAAGACCGGACGGAACCTATCGTCAGGTCGATGTCGACGAGAAACTCGAAGACGTGGGTCTCGAGATCCTCTCGCTCGAAGCCAAGGCATTGATCAGCGACGAGGACCTCGACGTCGTGCGTGAGTCCCTTGAACCGGGGACCTCCGCCGCAGTTCTCGTCTACGAGCAGACCTGGGCCCGAACCTTCGCGAATGCAGCACGCGCGGCAGGTGGCGAAGTCGCACTGCACGTTCAAATTCCACGCGAAACAGTCGAAATTGCGCTCGCTGCAGCGCTGGTTTAGGAGAAACACATGGTATTCGGACGAGGACGAGTCGGCAGGCCTGGGCTACTGGGGACGGTAGCCCGCACCGCGGTCGTCGCGGGGACGGCAAATGCGACGTCCAACGCGATGAACCGTCGCAGACAATCGCACGAGGAGCAACAACAGGCGCCACCGCCACCACCGCCACCAGTAGCCGCACCTCCAGCCGAGGACGACCTCGTCGGCAAGATCCAGAAACTGGCTGCGCTGCGCGATGCAGGCGTACTCGACGCGAACGAGTTCGCGGCAGCGAAAGCAAAGCTCCTCGCCTGATCCCCGGGGGCGGTGGAAAAAATACGGGCCCTTCTCCGCCTAGGCGGAGAAGGGCCCGAGTGATCGGCCGAAGTTACTTCAGGGCGCGATTGACCGCGGAAACGAGAGCACGCAACGATGCAGTTGTAATCGACGTCGCGATACCAGCACCCCACACCGTCACGGCAGTGCCGGAGGGGCCGGTGACCGAGGCCTCGACGTAGGCAGCTGCCTGGGCGTCGTCGCCCGCAGACATCGCGTGCTCGGAGTAGTCGAGGACGCTGATCTCGTAACCGACCGTCGACAGCGCGTCGACGAAAGCAGCAAGGGGGCCGTTGCCGGATCCGGTGATGTCCTGCTCGACGCCGTCGAGCAAGATCGTCGCGACGATGCTGTCGGTTCCGCCGTCCGTTTCGGCCGCGATGACGCGCTGCTTGATGCGCTCGAGCGGACGTACCGGACTCAGGTACTCCTCGGCGAAGACATCCCACATTTCCTTCGGGGACACCTCGCCACCCTCGCCGTCGGTAATGCGCTGAACAGCCTGCGAGAACTCGATCTGCAGCCGCCTCGGCAGCGCGAGACCGTGATCGGACTTCATGATGTAGGCGACGCCGCCCTTGCCGGACTGCGAGTTCACGCGAATGACGGCTTCGTAGGTGCGGCCTACGTCTTTCGGGTCGATCGGCAGGTAGGGGACCTGCCAGGTGATCTCGCCGACATCCGAGTTCTGTTCGTCGGCAGACACTTTCATCGCGTCCAGGCCCTTGTTGATGGCGTCCTGATGGCTTCCTGAAAATGCCGTGTACACCAGGTCTCCGCCGTAGGGGTGACGCTCGTGAACGGGGAGTTGGTTGCAGTACTCGACTGTTCGACGCACCTCGTCGATGTTCGAGAAGTCGATCTGCGGATCGACGCCGCGGGTGAAGAGGTTCAGACCCAAGGTGACCAGGCATACGTTGCCGGTGCGTTCACCGTTGCCGAAGAGGCATCCCTCGATACGGTCTGCGCCCGCCTGGTAGCCGAGCTCGGCAGCAGCCACGCCGGTTCCGCGATCGTTGTGCGGGTGCAGTGACAGGATCACGCTGTCACGGCGGTCGAGATTTCGGCTCATCCACTCGATCGAGTCCGCGTACACGTTCGGCGTGGCCATCTCGACCGTTGCAGGCAGATTCAGAATGATGGGCTTGGCTGGTGAAGGATCGATGACGTCGACTACGGCGTCACAGACCTCTTTGGCGTAGGCGAGCTCGGTCCCGGTGTAGGACTCCGGGGAATACTCGAATCGCCAGTCGGTGTCCGGGTACTTCTTGGATTCCTCGAGGCATTTACGTGCGCCGTCGGTGGCGATCTTCTTGATCGTGTCGCGCTCCGCACGAAACACCACACGACGTTGCAGAATCGACGTCGAATTGTAGAAATGCACGATGACGTTCTGTGCACCTTCGCACGCGAGAAATGTGCGCTCGATGAGCTCGGGTCGGCACTGCGTCAGAACCTGAATCGTCACGTCGTCGGGAATGGCGCCGTCTTCGATTATCTCGCGGACGAAGTCGAAATCGGTCTGGCTCGCCGAGGGGAATCCGACCTCGATCTGCTTGTAGCCCATACGGACCAGCAGGTCGAACATACGTCGCTTGCGTGCCGGACTCATCGGGTCGATGAGCGCTTGGTTACCGTCCCGCAGATCGACCGCGCACCACTGCGGAGTCCGGTCCGTCACCTTGTCCGGCCACGTGCGGTCGGGGAGGGTGATCGGCTCGACCTCCTCGGCGAACGGCAGGTACCGGTACGTCGGCATCGAGGAGTTCTTCTGGGTGTTCCACGCAGGCTGGTCGCTGGGAGCGGGCCGCGAGGGAGGAGTAATCGTTCTCGAGGTGAATGCGTCGGCTGGTGACATTGGCTCAATCTCCGAAGTTACTGGCTGAAATGGTTATCGACCGGCGCGAAAAACCCCGCGACGGGAAGCCAGTCTGATTCAGACCCCGTCGCGGCGATCGAGGAGGAGCGCACGCTGCATGAATAGAAGTGTACTACCGCGAGCGCAAACCTCGTGCCGGGGTCGGCAAGGAAAGTTCAATCGGGAAGTCTTCGCAACTCCACGACGGTCAGTCCCAACGCGTCGAAACGCGCAAGCATCCCGCGCAGGGCAGTCTCGTCGTCCACCGGACCGAACAACCGGGTGAACGGCATCGGGACTTCGGTGGTGGCAAGATCGGGGAAGGCAGCCTGCGCACGTTCGGACAGCTCACCCTCGACGAGGAATTCGTACCGAACTCTGCGGGTGTTGATATCGGCGGGCTGAGCCATGGTGCTGCTCCTTCGCGGTCCGCTGCTGGCGTTACTACCAGGTTCCGCGCCCCCGGCCGCCGCGGCATCACCCGCAGATGGTGAACCCGCCCCACGTCTCCGATCGGCGCATCACAGCAGACCGAGTTCGTGCGCGGCGGAAATCGCGTCGCGTCGTGATCTGACCTCGAGCTTGCGGTAGATGCCACGCAAATGCGTCTTGACGGTGTTGACGGACACGAAGTGATCGGACGCGATTTGCTCGGCCGTACGCCAGGACGGCAGTTCGCGGAGCAATTCCAGTTCGCGGGGTGTCAGTGCGTCCGACATCCTCGACTCGGCCGCAGGAGGATGCCTCGGTACTACTTCGCGGGCGCGATCTGCGAATGGTTCGAGCAGACCGAACCGTCCGCGATTGTGCGTGAGAAGGTCCCGCAAAGCGGCGCCGCCCTCGGCGAACGGCAGCAGTATCGCCTCGGGTTCGGCCTCGGCAAGAGCGCGGCACACGAGCTCGAACGCGCGTGCCGGATTGCGTCGTACCAGCGCGACCTTTGCAGCAGTGATTGCAGCGCGGATGGTAGTTGTGAAGCTGGCGCATGGGAGCTGACCGCCCAGGATCGCCGCCAGTTCGGAGTCCGCGACGTCGAAGCGTCCGTGCACGCGGTGGATCTCGGCGGACAACAGGGCAACCTCGCCGACCTTGCCGAGCCGTCGCCTCGTGACAGCTATCAGCTCGGTTGCCCAGAGGGTTTCGCCCGCCGTCAGATATCGACGCTGAACCATCGGCGCCAGCAGTGCCTCGTAGGCGGGGACCACCGGCTGAACCGACTCGATCCACTCACGGCCTGCGGCGCTCACCTCCTCGATCGTCCCGTTCAGTACGAGGGCCGCGCGCTTTCCGTACTGCGCGACGGCGGAATCAGCGGATCGACCGATGCTCGACCACACATCCTCCGGTGCCACGGACGTCGGCGTCATACGGATATGGGCAACGAGAAGTTCGAGCGATTCGGCGACCGAGAAGAGCGGAGTATCGGTCAGTGAGTGTAGGCGTGCGTAGGTGACGGCGCGCTGGCCACGAGCAAGGGCCTCGGTCAATCTACCGGTGAGAAAGCAGATCCCGGCAGAGGTCACCAGGCAGGTCGTGACAACCGCCGGAAGATTTCCAGCCCGACCGTTCGCTACCGCGTCCTCGAGGCAGCGCTGTGCCTCGGTGGGTCGACCGAGATGCAACTCGGCGAGTCCGGCGATCAGCAGCGCGTACGAATCGAGTTCGGGCGAACCGGATTCGCCGAACTCCAGCTCGCGTAAGCGACATAAAGCGTCCTCGATGTCGTTGCCGACGTGCACCCTCGCATGAACCTCGAGAGTTCGACGCAAAATCTCGAAATCGAAACTTGCAAGCTCGTCGAGTGGCCTGCGCCGGAGCGCCGTCAGCGTCGAGGTTGCCGGCGCAACACTTCCGATGGCCAATAGTGCTGCAGCGCTGATCAACTGAACAATATCGTGTCGACGTACCGGAGCCGGGCTGTCGTCGATAGCGGTCAGAACCTCCGAAGCGTTGCCTCGCAGTACGAGTCCGAGACCGGACTCGCTGACGATGTCGAGAATCGATTTCGAATCACCAGCGTGCACGCTGTGCTGCAGAGCCTGCAGGGGCTGCCGGTAGTCGCTGAACCAGGATGATGCGACGCGCTCGAGGCTTCTGATCTGCCCGGCGCCGAGGCGACAGATTTCGGCACGAAGATAGCCACGCATCAGCGGGTGATATCGATAGGTGGGTTCCGATCCGGGGATCTGATCGATGAGAAAGTTCTGCGCAAGCAGGTGATCGATGGTGGCCTGCGCACCCCCGAGGCCGGTCAACTTCTCGGCGAGATCGGTTGTGAACCATTCGGGTACGGAGGTCTCGATCAGGAACGTACGAGCATCGTCGGGGAGTCCGGCCAAGATCTCGTTCACGAGATAGTCGGCGACCGTGTGCTGTGTTCCGGTGAAATCGTCGATGAGTTCGGGAGAATTCGCGCCACCGCTCAGCGTCATCGCAGCCAGCCTCAGACCCGCTGCCCAGCCCTCGGTCCGGTTCATGACCTTTACCAGATCGCCTCGGGCAAGGGCGATTCCGGATCGCTGGAACATATCCGACGCCTCATCGGTGGTGAATGCCAAGTCTGCTGCGGAGATGTCACGGACGAGTCCGTCGAGCCGCGGTTTCTGCAGTGCGAGTGGAGGTTCGAATCGTCCAGCGACGATGATCCGGAGATTACATGGGGGCCAACGCAGAAACGCACCCAGAAGGGCCAGTACTTCACGGTTGTGCAAGAGATGGGCGTCGTCGAATATCAGGCAGATCTGTGCGTCGACGCTTTCGATGGCCTCGACCAACAGTGCGCTGAACTCCGAGTAGGACGGATCCCCCACGGATGGAAGGGATTCGACAGCAGAAGCGAGGTGGGGCGATCCACACTGGGCGAGCGCCGAGACGAAGCACGCTCTGAGCACGGCCACGTCGTTGTCGGATTCGTCGATGGTGATCCACGCGAGAAGGGTGTCGTCTCCGGCGTCGATCGTATGGACCCAATCGACGAGCAGGGTCGTTTTGCCTGAACCGGCGGGCGCCGTGATCACGGCGATGGGGCTGCGGTCACCTGTCGGTTCGAGCATGGTCAGGAGGCGCCGTCTCCGAATCGTGGCGCCGGATCTCTGTGGTTTTCGGCTTCGCACTCTCGGTGCGGCGCAATGCAGCGTATTCATATACGACTGGCTCCCGACGAAAAGGCCACACGGAGGTTTGCTGGATGCGTCGATAATATTGCACTCGAGGTGATCTTGGGTGATTAAAGCGATATTCGATACTGGTTGGTATGTTTCCCCCCTCAATGCATACCTGCTGCCTTTTATGGGGATTAATACTGGATACGTCGAATGATCAATGCGAAATATGCCGCCATGCGGTCTCCTTGTTCGAAATGTGTGTGTGCCCCATTTGTCGCGAATGTCACCGCTTGTGCAGTGACCAGCCCACCCGCACTACGTCGCCGCAGGTGGAGGGCTCCGGCGGGCACTCCCCGGAACACCCAAGGCTGCTGGCGACGGCATACCTCGGTAAGGTGGCGGGGCCAGATGCACCACAAACACACACTGAAATGCACCGGAGGTACACACGCGTGGCTCTCATCGTCCAGAAGTACGGTGGATCGTCGGTGGGATCCGCCGAACGTATCCGACGCGTCGCTGAACGAATCGTCGAGACCAAGAAGGCCGGCAACGACGTCGTCGTCGTGGTCTCCGCCATGGGCGACACCACCGACGAATTGCTCGACCTCGCCAAGCAGGTGTGCCCAGCCCCACCCGCCCGTGAAATGGACATGCTGCTCACCTCGGGTGAGCGGATTTCCAACGCACTGGTCGCGATGGCTATCCACTCCCTCGGCGCCGAGGCTCGTTCCTTCACCGGATCGCAGGCGGGCGTCGTGACTACCAGCGTGCACGGCAACGCCAAGATCATTGACGTGACACCAGGTCGTGTCCGCGACGCACTCGACGAAGGTGCGATCGTGCTCGTCGCCGGATTCCAAGGCGTCAGCCAGGACAGCAAGGACGTCACGACACTCGGCCGCGGTGGTTCCGACACCACTGCCGTCGCACTCGCCGCTGCGCTGAATGCCGACGTCTGCGAGATCTACACCGACGTCGACGGCATCTTCACGGCCGATCCGCGCATCGTTCCCAACGCCCGCCACCTGAGCGCAGTTTCGTTCGAAGAGATGCTCGAAATGGCGGCATGCGGCGCCAAGGTGCTCATGCTGCGATGCGTCGAATATGCCCGTCGATACAACGTTCCCGTACATGTTCGGTCGTCGTACACCACGAAACCCGGAACAATCGTCTCCGGATCTATGGAGGACATTCCAGTGGAAGAAGCCATTCTCACCGGCGTCGCACACGATCGCAGTGAAGCGAAGGTCACCGTCGTCGGCCTGTCCGATGCACCTGGCTACGCAGCCAAGGTCTTTCGCGCCGTCGCCGATGCCGAGATCAATATCGACATGGTGTTGCAGAACGTATCCAAGATCGACACCGGCAAGACCGACATCACCTTCACCTGCCCGAAGTCCGACGGTCCGAGAGCCGTGGAGATGTTGACCAAGCTGCAGGGTGAGATCGGCTTCGCCCAGGTGCTCTACGACGACCTGATCGGCAAGGTCTCGCTCGTCGGTGCAGGCATGAAGACCCACCCCGGTGTTACAGCGACGTTCTGTGAAGCACTCGCCGACGCCGGTATCAACATCGACTTGATCAGCACCTCGGAGATCCGCATCTCGGTACTGGTCAGTGACACCCAACTCGACGAGGCAGTGCGCGTACTGCACGCCGCCTTCGATCTCGGCGGCGACGAAGAAGCTGTCGTGCACGGCGGAACAGGAAGGTAGGGGAGATGACAACAGTCGCAGTAGTAGGCGCCACAGGTCAGGTCGGTGCTGTCATTCGAACCTTGCTGGAGGAACGCAACTTTCCCGCCGACACTGTGCGGTTCTTCGCCTCGGCGAGATCAGCGGGCAAGAAACTTCCGTTTCGCGGGGAAGAGATCGTCGTAGAGGACGCGTCGACGGCCGATCTTGCAGGCATCGACATTGCACTGTTCTCCGCCGGAGCCACGCTCTCACGTGCGCAGGCACCACGGTTCGCCGCAGCAGGCGCAGTCGTCATCGACAACTCTTCGGCATTCCGTAAGGACCCCGAGGTGCCGCTCGTCGTCAGCGAAGTCAATCCGGAGGAAGCGAAGAACCCTCCTAAGGGCATCATCGCGAACCCGAACTGCACCACCATGGCCGCGATGCCGGTCCTGAAGGTGCTGCATGACGAAGCAGGCCTTCGGCGCCTCATCGTCAGCAGTTACCAGGCAGTGTCGGGCAGTGGGCTTGCGGGCGTCGAGGAACTCGCGACGCAGGCACGCGCCGTCATCGGTGACGTCGAGAAGCTGGTGCACGACGGATCTTCGGTGGATTTTCCGGCTCCGAACAATTACGTAGCGCCGATCGCGTTCAACGTTCTTCCGCTGGCCGGGGCGCTGGTGGACGACGGATCAGGCGAGACCGACGAGGATCAGAAGCTGCGTAACGAATCGCGGAAGATCCTCGGACTCCCGGACCTGCTGGTCAGTGGCACCTGTGTGCGCGTTCCGGTGTTCACCGGGCACTCGCTGTCGATCAACGCGGAGTTCGCGAACCCGCTTTCGGTGCAACGTGCTCGTGAGCTTCTCGCAGCGGCACCGGGCGTGACGTTGGTGGATGTGCCGACGCCGTTGCAGGCTGCAGGCAAGGACGATTCCCTCGTCGGGCGTATCCGTCAGGACCCGGGCGCTCCCGAAGGCCGCGGACTCGCACTGTTCGTATCGAGTGACAATCTTCGTAAGGGTGCTGCGCTCAACACCATTCAGATTGCCGAACTGCTGGTCTAGATCTACCCGATCTGCTCCCCGGTTGCGCGCTCGAGCACAAACCGGGGAGCAGATCGCGGTGGGCTCAGCCCAGCCGCTGCCCGTCGCCCGATCCGTCGAAAAGATGCGCATGGGCCTCGTCGAACCGTACGTGCACGACCTGGCCCTTCTGCGGTGGATCGCGCCAGTCGGCGCGCGCGACGATCGTCTGCGTCCGGCCATTGATATCAGCGCGACCGAACACGAAAGCTTCCGAGCCGAGTTCCTCGACGATGTCGATTTCGAGCTTCACTCCCGAGTCTGCGATCTGCACGTGTTCAGGCCTGATACCGAACACGACCTCCGCCCCGGACGACGCCGCAAGGGCCTCGCGCTGAACCGGAATGACTTGATCACCGATCTGCACCCCGCCGTAGGTAATCGGCAGCGTGAACAGATTCATCGACGGCGAACCCATGAAACCCGCGACGAACACGTTGACCGGAGTCCGGTACAGCTCACGCGGTGAAGCGCATTGCTGCAGCACTCCACCCTTCAAGACTGCGACGCGGTCTCCCATCGTCATCGCTTCCACCTGATCGTGCGTCACGTACACGGTGGTGGTGGCCAACCGCCGTTGCAGTTGTGCGATCTGGGTACGCGTCTGTACCCGCAACTTGGCGTCGAGGTTGGACAGTGGTTCGTCCATGAGAAATACCTGCGGTTGACGCACGATCGCTCGGCCCATCGCAACTCGCTGCCGCTGACCACCGGAGAGTGCTTTCGGCTTCCGGTCGAGGTAGTCCTCCAGGTCGAGAAGCCTCGCGGCCTCGAGCACTCGCGTGTTGATCTCTTCCTTGCTCGCCTTCGCGAGCTTGAGCGCGAAGCCCATGTTCTCCGCGACGCTCATGTGCGGATAGAGCGCGTAGTTCTGGAACACCATGGCGATGTCGCGATCCTTGGGCTCGGCGTCGGTGACGTCCTTGCCTCCGATGAGGATCCGTCCGCTGTTCACTTCTTCGAGACCGGCAAGCATCCGGAGCGAGGTGGACTTGCCGCAACCGGATGGGCCGACGAGGACGAGAAACTCGCCGTCCTCTATCTCCAGGTCCAGTGCGTCCACCGCAGGCGCATCCGAGCCGGGGAAAAGCCTGCTCGCGCGATCGAACGTAATCGATGCCATGTTCTGTTAAATCCCTCCACCGGCAGGAACGTGCCGGACGATCCGAGTGTGGGGTATCGACGGGTGCCGACGAAGGAACATAGTATGGGCGCGGTCACATCGGTGGGGCGGGAGGGTAGCCCGCGGAACGACCCAGATAGGCGGGAGGGTAGCCCGCGGAACGACCCAGGAAAGCGGGAGGGTAGCCCGCGGAACGACCCAGGTGGGCGGGAGGGTAGCCCGCGGCATGACACGGCATGACACGGCACGGGCGAAGGGTGTGGATGTGGACGGTATTTCGCGCAGGTCGGTCTTTCGGAGTCTCGCGTTGGTTGCTGCTGTTGCCGGGGGTGCAGCGCTGCCGTCGAGTTCGGTAGCTCGGCGGGCTTTTGCCGACGATATCTTCGGCGGCCGTAGCCCTTTGCTGTTCCATTCGCCCACGCTTGCTCCGTTTCGTGACGAGTTGCCGAGGCTGCCGGTGGTCGGGGGTTCGCAGGTGTCGCTCGATGCGCGCAGCGCGATGCATTCTTTCCACGCCGATCTCCCTGCCGGTCCGACGTTTGGTTACGGCGAGCTCGATTATCTGGGCCCGACCATCGAGTCCGTGCAGGGACAGCCGTGGACGTTGAACTACACCAATCGCACCGAGGGGAATCCGCTTGCAGCCGATGTGGATACCTCGCTGCACGGGATGAGCGAGCAGGACCGGCAGATGACCCCGACGTCGCTGCATCTGCACGGGAGTATCACTCCGCCGGACAGCGACGGTAACTCCGAGATGCTCGTCCGCCCGGGTGAATCTCTCACTCATAGGTTTCCGGGGCTCAATGAGGCCGCAGGGCTTTGGTACCACGATCACGCGATGTCGATGACGCGCATCAATGTCTACGCGGGTCTGGTCGGAATGAATCTGGTTCGGGATCAATTCGATTCGGGTCTCGCCGACAATTCTCTGGGGTTGCCGTCCGGTGAGTTCGAAGTGCCGTTGGTATTGCAGGAAAAGATCATGAATCCTGACGGCAGCATGAGCATCAGGTCCAATATCACTGTTCCCCAGGGGAAATGGGAAGGTGGCGGGACCGGGGACGTCGGCGTCGTCAATGGGAAGATCTGGCCGACGATGGAAGTGGCGCGTGGGCTGTACCGTTTTCGCGTCGTCAATGCCGGCTCCTACAGTGTGTGGAATCTGTTCTTCGGCAACAGGATGCGATTCTGGGTGATCGGGAACGACGGCGGGCTTCTCGATGCGCCGGTGCAGACCGACAGTATTAGGCTGGCGCCGGCCGAACGGGTCGATGTGCTGGTCGATTTCGGCTCGCTGGCACCCGGCGAACTGGTCGAGCTCCGTAACGACGAGCCGCCACCGGCCCAGGCTGCATCGTTGGGGGCGGTGCCGATGCCGTTGTTCTGTCAGTTCAGGGTGGCGTCGGGCCGAGGATATGTCGGTGACGTCATGACGATGTATCGCGGCGGCAAAGGCCAGCCACCTCTGCTGCCGATTATTCCTGCTGCGCAGGTTCAGCGCACGGTCACTGTCAATCAGCCTTCGGCAGGGTTGTCGTTGGCACCGCCGATGATGACGCTGAACAACCTTCGCTACAGCGACCCGGATATCGAGATGCCGACGCAGGGCGTCGTAGAACAGTGGAACATCGTCAACACCACCCTCGAGCCTCACCCGATTCACCTGCATCTGGTGCACTTCCGCACGCTCGGCCGAGCATCGGTGGATCTGACGGCTTACATGCGCGAGCGTCCTCGCCCCGATATCGGCGTCAAGTGGGCGCCCGACGTCGAGAGATATGTGACCGGCCCGCTGTCTCCACCGGCCGCGTGGGAGTCGGGCGCGAAGGACACCGTCAACACTTACCCGGGGACCGTCACGCGAATTCTGGTGCGATTCCCCACGGCCGACGAGCTCGGATTCGATCCTGACGCAACTTTCGCTGGCCCTGCACCTGCACACGAAGGCGGCCATTCAGGTCACGAGGCTGGTGGGCAGGCGAGCTCGACCGAGCTGCAGGGTTACATGTGGCACTGTCACATGCTCGACCACGAGGACCACGAGATGATGCTGCGTTACCGACTGCGTGCCTAGTCGCGTCGATGCCATACGGAAAGCTCAGGCCGAGACGACCCACCCGGTTGCTATCGACTACGCGGCGGCTGAGGCAGCTACTCTCGGCTTCCGAGTTCCTGCCCCTGCCAGTTACAAGCCGCTGGTCAACGCACTAGCTGCGGGCGGGGTGGTGATCGTCGGACCGCGACAGGGCCGACGGGTGATGGCCGCTGCGGAGACCCCGAGGCGGATGATAGTTGGCGTAAAACTCATCTTCACCCGCCCCAGTACCTCTTCATCTCCCGCCTCGCCAGGCCTTCAACCAACCTGCGCTACGGACTCCGGATTTGGAAGGGCAGCTTTACTTTTGGAGGGTCGACGGCGGGACCGCATGCAGGCTTCACGTCCACCGTTCGACGAACGCACCCACGGCGGTGTTCGCGGTGTCGGGGTGTGATGCGGTCAGGAAGTGTTGTCCCCCGTCGACGATCTGGAGTTCGGCTGAAGGAGATTGCGTGAACTGTGAGATTCCATGCTCGGCGTTGGCGACGGAGTAAACCTGATCGGCAGTGCCTTGTACCCACAGCACTGGGCACTTCACTTCGTTGAGGCGTGCCTCGAGGCCATCCCGATCGCGGAGATTGACCGTGCTCGTCCGGAGTCGGCGCCGGCCCTCGTCTCCGGTGTAGTTGGATCGGTAGGTTTTCAGCCAAAAATCGCGTTCTTCCTCGGAGACTACTTCGCCCAAGCCGGCGCCGAGGACTGCGTTTACGAAGTCGTCTTCTACCACCCAGTCGTCACTGACAGGCGTCGATAGTGCATCAATGGATGGGCTGCAGAATTCTGACCCGTTCCAGCAACCTCTGTCCATGCTCGCTTGGCTCTCGAAGTCCATGGAGGTGCCAAAGATAACGATTCCCTGGATGACATCAGGAGCAAGCATCGCCATTCGCGTGGCGATCCATCCTCCTTGGGAGGTTCCGAGCGCGAATGATTCTTTGATGCCGAGCGCTTCGAGGACCTGCAGGTTCGCGACTGCGCTGTCCCAGTAGGTGAACTGACGGTAGTTGGCGCGGGTTGCGCCGTGACCGTAGGGCTCGATGGCCAGCAGGTTCATAGCCGCATTGAGCTCTGCGTTGGCGAATTGAGGGCGGTACAGCTCCACGGACGTGGTGAACGAGTTGGCCATGACCATGGTTGGCAGGGACGCATCGTATTCGCGTCCGAACTTGTAGCCGATGGTGGATCCGCCGAGGTGGGGGATATCGATAGTTTTCGTAGTCATCGAGGTCCTTCCGGGTTCGAGTGAGGAGGGGATTCGATCGGGCTGGAGCCGACACACGCGGGCAAAAAGGTGGTCTGCTGTCAGTAGGAGCGACAGGCTCTACTAGAGATTTCCGGGATCAGGGTCCTCTAGGTAGTCATGGAGGACTCGGCCCATTGAATATGTGAATGTCACGTCGCCGTATAGGAGTGAGGTGACGTTCAACGGGGTGGTCGGAGCGAGCTTCGCCGCGGGATGCCCGTCGGGCATCGTAAACGTGATGTCGTCGACCGACGCGTCGAAGAGTTTGACGGTGAACGGGAGAGGAAGCTCGATGAGTTGACTCAGCGCCGCGTACCCGCCAGACGGTTCTGGGATCTGGCGGTGACTGTAGTAATTCAGATGCCCGCCGAGGTTGCCGACGTGTGTGTCGGTGACGCTTGCTGACACCGTGATGGCTGCGCTGTTCTCGATGCTCAGGGTGGAGGTGAGCTTGCTTCCCTCCAGTTCCGCGGTTCGTGTGCCGAGCATTGCTGGGATGCCGGAGGATTCTCGCGCGTACGAGATGACTCGCTGGGAGCTGTTCCAGTAATACGCGAAGTATCGGCCCGGAATCGCCATGGCGCCGTCGGCTGCAAGACTGTCGTGCCCGTCGATTTCAACCGTCAGGTACGTCAGGGAGAACCCCCCAAACCCGCTGCTCTGGTCGGCTTCGATGTCGTACATATTCATCTGAACTGTGTTGTTTTCGTGCGGAACAAGGCCAGGGGGAAGAATTTCCTGTAGCGCTTCGCGGTCGGCTTGATAGCCCACGATCACCATGCGTGCATCGCGGATGAGTTGGGGAGCCTCGGGTGCCCACACGGTGGGGGGCATGCCCCGATACGGAACCTTGGTCATGATGGATCTCATTCCTGCTTGTCGGTGAATGCGTCTTCCCAGAGCCGCACGGTCTGGACCGGCGCCTCGACCATGGGGTAGTGGCCGGCGTGCTCAATGGCGACCATCGAAGCGTTGGGGAGCGAGTCGGCGGTTTCTTGCAGGTACTCCTTGCTGACGAATGGGTCGCTCTCCCCATAGGCCAATATGACTCGGCCGTGGTATCCGGGGAGTTCGCTGCCAAAACTTGCGTTGCTCCAGTTCGCCAAGTAGGCCTCCCACACTTCCCGGTCCAGAACCGTTTGCGATCGCGCCACCAGGTTTTGAAGCTGAGCGTCACTGAGGTGCGGAGCCAGTCCGCCCAACGTCGGGCCTGGATCGGAGTACGCAGATGCGAATCCCTCGTACGTTGCCTTGTCGAACGGGGTCCCGAAAGGCGAGACGGGAGTCAGCGCGACCACTGAGCTCACACGATCCGAAGCCACAGTTGCTATTCGGAGGGCGGTCGCGCCGCCCATCGAGTGGCCAAGGATCGCGAACTTGTCCCAGCCAAGGTCGTCGGCCGCAGCTAGAGCCGCCGCCGCCATGCCATCGATGCCGTCTGTAGGCGAGTCAGCGTCGGAACGGTTCGGGCCATAGCCGGGGAAGTCGACAAAAGCGTAAGTGAATTTGTCGAGATTCGTCTCCAATCGGACCGCGGCCTACACGGCACTATCAAGCGCCCACCCGTGCAATACGAGCACCCGGATATCGCCAGAACCTTCCACGAATGGGGTCATACTTCCTCCTCAAGCGACCGAGCGCTCGCTCGGTATTACTGGCTGACTATATGAGCCAGTTCACACTTTGTCCACGGTTAGACGAGACTCACGAGAAGTGTCCGCGAAGCGCTCTCTGTGCCTCACGTAAAACTCCCGCGTAGCGGTGAGCGTGGGCATCCGCATCGGCGAGCAGGTGCGTGGATTCGACGGTGCCGTAAGCGTCAGCCCAGCAGGAGAGCGTCACGGCGGCTTCGCGGGTGGTATTGCCGCGGTCGGTCCGTCTATCAAACGGGTGAGCTTGACATATTCGCACTTGATGCCTTCGACGATGATCGGGATCTCACCGAACTTACAATCAGTCTGGACTGTTTGTTGATTTGGGGCTACAGTCGCTCATGTGACCCAGAGCACTCGACCGCCGGAGCGGCGTACGCAGGCACAACGCACTGCAGGTACTCAGACGAAATTGCTCGACGCGGCAATCGACTGCCTGGTAGAGAAGGGTTTCGCGCAGACCAGCACACAAGAGATCGCACGGCGTGCCGGCGTGTCCCGCGGAGCGCAACTACACCACTTCCCGACCAAAGAATCGCTTGTCACTGCCGCCGTCGGACATCTGGTGGACAAGCGATTGGCCGAAATCCTCGAGGCCAACTCCGATGGCACCCGGGGCGTCGAACTGCTCAGCGAAGCATTCTCCGGACCGCTGTTCTACGCCGCCCTCGAGCTGTGGGTGGCCGCGCGAACCGACCCGATATTGCACGAGGCCATGGTCCCGTTGGAACGCAAGGTCGCCGACGCCATTGCCGGCGGTGCCGCCGAGATCATGGGCAAGACCATGTCGCCCGAATCCATCGAGCTGAGCGTGGAACTCGCTCGCGGACTGGCGGTGTCTTCGATATTTCGCACCCCCGACGCCGACGCCCAGCTGCGGGCCCGACTTCTCCCGGTATGGGAGGCAAAGGTGATCCAGTCATGACAAGTACCGAATCAGTCCTTGCCGAGGAATCCACTGCTGCTGAAAAATCCGCGTTGCCGAAATCGGTACACGTACTTGTGGTGGGAGCTGGGTTTGCCGGCATCGCCGCGGTGTCGCGCATACTGCGGGACGACCCTGACGCCGATGTACTCGTCATCGAGCGGGCGCACGACGTCGGCGGTACATGGCGTGACAACACGTATCCGGGATGCGCATGCGACGTCCCGACCTCGCTGTACTCCTTCTCCTTCGCGCCGAGCCCCGAGTGGTCGCACACCTTCGCGCGTCAACCGGAGATCTACCGCTACCTGCGCGGGGTCGTCGACAAGTCGGGACTGGGCAACAGAATCATTACCGACTGTTCGCTCGATTCGGCGAGATGGGATGCGGCGCAGAACCTCTGGATCGTCGAGACGAGCAAGGGCATCGTGCACGCCGACGTCCTCGTTGCCGCCACGGGGGCACTGTCGACCCCGAAGTTTCCTGACGTACCTGGACTGGAGAAGTTCACCGGCACGGTATTTCACTCGGCGACGTGGGATCACGAACAGGACCTGACCGGTCGCCGCATAGCGGTCATCGGCACCGGTGCATCCGCTGTCCAGTTCGTTCCCGAGATCGTCGACCGCGCCGAACGGCTGACGGTATTTCAGCGAACGCCCGCCTGGGTAGTGCCTAGGCTGGACCGCACGCTCAGTAAAGTCGAACGCACGCTGTATCGGAAGTTTCCGGCTGTCCAAAAGGCAGTACGGGGAACGATATACAGCTACCGTGAGCTCTACGTCACCGCGCTTGCGCACAACCCCTGGGTGCTACCGGCGGTGTCGGTGGTCGCCAAGGCTCATCTGCGCAGGCAAGTGAAGAATCCTCGAACGCGAGCCGCGCTGACTCCGGACTTCACGATCGGCTGCAAGAGAATGCTCCTGTCCAACGATTGGCTCTCCACTCTCGATCGGACCGACGTCGACCTCGTGACCAGCGGGCTGACCGAAATCACCGCCGATTCCGTGCTCGACGCGTCGGGAAATCACTATCCGGTGGACACGATCATCTTCGCCACCGGGTTCACCCCGACGGAACCTCCGGTATCGCACGTGCTGACCGGCCTCGACGGGCGCACCCTCGCCGAGCATTGGGACGGCAGCCCCAATGCGTTCCGCGGCACCACCGTGCATGGGTTCCCCAACCTGTTCCTCATGTACGGGCCCAATACCAACCTCGGCCACAGTTCGATCGTGTACATGCTCGAGTCGCAGGCGAACTATCTCGCCTCCGCACTCGAAAAGATGCGAGAGGGCGGGATAGCCAGTGTGGAGGTAACCGAAGCGTCTCAGCGGCAATATAATTCGTGGATTCACGACTCGTTGGCGGGGACGGTGTGGAATTCGGGCGGTTGCTCGAGTTGGTATCTCGATGCCGAAGGCCGCAATCCGGTCATGTGGCCGACGTACACCTTCACCTTCCGAAACTCGACTCGCACCTTCGATCTTGCGGACTATGCGAGTGCGGTAGCAAGGAAAGGTGTTCGGGTATGAGCGATTACGACGTCTTGGTCATCGGATCAGGGTTCGGCGGTAGCGTGGCGGCCTTGCGTGCAGTGGAGAAAGGATACCGCGTCGGAGTGCTCGAATCCGGCCGACGCTTCACCGACGACGAACTACCGAAGACCAGTTGGCGACTCCGAAAGTACTTGTGGGCGCCCGCTATCGGTTGCTACGGCGTGCAAAGAATCCATTTGCTTCCCGATGTCCTCGTGATGGCGGGCGCGGGCGTGGGCGGCGGTTCGCTCAACTATGCCAACACCCTGTACCAACCCCCGCGCCGATTCTTCGAGGATCCGCAATGGGGACACATCACCGACTGGCATCGGGAACTCGCGCCGTACTACGACCAGGCCAAACGGATGTTGGGCGTGGAGACGAACCCGACCATCACTCCCTCCGACAAAGTCATGAAGGAAGTGGCCGAGGATATGGGAGTCGGTGACACGTTCACCAGCACTCCGGTCGGAGTCTTCTTCGGAACGCCAGGACAGGAGTCGGCGGATCCGTTCTTCGGTGGCGTCGGACCAACGCGCACCGGGTGTACCGAATGCGGATCGTGCATGACGGGATGCCGGATCGGGGCCAAGAACACTCTTGTCAAGAATTATCTGTACCTAGCAGAAAAGGCTGGTGCACAGGTACTTCCGTTGACGACGGTCACGGCCGTGCGGCCCGCGGCAGGCGGCGGATACGAAGTTTGCACACGCAGGACCGGAGGCAAGCTTCGCCGAAGCGTCACTGTGCTGACGGCCGACCAAGTGGTCTTCGCCGCCGGTACCTACGGGACCCAGAAGCTGATGCTGGCGATGAAGGAGACTGCGGCACTGCCGAATCTTTCGAACAGGATCGGCTCACTGGTACGGACCAATTCCGAAGCAGTGCTCGCTGCGACAGCACGTGGCCGTGAGGTCGACTATACCGAAGGCGTCGCGATCACCTCCTCGTTCCATCCCGATGATCACACGCATATCGAGCCGGTTCGATATGGCAAGGGCAGCAATGCAATCGGGCTTTTGCAGACCGTTCTGAGCGACGGCGGTGGCAAAACGCCTCGTATTCTGAAGACTCTCGGTGTGGCATTGCGGCATCCTGGAGCGGCGTTTCGCAGTCTGTCCGTTCGTCATTGGTCGGAGCGGACGGTGATCGCGCTGGTAATGCAGACCGACGACAACTCGCTCGAGCTCGGCTCCAAGGCCGGTGTCTTCGGCAGGCGCCTTACCTCTCGGCCCGGAGCCGGCGACCCGCCACCGCAGTGGATCCCGCAGGGGCACGAGGCAATCAGACTGCTCGCGGACAAGATCGGTGGCGACCCTGGCGGGTCCATGGCCGAGATCGTCAACATCCCGATGACTGCCCACTTCCTCGGTGGATGCGCTATCGGAGACTCGGTCGATACGGGCGTCGTCGACGCTTATCACCGCGTCTACGGACACGTTGGTCTCCATGTCGTGGACGGGTCGGCCGTCAGCGCCAACCTCGGTGTCAACCCGTCGCTCACGATTACTGCCCAGGCCGAGCGCGCTATGGCGTTGTGGCCGAACAGGGGTGAACCGGACCGACGTCCAGAATTGGGAAGCGGTTATCGCGAGGTCCTCCCGACGTCGCCGAGAAGCCCGGTAGTACCTACCGCTGCTTCTGGCGCACTGCGACTGCCGTTGACCGTCGTATCGGTCGATGCTCCCGGAGGTACGACATGTGGAGCGTGACCGAATCCGAATCGGCGAGAACCGAGTGGCCGGAGAGCCCGCCACCGCCGTGGCCCGCCGAAGTGAAGGCCACCATCTGGTGGCACCGGGCTCGGCCCGCCGGGCGTGCGCTACTGAAGGGTCGGACGATTCCGATCACGATGGTGATGGTCATCGATTACCTGAACTCACCGGTCGGGCCGTACCGCGAGGTTCTCGCCAGTCCGGTTTTGCAGCGTCCGGGCCGTGGAATGGGGCCGATGCCACGAATATCGGTTCCGTTCATCGCTGTCGACTCCGAGACTTCGGTGCACGGGGGCCGCACACACTGGCATCTGCCCAAAGTTCTCGCGGACTTCGGCGGCGACGTACTTGCCGACGCCTCGGTGTCTGGTGAAGGGGCGTCGGGAGACGGATGGTCTGTCCGCACGAAGGCGAAAGGTATCGGCCCGAGCTTCCCCATCAAGGGTGTGCTCGGGTTCGCGCAGCCCTCGGACGAGGGTTCGCTTCTGGCGACTGCACGTTTGACGGGTAAGGCCCGGTTGGCGAGGGTCCAGGTCGACGCGTCGGGTCCGAGCTTGGGCAAGTGGATCACTCCGGGCACCCATTTCGGGCTGCAGATTGTCTCCGGCCGGATGGCCACGGGGGTATCGTCCCTGCTCAGCAGTGGACAGGTGTAGTAAGCCTGCCTTTTCTTGACTAATTCCAGAAAGGGGGCATACTCGAATGCATGCCACTGAACGACGCCACACTCGAACCCACCGCGCAATTGCGCTCGGTGGGTTTGCGAGTGACGGCGCCACGGGTGGCGGTTCTGACTGCGGTTGCAGCCCAGCCGCATTCGGATGCAGATGAGGTAGCAGCAGTGGTGCGATCCCACCTCGGCTCGGTGTCCACGCAAGCGGTGTACGACGTACTTCGTGCTTGCGTCGGTGCCGGACTTCTCCGACGGATCGAGCCTGCAGGTTCGTCTGCGCTGTACGAAAGCAGAACCGGCGACAATCACCACCACCTGGTCTGCCGCGTATGCACAACAGTGGTCGACGTCGATTGCGTCGTCGGCCGATCACCATGCCTCGACCCGTCGGAGTCTCATGGATTCGTCGTCGAGGAAGCCGAAATCGTGTTCTGGGGGCTCTGTTCCGACTGCGCATCGACACACGATTCGCGGTTGAACTCGAACATGGCACCTTCGGCTGCATCCGCTCGAAACGCCATCCCGACGCAGGCGGCGTCGAACCACGCCTTCCGAGTCAGCCCCTCGGTAGGCGACCACCCATCAACGTAGGAGGCTGCGCATATGACCAAGCCGACCACCAGTAACGCTGGAATTCCGGTAGCCAGTGACGACCAGTCCTTGACTGCAGGTACGCAGGGTCCGATTCTGCTCCACGACCACTACCTCATCGAGAAGATGGCGCAGTTCAACCGCGAGCGTGTCCCGGAGCGCGTAGTTCACGCGAAGGGCTCGGGAGCATTCGGTGAACTCGAAATCACCGGCGATATAAGCAAATTCACGAAGGCCAAGGTTCTTCAGCCCGGTGCGAAGACCGAGATGTTGGCGCGATTCTCCACGGTGGCCGGCGAGCAGGGTAGCCCCGACACCTGGCGCGATCCGCGCGGATTCTCGCTCAAGTTCTACACCGAAGAGGGCAACTGGGATCTCGTAGGCAACAACACCCCGATCTTCTTCGTCAAGGATCCGATCAAGTTTCAGGACTTCATTCGGAGCCAGAAGCGCATGCCTGACTCCGGATTGCGCGACCACAACATGCAGTGGGATTTCTGGACACTCTCTCCCGAGACCGCACACCAGGTCACGTGGCTCATGGGAGACCGCGGCATCCCGAAGTCGTTCCGCCACATGGACGGATTCGGTTCGCACACCTATCAGCTGATCAACGAGGCCGGCGAGCGCAACTGGGTGAAGTTCCACTTCAAGACCGATCAGGGCATCGACTTTCTGACGCAGGCCAAGGCTGACGAACTCGCCGGGACCTCGCCCGATCATCACCGTCAGGATCTGTTCGGCTCCATCAAGAAGGGCGACTTCCCCAGCTGGACGCTCAAGGTGCAGATCATGCCGTACAACGAGGCGGAAGACTACAAGTTCAACCCGTTCGACCTCACCAAGGTCTGGTCGCAGAAGGACTACCCGCTGATCGAGGTCGGTAAGATGACCCTCAATCGCAACCCGGAGAACTTTCACGCCCAGATCGAGCAAAGCTCGTTCGAGCCGTCGAACGTCGTTCCAGGCATTGGCTTCAGCCCGGACAAAATGTTGTTGGGCCGCGTCTTTTCGTACGCCGACGCACACCGCTACCGGATCGGCACCAACTACGCGCAGTTGCCCGTCAATGCGCCGAAGGCTCCGGTCAATTCGTACTCCAAAGACGGGTCGATGCGGTATTCGTTCAACTCCGCCGACACCCCGGTGTACGCGCCGAACTCCTACGGCGGTCCGCAGGCAGACACGAAGACCTACGGCGACGACGGATCGTGGGACTTCGAGCCGAGATTCGTGCGCACCGGTTATATCGAGCACCCGCAGGACGGTGATTTCGTTCAGGCAGGCACGCTCTACCGCGAAGTCATGGATGACGCGCAGCGGGAGAGGCTCGCAGGCAACATCGTCGGGCACGCTCTCAACGGTGTGACCGAAGATGTCCTGATTCGGGTCTTCCAGTACTGGTCCAACGTGGACCCAGAACTCGGCAAGAAGGTCGAAGAAGGCGTCCGTGCAGGTCAGTCCGAGAGCGAACCCACAACGAGCCAGTCGCCGACCACTCCTGGCGACGAGGCCGCAGAGGTCTAGTCGCTCACCGCTCCTTCTCTCCGACTCTTATCAGGAGGCACATCATGAACAACCCCATCACCAGTTCACTCGACGCCGGACAGCAGAAGATCGCAGGCGACGCGCTGCAGGGCACCGTCGTGGACCTGATCGACCTGTCTTTGATCGCCAAGCAGGCGCACTGGAACGTTATCGGAAAGAACTTCCGTTCGGTCCACCTCGCTTTGGACGAGCTCGTAGCCGCAGCGCGCGAGTTCACCGATTCGTCGGCCGAGCGCGCCACCGCTATCGGGGTCAGCCCGGACGGCCGCTCCGCCACGGTTTCGGCGTCAGCGGGAACCAAAGGAATCGGTGACGGCTGGACGAAGGACGAGCAGGTCATTGCGGCAGTGGTGGACAACCTCACCGCTGTGATCGATCGCCTACGCGGCCGCATCGCTGATACCGAGGCGGCCGACCCGGTCACCCAGGATCTGCTGATCGCCATCACCGCACGACTCGAGCAGCTGCACTGGATGTGGCAGGCACAGGTCGGTTAATCGTCCCAACGCTACGAAAGAGGGCCCCCGCATGCGGGGGCCCTCTTTCGTGTTTCGTGGCCGTAGGCGTCGGGTACGACGGTGGAATGAGCGAACCCTCGAGTGGCCAAGGTTCAACTGCGGTGCTGTTCGATATCGACGGCACGCTCGTCGACTCGAACTATATCCATGTCGATGCCTGGTCCAGAGCATTCTTCGAGGCAGGCGTTGCCGTGCCGGCCTGGCGCATCCATCGCTGCATCGGAATGGACGGTGGCAAACTGCTGGAGTCGCTGGTCGGATCTGCTGACAGCGACATCGCACGTGAGGCGAAGAGCCTTCACAGCGAGTACTACCGACAGGCAAGTCATCGCCTGCAGATTCTCCCCGGTGCGAGGGACCTGCTGAAACGGCTCGAAGACCGCGGATCGATCGTCGTGTTGGCGACGTCGGCACCCGAATCCGAGCTTGCTCTGCTACGCGATCTGCTCGACGTCGAGGACATCGTTGCGGTCGTGACGTCCGCAGAGGACGCCGAGGTGGCGAAGCCGAGTCCGGAGATCGTGGAGGTTGCACTCGCCCGCGCCCACGTATCGGCGGGCAGCGCGGTCATGGTCGGTGACAGTGTGTGGGACATGAAAGCCTCCAGCACGGCCGGGGTGGTCTGCGTCGGTGTTCGGTGTGGGGGCGTTCCCGATGCCGAACTACGCTCTGCCGGTGCGGAAGAGGTGTACGAGGATCCCGCCGATTTGCTCGGCCGGCTCGAGTCCAGTGCGATCGCAAGGTTGACCGAAGTATGAGTCGTGAGCACGGGTACATCGCAATCGAGAACTATGCCGCCATCGGCGACGGACGAACGGTAGCCCTGATCGCAACGGACGGCCGGATCGATTGGCTGCCCATCCCCAATCTCGACTCGCCGCCGACGTTTGCGGCACTTCTCGACGCCAAGAATGGCGGAAGATTCGAACTGTCACCGGCCGGACCGTTCACGGTCGAACGTGAATTCGTCGAAGGCACCAACGTTTTGACCTCCACCTACCGAACCGCCACCGGTTCGGTGCGAGTCACCGATTCACTCAACACCGGAGTGGCGGGCCGATTGCCGTGGCTGGAACTGGCCCGTCGAACAGACGGTCTCGAAGGTGAAGTCGATATGGTGTGGCGGGTTGCGCCGGGAACGATGCTGGGCAAAGCATCGCCGTGGGCCTACGACACTTCGCACGGGACCGTCCTGCGTGTCGACGGAGTGACCTTGGCCGTGCGAACCCTCGAGGCCGACGACTTGACGGTCGAAGAACAGAACATCCACGGTGTCTTCACCACCAGTGCTGGATCGCGGCACCTCGTAGGCCTGGCCGGCACCGAAAACGAACCACTGCACATCCCGGACCCTCGGGAGGTCGACCAAGGCGTCGACAGAACCATCGCGAATTGGCGTGCGTGGACCGACGAATTCCAGTACGACGGCCCGTGGGCGGCACACGTGGCTCGAAGTGCACTCGCGCTGAAGTTGTTGCTTCACAGCCCCTCCGGGGCCATTGCCGCCGCAGCGACGACGTCGCTGCCGGAGAATCCTGCGGGAGGTAAGAACTGGGATTACCGCTACGCGTGGGTCCGCGACACCGCATACACACTCAGAGCCTTGATTCGGTTCGGGCTGCGCGAAGAAGTGCACGCAGCCGTTGCGTGGCTACTGGAAGTCATCCGGGCCAACGATCCTCTGGTCAATGTCTTCTACACCCTCGGTGGTGAATTGCCTGGCGGGACCGAACAACCCGACGTGCCGGGTTGGCGTGGGATCGGGCCCGTCGTGAACGGCAATCGGGCCGCAGACCAACTGCAGCTGAGCATCTTCGGAGATCTCTTCTCGATCATTCGGTTGTACGTCGACGCGGGCAATGTGCTCGATGCCTCCACTGGTCGACTCCTGGCAACGATCGCAGACCAGACGTGCGACTCCTGGCAGCGACGAGATGCGGGAATCTGGGAACTCGAGGAGGAGCAGCATTTCACGAGTTCGAAGCTCGGATGCTGGCAGGCACTCGACTGTGCTGTCTACCTTGCCGAGAACGGCCAGATCCCCGGCATCCCCGACAGGTGGAGAGCCGAACGAGAGCGAATCAGGGCGTACATCGAAGAGAACTGTTGGTCGGACGAGCGGCAGTCCTACATTGCCTATCCAGGCGCGGACGGGCTGGATGCTTCGGTACTGCTGGCGGCGGAGATGGATTTCGATCGCGGAGAACGTATGTCCTCGACCATCGATGCGCTTGGTGCCGAACTCGGCGCCGGACCACTGCTCTACCGCTACACCGGTGTCGAAGCAGAAGAAGCGACGTTCGTTGCCTGCGCCTTCTGGCGAGTCTCCGCCCTGTCCTGCGTCGGGCGAGACGACGAAGCGATGGACCTGATGGACGAGCTGGTTTCCATGTCCAACGACGTCGGTCTGTACAGCGAAATGATCGATGCATCGGATGGCTCCTTTCTGGGTAACTTCCCGCAGGGATTGAGTCATCTGGCGCTCGTGAACGCGGCACTGACCATCGCACGCTCGCACGATGCCACCACGAACCGATAGGAGACAGGCGCTATGGAACTGGGAATAGACGGCCGAATCGCGCTCGTGACGGGTGCGGACTCCGGAATCGGTTGGCAGACCGCACAGATGTTGCTAGCGGAGGGTGTCAAGGTCATGATCAGCGACAAGGACCAGGACGCCTTGGACAAATCCGCATCCGAACTCGTGGCCGAACCGGGGCAACTGCATGCCTTCGCCGCAGATGTCACTGATACCGCGAGTGTGCAAGAGCTTGCAGCGCACACTCGAAAACATTCCTGCCCGCGCTCCGACGAGGCGGCTGGGGACGGATCGTCCTGCTTACCTCCGAGGACGCAGTGCAACCCTACGACGACGAATTGCCCTACTGCTCAGCGAAAGCCGGTGTTCTCGCGTTGGCCAAGGGGCTCTCGCGTAGCTACGCATCCGAGGGCCTACTCGTCAATGCCGTCTCACCTGCCTTCATCCACACGCCTATGACCGACGCGATGATGGACAAACGTGCCCAGGAAAAAGGCACCGATCGTGAAGGCGCCATCGAGAGCTTCCTCCAGGAAGAGCGTCCGTACATGGAACTCGGTCGGCGAGGCGAACCCGAAGAGGTCGCGTCGGTCATCACCTTCCTGTGCTCCGATCGCGCCAGCTTCGTCAATGGATCCAACTACCGAGTCGACGCCGGCTCCGTCGCAACCATCTAGGAGAAACCGATGACCAACTTCGGCTACACATTGATGACCGAGCAGAGCGGCCCCAAAGAACTCGTGAAGTATGCGGTCGGCGCCGAGAAAGTCGGTTTCGACTTCGAGGTTGCCAGCGACCACTATTCACCCTGGCTGTCCTCCATGGGGCACGCGCCTTATGTCTGGACCACACTCGGCGCCGTCGCGCACGCGACCGAGCGCGTCGAGCTCATGACCTACGTGACGTGCCCGATCATTCGTTACCACCCTGCCGTCGTCGCGCAGAAAGCCGCGACCATGCAGATACTCGCCGACGGCAGGTTCACGCTCGGACTCGGCAGCGGGGAGAACCTCAACGAGCACGTCGTCGGTGAGGGATGGCCATCGATCGACAAACGTCAGGACATGTTCGTCGAAGCGTTGGAGATCATCGCGCAACTTCATACAGGCGAGCTGATCACCTACGAGGGCAAGCACTTTCGCGTCGATTCCGCCAAGATTTGGGATATGCCCGACGACGGCATCCCGATCGGAATCGCGGTTTCGGGAGAAAAGTCCATCGAGAGATTCGCTCCGTACGGTGACCATTTGATCGCCGTCGAACCCAATGGCGACCTGGTGAAGCAATGGACGGAGAAGCACTCCGGGCGCTCGCGCACCATCGGTCAAATCCCGATCTCTTGGGATCCGGACAAGAACGCTGCAATCGACCGCGCGCACGACCGCTTTCGTTGGTTCGCAGGCGGCTGGGCCGTCAACGCGGACCTCCCGACGACGGCCGGGTTCGCTGGAGCGACGCAATTCGTCCGCAAGGAAGATGTAGCCGAAACAATTCCTTGTGGACCGGACCTCGATGCGATCGTCGAGTCCGTCAAGCCGTACTGGGAGGCTGGTTTCACCGACATCGCACTCGTGCAGGTAGGCGACGAAACCCAGGAACGATTCCTCGAAGAGGCCGCAGGTCCGCTGTTGGAGAAGTTGCGCGCCGCTGCGAACTGAGTCGAGAACGCAAAAGTCCTGGCCTTGTGGAAAGGCCAGGACTTTTGCAATTCATCGATACTTTGTCGGGGTGGCGGGATTCGAACCCACGACCTCTTCGTCCCGAACGAAGCGCGCTACCAAGCTGCGCCACACCCCGTGTACCGCCTCGGAGAGTCTAGCTTACGACTGCCTCAGAACGCGAAACGCCCTCGTCCGATCCTTCGCGAGGACCCTGACGCGGGGCCGGGGTCAGCGTCAACAGTGTCGCTTCGGGCCGGCAGCAGAACCGGGCCGGCGCATAGGGAGACGTGCCGACGCCCGCCGAGACATGCAGCTGGGTATGTGCGCCCCACTTCGACGGACCCTTCACGCGAGAGCGATCGAGCTCGCAGTTGGTGACGAGAGCACCGTAGAACGGCAGGCAGACCTGACCGCCGTGAGTGTGTCCGGCAAGGATCAAGTCGTATCCGTCGTCGGCGAAACGATCCAGCACGCGTGGCTCGGGGGAGTGCGTGATTCCCAACCGAAGGTCTGCGAGGGGATTCGGCTGGCCGGCGATGGTGTCGTACCTGTCTCGCTCGAGATGAGGATCGTCGACACCGGCCGAGGCGATACGTACGCCCGCAACTTCGAGTTCTCGGCGCACATGCGTCACGTCGTGCCAACCGCGTTCGGAGAAGGCCGCCCGCAGATCACGCCACGGCAGTGCTTCGCCGAGTACCTTCTTGCGATCTTTCTTGAAGTACAGGAGTGGATTCTTCGGCTTCGGCGCAAAGTAGTCGTTGCTGCCGAAGACGAACAGTCCCGGCCGAGACAGCAAGGGACCGAGAGCTTGAACGACGGCAGGAACCGAGCGTGGATGCGACAGGTTGTCACCGGTATTGACCACCAGGTCCGGTTCCAGGCTGTCGAGTTCGCGGAGCCAATTCTGCTTCGAACGCTGGCCGGGCATCATGTGTAGATCGCTGATGTGCAACACCCGAAGCGAAGACGAACCAGGTTCCAGGACCGCCATCGACGTTTCCCGCAAAGTGAACGCATTACGTTCGATGAGGGTCGCATATCCGATACCCAGTGCCGCCGCGCCCGCCGTCGCAATCGCTGCGCTTCTGATGGGGGCCTCCGAGGCAGCGGCGCGAGTACGTTCTGCTGCTGCGAGGAGTCGGGCCGATGTAGTGATTTTCACGGACACGTCTTCCACGATACGTCAGGTGGTGCAATCGACGTGCGGGCCAGGGCACTGCCCGCGTAGCGTTCTGATACATGTCCGAACTGAAGTCCCAGCTGCGAACCGACCTGACCACCTCCATGAAGGCCAGAGACAAGCTTCGAACCGCGACCATCCGCATGCTCCTCGCCGCGATCCAAACAGAGGAAGTATCCGGCAAACAAGCCCACGATCTCACCGACGACCAGGTAATCAAGATTCTTGCCAAGGAGTCGAAGAAGCGCGGTGAGTCCGCAGAGATCTACACCCAGAACGGCCGAGGTGAGTTAGCGGCTACCGAACATGCCGAGGCACAGATCATCGACGAATACCTGCCGACGCCATTGACCGACGCCGAACTGGCCGATATCGCGGATACCGCACTTGCCCAGGTTGCCGAGCAATTGGGTGAGCGTCCCGGGATTCGGCAGATGGGTCAGGTCATGAAGGTCGCGACCGAACTCGCCAAGGGCAAGGCCGACGGCACTCGGATCTCCAAGGCTGTCAAGGACCGCTTGTAAGTTCGAACTCCGGCAATCCGCACGAGGTCCACCCACCGCGTAGGTGTACCTCGTGCGGATCGATTGCGTCCTAGCGCGGCACCGTGACGCCGGGGATGGCCGGAATCGGAAGGTTGGGCGGTATTGCCGGAATCTGGATGTTGGGAAGCTCCGGTAGTGCTGGAAGCGACGGAGCCGGTGGTGCCTGTCGAACGGATCCATCGCTCACGTAGATCGTGATCATCGCACCGGGGATAGCCGACCCCGAGGGGGACATTCCGGTGACCGTTCCTCGTGCTGCAGCGTCGGACGTGCTCACCACGGTGACCTGAAAACCTGCCGCCTGCAGGGTCGCGGTCGCGGACGACTGGGTGGAGCCGGTCACGTCAGGAACCTGACCATTGGCGGATCCACGAACGTATTTCTGATCGACGGCAGGCAGCGAGACCGGACCGAAGTTGTTGGCGACTGGATTGACGGCCTCGTACCAGGTACGAGCCGGCTCGTTGCCGCCGTACAAGTTGCCGTCGCCACACGGGCGCAACGGGAACGAGCAGATTTCGCCGGGGCTCGGGGAGTCTCCGTAGGTGTACACCGCGGCGGCGTAATTATTGGTGTAGCCGAGGAACCCCGAGGACATGTGCGACTCGGTCGTGCCCGTCTTGCCGGACATCGGCAAGTTCCAACCAACCGATCCTGCAGCGGATGCGGACGTGCCACCGGGCTGGTCGTCCTTGCTCATCGCATTGGACAAGGTGTTGGCCAAGCCAGGCTCGACAACCTGCTCGCATGCCTGCTGCGTCACCGGTACTTGCTTGCCCTTACGGTCGAACACCGAATCGATCGGTGTCGGCGGGCACCACTTGCCCGAAGACGCGAGGGTAGCTGCCACATTCGACAACTCGAGCGGATTGACCCAGGTGGGCCCGAGCGTGAAAGAGCCGAGATTCTGGTCCTTCTGGAAGTCGGCCATACTCCGCTCGTCGAAACCGGAAGTGTTCGGTGCAGCGTAGGACCGAAGGCCGAGGCGCACAGCCATGTCCACCGTCGGCGTCACTCCGACGGACTCGATCAACTTCACGAACGCCGTGTTCGGAGATTTCGCCAGTGCATCGGGAACCGAGAGCGACGCGGGGTAGTCGCCGACGTTCTCCACGCAATACGTGTTGGCAGGGCAACCCTTTGCGCCGCCGTCGCCCATGCCTCGGACCTCGGCCCGTCTGGGGACCTGCAAGGTTGCGCTGGTACCGAGGCCGCGCTCCATCGCGGCGGCCGTGGTGAACACCTTGAAAATGGATCCTGCGCCGTGTCCGACGAGCGAGTACGGCTGCGGCTGCACCGTCTCGTCCGCGCCGGAATCGAGACCGTACGTACGGCTGCTGCCCATTGCCAGGACGCGATGGGCATCCTGGCCGGGTGCGATGACGTTCATGACGGTCGCGACGCCGTCGAGTGTCGGTCTGGTATTGGCTACCAGCGAGGCTTTGGTCGAGTTCTGGACGGCGGGATCGAGGGTGGTCTTGATCAGATATCCACCCTGGTCGATCTGCTCTCGGCTGATACCTGCATTGGCTAGGTATTGGAGCGCGTAGTCGCAGAAGAACCCGCGGTCGCCGGCAGCAATGCACCCGCGGGGCAGGATTTGCGGTTCGGGGAGTACACCGAGCGGCTCGGCCCTCGCTGCCTGGAATTCCGTGGCGCGTTCGGGGATGTTCTGGATCATCGTGTCCAGGACGGTGTTGCGCCGCTCGAGGACGCCTTGCTCGTTGGTATACGGATTGAGTGCCGAACTCGACTGCACCATGCCCGCGAGCATGGCCGACTGCTTGGCGTCGAGCTTGCTGGCGTCGATGCCGAAATATGTCTGTGCGGCGTCCTGAATCCCGAACGACGAGTTACCGAACGGGACGAGGTTCAGATAGCGGGTGAGGATCTCGTCCTTGGTCAGCTCTTTGTCGAGGGTGAGCGCCATCCGGATCTCGCGGATCTTGCGGGCAGGCGTCGTCTCGATAGCTGCCCGACGCTCGGCGTCGGTCTTGGCAACGACGAGCAGGTGATAGTTCTTGACGTACTGCTGATCCAGTGTCGACGCACCCTGCTCGACCTGACCGCTGGTGGTGTTGGTCAGAAACGCGCGGAGCGTGCCCTGCCAGTCGACGCCCTTGTGTTCGGCGAACCGCTTGTCCTCGATCGAGACGATGGCGAGCTTCATCTCGTTCGAGATCTTCTCGCTCGGCACTTCGAATCTTCGCTGCTCGTACAACCACGCAATGGGGTTGCCTGCACTGTCGACCATCGTCGAGACCGCAGGGACGGATCCCTCGACTAATTCGGCCGAAACATTGTCGACGGTATCGGCCGCGCGGTTGGATGCGTATCCGAACCCGCCTGCCAGCGGAAACATGACGCCGGCCAACAACGCACCCGCAAGGGCTGAACATCCGGCGAGCTTCGCCACGGTTTTTCCAACTGACACAGGCACAGCGTACGTGGACGACGGCGTCTCTCCCAGTGGACACGGATCTGCGCGCGCGACTTGCGTCCCTTCTCGAGCTTCGATCCCTGCCGAGGTACCTCGAGAATTTGCTCAGCCGCAGGTAGAGACGGCCGTACCAGAAAGTTGCCCTGTCCGTCTTGCGTTCACGGCTGGTTTTACCTAAATTATGAGCACGGTGTGATTCACATAACACTTGTATATGAATGTGGGGCAGCTCTTAGGTCGATGTGCTTCGAGGTGAAGTTCGAGGTCGAAAGAGCTTGTGGAACGTCCAGCAAGGATGTTCGAACTGCAAAGGGGATCCGCACATGAACATGACAGCAGCGCCGACGCGGCTCGATGTGGAAGAAGCCGAAGCGCGTATTGCGTGGGTGGCGCAGGCAAGGTGCTCGGGCATGGACCCGGACCAGCTCTTCGTGAGGGGTGCAGCGCAGCGCAAGGCCGCAACGATCTGCAGGCACTGCCCGGTATTGATGCAGTGCGGCGCGGATGCGCTGGACAACCGCGTCGAGTTCGGGGTGTGGGGTGGAATGACGGAGCGTCAACGACGCGCGCTGCTCAAGCAGCATCCCGAGGTCGACTCGTGGTCCGAGTTCTTCGAAAGTCAACGACAGACACAAGCAGCCATCTGAAGCGGCTGACGTCGTGTTC
This sequence comes from Rhodococcus sp. UYP9, assembly GCF_040547235.1. Taxonomy (NCBI): domain Bacteria; kingdom Bacillati; phylum Actinomycetota; class Actinomycetes; order Mycobacteriales; family Nocardiaceae; genus Rhodococcus; species Rhodococcus sp. UYP9. The sequence goes on from NZ_JBEPPH010000002.1 coordinate 213,873, forward strand.
TGCGCTATGCGGTGCCGGTGAGTTGGTCGGCCACAGCGCGTAGGGCATGTAAGTCCGAGACTTCGAAGGGCAGTGACGGGACCCCGACGATAGGGACCCGGGGATGAGCCGCTGTGAAGCGGCGCAGCAGACGAAGCTCGCGCGTGGCAGTCACCGCGCGAGCCGCGTGGATCCGTAGCACTGCAGCGGTCAGAACGGCCGAGGCATCGTCGTCTTCGTCCAGCTGATCAGCGGCCGTGGCGGCATGGTCGGCAGGCAACGCCGACAGGGTCGGATGGGTTCGGTTGAGGATCAGCCCCGCCAACGGCATGCCCTCGCTACTGAGGCGATCCACGAAGAACGCAGCCTCACGCAACGCGTCGGGCTCGGCCACGGCGACGACGACGAAGCTCGTCCCGCTCTCCCGCAATAGTTGGTAAGTGAGAGTCGCGCGTTCCCTGAACCCGCCGAACATCGAATCCAGTGATTGAACGAATGCCGACGCATCGTTGAGCATCTGGCTCCCGATGACTGTCGAGACTCCTCTCAACGCCAAACCCATCGCACTGGTGACGATCCTCGTCAAACCTCGACCGGGTGCCATCAGTAGGCGGATGAATCGACCGTCCAAGAATGATCCGAGGCGCTGTGGGGCGTCGAGGAAGTCGAGAGCGTTACGTGACGGCGGAGTGTCGACGACGATGAGATCCCATGTGGAATCGGCCGCGAGCTGCCCCAGTTTCTCCATCGCCATGTACTCCTGCGTGCCGGAGAACGAGGATGCGACAGTTTGATAGAAGGGGTTGGCCAACACTTGTTCCGCTTTTTCCGGAGTCGAGTGCTCGATGACCATCTCGTCGAACGTTCGACGCATATTCAGCATCATCGCGTGCAGTTCGCCCGTGGCGCCCGCCGCGAGTTTCACCGGCTGCGGGGTGTTGTCCAGTTCGCCGACACCGAGAGCCTGTGCGAGTCTTTTGGCTGGATCGATGGTGAGTACCACGACCTTCCTGCCCTGCTCGGCCGCGCGAAGGGCCATCGCTGCTGCCGTGGTCGTCTTGCCCACACCGCCGGCGCCACACACCACCACGATGCGTGAGGAGTCCTCGAGGAGAATTCTGGAGACGTCGAGGACATCCGTTGCGGAAGAACTCATTTGACACCCTGTTCTGTGAGCTTGGCTGCTAGTTCGTACAGTCCGCCGAGGTCGATTCCCCCGCCGAGCATCGGCAGATGCATTCGCGCCGTGTCCAGCTCGTCGAGTTGGCTTCCGCTCTCCACCTGCGCAGCAAGTGTCGAAGCATGTTCGATCGTTTCCGTGAGAAGACCGGCAAAGTCACTGTCGGACAATGCTATTGCAGCCCGTTTGAGTCCCTGCTGGATCAGCTCGGCGTCGATGACGCCCTCGGCTGCGTCCGCGAGTGCGTCCGAAGGAAGAAAGGTCGGCTCCGTACGGTTGACGATGACGGTTCCCAGTCTCAGATCTGCGGCCTCGAGTTCCCGGACTGCGTCGGCAGTTTCCTGCACCGGAAGAGCCTCGAGCAGTGTCACGAGATGGACGACGGTCTCTGACGAATGCAGCAGGCGGACAACACCTTCGCTCTGCGAACGGACCGGCCCACCCTTGGCCAAATCCGCCATCGCCTTGGTCACGTCGAGAAAATTGCCGATGCGCCCGGTCGGCGGTGAGTCGACGACGACCTCGTCGTACGCGCGGTTTCCGGCCCTGTCCGTTCTGACGACGCACTCCTTCACCTTGCCGGTGAGGAGAACGTCACGTAGGCCGGGTGCGATGGTCGTCGCGAACTCTATGGCACCGATCTTGCGCATCGCTCGGCCGGCGAAGCCGAGGTTGTAGAACATATCGAGGTATTCGAGAAATGCAGTTTCGATGTCGATAGCGAGCGCGAAGACCTCACCGCCACCCTCTGCCGAAGCCACGCGGGTCTCGACGGGCGGCAGCGGCGGCACGTCGAAGAGTTGCGCGATGCCCTGCCTGCCCTCGACCTCCACCAGCAGTACGCGTCGACCGCCCGCTGCGAGCGAAAGTGCGAGAGCGGCGGCCACCGTCGACTTACCGGTTCCGCCTTTGCCGGACACGAAATGCAAGCGAGCGGCTGCGGCCTTGTCCGGCCAAACTGACAAACTAGAGGTACCCACATCACGACCATATAGACGAATCGCCCATTGCCTCCCGGGAACACGGCACGAGCTCACCATCTCCGGTCTTGATCTGGTCCGTGATCCAGGACGGATGGGACGCCGGTGCATCCTCGATGCCGACTAGGCTTGTCGGTATGAGCGAAAAGATTATCTGGGAGTACTTCACCGCACCGGTTCTGATTCACGCCACGAAGCAGATTCTGGACAACTACGGTTCCGAGGGCTGGGAGCTCGTGACCATCATGTCGGGCCCCAATGGCGGGGACTCGCTCGTGGCCTACTTCAAGCGCCCGAAGGCCTGACGGTATGGCCGACTGGTCCGCGCGACTGGCCGAACTGGGCATCGAACTGCCCGCCGTCGTCCCGCCGTTGGCGGCATACACGCCGGCGGTTCGGACGGGAATGTACGTCTACACCTCCGGCCAGTTGCCGATGGTCGACGGCAAGTTGACCTGCACCGGCAAGGTCGGTGCGGAGGTCTCTCCGGAGGAAGCCGCAGCAGCAGCGCGGACGTGCGCACTCAACGCGCTGGCCGCGATCCACTCGCTCGTCGGGATCGATCGCATCGAGCGCATAGTCAAAGTTGTCGGCTTCGTTGCGTCGGCTACCGGTTTCACCGGTCAACCTCCGGTGATGAACGGGGCGTCGAATCTGCTCGGTGAAATATTCGGAGATGCAGGCGTGCATGCGCGCTCCGCGGTCGGTGTAGCCGAATTGCCTTTGGGTGCAGCAGTCGAGGTCGAGCTCATCGTGGAACTCACCCCCGAGGCCTGAGCGCCGCGAGGTAAAGATCCTCGTGCCATTTCTCTCTTCGTCCTAAGGTACGTCTATGACCCTTGCTCACCCTGCCTACGGAAAGCTACGACAGGTGACCGACACAGCTGCTGTGTTACTCGCCGACAATCCGGGCAAGATGACGCTCGATGGCACCAATACGTGGATCCTCCGCGCCCCTGGCAGCCAGGACTGCGTCGTCGTCGACCCCGGTCCGAAGGACTCCGAGCATCTCGACGCGGTTGCCGGGGTGGGCAACGTGGTTCTCGCGCTTGTCACGCATCGGCATCGGGACCACACCGCAGGGCTGAAGAGGTTTCACCGCAAGAGTGGCGCGCCGATCCGAGCCTTCGAGTCCAAGTACGTCCATGGCGACACCTCACCGTTGACCGACGGAGAGGTGATCGTCGCGGCCGGCCTGTCCATCTCGGTACTGGCGACGCCGGGGCACACAGCCGATTCGTTGTGCTTCGTCCTCGATGACGCCGTCCTGACCGGTGACACCATTCTGGGACGCGGAACTACGGTGCTGGATCCGAAAGACGGCACCCTCGCCGACTACCTGGACTCGCTCGACCGCCTCGAAGAAATAGGCGAGGGCAAGGTCGCGCTGCCAGGGCACGGCGCCGAGATCGCCGACTTCCCCGAGGTAGTGCGGTTCTACCGAAAGCACCGACTCGATCGGCTGGCCCAAGTTCGTGCAGCACTGCACGAACTTGGTGCCGATGCGAAGCCGATGCAGGTGGTCAAGCACGTCTACTCGGACGTGGACAAAAAGCTGTGGCCTGCCGCCCGCATGTCGGTCAAAACACAGCTGGCGTACCTACGCGAGAACTAGCTCTGAATTTCTAGCGTGCCCGGCGAGCGAGGCGCTCGGAGTCCGAGATCAGCACGCTCTTGCCTTCGAGGCGCAGCCATCCGCGGTGCGCGAAATCGGCCAGTGCCTTGTTGACGGTCTCACGTGAGGCGCCGACGAGCTGGGCGATCTCTTCCTGCGTCAGGTCGTGGGTGACGCGGAGTGACCCGGCTTCCTGGGTTCCGAATCGCTGAGCGAGCTGCAGCAGTGCTTTGGCGACGCGTCCGGGCACATCGGTGAAGATGAGGTCCGCGAGGTTGTTGTTGGTGCGGCGGAGTCGGCGGGCCAGCACGCGAAGAAGCTGCTCGGCAATCTCCGGACGCTGATCGATCCACGCTTTCAGGGCGTCGCGGTCCATGCTGACGGCACGAACTTCGGTGACCGTGGTTGCCGTGGACGTACGTGGGCCCGGGTCGAAGATCGAGAGCTCACCGAACATGTCCGACGGACCCATGATGGTCAGCAGGTTTTCGCGACCGTCGGGGGAGCGGCGGCCGAGCTTGATCTTGCCGGAAACGATGATGTACAGCCGATCACCCGGCTCACCCTCGTTGAAGACCACATGTCCTCGGGGGAAATCGACCGGCTGCAGCTGCTTGGTCAGCGCTGCTACCGCAGAGGGCTCGACTCCTTGGAAGATGCCGGCCCGTGCCAGGACGTCGTCCACTTGCGCTCCTTTTGGGATGTCGTCGATTCAGTTTCCCGGATCGACAAGCGTTTCAAACGGCGCGGGTTGCCTACCCGAAGGCCGGCAACGCCACACCAATAATCGAACATGACAAGAATCTCGGTGAAGTCTACTTCGCCGAGTCCGATATCGAGTGATCGGCGCCACGGAACCGTCGAGGAGAATCTACGGACCCGGGGTAGTTCACCGGATCTTCATCTCGAAACGGGCATGTCGGGCGTTACGGACCGCTCAACTGGCGCGCTGGTCCAGCAGTGCCTCGGAGTCCTTCGCAACATGGGGGCGGCTCTTGCGGTTGTTGAGCTTCGCGAGAGCGTTGGGGAAGCCGTCGTTGGCGAGCGTTGCCACCTCGGAACTACTGGCCTGATCGAGAAACTCCTCGACGTCGTGCTCACGAACCGCCAGCTTGCTCAGTTTGCCTTCGACTCGCTCCATAGCGAGCGAGAAGAGCATCAGGAGTACTGGAAAAAGCACCACGGCGAGTCCTTGCATACGGGGAAGTTAACACCGAAAAAGTCTCGATAAGAACACAGTGCGGATAAGATGCCGATTCTTGTCCGTACAGTTGTGGAGTGGATTCGACAGCCTCGAAGGCCTTCGACGTGCGTAAACGCGAAGAGACAAGACTTGGGCTCGTCAGACGCGCCCGCCGCATGAATCGGGAGCTGGGGAGGGCGTTCCCGCATGTCTACTGCGAACTCGACTTCACCACCTCCCTCGAACTGGCCGTCGCTACGATCTTGTCGGCCCAGTGCACCGACAAGCGCGTCAATCTCGTCACGCCTGCTTTATTCGTGAGATATCGCACTGCGCGGGACTACGCCGAAGCGGACAGAACGGAACTGGAGGAGTACATCCGCACAACCGGTTTCTACCGCAACAAGACGAACTCACTGATCGGTCTCGGAGCGGCTCTTCTCGAGCGGTTCGACGGGGAAGTTCCAGCCAACCTGAAGGACCTGGTGACGCTGCCCGGCATCGGCCGTAAGACCGCCAATGTGGTCCTAGGAAATGCATTCGACGTTCCCGGCATCACCGTCGATACCCACTTCGCTCGACTCGTTCGACGCTGGCAATGGACCGACTTGGAAGACCCGGTCAAGATCGAGCATGCCGTCGGCGAACTCATCGAGCGCAAGGAATGGACACTGCTCTCACACCGCGTGATCTTTCATGGACGCCGCGTATGTCACGCCCGGAAGCCTGCGTGCGGGGTGTGCATTCTGGCCAAGGACTGCCCGTCCTACGGAATCGGTCCGGTGGACAAGACGCAGGCGGCCGCTCTGGTCAAGGGGCCGGAGACCGAACATCTCCTCGCGCTCGCCGGAATCACACCGTGAACAAGTCCGCACTGCGCTGGTCACTGGTAGCACTGATCGTCGTCGTCGGGATGATCTATGCCCTGTGGCCGCGCGATACGAACCCCGGTCTGCAACCGCCGGTCGGTGGCCTCGCGACTGGCCAAGGGCCTACCGCGGGCTCCCCGGGCGGTTCTGTCGATTCCACCGAGGGGCTCGCCTCGTTGCGGGAGCGGGCGCAGCTGGAGCCGTGCCCTACTCCAGATCCAGGAGCTCCCGCACCGACAGGCCCGTTGACGGGGATCGTGCTCGGGTGTGTCGGCGACGGCAGCAGTATCGACGTAGGCCAGGCACTGGCAGGTAAGCCCGCCTTGATCAATCTGTGGGCGTACTGGTGTGGACCGTGCGCGGAGGAACTCCCTTATCTTCAGCAGTACGCAGATACTGTGGCCGACCGACTGACCGTCCTCACCGTTCACCAGGACCGCAACGAAGGCAACGGCCTCGCCAAGCTCGCCGACTACGGTGTATCGCTGCCCGGTGTCCAGGACGAAGCCGGCCGCATAGCAGCCGCCGTCGGCGCGCCGCCCGTCCTCCCGGTATCGATTCTGATCGACGCGGATGGCAATGTCGCCAAGGTGCTGCCGCAACCGTTTCGAAGTGTCGAAGAGATAGCAGATGCAGTCGAGAACGATCTCGGACTCGCACGATGAGCGCCCCGTCCTGGCTTCGCAGTGTCGTCGAGGCGGTCGGCGGTGAACGAGGCTTGCTGGATACGACAGGCATCAACCCGGTACTGCAGCGCACTGCCGCCGCCGGTGAGTCGACGCGTCCGGCATCGGTCCTCGTACTGTTCGGTGGCTCGCCCGAGCCGGACCACACCGCGCGAGGCGGACTTCCCGCCGACGCCGATGTGCTGCTGACCCAGCGAGCGTCGACGCTGCGCCAGCACAGCGGACAGATCGCGTTCCCCGGTGGCGCCACGGACCCCGGGGACGTATCTCCGGTCGCAACAGCTCTGCGTGAAGCCGAGGAAGAGACCGGTTTGGATCCTGCAGGTGTGCAACCGCTCGCGACGATGCCGGGCATCTATGTGCCGCCGTCGAGATTCGACGTAGTCCCAGTCCTTGCGTACTGGCGAAGGCCCAGCGACGTCCGAGTTGTCGACACCGGCGAGTCCGCCCGAGTCGTTCGGGTGCCGATCCGAGCACTACTGGATCCAGACAACCGTTTCCAGGTCCGGCACCCGGCGGGCTATCAGGGTCCGGCCTTCGCCGTCGACGGAATGCTGGTGTGGGGATTCACAGGCGGTATTCTGGCGGGCCTGCTCGCAGTGTCCGGCTGGGAGACCGAGTGGGACACCGGCGACATTCGTGATCTGGAGGCCAGCTTGGCAGCTGTAGGGGCGGGGCTCGATCAGTGAGCGGGTCCGGCTGGGTAGACCTCGTCGTTCTCGCGGTGGCGTTGCTGGCAGCGATGTCGGGATGGCGACAGGGTGCAGTGGCGTCGGCGTTGGCATTTCTCGGTGTCGTACTCGGTGCCGTCGCGGGAATTCTGATCGCGCCGCATGTTCTGTTGCACGTCGACGGCGCTCGGATGCGAGTATTCGTCGGAATCGCGCTGATCGTCGTGTTGGTGATCGTCGGCGAAGTGTCGGGCATGGTGCTCGGCCGAGCGCTGCGCAGCGGAATACATTCACGTGGCGCTCGATCGATCGACAGTGTCGTCGGCGCCGGCCTGCAAGCCATGGCCGTCCTCGCTGCAGCGTGGTTGCTCGCTATTCCGTTGACGTCGTCTTCGCAGCCCGAGGTTGCCGGGGCGGTTCGCGGCTCGAAGGTGCTGGGCAAGGTCGACGAAGTGGCCCCACAGTGGCTTCGTGAAGTACCCAAGGAATTCTCGGCACTGCTCGACACCTCGGGACTTCCCGATGTCATCGGCCCATTCGGGCAGACCCCGGTAGCGGAAGTTGCCGAGCCGGATCAAGCGCTGTTGGCGAACCCTCTGGCGAACCAACTGCATGCCAGCGTTCTCAAGATCAGCGGCCTGGCCCCAAGTTGCCAGAAGGCATTGGAGGGCTCCGGATTCGTCGTAGCCCCCGAGCTCGTGATGACCAATGCGCATGTTGTCGCCGGCACCGAAGGCGTCACCGTCGACTCGGTGGGCACGGTGTTCGACGCCGAGGTCGTGCTCTTCGATCCCCAGGAAGATGTGGCGATCCTGCGGGTACCCGGTCTTCGTGCTCCGGTATTGAACTTCGCGCCCGACCCGGCCGTCACCGGAGACAGTGCACTGGTTCTGGGATATCCGGGCGGCGGACCGTACACGGCAAGTCCCGCCCGCATCCGAGAAACCCTGAACTTGAAGGGCCCGGACATCTACCGAACCGGAACGGTTCAACGCCAGGTCTACACCGTGCGAGGCAGCGTGCGGCAGGGCAATTCGGGTGGCCCGCTCGTCGCGGAAGACGGGCAGGTTCTAGGTCTGGTCTTCGGTGCCGCCGTCGACGATCCCGACACCGGATTCGTACTCACCGCACCCGAAGTATCCGACGAGCTCGAGCAGAGCCTCGTGAGCCCGGTCGCAGTCGGAACTGGCAACTGCATTCTCTAGGTTCGGGTGCGGGAGACGCGTCGAACCTAGAGCGCCAACAAGGCCAGCAAGTGTGCGGTGACTTCGGCAGGAGCTTCCTGGTGCGCGTAATGACCGGCCCCGAGCACAGTATGTAAGCGCTGATCTGGGGCCCAGCGACCCTCGGTGGCTACCGATCGAGGTAGCACGTACGGATCGAGTTCGCCTCTGATCTGGAGTACCGGAATGCGCAACCGGGTGTCCATGGCCTGCATGAACTTTCGACCGTCGGAACGAAACTGACTTCGAAATGCCCACCGTTGGTACTCCAAGGCGCAATGTGCCGCGCCTGGAATGCGCATCGCCGAGCGCATCTGCTTCGCTGTGTCGACGAACTCGTCCGAGTCCCGCCAGCCGGCCCCCGCCCGCGCTCGGAGGAGTTGCTCGACGGCGGCGCCATTGTGTTTGGTCAGCGTGCGTTCGGGCACCAGCGGCACCTGGTATCGCAAGAACTGCGGGAGCAGTGCAGCTCGTTGGGCCTTGTTGCGCAGGACTGCCTGGCGCAACGCGATGGGGTGCGGCGACCCGACCAAACCGATCGATCGGACCATTCGTGGATGCAGCGCGGCAGTGGCCCAGCACACCAGACCGCCATCGGCGTGCCCGACGAGAGTTGCTTCGCCGTACCCCAGCGCTCGGATCAAGCCGACGACGTCGCCGGCCAGCGTCCACCCGTCGTATCCACGCGGTGGCTTGTCGGTGTCTCCGTATCCACGGAGGTCGACAGCGACAGCGCGGAAACCCGCCTCGGTCAGCGAGGTCAATTGGTGACGCCACGACCACCAGAAATCTGCGAAGCCGTGCAGTAGAACTACCAGCGGGGCATCGGCTGGCGCGTCATCGGTCTCGACGACGTGGAACCGGATGCCATTGGCATGAATGTCGCGGTGTGTCCACGGACCGGCGAAACGGACAGTGGACGGATCAGGCCGGTTCATTCTTCTTGCCCCGCTACCGACGTCGCTATTGCTTGTACCCGGGAATTGCCGGTGTCGACTCGTGCTGGTGCGGCAGGACGGTCGAGGCCTGCTTGAGCGACTCGATCGTCTTCTCCGGCTTACGGAGCTTCTTGACGCGCCGATACCCGAGGAACCCGAGCAGGGCGGCCACGAGCAGCATGAAAACGAAGACGATGAGGAAGGCGGCCCATCGCGGCAACCAGATGTCGAGCGTCTCGGCCAAGAAGAAGAAGAAGAAAAATGCGCTGAAGACGACGACAGCGAGAGCCAGGATGAAAAAGAGGCTGCCTTGTAGCCCCTTCTTGATCTCGCCCGTGACCTCGGCCTTGGCCAGTGCGACCTCGGCGCGGACCAGCGTCGACACCTGCGTCGTCGCATCCTTGACAAGGTTCCCGATGCTGCCGGTACCCGGTGCGCGGTGGTCTACCTCCGTCAGTGGAATGGACGAAATCGTGTTCGGCACCCCGTCCGGATAAGCATTGCCATTACCGCGATTGGTCACGCTCAACTTCTCGACCCCTCCACTTGCTGGTGCTGATTGGTTCCAAGATGTCGTCTTGCGACGCCGTCTCGACTGCTTTCTTCGGATAACACTAGTGCCGACCCGACGCACTCTGCCTCACAGTCGCAGCGAGCCCTGTGATGGCGCTCTCAGATTAACGGTGAATGCTTCGGCGGTGCATCCGGGCGTCACCTGTAATTCTCAGGTTTTCATCAGGTAATTTGCGTTCTACATACCCCCCTCTTCAGGAGTCCTAACCGTGAGCACTACCTCGGCCGTCCCAAGTGACGGCACCGCTGCTGCCCCGGAGGTACCACGGTCTCGCATCGTCGTCGCATCCATGGTCGGCACGTCGATCGAATTCTTCGACTTCTACATCTACGCGACTGCCGCAGTATTGGTCTTCCCCAAGCTGTTCTTCCCCGCGGGGAACGAGACGACGGCGCTGCTGGCGTCGTTCGCGACGTTCGGACTCGCTTTCGTTGCACGCCCCATCGGCTCCGTTTTGTTCGGCCATTTCGGCGACCGCATCGGGCGCAAAGCGACGCTCGTCGGTTCACTGCTGACGATGGGGGTGGCGACCTTCGCGATCGGATTGCTGCCCACCTATGCGGCAGCAGGACTGTGGGCGCCCGCACTGCTCGCGATCATGCGGTTCACGCAGGGTGTCGGACTCGGCGGCGAGTGGAGCGGCGCAGCGCTGCTCGCGACCGAAACAGCCAAGCCCGGCAAGCGCGCCTGGGCCGCGATGTATCCGCAGTTGGGGGCACCCATCGGTTTCTTCTTCGCCAACGGCATCTTCCTGCTGTTGGTCGTCATCACCGGCTACGACTCCGCCAACTCCGCAACGGATCACGCATTCCTCACGTGGGGATGGCGTGTGCCGTTCCTGCTGAGCGCCGTCATCGTCATCATCGGTCTGTACGTGCGACTCAAATTGGAAGAGACGCCGGTGTTCAAGCTGGCTGTCGCGCGTGGGCAGAAGGTAAAGACTCCGCTCGCCCAGGTCTTCCGTACGAGCTGGCGCCAGCTGATCCTCGGCACGTTCATCATGCTCGCCACCTACACGCTCTTCTACATCATGACGACGTGGGTGGTCAGCTACGGCACCGGCAAGGTCTCCGACGCCGGTGGCCCGAAGATCACCATCGCGTACACCGACTTCCTCGAGCTTCAGCTGATCGCAGTGCTCTTCTTCGCCGCACTGATTCCGGTGGCAGGTTTGCTCGCCGACAAATACGGTCGACGCCCGACCCTCATCGTCATCACGGCCGCGATCATTCTGTTCGGTCTGTCATTCCACTGGTTCGCCGCACCGGAAAGTGCGACGGCCGGTCGGATGCTCGTGTTCATGTGCATCGGACTCGGATTGATGGGTCTTACCTTCGGTCCGATGAGTGCCGTTCTGCCCGAACTCTTCCCGACCAACGTGCGATACACGGGATCGGGAATCTCGTACAACACGGCGTCGATCCTCGGTGCGGCAGTGGCGCCGTTCATCGCGACCTGGCTGGTGAGCAGCTACGGCGTCGGATGGGTCGGGGTCTACCTGGCGGTCGCCGCGGTTCTGACGTTGATCGCGTTGATCCTCATGAAGGAAACCCGCGATCAGTCACTGACGGACTAGACGTGAGTGGGCATCATCCCTAGAGGGATGATGCCCAGTCACCGGTCGCTAGCGACCCTTCTTGATCGAATCGAAGACCTTCGGATCGACGAGAGTCGATACGTCACCGAGTTCGCGGCCCTCGGCGACATCACGCAGCAGGCGTCGCATGATCTTGCCGGAGCGAGTCTTCGGGAGTTCGGGAACGATCGAGATCTCGCGAGGGCGAGCGATCGGTGAAATCTCTTTCGACACCTGAGCTTTGAGCTCCGCGATCAGTTCGTCACCGGTATTCTCGATTCCTGCGCGTAGGATCACGAACGCGACGATGCCTTGACCGGTGGTCTCGTCGGCGGCACCGACGACTGCAGCCTCGGCGACACCGTGATGGCTCACGAGCGCTGATTCCACCTCGGAGGTGGAGATCCGGTGGCCGGAGACGTTCATGACGTCGTCGACGCGTCCGAGGACCCATAGTGCGCCGTCCTCGTCGTACTTGGCGCCGTCGCCCGCGAAGTACCAACCTTCTTCGGCGTAACGGGACCAGTACGTGTCCTTGTATCGCTCCATGTCACCCCAGATGCCGCGGAGCATCGCCGGCCACGGCTCGTCGAGGATCAGATATCCGTTTCCGCCCTTGCCCAGTGGCTTTGCGTCGTCGTCGACGATCTTGGCGGAGATCCCTGGAAGCGGAGCCATCGCCGAACCGGGCTTGGTCGACGTCACGCCGGGCAACGGCGAAATCATGATCGCGCCGGTTTCGGTCTGCCACCAGGTGTCGACGATGGGTGCCGTTCCGCCACCGACGACGTCGCGGAACCAACGCCACGCCTCCGGGTTGATCGGTTCGCCGACGGAGCCGAGCAGCCGGATCGACGTCAGATCGTGGGCCTCGGGAATCTCCTTGCCCCACTTCATGAATGTGCGCACGAGGGTGGGCGAGGTGTAATAGATCGACACCTTGTACTTCTCGATGACAGTCCAATGCCGGTGCTCGTCAGGGGAATTCGGTGTTCCCTCGTACACGACCTGCGTCGCGCGGTTCGAGAGCGGACCGTAGACGATGTACGAGTGGCCGGTGACCCAACCGACGTCGGCGGTGCACCAATAGACATCCTTGCCTGGCTTGTGGTCGAACACATTGTGGTGCGTGTACGAGGTCTGAGTCAGGTAGCCGCCGGAAGTGTGCACGATGCCCTTCGGCTTACCGGTCGTGCCGGAGGTGTAGAGAATGAACAGTGGGTGCTCGGCCGGGAACGGCTGAGCCTCATGCTCTTTCGATGCCTCAGCGACGCTCTCGTGCCACCAGATGTCGCGTCCTTCGGTCCAGGCGACCTCGGAGTCGGTCCGCTTGACGACCAATACGTGTTCGACTGATTTCGCGCCGTCGACGGCGGTGTCGACGGTGTCCTTGATCGGCGCGGGCTTACCGCGTCGCCACTGCCCGTCCGTGGTGATGACGAGTTTGGCTTCGGCGTCGTCGATGCGTGAACGCAGTGCCGTGGCGGAGTAGCCGGCGAAGACGACGGAATGCATCAGGCCCAGGCGTGCGCAGGCGAGGATCGAGATGATGGCTTCGGGGACCATCGGCATGTAGATGGCGACGCGGTCGCCGGAGACCAGTCCGAGGTCGGTCAGGGTGTTGGCCGCCTGACTGACCTCCGCGAGAAGGTCGGCGTAGGTGAGGTCGCGGCTGTCACCGGGTTCGCCCTCCCAGTGAATCGCAACCTGCTCGCCGTGGCCGTCGAGGACGTGGCGGTCGACGCAGTTGTAGGCGACGTTGAGCTCTCCGTCGGCGAACCATTTGGCGACGGGCGCGTCGGACCAGTCGAGCACCTCGGTGAACGGGGTGTGCCAGTGCAGTCGACGTGCCTGCTCGGCCCAAAATGCGAGGCGGTCCTTGGCGGCGACGTCGTAGAGATCTGCTGTGGCGTTCGCCTGCGCGGCGAATTCTGCAGACGGCGGGTAGGTCTCCTCGGCGGCAGTGTCGTGGTCACCGGAGGTACTGATCGTCATCTCGAATGGCTCTCTTTCGTCGTGGTTCTCTTCGCGCTCGGGCAGCTACTGATGCCATCACGAACGAGCTGAACAGTCGCTCTGCAGCCTCCGCGCGAGCCCTTGTGAGGGTAGTCACATGTGAGCGCTGTCGCATCGTTGCATCTGCCTGCAACCCTCTGATCTGCGGTGATCGGTAGGTTTCGAGCGGTGGGCGGTACCGCACACTGCATGATCGGAGAGGTTGGCGGGAGATCGCTCTCACCTCGTGGGAATTCAGTTGCCGAATCGTTTCGAACATGTTGCGAGCCTGTGCGAGGGTCTGCTGTTTCCGGGGGAGTTCACAGGTTCGTTTCAGGGTGTGTCTAAAGTTTCAACCATTGGATCGTTGCTTCGGCTCATCGAGCTGTGGCCGGCGGTCGCCCCACATACCCCCGTGGGCGTGACGCCCCGGGGTCGACCACGGCTGACACCGTGGTCAAACCAAAGATGGAGGATTTGTCTTGCGCAGAACACGCATCGCGACGGCTGCAGTAGCAGTGGTCGTGGGAGCGGCGCTGGTGACGGCGTGCTCATCGAGTGATTCGACCAGCGGCGGTGGGTCCGGTGACGGCGCTGCAATCATCAACGCGTGGAGTGGTGAGCCGCAGAATCCGCTGGTTCCCACCAATACGAGTGAAAACACCGGTGGCCGAGTCGTGGACTCGATCTTCGCCGGGCTGGTTTCGTACACCCCCGAGGGCGGTATCGAGAACGAGGTCGCCGACTCGATCGATTCCGCCGACGGCCAGAACTACACCGTGACGCTGAAGGACGGCTGGAAGTTCACCGACGGCACGCCGGTGACAGCGAAGTCCTTCGTCGACGCCTGGAACTTCGGCGCGTTGTCCACCAATGCACAGCTGCAGGGGTCGTTCTTCGACCCGATTCTCGGCTACGACGAGGTCGCTGCCGAGAACCCGACGGTCCAGACGATGTCCGGGCTGAAGGTCGTCGACGACAAGACGTTCACCATCGAGCTCAAGCAGCCCGAGGCAGCGTTCCCCGATCGTCTCGGATTCGCCGCGTACTACCCGCTGCCCGAGGTCGCCTACGCCGACATGGCAGCGTTCGGGGAGAACCCGATCGGCAACGGACCGTACATGTTCGCCGCCGAAGGCGCGTGGCAGCACAACGTCCGCATCGATCTGGTGACCAACCCGGACTACGACGGGAATCGCAAGCCCGCCAACGGCGGCATCAACTTCATGCTCTACAGCAACCTCGACACCGCGTACACGGATCTGCTGTCGAACAACGTCGACGTCCTCGACAACGTTCCTTCCAGTGCGGTGACGACCTTCGAGTCGGATCTGCCCGGCCGTACGGTCAATCAGCCGTCCGCAAGCATCGAAACCTTCACCATCCCCGGCCGTCTGCCGCACTTCGGTGGCGAAGAGGGTGTGCTGCGTCGTCAGGCGATCTCCAAGGCGATCGATCGCGATCAGATCACCAAGCAGATCTTCAACAACACCCGCACGCCTGCAAAAGATTTCACCAGCCCCGCCATCGAAGGCTGGACCGGGGATCTCAGCGACGTGGACAACGTCGAGTACGACAAGGACGGTGCCAAGGCACTGTGGGCACAGGCCGACGCCATCGCACCGTGGTCCGGTAGCTTCGCCATCGCTTACAACTCCGATGGCGGACACCAGGAATGGGTCGACGCAGTCAGCAACAGCATCCGCAACACGCTCGGTATCGAGGCACAGGGTGCTCCCTACCCGACGTTCGCGCAGCTGCGGACCGAAGCCACCAACCGCACCATCCCGACGGCGTTCCGTTCGGGCTGGCAGGGTGACTACCCGCAGCAGTACGGCTTCCTTGCCCAGAACTACCAGACCGGTGGCAGCTCCAACGACGGCGAGTACTCCAACCCCGAGTTCGATCGTCTGCTGCGTGAGTCGGCAGGCGAGACCGACAAGGACAAGGCGCAGGACCTGATCAACCAGGCACAGGAAGTCCTCCTGAACGATCTGCCTGCAGTACCGACCTGGTACCGCAACGCAGCCAGTGGCTGGTCGGAGAATGTCACCAACGTCAAGATCGGTTGGGACGGAATCCCGATCTACAACCAGATCGAGAAGAACTGATCTTTTCTCACGGCTCTTGATTCAGCCGAGCAGGGCAGTAGGCCTGTTGCCTACTGCCCTGCTCGGCTGCTTGCCTTGCTCGCCTCGTACGACGCCCACGCTGAATTCCGCTGTGACGTCCACCTTCCTCCTAAGGAGGTGATCCGGTGCTCTGGTACATCGGACGCCGATTACTTCAGATGGTCCCCGTTTTCATCGGGGCCACATTCCTGATCTACGCAATGGTCTTCCTGCTCCCGGGGGACCCGATTGCTGCGCTCGCCGGAGACAAGGCGATCAGCCCCGCGGTGGCCGACCAGCTGCGCGCGCGCTACAATCTCGACCAACCCTTCATCGTGCAGTATCTGCTCTACCTCAAGGGCATCTTCACCTTCGACTTCGGTATGTCGTTCTCGGGTCGACCGGTCAGCGAGGTTCTGCTGCAGGCGTTCCCGATCACCGCGAAACTTGCCGCCATGGCACTCGTGATCGAAGGTGTCTTCGGTGTCGGCTTCGGTCTCATCGCCGGTCTGCGTAAGGGCAAGCTGTTCGACAGCTCGGTCCTCCTCGTCAGCCTCGTCATCATCGCCGTCCCGATCTTCGTCATCGGCTTCCTTGCACAGTTCTTCATCGGGATCAAATGGGGAATCGTGCCTCCCACCGTCGGTGGCAACACGAGTTTCAAAAACCTGCTGCTGCCGGCGTTCGTCCTCGGTTCGGTGTCGTTCGCCTACGTGGTCCGGCTGACCCGTACCTCGGTGGCAGAGAACCTGAGCGCCGACTTCGTCAGAACAGCGACAGCCAAGGGCCTTTCACGCAGGCGGGTCGTCAACGTCCACGTGCTACGCAACTCGTTGATTCCCGTCGTGACATTCCTCGGTGCCGATCTTGCTGCACTCATGGGCGGCGCGATCATCACCGAGGGCATCTTCAACATCAACGGCGTCGGTGGCACCATCTACCAGGCCGTCATCAGGGGCGAGGCGCCCACGGTCGTCTCGTTCGTGACCGTCCTGATCGTGGTCTACCTCATCGCGAATCTCGTCGTCGACCTCCTGTACGCCGCGCTCGACCCAAGGATCCGCTATGCCTGAGACGATTACACCCCAAGGCGGACGTGAGGTCCGTCAAGCACGCTTCGTGGAATCCGACGAAGTAGTCGACGTCAGCCAGACCGACGTCGTGAACATCGACGAGGCTCCTACGAGTATCTGGAAGGACGCTTGGCACAGCCTGCGGAAGCGCCCGATCTTCATCGTCTCGGCCTTCATCATCTTCGTCGTCATCTTGGTCGCAGCGCTCCCGAGCCTGTTCACCGATACCGATCCACGCTACTGTGACCTGGCGTTCAGCATGCAGGGCCCCGGATCCGGTCACATCTTCGGCTTCGACCGTCAGGGCTGCGACATCTACTCCCGAGTCATCTTCGGCGCGCGAGCATCGGTGGTCACCGGAGTAGGCGTCACGTTCCTGGTGGTCGTGGTCGGAGTTCTCTTCGGTGCCTTCGCGGGCTTCTACGGTGGCTGGGCCGACTCCCTGCTGTCACGGTTGACCGACATCTTCTTCGGTGTCCCGCTCATCCTCGCCGCGATCGTGCTCATGCAGTTGTTCACCGACCGGACGATCTTCACCGTCATCGTGGTACTGGCGTTGTTCGGCTGGCCGCAGATGGCTCGTATCACTCGTGGAGCGGTGCTGTCGGCCAAAGGAAACGATTACGTCATGGCATCTCGTGCGCTCGGGGTATCGAAGGTGCGCACCTTGATTCGGCATGTCCTGCCGAACTCGATGGCGCCGATCATCGTCATCACGACGATCTCGCTCGGTACCTTCATCGTCGCCGAGGCCACCCTGTCGTTCCTCGGTATCGGTCTACCGCCGACCGAAGTGTCCTGGGGTGGCGACATCAGTGCAGCCCAGGTCACCCTTCGTCAGGGATCGACGATTCTGTTCTATCCCGCTGCCGCGCTGGCGATCACAGTGTTGGGCTTCATCATGATGGGCGATGCACTGCGCGACGCCCTCGATCCCAAGGCTCGGAAGCGATGAGCGAACACGAAGGAGAAGTTGCGATGAGTGAGCAGCCGTTGCTCGACATCAAGGACCTCGAGGTGTCGTTCCAGTCCAATTCCGGTGCGGTACCAGCTGTTCGCGGCGTCAGCCTGACGGTCTATCCGGGCCAGACGGTAGCGATCGTGGGCGAGTCCGGCAGTGGCAAATCCACGACCGCGCACGCGATCATCAATCTCCTCCCGGGCACCGGCAAGGTGACCGCGGGCGAGATCTGGTTCGACGGAAAGAATCTGACGAACGCGAAGGAGAAGGACTTCGTCGCGATCCGCGGAAGCCAGATCGGGTTGGTTCCGCAGGATCCGATGTCGAACCTGAACCCGGTGTGGAAAATTGGCTACCAGATCGAAGAAGCGTTGGCGGCCAATGGAATCGCCAAGGGGAAGGCCGCACGCGCCCGTGCCGTCGAACTCCTCGACGAGGCTGGGTTGACGGACTCGGAGAAGCGTGTCAATCAGTACCCGCACGAATTCTCCGGGGGTATGCGCCAGCGGGCGTTGATCGCAATCGGATTGTCCGCGCGACCCAAACTGTTGATCGCCGACGAGCCCACCTCCGCTCTCGATGTCACGGTCCAGCGTCAGATTCTCGATCACCTCGAGGGACTGACGAAGGAACTGGGCACAGCGGTACTGCTCATCACCCACGATCTCGGCCTCGCCGCTGAGCGGGCGTCGCATCTGGTCGTCATGAGCAAGGGCCGAATCGTGGAATCCGGTCCGGCGCTGGAAATTCTGCAGAATCCGCAGCATGCGTACACCCAGAAGTTGGTCGCCGCGGCGCCGTCGCTTGCGTCGCAACGGTTGAAGTCCTCGGTGGTGCGTGGTGACATCGTCGCGCATGCGAAGCAGGCTGCCGAGGAGGTCGTCGCCGAGAAGACTGCCCACGGTGAAGGCGACTTCGAACCGGCAAAAGATTGCGTCCTCGTGGTCGACAAGCTGACCAAGGAGTTCAAGCTTCGTGGTGGCAGTCCATTCAAGTCAACGGTGTTCACTGCCGTCAAGGACGTCTCGTTCACCGTGGCACGTGGCACGACGACCGCCATCGTCGGTGAATCGGGATCCGGTAAATCGACTGTGGCACAAATGGTTCTGGGTCTACTGGAACCGACGGCCGGATCCGTCCAGTTCGACGGACGTGACGTCGCGGGTTTGAACAACAAGGATGCCTTCGCGTTCCGGCGTCGTGTACAGCCGATCTTCCAGAACCCCTATGGGTCGCTGGATCCGATGTACTCGATCTACCGCACTATCGAAGAGCCGCTGCGGACCCACAAGGTCGGCAGCAAGAAGGAACGTGAGGCTCGGGTCCGTGACCTGTTGGACAAGGTGGCGTTGCCGACTTCGGTCATGCGCCGATTCCCGAACGAGCTTTCCGGCGGCCAGCG
The DNA here is from genome assembly GCF_040547235.1 of Rhodococcus sp. UYP9. Taxonomy (NCBI): domain Bacteria; kingdom Bacillati; phylum Actinomycetota; class Actinomycetes; order Mycobacteriales; family Nocardiaceae; genus Rhodococcus; species Rhodococcus sp. UYP9. Next base: position 232,889 of record NZ_JBEPPH010000002.1, read on the forward strand.
TCAACGCGTAGCCATTGCGCGCGCTCTGGCTCTCTCGCCGGAGATGGTGATCTGCGACGAGGCGGTCTCGGCTCTCGACGTTCTCGTGCAGGCGCAGATTCTGTCCTTGCTGAACGATCTGCAGGCTGAGCTCGGTCTGACCTACCTCTTCATCACGCACGATCTTGCCGTGGTGCGGCAGATCGCCGATGACGTGCTGGTCATGCGATCAGGAGAGATCGTCGAGGCGGCCACGACCGACGAGGTGTTCGACAACCCGCAGCAGGAGTACACACAGCGACTGCTGGCCGCCATTCCCGGTGGTTCGGTTCAGCTCGGCGTATAGCGATCGGCTGGGGCAGTCCGGCGAGTCTGCTCCAGCCTGCGAGGGGGTACCGTCGCCTATCGTGACGGACCCTCTCGCCCCGCTGCTCGAACTCCCCGGCGTCATCGACGCCGCCGAACGTGCCCGCGACGCACTCGGAGCAGTGCATCGGCACAAGACGAACCGTCGAGGCTGGCCTGCCACGGCGGCAGAAGCCGCAGTACGTGCAGCTCGATCTTCGTCCGCCCTCGAAGGCGGGTCGATGGACTTCCCACGCGAAGGTGAAGACGGCGACCCGATTCTGGCAGGCGCTTTGCGGGTAGGTGCAGCGCTCGACGGTGATGCGCTGTCGATCATGCTCTCGACATGGAAGAGCGCGCCGCTTCAGGCCCTCGCTCGACTCCATCTACTTGCTGCGGCGGACCTGGTCGAGGACCAGTCAGCACTCGGGCGACCACGTTCGGACGGCGGGATCGGTGAGCGTCTGGACTTTCTGGCCCAGCTGGTCACCGGTGGATCCTCCGCGCCGGCGCCGGTCATTGCGGCGATCGTGCACGGTGAGCTGTTGACGTTGAAGCCGTTCGAGTCGGCCGATGGTGTCGTCGCCCGGGCAGCGTCTCGGCTCGTGGCCGCGTCTTCGGGTTTGGATCCGCACAATCTCGGAGTACCCGAAGTGAGTTGGCTGCGCCGATCGCAGGCCTACCGAGACGGAGCGGCAGGGTTCGCTTCCGGTACTGCCACCGGTGTCGGCAGCTGGGTCATCCTCTGCTGCGGCGCACTCGAGGCCGGGGCGATGGAAGCGACGTCGATCGCCGAGGCTGCAGGCTCCGACAAGTAACCACCTGGCTGTGTCGGCACATCAAAAGGGCGGCGCCGCCGACCTGAGTCGACTTCGCCGCCCGTTAGCACGGACTGCCGGGTTACCAAGCGTGCATTGGTGGGCTGTCACGATCGCTAGGATCGCATGGCCTCGGCGATGGTCCGGTGAGGTAGGAGGTCATCCCTGCAACCCGTGCAGGGTTCTTGCTGCTACATCCCGAATCTCGCAGACCCACAGCGCTTTTGCCATGTCAGCGGCGAGCTCAGCGTGGGTGCCTGGTGTCCGTGCTGGGAATCGCGGTTGGGAGAGGGAACCTTCTCTTCCGGTTCGATCTTGGCCTTCCGTTCTTCCGTAAGTCCTTTGTACCCCGTGACGGCGCTCACAGCAAGGGGTGCGTCACGGTTTTCTTCTCAGCAATCCGTAGGTAACCGCTCCGGCCAGCAGCGCACTGAAAAAGACTGCGGCACTTGCCGCCACGGTTGTACCCGATGGTGCTTGGATACGTGATCGAAGTGAGACCGGATTGGAAAAAGTCAGAATCGGCCAACCAAGCGATGCGGCCTCCTTGCGAAGCGCACGGTCGGGATTGACGGCAGTCGGATTGCCGACGGCATGAAGCATGGGAAGGTCTGTGATCGAGTCCGAATACGCGAAACACCTTGACAGGTCGTAATTTCGGGACTCGGCGAGTGCGTTCATCGCTTCGACCTTGCCCTCACCGTAGCAGTAGAAGGCGACGGTTCCGTTGTATCGGCCGTCCTCGACCTCCATCTGAGTGGCGGTGCTGAAGTCTGCGCCGAGCGCTTCGGCGATCGGACCGACGATTTCCTCACCGGATGCCGAGACGATCACGACGTCGTGTCCGCGGAGTTTGTGATCTGCGATCAAGTCCGCTGCTTCGGCGAATACCAACGGATCCACTATGTCGTGCAACGTTTCTGCAACGATCGACCGAATTTGTTCGACGTCCCATCCGGCGGACATTGCAGCAATATGCGCTCGCATTCGCTCCATTTGGTCGTGATCGGCGCCGGATAGCAGAAACAAGAACTGTGCATAGCTGCTTTTGAGTACGGCCCGTCTGTTTATCAGCCCCTGATCGAAAAATGGTTTGCTGAAAGCGAGCGTGCTCGACTTGGCGATGATCGTCTTGTCCAGGTCGAAGAACGCGGCGATCTTTCCGTCTGGACGGGGGGATTCGGCGTGGTCGATACCGGTGCTGGTGGTCACGGACTTCACAATAGAGCGTTTGGATTTTTCGGCCATTTCCCGGTTTGTCTCACTGTGTAAGAACGAAGGTTGAACTTGCAAACACCGTCATCGCCAGGTGTAGTATCGACCTGTCCGGATTCGTCCGGGCAAGTTCAGCCCGACCCCCCGGGGCTGAACTCGACGACCCTCGCCTCCTCCCCCCTGGCGAGGGTCGTCCTCGTTGTAGGGGTATGCGTGAATTTGGTACGGATGTACACGATCTCGTCCACACGTTGCGAGTTATCCCCATTCGGCATGAACGCTGTTTTCTCCGAGCGCAATTCACTGCAGGCTCGCACCCATGGAATTCCAGGACATGTCGCCGATTCGGCGCCCGATCGTGTTGTCCACCGGCGATCCCGTACTGCGCGACGAAGTACTCAGGATCGCCGCGGCGGCCGAATGCACTGTGCTGGAAAGGAACTTACCAGTCGGTATTGCCGCGACAGTAACTCCGCCGAGCAGGATCGAGTGGGATGAAGCCGACGCAATACTCCTCGACGCCGCCCACGCTCGCGAGGCGTCGTCCCGAAGACTGCCCCGTCGCGACGCGATCTTCGTGTTGGGCCGAGGAGAACCCGGCGTCGACCAATGGCGTGCTGCCACTGCCGTCGGAGCATCACACGTTCTGGGACTTCCGCAAGACGAAGCGACGTTGATCGGGCTCCTCGGACGGGAACACGACCGGACCGAGGGCGGCGGCGGGGTCATCACCGTCGTCGGTGGCCGGGGCGGTGCTGGAACGTCGACGCTCGCCGTGGCGTTGGCCCTGTCGGCCTCCGCGGCAGGAGCGCGCACGCTGTTGGTCGACGGCGACAGCTACGGTCCAGGACTCGATCTCATGCTCGGCTGGGAGGATCAGCCGGGCCTGCGATGGCCCGGACTCGTCGTCGAGGCAGGCCGGATTTCCGGCGATGCCCTACACAGTGCGTTGCCGTCGAGCGGCTCGTTGGCCGTCCTCTCGGCCGGCCGCGCGGACTCGGGATCTTCGGGCCTGGATGTGACGGCATGTGCCGCGGTGGTCGACGCCGGACGCCGATCCGGAGATCTGGTCGTGTGCGACGTTCCCCGTCACCCAGGCCCACACACCGACGTCTTCCACGACGCCGCGGACCTGGTGGTGTTGGTCGTCCCCGCCGAGATCGGAGCCGTCGCTGGCGCCGAGAATCTCCTCGGCTACCTCCGCGGCCGCAATTCGAACGTCGGACTCGTCGTGCGGGGGCCCGCGCCCGGGGGATTGCGCGGCACCGACATCGCCGACGCCCTCCGATTGCCCCTGCTGGCTACGATGCGACCCGAGCCAGGCTTGGCGCAGCGTATCGAACGCGGGGGGCTAGGGCTCGGACGTCGATCGCCTCTGACCGATGCCGCGGAGTCGATTCTCGCGACGTTCGCGCGCAAGCCGGCGCCGAGGCGGTGGGCGGCATGAGCGCCGTCGTCACGCCGGAGTTGTTGGACCGCGTTCGCGACAGGCTCGTCCACACGACGGGTGAACCGACGCCCGCGTTGGTCGCTGCAGCCATCAGAATCGAAGCGGGCGGGGTATTGAGCGATACCGATCTCTTGGCGGCGCTCCGTGTCCTGCAGACCGAGCTGACCGGTGCAGGCCCGCTGGAGACGCTGCTACTCGATTCCAGGGTCGCCGACGTTCTGGTCACGGCACCGGACGAAGTATGGGTCGACCGCGGCGCGGGACTCGAGCGCACCGACATCCGTTTCGCCGACGAGGCCGCGGTACGACGCCTCGCGCAGCGACTGGCACTGTCCGCGGGCCGACGGCTCGACGACGCTCAACCGTGGGTCGACGGGCAGCTACCCGGAGTGGGCGACGGCACTTTCGGCGTCCGACTGCATGCGGTGCTGTCGCCCGTCGCGCGAGGCGGTACCTGTCTGTCGCTGCGCGTGTTGCGCCCGACCACCCAGGGGCTCGGAGCCTTGGCGGACCGTGGAGCGCTCGAGCCGAGTGCTCTCGCTCTGGTGAAGCGGATCATCGAGGCGCGCTTGGCATTTCTGGTCATCGGCGGAACCGGCGCAGGAAAGACTACGTTGTTGGCCGCCATGCTGGGCGAGGTCGCGCGCAGCGAGCGCATCGTGTGCGTCGAGGATGCTGCCGAGTTGGCGCCGTCGCATCCGCACGTCGTTCGAATGGTTGCTCGGGCGCCCAACGTCGAGGGCGTCGGCGAGGTCACCGTTCGGCAGCTTGTTCGTCAAGCGCTACGGATGCGGCCGGACCGGCTCGTTGTGGGAGAGGTTCGCGGCGCAGAAGTCGTCGACCTGCTCACCGCGCTCAACACCGGTCACGACGGCGGAGCGGGCACGATTCACGCCAACTCTCCCGCCGAGGTGCCCGCACGCCTGGAAGCTCTTGCCGCACTGGGTGGTTTGGATCGTGCGGCTTTGCACAGTCAACTCGCGGCCGCGGTACAGGTGGTCTTGCATGTGCATCGCTCGTTCGATGGCCGGCGTCGGTTGCGTGAAATTGCCGTGGTCGTTCCCGATGATTCCGGTCGCGTGCAGATGGTGTCCGCGTGGAGTGTGGACGGCGATGTACACCGCGGCCGAGAACGGCTGGATGCACTCCTCGAGCAACGGTTGGCGCGGTTGTGACCGCGCTGGGTGTTCTATCTTGTGCCGCGGCACTTCTGGTGCTACCGCGTCCACGTGTGCGAGTGCCGTCGTTGCTGCGTGGCAAAGTCGCTCGTGCCGATCGAACGCGCTCTCGGGCACTGGGTCTCACGTCGGTGGTAGTGGTGGGGTTGGCCCTTGCCGTGGTGGCGGGTGGCCTGCATGCGCTCTGTGCCGCCATCATCGTCGGTGCAACGGTGGTCCGTCGGAGAAAGAAAGCTCAGCGGCGGAGATCGCATCGCGGTGAGCTCGACTCGCTCATCGCTGGACTCGACGTCGTCATCGGTGAGCTCCGAGTCGGCTCGCATCCGGCGTTGGCCTGCGCGAGTGCTGCTGCCGATTGCAGTGGAAGCGTGGCTGTCGCGTTCGGCACCGCGGCGGGGCGTGCGCGGCTGGGTGGTGATGCGTGTGCGGGCTTGCTCGTCGCGGATTCGCCGGTGCACGTGGAACTCTCGCGATTGTCCGCAGCCTGGCACATCGCGGACACCCGCGGATTGGGGCTTGCCGACCTGCTCGGGGCAGCGCGGCAGGACCTGTTGGGTAGGAGTCGGTTTCGCGATCGAACCGAGGCGAGCCTGGCCGGTGCCCGGGCGACGGGAACAGTGTTGTCGGGTTTGCCGGTCCTCGGGGTCATCCTTGGTCAATTCATGGGGGCGTCCCCGATCGGTGTGCTGTTCGGCGGCGGCCTGGGCGGAGTCCTTCTGGTGCTCGGCTCGATGTTGGCGTGCGCCGGGCTGATGTGGACCGATGCGATCACCGAAAAGGTGTGCCGTTGATGTGGGTGGCGGCGGTGTGCGCGGCGGCGTCACTCGCCGTGATCCCAACAGCTCCCTCGTACGTCTCTCGTATCGCGCCCAAGGATCCTTTCGACGAGAAGAGCGGAGACGACGCCGACATTGCCGATCCACATTCGGTTGCGACCACGTTCGATCTGCTGGCTGCATGTTTGCGCGGCGGACTTCCGGTGGGCATCGCAGCCGCTGCGGTTTCCGAGTCGACGAACGAGCCCTTCGCCGAGGCATTGCGCACCACCGCAGACTTACTCGCGCTGGGCGCGGACCCCGCTGCCGCGTGGGAGCCCGTAGCCGCCAGGCCCGACATCGAATCCCTCGCGCGAATGGCGCGGCGATCGGCAAGATCGGGAGCCTCGTTGGCACAGGGGATTTCCGAGCTCGCCGAGGCGCGGCGTGCACAGACCGAGGACTCGTCGGCAGCCGCAGCCGAGCGCGCAGGGGTGTTGATCAGTGGGCCGCTCGGCCTGTGCTTTCTGCCGGCGTTCGTGTGCCTCGGGATCGTTCCCGTCGTCATCGGACTCGCCGGGAACGTACTGGGTGGGGGACTGCTGTGAGCACACGAGGGTCGCTGTGACGAGACACAGAGGATTCCGAGGCGGAACCGCCGTCTCGGAGGTCGAGGGAGGGAATAGGCATGGTGCACAGGATGGTTCGAGAGCTTCAGGTGAGATTGATCTTGGCCGCGGCGGACGACGATGGAATGTCGACAGCCGAGTACGCAATCGGCACGATCGCCGCTGCGGCGTTCGGGGCGATTCTCTACACAGTGGTGACCGGCGATTCGATCGTGAGTTCGTTGACCGGAATCATCGACCGAGCCCTCAAGACAGCTGTGTAGCCGACGACGGCGCCGTGACGGTGGAGGCGGCTATCGCCATCGCGTCCATCGTTGCGGTCGTCGTGACATGCATCGGGGCGATACTTGCTGTGTCGATGTATGTCCGGTGTGTGGATGCGGCGCGGGAAGCAGCGCGATTGGCGGCCAGGGGTGATGCGGTATCGGTTGCCCAGTCGGTGGCGCCGAGTGGGGCGCAGATCACCGTCACCGAGCACGATGGGTTCGTGACAGCCCGCGTGCAGTCCGACACGCCGTTGCCGGGTTTGACTGTCAGTGCCGAAGCTGTCGCCGCGATCGAACCGGACACTGCGGAATGACGGTGTCCAGTGAGGAAGGCAGTGTGACGGTTCTTGCTGCAGCTGCACTGGCCGCATTGCTGGTGGTCGTGGTGGCGATCGTTCACGTCGGCTCGGCGGTCGGTGCCCGGCATCAGGCCCAGTCGGCTGCGGACCTGTCGGCTCTCGCGGCCGCCGGGGAATTGAACCGAGGCGTCGGGGATGCGTGTGCGACGGCGCGGGAGATCGTAAGCCGCTCGAAGGGTGAGGTGACGGAGTGCGTCGTAGAGGGTTGGGACGTCGTGGTCACCGTGACGATCACTCTGCCGCTCGGGCGATTCGGGATCGCCGACGCGGTCGCGTCGGCGCGGGCGGGGCCGGCGTGAAGTGTCGATGGGGTCGGAGGGTCCCGATGATTCCGGTCGTGTGCAGATGGCGTCCACGTGGAGTGTGGACGGTGTTGTGCACCGCGGTCGGAGCCCAGCCGGACGTGGCCGAGAAGGCAGCCCGACGAGCAGAGGAAGCGAATCGTGAAATGTGGGCTCTACCGAACTGAGTCGAAGGTCATCGATTCCGGCCGAGTGGATCCTGCTCGAGATTTTGGAAGTAGGTGTCGTCGTCCTCGACGGGCTGCGGATGGTGCGCTGGTATGACAGCGGAGCTGGTATGTACGAACGAGGTGATTGCGTGGACGTCGGGATCGTTGAGCATTTCTCGCATCGCTTCGTCCACCTGCGGCTGCTTGTCCAGGAGCGCCGCTCGGTACGCGGCCAGGATGATGTGTGCGTCCGGATGATGCAGTGCGACAAGCCGATTCTCGGCGTCGACCTCGACAGCGATGCCGCCGGCCCGTCCCACACCGCGGATCGCGGAGACAACTGCCTGTGCACGTTGAACTTTGATGCCCAGCTCGTCGAATGCGCTGTTGGGCATCGTCACGGGGGGTCCTTTCGATGCTGAGTGCAGGTCGGCCAAGGGTCCCGGCGAACGTGCTATGTTCCGGCCATATTCGCCTGCGGCAGTCGGCATCCCGTGTTCGCGGAGATGACGGCGCCCCTGGTGCCGATGAAGATGGACGTGCCCTCCGGGCTGTAGAAGCGAACCTCGTGATTGTCCGGGTCGTCGTGAAAGGTTTGCACCTTGGTTGCGCCTACAGCCGTAGCGAGGGTCGACGCGTGCTCGAGCACCTGCGGCCACACCGCATCCGGAATCGGCCCCACCGACACATAGTTTTTCAATTGGACATCGTCGCCGTCGGTATCGCTGAACGGCCGGCTGCAGCTGCCGGCGCTCCTCTGTCGTATCCAGGTCCACCCCATGTCGGGCACGAGGGTGTCGATGAAGGCCGCGAGCTGCTCGACGGCGTTCTGCATCTGCACCTCGGTTTCTTCGAGCGACGGGAGAGTCGCCAGAATCGCTGCTGCATCTGCCGTCTCGGCCGGGCTCGGCTTTTCGTAGGGATTATCGAGCACGTCGGATCCGCATCCTGTCAGGGTAAAGACTATGGCGACGGCTACCGTCGTCATCCACCGTCGCGATCGTGTGTCGGTAGTTCGTGTCTCGCGCATCAGCGCACCGCATCCATGAGTTGGGTCAATACATCGCGTCCGCCGGTCTGGATGGCCGAGTCGCCGATGACGAGTTGGCCGGGCACATCCGCCAGGCCGGCGATCACGACGGCCGTGTTGTAGCCGGACGTGCGCAATTCACCGTCGTCGCCCGACCTCGGATACTCGCTGTGCCCCGTCGCAGCCTGGCGCGCCACCCCGTCGGCGGTCGTCTCGGCGTCGGTGTCCAGGTGGGTGAATTCAGACATGTAGCCGGGACTCCAGCCGAATCGGTTCAAGTGCGCGACGGGATCGTCGTGCGCGGTCATCTCGTACGCGTGCCCCGGTTCGATGTTGAGCTTGTCGAGACTGCTGTCTACGAAGTCATGGCCGGTGCCCAGGCCGGGTGACCCGTAGACAATCACGTCGTCGACGATTCCCGCAGGAGTTTGTTGCAAGGCAAGTCCTGTGGTCAGAGAGCCGTACGAATGCCCCACTGCGGTCAGGTGCGGGTCGCCGTCGTGGTTCGAGGCGTCGATGCCTTCGTAGAATTGCGACAGGTTCGGCGCAGCGGCCTGCGCGTTCCATTCCTCCGACACCTGTATCAGCCCACCGAGACTTTCCTCGGAGGTGTAGTCCTCTTTGTCGAGTTGCGGTGCGTCGTAACCGATCCACGCAACGGTCGACACCGTCTCACCCGCGTGCCCGGGCATGTTGTCGAGTTGCTTCTCGGCGGTCAGCTTGATTTGCTCGCCCTCATCGGTCATGGCCCCGATCGCACCACCGACGGTGGTGCCCAGTCCCGGTGTGGTGACGGATACGTGATCCGCGGTGTCCGGGTTACCGACAGCCACCGCCGCATGGGTTTGCACACCCGACTGGGTGTCGAGGAGCAGCAACATCCGGTCCGGGTTGTTGGCGATGGTGTCCAGGACGGCCTGTAGATCCACGAGCCGATCCGACACGGCCGGGTCGCGGGCCTCGGCGCGAGACAACTCGTCGTCGAGTTTGATTCGGTTGTAGTGGTCACGATCGGTGACCGGGAGACCGTCGCTGTTGCCGATGTAGTTGTCGTGAGCGAACAGCGCGTCCTTGTCGGCCGGGGACAACGTGGACCACAACTCGCTCAAGTGGGCAGGGTCCGACGGCAGCGAGGTCTTGCCATTGACGATGTCCGATACGGCCGGGCTGATCGTCGCGGCCTCCGGCGAGTTCGAGACGGCGTCGAGCTGGTGCTGCGCTACTCGAATAGCCTGCGTCGCTTGCACTTCACCGTCGCCGAACTGTGCGAGGAGCGCCTTGATGCGCACCTCGATGGCGTCGGCCTGCGCGTCGAGTTGACTCTGCAGGAGCATCGCGATGACCACACCGCCGCCGACCGGGACCGTCGGCGCTGTCACTGAGCCGTCATCGGCAACCGTCATACCGGCACCGGGCACCTCGAAGTCGACGATGGCCAGCAGCGATGCGCGGATGCCGTCGAGTACTGACCCGTGGGATGCGTGCGCCTCGGCGATGGCTATGACGGCCGTGTCGATGTGGGAGGAGGCAAGGCTTTCCGACAGACTGCGCGCCGACGCGGCGGCTGCCGCATCTCCCTGCCACCTGTCCATCGCGGAGTCGACCGCACGATCCATCCGGTGCACCTGGTCGGTGAACGTACTGTTCGACGCCAGCAGAGACGTGGCGTAATCCGTCATCGACCTCGGCTGACAACCCCGCACGTGGGAGATCGTGGTCACCGCGGGGCCGCGCGGTCGTAGCGGAGCAACTGAGAACGAAACGTCCGGTCGACGTCCTCGTAGCTTGTTGCGTTCCACTTGCACGCTGCCGACATCTCGTTGACGTTGTTGCCGATGCGTGTGTAGGCGTCGGCCGTGGTCTTGGTGCTCTGCTCCGAGGCTGGGGCGATCGGCGAGCCCGGCATCGCGATAGTCGCGGTGACGCTGATTCCGTTGATCGTGATCGCCGTATCGGCGAGTGTTCTACTGAGTGCTCGAAGCTCTTCGACATCGACTGCCAGCAGTTCGCCCACTTCTCGCCCCCCAGCGGAATTGAATGACCTCAACCTGACAGCAGCGCCAAATTCGCCAGAAGGCTAACACGTACGCATTTGCCACGATCCAGCAATGTCCGACCTTCACTCCGTAGTCAGTGCGTTGGCCCAGACGCGCCGGTCGACGCTTCGACTCTCTATCGACACTGCTGCGATACTGGAATTACTCAGTCATCGAGAACGCTTCCGGCAGATGAGACGCGGCCAAAGATGAGCACTCGCAAAAGGCACCGGCGTCCACTCCTTGTTGTCGCGGACATCAACATCGGCGCCGGCTGCCAAAAGTTTTTCTACATCAGCTGGCCGGTCTGACGCTGCTCTATGCGGGGATCAGCCCGCGCAAGCCGGCCTCGAGCGGAAAGCGCCGAGCAGGCAGCCCCTACATGTCTGTATCTCATGCACCCGCCGCGAAGGTTCTTCAGTGGGTGCTTTCGGTGGCTGGATGCCTCCTTCGCTATGTGCCCGGCGACGACGCCTGGCTTGACTCGGTTCCCTTCGTGATCTAACCGATCGTGGGCAGTCTCGAACAGTGAGACTGAACCTTCATGATGTGTGACAGCAGTCATAATGAGACGCACGGAACAGTGAATGCTGTCGTTCCACGGTTCGGCGCTGTACCGACTCGGCGCCGGCTGATACCGCCCAAGACTCTGTGGCCGCAAGCGCGGCCAGCTGAGCATCGTATCGAAGTGAGGATGAACGGATGAACAGAGAAAGGGGGCAACGCCAGCAATGACCAAGGTTGTGTTCAAAAAAATTGGCGAGCTGATTGCTGTGCTGTTCGTCGTCAGCCTCGGCACGTTCGGACTTGTGTCGCTGATACCCGGTGACCCGTCGGTGGCGGCGCTAGGCGAGGGACGTACCCCTGAGGAGTACGCCCAGGCGCGTCTCGATATGGGCTTGGACGATCCGTTCTTGAGCCGCTACTGGGATTGGCTCACGTCCGCTCTGCAGGGCGATCTGGGCCGTTCGCTGGTTCCGCCGCAGTCGGACGTGATGGAGCGCATCGTCGCAGCGCTGCCGGTGAGTGTGCAGTTGGCTGTCATGGGGATGGTTATCGCACTGGTGGTATCGATTCCGTTGGCAATGTGGTCCGCGCGCCACAGCGGCGGCCTGGTCGACCGTGTCATCAGTGCCACCACATTCGGCGTCTTGTCGATCCCATCGTTCCTGTCCGGCCTGCTGCTGATCATGCTGTTCGTCAACACCCTCGGCTGGTTCCCGCGCTCCCAGTGGGTGCGTGTGTCCGAGGGGGGACTTGCCGACAACCTGTACCACGCGATCCTGCCGGCGGTCACGATCAGCCTCCTGGAAATGGCGATGTTCCTGCGCATCTTGCGCAGCGACCTGATCACGACCCTGCAAGAGAACTTCATCCTGGTATCCAAGGCGAAGGGCACCTCGAACCTGAGGTTGCTGATCTCCGATGCGTTCCGTCCCTCCTCGTTCTCCCTGATCACGATGCTCGGCCTGGTGCTGGGCTCGATGATCGGCTCCACCGTCATCATCGAGACGCTGTTCTCGCTGCCGGGGATGGGTTCGCTGATCGTGCGCGCCGCCCAGCAGGGCGATATGCCGATGGTGCAGGGAGCGGTACTGGTGATCGCGTTCATCTACGTGGTGGCCAACGGCATCATCGATATCTCCTATGGATATCTCGACCCGAGGAGCCGACGAGCCCATGTCTAATATCTCCCACCCCGACCTCAACGACCCCGATCAGGCCATCCCCGCGATGGCACAGGGTGCCGCGGTGATCGTCGCCGATCCGGTAGTGAAGGACCCCGCTGTCACGGCCGCCGCCGACGGCAAAGACGGACGTCGAAACCTGTACGTACGCGGCGGAATTCTGCTGGCAATCGGGGTGATCGCGTTCGGTTTCGCGCTGGGCGCGGGCCCGGTCGTGATGGCTGTGCGCATCGTGGTCGGCATCATCGGCCTGATGGGTATCTACATGGGCTTCCGTCGGATCGGGCTGGCCCGTTTCGGCCCGGACTTCGATCTGACGTTCGTGATCTCATGCGTGTGGCTGGCGTTGATCATCGGCGTAGCAATCATCGCGCCGCTGTTGCCGTTTGCTGAGCACGAGGACACCAGCAAGACTCTCGGATCCAAGGGTTACGCCCCGCCGGATCTGTTCTCCGGCCACCCGCTGGGGACGAACAACTTCGGCCTGGACCTGTTTGCGAGGTCCATCTACGGTGCACGGTCCTCCCTCGTGGTCGCGGTCGGCGCTGTGCTGATCGGCATCATTATCGGTGGCGCGATCGGCATCCTCGCCGGCTACTTCGGCGGGAAAGTCGACTCGATCGTCGGGATCTTGACGAACTCGCTGCTCGCAGTACCCGCATTGATCCTGCTGATCGCGTTGGCGTCGGTGCTCAAACCGAACCTGCGCAACATCGCGTTGGCACTGGCGGTGCTTGCGGTGCCGTCGATGATTCGAATAGCGCGGGCGAACACGTTGACATTCGCCCAACGTGAATTCGTCCTCGCGGCCCGCGCGATGGGCGCGAGCCGCTGGCGGGTGATGGTTCGCGAGCTGGCGCCGAACGTGGCGCTGCCGCTGGCCTCGCTCGGCATGGTGATGATCTCGGTGATGATTGTCGCCGAGGCATCGCTGAGCTTCTTGGGCCTCGGCATCCAGCCGCCGATCCCGACGTGGGGAAACATGATCGCCGAGGGCCAGGGCGGGGTGTTCGAGAAGCACGCGTTCGTCGTACTGGTCCCGGGCATGTTCCTGTTCTTGACAGTGTTCTCGTTCAACATTGTCGGCGAAAAGGCGCAGAAGGCCACCGGCGGCTCACGCCAGGCAAAGCTGTGACGGCGAGAGCGGACAGTGTCCGTATCGCCTCAGTCCTGGCCCTACATGGCAAAGCGGGAGTTCACCGATGAATAAGCACGAAAAGCCTGGCATGGGCGCTACGACGGCAGCCGCCGGAACGCCGGACCATGCGGCGGCGGGACCGCTGCTGACAGTGGAGAATGTGTCCACGCACTTTCGCACCAAGCGGGGCCAGTTGCGCGCCGTCGACCGTGTGAGCTTGACCCTCGCCGCGGGCGAGACCCTGGGCCTGGTCGGCGAGTCCGGTTCCGGAAAATCGGTGCTCGGGCAGACCATCATGGGCCTGGTCTCCAACGGTGGCGCGACCACCGTCGCCGGCGAGATTCGGTTTCAGGGCCGCGATATGCAGGCGCTTACCCGCAAGGAACAGCAGGGGCTGTGGGGCAAGGACATCGCGATGGTGTTCCAGGACCCGATGACGGCGCTCAACCCGTTCAAGCACATCGGCACGCACCTTACCGAGTCGATCCGAGCCCATCTGGGCCTGGACAAGAAGCAGGCCCGAGAGCGGGCGATCGAGTTGCTGCGTAAGGTGCGGATTCCCGAGCCGACTCGACGGGTGGACCAATACCCACATGAGCTCTCGGGAGGTATGCGCCAGCGTGTAGTCATTGCGATGGCGCTAGCGTGCGACCCCATCCTGACCATCGCTGACGAGCCGACGACGGCGCTCGATGTGACGGTGCAAAAGCAAATTCTCGAGTTGCTCGACTCGCTCCGCAAGGAAACGGGGATGGCCGGGATCTTGATCAGCCACGACCTGGGCGTCGTCGCAGGCCAGACGGACCGCGTCGCCGTAATGTACGCGGGCCGAATAGTGGAGACCGCGCCGACACGGCAGTTGTTCGCGCAGCCGCGTCACCCGTACACCGAGGCGCTGCTGTCGGCGATCCCGCGAATCGAGGATGCGCCGCACACTGTCCTCGAGGCCATCGAAGGCGGGTTGCCGGATATGACGAAGCCAGTTGAGGGGTGTTCATTCGCGACTCGCTGCCGGTACGCACAGGAGAAGTGCCTTACGGTGCCGCCGGAACTGGTCGCCACTGCAGACTCTGCAGCGGCGGTGCATCCGCACGAGGCCGCATGTCATTTCCCCGTCGGTACAGCCGAGGGTGCAGCGGCGTTGGCCGCCAACGAGAAGGCCGGGCGCACCGCGGCCGGACGCAAGCTGGACTTGGAGACTGTGTAATGGCTGGCAGCGGTACCGCACACATGCGCGAAGACGAGAAGCGGGTCTTGACCGTCGAGAACCTGTTGGTCGAATTCCCCGCAGGCAAACAGACCGTGCACGCGGTCTCCGGCATCAGCTTCGACCTCGTCCCAGGGGAGACACTGGGCATCGTCGGGGAGTCGGGCTGCGGGAAGTCCACCGCCGGGCGCGCTGTCCTACAGTTGCCCAAGCCCACGTCCGGCACCGTGACGCTCGATGACATGGTCCTCGGTGACATGTCCGCGTCGAGTCTGCGGATCACCCGCAACCAGATGCAGATGATCATGCAGGACCCGATCTCATCGCTGAACCCGCGCCGCAAGGTCAAGCATCTTGTCACCGAGGGACCTCGCATCTGGGGGACCAAAAACAAGGCCAAGCTCGAAACCATGACCCGTGAGCTGCTCAGCGCAGTGGGCCTGGATCCGGATGCGGTGATGGAGAAGACGGCGGGCGAACTGTCGGGCGGCCAATGCCAGCGTGTGTGTATCGCACGCGCTTTGATGCTTCGGCCGAAGCTGCTGATCTGTGACGAACCGGTCTCGAGCCTCGACGTGTCGGTGCAGGCACAGATATTGAACCTTCTGGAGAAAACCAAGAAGGAATTCGAGTTCTCGATGATCTTCATCGCCCACAACATGGCCGTGGTGAAGAACATCAGCGACCGGATCATGGTGATGTACCTCGGTAAGGTCTGCGAGGTCGCGCCGACCGACAATGTTCAGAACACCGGGATGCATCCCTACACCCGACTGCTGCTCGACTCGATTCCGGATCCGAACCGATCGCGGGATGGGGAGGACGAGATCGAGATCATCGAGGGCGACCTGCCCTCCCCCCTGAACCCACCGTCGGGTTGCCGTTTTCGGACCCGTTGCCCACTCGCGACCGAGCAGTGCGCAGCCGAAGAGCCACTGTTACGGGAGGTCGGCAAGGACCACTTCGTGGCCTGCCACAACGTGTAATCCCAGCTTTTACCCGCCCCCTCGCGGCGAACTGTCCCAGAGGGTCGTTGTCTGGCGTTCTCATCCGTCGAACCGCACGCACATACAAGGAACCCACATGATTCCCATGTTTTATGGACACCGGATGACCGGCCGCTCCGGCCGTATGGCAGCCGCGCTGGTCGGAGTCGGCGTCGTACTCGCAGCGTGCTCGAGCGGTGCCAACGGGGAGGGTTCCCAGTCCGGCAGCGACACGTACGAGACCGGCCTGGTGAACGTCCAATCCGAAGGTGGCGATCCGGTCGCCGGTGGCACCCTCACCTACGGTGTACAACTTCTCACTCCGACGCTGGACCCTCTCCGAGCCACAGCCCGCGGTGGCCAGGGTGGCGAGGCACTCGCCGCTGTGTACGACGTGCTCATGAAGTACGACATCGAGTCCGGGGAGTTCTCACCCCAGCTCGCCGAATCATTGCAAAGCACAGACGACACGACATGGACTCTGCGTCTACGTGAGGGAGTGCGCTTCAGTGACGGCACGCCGTTGGATGCTGCAGCGGTCGTCGCGAGCATCGAGCGCTACAACGCCGGCGGTGGCAATGGTGCAGATCTATGGAAGCAGTCGGTGAAATCGACCGAGGCGCAAGACAGTTCCACTGTGATCTTCCGTCTCGCAAATTCATGGCCCAGGTTTCCGTCGATGCTGGCGTTGGGCCACGGCATGATCGTCGCCCCAGGTGCACAGCAAGGTGAGAAGTTCACTCCGGTTGGGGCCGGTCCCTTCACAGAGGCAGGTTTTCTCCCCGGAGAGGAACGCACGTTCACCGCGAACCCCGACTACTACGGCGGGCCACCGAATTTGGCCAGTCTGCGTATGGTGGCGTTGAACGGCCCACAAGAGAACTTCGAGTCACTGGAAGCGGGCCAACTCGACGTTGCCTACATTCGCGGCCTGGGATCGGCAATCAACGCTGCGAAAGATGCCGGCTACCCCGGATTCGTCGATGTCCTCAATGCCGGCGGAGCCGAGCTGATCAACAATCGCGAAGGTCGTCCAGGCACAGACGTCCGGGTACGACAAGCGATCTCGTATGCCATTGACCCCGACCTCATCGATCAGCGCGCTGAAGAAGGCCAGGGCCTTCCCGGATCCGAGTTGTTCGGACAGACGTCGCAATGGCATACCGATGTTGCCGGCCCTGTCTACGATCCGGCCAAGGCCACCGAGTTGCTGAACCAGGCAAAGGCCGACGGTTATGACGGGCGTCTGAAGTACACCGTTCTCAACGAGCCCAAGGATCAAGCGATCGGCCTTGCGGTGCAGTCGTTGCTGCAAGCCGTCGGTTTTACAGTGGACATCGTCTACGCCAACAACGCTGGGGATCTACTGAACAGCGTCTATGTCAAACATGAATTCGATCTGGCTCATGCCGGGATCGGTCTTTACGAGTCGATTCCAGACGCGGGTTTGCAGTCCGTTCTCTCCAGCACATCGTTGAGGAACACAGCCGGGTATGCCAATCCGGAGATGGACGGCTTGTTGAAGGAGCTCCAGGCGGCCCCCGACGATGATGCTGCGCGCGATGTGATCGCTCGAGTCCAGAGCCTCTGGAACGACACTGTGCCGTCGGTTCCCATCAGCGGGCTTGCCGCGTTTTGGGCGTGGCAGAAGGACGTGCACGAAGTCGTGCCCACTGCCACTGGCATCATGTTGTTCGACAAAGCATGGGTCGAGTCCTGAACGCGCAGTTCGGAATTCCGGGGAAAGGCAAGCACGCCAACGAGGTGTAGCTCCCGAGATGGTTGTGGATGATGTGACGAAGGCGAGGGCCTCTCGGTATCGGTGTGCGTACCACGCACCCTGATAACCGAGAGGCCCTCGCTGTTTGCCGCTGATGCCCTGCCCGCGGCGTAGAGATGGGCCGACCTCAACAGGACCAGCGGCCCGCAACGTATCTCATACCACCTGCGACTGCCGCGCCACCCCGACTGTGGTGGAACCCGCGGACTCGACTCGGACGCCGACAAGGACGAAGGAATCGTTTCGGCTGGGTTGCATTAATGGACCAAGCCGCAGGCGCCCACTCTCGGCGGGCGTACTCGGAGATTCTTTCCGGCGAGCACACACCAGATCATGTTGTCGCTCTGGGCTATTCGACGAGACGCTCAGTCCGTGACGTGAAGCAAGAAGACTGGCCCGCCTACGCCGTCGAACAGTGGGGACAGCAAACTGCCCGGTACGACAACTGGCGTTGACGTACCGGGCAGGCGGCGTTCTATATGCAGTTTTCTAGGTCATGCCACCTTACTGTTCAGGTGACACGGTCGAGCGGCGACTACTCGATCCAGGCCTTGTCCAGAAGCACCATCGCGTCCAGGCTCGGCACTGCGCCGTGCACGTTGTCGGTCCACGCCAAGAAGTTGGCACCGGAGGCAAGGGCCAGGAACGGCACGTTCTCGTTGACCTCCACCTGTAGGTTGCTCAAAGCCTCGAGCTTCGCCTCGTCATTGGTTGCGGTTTGGACACTGGCGACGATCTCGTCCATCTTCGGGTCGTTGACCCCGCCGATGTTGTTCGTCGATGTGGAGTTCAACGCCCCGTACAGGCGCTGGAACGGTGCCGTGTCCTGGATGCTCAGCGCGCCGGTGGCGATGTCGAAGTCCTTGTCGATGTACAGGCGTTTGACGATGTCCGTGACCGATGCCGCGTACTCGATGTCGACGTTGATACCGATCGGTGCCAGCATCGCCTGGATTGTCAGTGCGGTGGCCTGGGCCGCCTGCGTCTGGGGGGTGAAGTAGGTCATGTTGCCGCTGAAGCCGTCTGCCTTCGCGGCCTCGACTAGAGCCTTGGCCTCTTCCGTATTCATCTCCACGGGCGCAATATCATTGTGCCACTTGGACCAAGGCTGGAAAATCTCGGTGCCGGGCATGCCCTTGCCGCCACGTGCACGCTGATCGATTGCCACGGGGTCGACGGCCAGTTGCATCGCCTTCCGTACCCGCACGTCGGCGGCGGGACGGCCTTCACGCTGGTTGATACTGACCACCGCAGAGAGACTGCTCGTCTCGTAGTAACCCGGAAGGTTGGCTGATGCCTCGTCGACGACTGCGGCGTCGCGTAGGTATGCCATATTGAGGCCGCCCGAGTTGAGGGCGTCGACCTTGGGCTGTTCGTCGCTGATCGTGACGAACTTCAGTGTGTCCAGGTTCGGCTTGCCGTTGAAGTAGTCCGGCCGGGCCTTCATCACAACGTCTGCGCCGGGGGTCAGGCTCTCCAATGTGAAAGCACCTGCGCCGATCGGCTTGAAAGTGCCGTCGGGCTGATCCGAGCTAGGTGCGACGACCATGCCGTGGCCGTAGACGAGAAGCGACGGGAACTCGGACCACGACTGATTCATGGTGTAGACCACGGTGGAGTCGTTGGTGGCCTCCATGGACTTCACGCCGGCGGTGAATGCCTGACTGCCGCCGCCCTTCCGTTCGTTGAAGCGATTGGTGCTGGCGATTACGGCCTTGGCATCGAGTGGCGTGCCGTCACTGAAGGTGACGCCGTCGCGCAACTCCAGGGTCCACGTCTTGAAGTCGTCGCTCGAGGTGAGCGCTTTCGCCAGTTGCGGCTCGTAGGAATCGGAGGCGGAGTCGTAGCGTACGAGGAGATCGTAGACCGCTGCCATCTCGGTGCCACCGGTTGAGCCAGTGGGCTGGGTCTTGGCAGGGTCGAGGCTCGCCACCGGTGAATAGCCGGCGAAGCTCAACGTGCCACCCTCCACGGGGGTGCCGCCCTCGGCCTGATCCCCGATCACACCGACAGCGCCTGGGTCGGTCTGTGGGCTGGAACTGCTACCACCACCGCTCGCACAGCCCGCCAACAGTAGGCCGCTGGTCAAGACGGCAAAAGCCACCGCGCCGCGCCTGCGTTGCCTTGAAAGTGTCACCTAAGAACCTCCTGGATTGTGTCGAGACGAACGGTCTCGGTGGAACATGTCGCGCTCGCCATAGGCGAACCACCATATGACTTGAATCACGGTAATAAGACCACAGTCTCTGTCACTGGGACGAAGGCTTTCGAAAGTCGCTAGCACCACTCCCTGGATCGCGGACACCGACCCGGCGGCGCCGCTGTAGAGGCTGGAGGAGGATGCCTTTGGCCTCGATTCTTCTTACTGCTGATGCGTCCGCCTGGTTGGGCGCACGCCGATGGAGATCGGATGGCCCCTGCCCGTCGTGATCGAAGTAGTTCCGGCGGCGCTGTTGATTCTGACCGCCTCCCCCCCCCCCCCCGCATGAACTCCCAAGTAGTCGATCGGCACTTTGAATAGGCGCGTGCCGGACACTCGGCGTTCACCGCAGCTTTGTCGATTGGTGACGAAAGCCGTGCACGATATTCAACATGTATAGCCACGTTGGTGAAAGACTAGGCATATCCGCATTGGTCGAGGACGGAGACCTGTATCTGAAGGTGGGGGACACCCAGGTCGAGATCGCGGCGATCTGGCTGCGGGACAGTTGCCCGTGTCCGGAAAGTCGCGCCGATAACGGACAGAAGTTGTTCAACATCGTCGACCTGCCTGCGGATACTCGGGTGGAGCGTGCTCGGGTCGTGGGCCGCAGTCTCGAGGTCGAGTTCGCTCCGGACGGTCACCGGGGGGTGTTCGATGTCGAGGCCCTGATCACGGCCGACGTGCCTCCCGGTTTGGCTGACGCGCGAAACGAGGAGGCAAAGCGCTTGTGGCGCTTGGCCGCAGAAGTATCTCCGGTGTGGAATGACTGGACTGACTACCTCGCTGATCCAGCACCCGCATTGCGTGCCTTGGTCGACGATGGTTTTGCTCTGGTACACGGTGTACCAACCGATTTGGGTCAGGTTGTGGCTGTCGCTGAGACCTTCGGCTTCGTCCGTGAGACCAACTACGGGACAATCTTCGACGTCCGCGTCGAGGAAAATCCCGTCAACCTCGCGTTCACCGGACTCGCGATCAGTCCGCACACCGACAATCCGTACCGGGATCCGGTGCCCACTCTCCAGTTGCTGCATTGCATTCACAACGAGACCACCGGCGGTGAATCCGGCCTCGTCGACGGATTTGCCGCTGCGAAGATGTTGCGTGAGAACAATCCTCGTGCGTTCGACGTTCTGACCCGCACGCCGGTGACCTTCCGCTTCGACAGCACCGACGCGCACCTGAGTGCGACCATGCCGATGATCGGTCTCGACCAGTCCGGCAGGGTGCGCGAGATCCGCTTCAACAACCGCTCGATGGTTGCGCCGCGTCTGGAATCGAGCCTGGCCCGCGAGTTCTACAGCGCCTACCGTACCTTCGCCGAACTGCTGTACCACCCCGAGGCTCAGCTCAACTTCCAGCTCGACGCCGGAGATTGCCTGATCTTCGACAACACACGACTTTTGCACGCCCGTACCGCATTTGCCGCGACCGGCGGACGCCATCTCCAGGGAACCTACGCAGACCTGGACGGGTTGCTCAGCACCCTGCAAGCCTTCGAGGAGAACTGATGACGCACGCGTACGACACCCTGACCAAGCTGTTCGACGGTGAAGGTGGGCAGGAGTACCTCGGTGAGCAAGTATCGATGGCGCAGCACATGCTCCAGACCGGACGAGCTGCTCGCGAAGCCGGCGCTCCCACGGTACTTGTAGTGGCGGCGGTACTGCACGACGTCGGCCATTTCTCCGGTGCGATCAGTGGACGAGACCTCATGTCGGGCAACGATAACCATCACGACGCCGTCGCCTCCGAGTGGCTGTCGACATGGTTCGCTCCTGAGGTGACCGAACCGGTTCGTCTCCACGTCGCCGCCAAACGCTACCTGTGTGCCACTGATCCGGCCTATTACGACAAGCTCTCCGACGCTTCGAAATTCACCATGTCCGTACAAGGCGGATCGATGACTGACGAGGAGGTGGCGGCGTTCGCAGCCGAACCCTTCGCGGAGGCTGCTTGCCAACTGCGCAAGTTCGACGACCTCGGCAAGGATCCGGACGCACCCGTAGTCACGCTAGCCGACTTCCGGGCCGACATCGACGCGCTGGACTGCACCCTTCAGGAGTAGTGACAGCAGTCTCCACAGCACGAAGGATCCGTTACCCGAATCGAACTCGGGCAACGGATCCTTGTGTCAGTCGATTACCGGGCTAGGTGTCGCGCCGCGAACCGACCCGACTGGTCCCTCCGGCGGCCAGTGAATTACGGACCACGAACGCAACGGATTCAGCGGCGTACAGGTCGATCGAGCACTCGAGGACCTCGCCGAGCGGGTTCGTCGTCCGCCTGATCGTGCGCAGCAGCGGCGCTCCGGGCGAAAGGCCGAGCAATTCGGCCTCTCCGGAAGTTGCTGCAACCGCGGCGATTGCATGTTCCGCATCGGCGAACACGATGCCGTGATCACCCAGGCGATCGGTGATCGACTGGGTGTCGAGGTCGATCGCTGCGATCAACGGCGCGAGGGACTCCGGGTAGTAGGTGCTCTCGAGCATGGTCGGCACGTCACTCAGCAGCCGAAGGCGATGGGTGTGAAAAACGTTCGCGCCCTCGGGAACTCCGAGCTTGTCCGCAACAAAGCCGGACGCCGGCACTGCTCCGACGCTCAGTGTTCGGCTACTCGGTGTCTCACCGAGGCTGCGCGCCCAGAGGGAGAAGCTGACCAGCTCGCTCATCGACTGTACGCGCGGGCCGCTCCGGATTTGTCTGCGCGCACCGCGGCGCGACGACACGACACCGGTGGATCGCAAGAATGCGAAGGCCTGCCGGATCGTCCCACGCGAAACTCCGTACGTCACCGTCAATTCGTTCTCCGAGGGCATTGTCGATCCGTCGGCGAAGTCCCCGCGTTCGATTGCAGTCTGGATATCCGTGGCAATCGAGCGGTAGAGCGGCAGGCTGTCGTCGCCCTTGGTCATCGTCACACCGTACCGATCATTCGGCTGGCGCCAGTAGTACCGGGCGGTTGAGCAGCGACACTCGGACCCGTGATCCGGGCGTCAACATTGCCGCGCGATGGCTTGCGACGTCAGCGAGTAGCACCTTTCCGGTCGAGTGAGTCAACCGCAGTCGCGTCGTCGCGCCGTAGAAGGTTGCTGTCGTGATGATCGTGTCGCCGCCGGGAGCCTCGTCGACCAATACAGCCTCGGGACGCGTCAGCACGGTGACGGGGCCTATGCCAGGCCATTCGCCGTCACAGGTCAGGGTTTGTTCACCCACCTGCACCGTGCCTCGTTCGACGGCAACGCCGGGGATGTGATTCATCGTGCCGACGAACTCGGCTACGAACGGCGTCGACGGGCGCTGGTAGACCTCGTTGGGCGGCGCGCACTGCTCGAGCTTGCCGGCACGCATGACCGCGACGCGGTCGGCGATTGCCAGAGCTTCCTCCTGGTCGTGGGTGACCAGGAGAGTGGTCACGCGCAGGTCCAGCTGGATGCGGCGGATCTCCTCGCGCAGTTGGTAGCGGACCTTGGCGTCGAGCGCGGACAGCGGCTCGTCGAGCAGGAGGACACGCGGTGAGATCGCGAGGGCGCGCGCCAGCGCGACTCGCTGCTGCTGCCCGCCCGACATCTGGTGCGGATACTTGTGCATGTGGTCGGCGAGACCTACCAGGTCGAGGAGCTCGCGGGCGCGGGCCAATCGGCCTTTGCCACGTTCGCTGCGCCCGCGCAGGCTGAGCCCGAATGCGACATTGTCCTGGGCGGTCATGGTGGGAAAGAGGCTGTAGGACTGGAAGACCATGCCCATGTCCCGGCGATTGACCGGGAGAGCGGACGCGTCGACGCCGTCGACGAGGACCTGTCCGCCGTCGGGTCGGTCGAAGCCGGCAAGGATGCGCAGCGCGGTCGTCTTGCCGCAGCCCGACGGCCCGAGCAGCGCCACCAGTTCGCCCGGCTCGAGGTTGAGATCGAGTCCGTCGAGCGCATTGACGCTGCCGAAGGCGCGGCGCACGCCGACGAAGCTGACGGCTGTGCCCTCGGTCGCGAGGAGAGCGTGGGGGTTCGTCATTATCATTCCTTTCGTAGACGTGCTTTTGATGTTCTGCCGGCAACCGCCACCGCAATAAGCAGCAGCGCCCACGTGAAGACCAAGCTGAGCAGGGACAGTGCGACTTGCAACTGGCCGTCGGTGGCACCGGACTGTGCGAGCCAGACCGGGAAGGTCGGGAAGATCAGGATTTTCGCGATCGTGTACTCGCCCATAACCAGAGCGAAGGCGAGGAAGGCGCCGTTGAGGATCGACGTGCGCAGAGCTGGGAGTACTACTCGCCAAAGCACGGTCGGCCACCGCGCCCCTAGGTTCTGGGCGGCCTCCACCAGGACTGTCACCTTCGAGCCGCGAAGTCCCGCGTCGAGGCTGCGAAAGGTGAACGGCAGGGCGACGACGACATACATCAGTGCGAGCACCAGTGGAAGCGACTTGTCTTGTAGCGCAGTGAAGAGCGACGAGATTTCGACGTACTCACTGCCGTTGCCCCAGCCGAGTACGCCGCGCACACCGACCACCAGGGCCACCGGAGGGATCACCAGCGGCAGCAGAGAGAACGCCTCGACGTAGCTGCGCATCTTCGGCAGCCTGAGGTGCACGATCAGCATCGTGGGCACCATGATCCCCAGCGTGATCGTCACCGCGATCACGCCGAGTAGTAGGGAACTCGTCATCGAGTCGGTGAAGCCGGGTGCGGAAAAGATTCGGGTGTATGCCGCCAGGTTGAGGCCGTCGGCGCCATCCACCGTGAACCAGAAGGCAACCAGCGCCGGACCGAGGAAGTAGATGGCCGCGATGGCGAGGACGATGCCGCGCCAATAGCGCACGGGTGGGGCGTTTTTGCTTGTGCGACGGCTTTTTCCGGATGCGACCGCACTATCGGCGATGTCGGACTTGGGTGCGTCGATCACTGCAACCATCGTGAACTCCTTCGCTGCATCAGCTGGTAGAGCAGGGTCAGGGGAACTACGACCACGATCATCGACAGTGCCAGGGCGGAGCCCAGATTCTCCTGTCCGGCAAGAACATTGCCGGACAGGGCACTGTCGATGCGCAGCGGCGTGATCGACAAGGTGCCGTTCGTGAGCGCCTCCGCCGTTGCGAACGAGGAGAATGCGGTGCAGAACAACAGCGCGAGGCTGCCGAGGAAGTGGGGCAGCAGGGCCGGGCCGGCGACGTAGCGCCAGTAGTGCCAGCCCTTCGCACCGAGGCCCTCAGCCGCCTCGCGCCACTCGGGGCGCAGGCCCTCGAGAGCCGGTGTGATGGTCAGGACCATCAGCGGGATCAGGAAGTACAGATATACGAACTGCACGCCGCTCTGTGAGTACAGGTCCAGCCTCAGGTCCTCGCGCAGCGACACCCCCAGGTGCTCCCGAACGAAGGAGGTGAGCACGCCGGCGTTGCCGATCGCCGCGACGAAGAGGAAAGCCAGGGGCAGTCCGCCGAAGTTGGCGAGGACGGCAGCACTGGTGGAGACCGTCCGCTGCAGCACGCCGCCGCGACTGGTGACTACCGCGTACGCGAGCACGAGGCCGAGCGCTGCCGCGATTACGGCGCTGATCAGCGACATCTTCGTACTGTTCCACAGTGCGTCCAGATACGGACCACTAAGCGCCGCAGTCATATTCGCGCCGCCAAAGGTGCCGACGCCGCCGTCGTCCTTGGCTTGGAAGGCAGAGTAGGCAATCACTGCGGTGGGAAGGATGAAGAAGACCGCGACGTAGCCGAAGAACGGCACCAGTCCCAGTCGACTCCACAGTTGAGTCGAACTGCTCTTCGTCTCGAGCCGGGTCGACGGTGGGCTCGTAGTTCTCATTACTCGACCGCGCCGGCCCAGGTCTGCGTCATCGTGTTCTTCGCAGCGGTGGACATTGCGTCCGTGGGGAATTCAGCTTTCACAGTGACGGCGGGCAGGTTGCCGGCGAGTGCCGGGTCGACGGTTCCGGCTTCTTCCATAGCCGGGAGACGCGCCGGGCGTGCGTATCCGGCGAGGTAGCCGTTCTGGCCCTCGTCGCTGTAGAGGTACTCCTGCCACAGGCGCGCGGCGGCGGGGTGCGGGGCTGTCGCGCTGACGGCCTGCGCGTAGTACGAACCGATGGTCGCGTCACCCGAGACTGCGACGGTCCACTGCACACCGGAGCTCGCCAGATCCTCGGTCTTCGCGGCGTTCAGGTAGTCCCAGTCGACGACGATGGGGGTCTCGCCGGATTCGATCGTCGCGGCGGTGGCCTTGACCGGGACGTAGTTTCCGGCGGCCTTGAGTTTGCCGAAGTATTCGATGCCGGGCGCAATGTCATCGACGGAGCCACCGTTGGCCAGGGCAGCCGACCAGACGGCCATCAGGGCTGAATTGCTCTTGAGGGGGTCGCCGGTCAGTGCGACCTTGCCCTTGTATTCGGGCTTGGCGAGGTCCGCGAACGACTCCGGACACACCTCGACCTTGGCCGCGTCGCAGCCGATCGAGATGTAGCCCCCGTAGTCCGCGTACCAGTCACCTTTGGCGGCTTTCTGCGACTCGGGAATGCTGTCCCAGGTTTCTACTTTGTACGGGGCGTACAGGCCCTCTTCAGCTCCGCTGATGGCGAACGCAGTACCGACGTCCACTGCATCTGGCGCGCGGTCCTGGCCGGCGAGGGACTTGATCGCGTTGACCAAGTCGGCGCTGCTGGCCTCCGGGTTGTCTACCGTGACCGCGATGCCGTACTTGGCGCTGAAGTTGTCCATCAGGTTGCCGTACCCGGCCCAATCACGGGGCAGGCCAATGAGATTCAGAGAGCCCTCCTCCTGTGCGGCGGCGATCAGGGCGTCCATCCCGCCGAGATCGGCAGCCGATGTCGCCGACGCTGCAGCAGTAGCGGGCGCATCACTCTTCTTGGTGCAGGCAGTTCCGGTGAGGGCCACTGTGCCTACCAAAAAGATCATTCCCGCTGTTCGAATCGTTGTACTACGCACGATGGACTCCAATCTGAATTCGCGTTCGCTGCCAGGTGGCAATCACGCGAAACAGACTTTGCGCGAGCAAGTTGTATAGCCAAGATATTCATCGGGTCTGCAAGATGAACGAGGACTGAACGTATCGAGTCCATCAGCCAACTGAACTGGCGCGCGTTGACGCTGCAGCGGTTTCCCAGTCGTCTTCGGACCCGCGGTAGGAGCTACCTCAGCGCGGCTCGGCCCGGAGCGCACCGAGGACCGTTTCCAACACCACGACGGCGCCAGGCTTGTCCAGCGGATCGTTACCGTTGCCGCATTTCGGTGACTGAATGCACGACGGACAGCCGGTCCGACACTCGCATGATTCGATGGCATCCTTCGTCGCGGCCAGCCATTCTCGGAGCGCGCTGTGCCCCCGGTCGGCGAATCCTGCACCGCCGTCGTAACCGTCGTATACGAAGATCGTGGGTAGCCCGGTGTCCGGGTGCAGGGCCGTCGATACGCCGCCGATGTCCCAGCGATCGCAGGTTGCGATGAGCGGAAGTAGGCCGATGGCAGCGTGTTCCGCGGCATGGAGTGATCCCGGGAATCGTTCCGCCGGTATCCCTCTGGCCTCGAGTAGCTCCGGTGTGATCGTGTACATCACCGCGCGTGTATCCAATGTCTGTTCGGGCATGTCGAGATCGATGGAATCGAGGACCTCGCCGGAGTGCAGACGTCGAAGATAGCCGACGACCTGATGGGTGACGTTCACCTGGACGAGTGCGGTGGTCACCTCGCCGAAATCCTGCTGCGAGTGCACCGCCGTGACCGCGATGTCGGTTCTCTCGCGGGCAGAGGTACTCCAGTCGGGCTGCTCCGGGTGGACGAGTGCGATTCCGTCCTCGAGATCCAGCTCGTCGACGACGAACGATTCACCCTGGTGAATGTGGACGGCGCCGGGATGCGCTGTGGCAGGGGCTCGGCCACCATCGACGGTTCCGAGCATGCGACCCGAGCCGCCGTCGACGATGGCGACCTGAACGCCGATGCCGCCGCGGATGTTCACGGCGGCATGCGGAGTCATCTGCTGGCCCTCGGGTGTGATGAACCATCCGTGTGGGCGTTTGCGAACCAGCCCGTCGGCAGCCAGGGCGGTGAGCACCGACTCGGCCTGAAGCTCCGCTGCCTCGTCGGCAGTGATCGGTAATTCTGCTGCAGCGCACAGTATTTGCGGGCGGAGGATATACGGGTTGGTCGGATCGGTGACCGTTGCCTCGATGGGCTTGTCCAACAGTGCTGCGGGATGGTGAACCAGGTACGTGTCGAGTGGATCGTCGCGGCCGACGAGGACGACGAGAGATCCCTCTCCTCGCCTTCCCGAGCGGCCGGCCTGCTGCCAGAACGAGGCGACGGTCCCGGGAAATCCTGCGACGATGACAGCGTCGAGACCGGCGATGTCGACGCCCAATTCGAGAGCGTTGGTGGTGGCGACCCCGAGCAAAGTGCCGTCGGAAAGATCCGACTCCAATTTCCGTCGATCGTCCGCGAGATATCCAGCACGATACGCGGCAACCCGAGCGGGTAGGTCTCGATCGACGTCGGCGAGCAGGCGTCGAGTGCCGAGAGCGGTGACCTCGGCTCCTCGCCTGGATCGGACGAATGTCAGTGTGCGAGCGCCTTCTATCATGAGGTCGGCCATGATGCGCGACGCTTCAGCGCCTGCCGACCGGCGAACCGGCGCCCCGTTCTCGCCCGTGATCGCTTTCAGCAGCGGCGGTTCCCACAGTGCCACTGTGCGAGGGCCGTGCGGAGATCCGTCCTCGGTGACCTGTGCGCAGTGAGCGCCGACGAGGCGGGTGGCCGCTGCTCCCGGATCGGCCGTCGTAGCACTCGCCAGAACGAAGGTGGGTGTGGCACCGTAGCGCGCGCAGATGCGTCGAAGGCGCCGAAGTACCAATGCGACATTGGAACCGAAAACGCCACGATAGTAATGGCATTCGTCGACGACTACGAATTTCAAGTTCCGCAAGAATCTCGCCCACCGCTCGTGCGCGCCGAGAATTCCGATGTGCACCATGTCCGGGTTCGTGAAAATCCAGCGTGCATTGGCGCGGGCCCACTGTCGGGTTTCGATGGGCGTGTCGCCGTCGTACGAGCTCGGGAAGACCTCACTCGATTCCGGTGCTTCGGTGCGTAACTCGTCGGTGATGGAGATGGTGCTGCGGAGTTGGTCTGCGCCCAGAGCCTTCGTCGGTGCCAGATACAGTGCCGTCGCGCGGGGCTCGTCGAGAAGCGTCGACAAGATCGGCATCTGGTATGCCAGTGACTTTCCCGATGCCGTACCGGTGGACAAGACGACGTGCTGACCGCCGATGGCGAGTGTCGCGGCGTGAGCCTGATGGCTCCACGGTCGGGTGATTCCTCGGGAAATCAGCGTGCGGCTTACTTCGGGCTTCAGCCACGACGGCCAGTCGACGAATTGCGAAGCCCGCCCCGGCAACTCCGCGATGTGGGTCAACGGGTCCTCACCGGAGGGGGTGCCGGCGAGCACTCGGTCCAGTAGTGCGCGACCGTAGCTCTGCTGTGGAACCGGTTGGGTCACGTGCTCTCCATACTTGAAAATCGAACGAACAGCATACATTTACGAGGGCTACGACCTGCGGTTTTCATGCTATCGGTCAGCAGGTCGATCACCTGCAGTGGGACGGTATCGCTGCTGGTGAAGGCACGCGACGGTGTCGTCGGTCGGCTCTGTGGTCATCAAGATCGACAAAATGTTCGGAAAGTGCGCATTCCGACTGTTGCGATTGCTGGGAACATGGTTCACTTGCCTTGGTCGCAGCTTCTGTGTTCGTTTCACGTTCACAGAAACTAATGTTGCGAACGGTGTGCTTTTCAGAGCGTTTCCTGAAGGGATCTCTGTTTTGCAGGGGTTCCTCGCGAGGGGGATTCAGGAAGTACAACGGTCGGAACCGGCCCGGCGGACTGTATGCGCTGTCCGCCGCATCCGGTGTTAGAAAGAGAAGGAACAGCATGGCACAGGGAACTGTGAAGTGGTTCAACGCCGAAAAAGGCTTTGGATTCATCGCACCAGAGGACGGGTCCGCTGACGTCTTCGTTCACTACTCCGAGATCCAGGGCAACGGATTCCGTACCCTCGAGGAGAACCAGCGCGTCGAGTTCGAGGTCGGCCAGGGCACCAAGGGGCCTCAGGCAACCGGAGTTCACGCGGTCTGATCGACAATCGCCCGCACTGCGGGTCGAGTCGACAATCGTCATCCCCCTCTTACGTTCCGCATTTTCTGCGAACGGCAAGAGGGGGATGAGTTGTTTTCGGGCAGACGCGTCATCTGCTCGGGCGAAACGCGCACATGAGGCGTCGGTTCTACCGGCAATGTCCTACTGTCCACACTGTGAACCAGCTGTCGTTCTTCTCCGCCGAGTCGTTGCCCCCGTCGGTGACCGACTTGAGCGGACTGCTGGCGTCGACCGGACAGGTCGTCGTGTCAGCTGCGGGCGCGCGTATCTCTGTCGTCGTCGACAGTGAATGGCGCGCCGAGGCGATCGCAGATCTGATCGCCGAGTGCGGGTTGGTCTCGGACTCGAGTCGGTCGGAGGAAGGTCGTCCACTAGTTCGTACGGCATCGGTCGCGGACCTGGCAGCGCTGGCCTCTCTGTGGACCAAGGGCGCGGTGAAGGCGATGCCACCCGGCTGGGTTCCTGGATCCCGTGAGTTACGGGCCTGGGTTCTGGCCTCCGGCAGGCCGGAGGCGGAGGGCGAACGTTACGTCCTCGGCCTCGATCCGCACGCTCCGGAAACGCATGCCCCGCTCGCGCAGGCCTTGATGCGTGCCGGAATCGCGCCGACCCAGATCGGCACTCGCGGTCCGATGCCGGGCCTGAGAATTTCCGGGCGCAGGCGCATGATGAGGCTGGTCGAGAACGTAGGCCCCCCTCCGGAAAACGCGGACGCTCGTGCCGGCTGGCCGCGCGCCGACTAGGTCGTTCAGAAGCCGATCTGCGAGAATTTCGACGGCGTATGTCACTCTGTTACCAGGCGGACCGAAAGAAAATGTCGGATTCGACCGGTAAAAATGCACACGGAGTGCTTCGAGTCAATGCAATAGGAAAGGTTCGGCAACAAGGTGGCAACACGGAATAACGGCACGGGGGACGGGTCCACCGGCAGCTCTGTTGAGCCGCGCCGTCTTGTCATCGTCGAGTCCCCGACCAAGGCGAAGAAGATTGCCCCGTACCTCGGTCCGAACTACGTGGTCGAGGCATCCGTCGGGCACATCAGAGACCTCCCACGTGGAGCGGCCGACGTGCCTGCCAAATACAAGGGTGAACCGTGGGCCAGGCTCGGCGTCGATGTCGATCACGACTTCGAAGCTCTGTACGTAGTGTCGCCGGAGAAGCGAAGCAAGGTCGCCGAGCTCAAGAGCCTGCTCAAGGACGCCGACGAACTCTACCTGGCCACTGACCCTGACCGTGAGGGTGAAGCCATCGCATGGCACCTCCTCGAGACCCTGAACCCGAAGATCCCGGTTCGACGGATGGTGTTCAACGAGATCACCAAACCAGCCATTCTGGCAGCGGCCGCCGACACCCGTGAACTCGACCAAGACCTCGTCGACGCGCAGGAAACCCGACGAATCCTCGATCGCCTGTACGGCTACGAGGTCAGTCCGGTCCTGTGGAAGAAGGTCATGCCGAAGCTCTCGGCGGGCCGTGTCCAGTCCGTCGCGACTCGCATCATCGTGCAGCGTGAGCGTGACCGGATGGCGTTCCGCACAGCCGAGTACTGGGACATTTCGGCGACACTCGACGCCGGAGCCGATGCGGCACCGCGCAGTTTCGGTGCCCGTCTGGTCAACGTCGATGGCAATCGTGTCGCGTCGGGTCGAGACTTCGGAGCCGACGGCAAGCTCAAGACCGACGCCGTGACCGTTCTCGACGAACCACGTGCGCGCAGGCTCGCCGACGCACTTCAAGGCGTCGACCTGACCGTCGCGTCTGCCGAGGACAAGCCGTACACCCGCAAACCGTACCCACCGTTCATGACCTCGACGCTGCAGCAGGAAGCCGGCCGCAAACTGCGTTTCAGCTCGGAACGAACCATGCGCGTTGCGCAGCGGTTGTACGAAAACGGCTACATCACCTACATGCGTACCGACTCCACGAACTTGTCGGAGTCCGCGATTGCAGCCGCACGGGCTCAGGCAACCGATCTGTACGGTGCGGAATACGTCCATCCGTCGCCGAGGCAGTACACACGCAAGGTCAAGAACGCGCAGGAGGCGCACGAGGCCATCAGGCCTGCGGGTGACGTCTTCCAAACGCCCGGCCAGCTTCATTCGGCGCTGCAGACCGACGAGTTCCGTCTGTACGAGCTGATCTGGCAGCGCACGGTCGCATCGCAGATGGCGGATCTTCGCGGCACGACTCTTACTTTGCGCATCACCGGAACAGCAGGCACCGGCGAAGAGTGCACGTTCTCCGCGGCTGGTCGCACCATTACTTTCGCAGGCTTCTTGAAGGCCTATGTCGAAAGTGTCGACGACGAGGCCGGCGGCCAGTCCGACGACGCAGAATCCAGACTCCCTGCGTTGAAGGCCGGGCATGCGGTGACCGCTACCGCGCTCGATCCGGATGGGCACACCACCAACCCGCCGGCACGGTATACCGAGGCTTCGCTGATCAAGACCCTCGAAGAGCTGGGGATCGGTCGACCGTCGACGTACGCCTCGATCATCAAGACCATTCTCGACCGCGGATACGTCTACAAACGTGGCAGCGCATTGGTGCCGGCGTGGGTGGCGTTCTCGGTCGTCGCACTCCTCGAGACGCACTTCGGTCGACTCGTGGACTTCGACTTCACCGCCGGGATGGAAGACGATCTCGACGCCATCGCCGGTGGTCGCGAACGTCGCGGTGATTGGCTCAACAGCTTCTACTTCGGTGGCGACACCGGCGCCGAAGGTTCTGTCGCGCGTTCTGGCGGACTGAAGAAGATGGTCGGCACCAACCTCGAGGACATCGACGCTCGCGAAATCAACTCGATCAGGCTGTTCGACGACAGCGAGGGACGCGAAGTTCACGTACGCGTCGGCCGCTACGGTCCCTATCTCGAGCGGATGGTCCGCAACGACGACGATCCCGATGGGGATCCGATCTCGCAGCGCGCCAACCTGCCCGACGACCTTCCCCCCGACGAGCTGACGCTCGAGTTCGCGGAAAAGCTGTTCGCGACCCCGCAGGAGGGCCGCAAGCTCGGCGCCGACCCACTCACCGGCAACGACATCGTCGCGAAAGAAGGCCGTTTCGGTCCTTACGTGACGGAGATACTGCCCGAGCCGCCGGCCGAACCGACACCTCCCGAGCCGGACATCGTTCCGATTCCGCAGGGCGAAGACGGTGGCGGCGGCACCAAAACTGCAGTCAAGAAGGCTGCCGCGAAGAAGGCGCCCGCCAAGAAGGCCGCGAAGAAGGCCGCCGGCCCGAAGCCGCGCACAGGCTCACTACTCAAGTCGATGGACCTCGCGACCATCACGCTCGACGACGCGCTCAAGTTGCTGTCGCTGCCGCGAGTGGTCGGCGTGGACCCCGAGTCGAAAGAGGAGATCACCGCTCAGAACGGCCGCTACGGCCCGTACCTGAAGAAGGGCACCGACTCTCGTTCGCTCACCGACGAGGAACAATTGTTCACCGTTACGTTGGAAGATGCGCTCAAGATCTACGCTGAACCGAAGCGTCGCGGACGTCAGGGTGAGGCGAAGCCACCGCTCCGCGAGCTCGGGATCGACCCGGTCAGCGAAGCGCCGATGGTCATCAAGGACGGCCGATTCGGACCGTACGTGACCGACGGTGAAACCAACGCCAGCCTGCGCAAGGACGACGACGTCGCCGACATCACCGACGATCGTGCGTCGGAGTTGCTGGCGGACAGGCGTGCTCGTGGCCCGGTGAAGAAGAAGGCCACCAAGAAGGCGACGACCAAGAAGGTCACCGCAACGAAGACTGCGGCCAGGAAGGCACCGGCGAAGAAGGCTGCAGCCAAGAAGGCGCCCGCGAAAAAGGCCGCGGCGAAGAAGGTTGCCGCAAAGAAAACCGTCGCGAAGAAGACGCCGCCGGCTGAGGGTTAGCCGCCTGCCCCTTTTTGCTTGAATGGTCCATTCATGTTCTCTGCCAACGCGAATGGACCATTCAAGCTATCTGTCATCTTGAATGAACCATTGAGGCGACGGGTCCGAAAGTTGTAGACATCCGCCATGTGCGTAACCGCCCCGGCTGCTCAATCGGCGGTGACTACGCCCGCCAGAAAGATGTCGATACCCGCGAGAAATTGTTCACGGTCGTCGTGTTCGCGTAGCTGCGGTGATACCTGATGCAGGAACGGAAACTTCGCGGGATCGAGCTGTGTCCACCGATCGGCGATACTGCCGAGGAATGTCGATCGGTCGGTTTCCCTGGTGAGAAGCTTTGCGACCGCTGCATGTTGGGCCGCAAGTCCGATGATGTAGTTCAGTACCGCGGAGACCGCGTCGAACTGTGCGTCTTGTGGAACTTTCAGTGCCCGAAGCTGTCGGCCGATCCCGTCGATGATCTGGGTGACAGCCGGTTGCCAGGGTTCGCCGGCCAGTTGGGTGCCCGCCCATGGGTGGGCGTCGATGGCGTCGAACAGTCCCGAGGCCATCGCGCGGATTGCCTCTCTGGGGTCTTCCTCGCCGACCGTCACTGTCACTGCGTGGGTGATGACGTCTTCGGTGGCTGCGGTAAGTAGGTCGCGTTTGTTGTCGATGTGCCAGTAGATCGCGCCGCTTCCGGTGCTCAGGCGGAGGGCGAGCGCGCGGAAGGTGAGCGCTGCCTCGCCGTCGGCGTCGAGGATGTCGATCGCGGCCTCGACGATGCGTTCCTTGGAGAGCTTCGGTTTGGTGGCCATGCCCTATCTTGACATGTTTGGAACGTTGTTCCATCATTGTGGAACAACGTTCCATAGAAGGGGTAGGACTTGAAATTCCAAGTAACCATCGTCGGCGCGGGGCTAGGCGGGCTCGTCCTCGCTCGCGTGCTCCACACGAACGGGATCTCCGCGGTCGTCTATGAGTCCGACGCCTCCCCTCAGGCCCGCACCCAGGGCGGGCAGCTCGATATTCACGTCGCCGACGGGCAGGCGGCGCTTGCCGAGGCCGGTCTCACGGACCAGTTCCAGGCGATCATTCACGAGGGTGGCGAAGCGACGCGTGCGGTCGACGCACAGGGCGTGGTGCTGTACGAAGACAAGGACGTCGGCAACGGAACCCGCCCCGAGGTTCTTCGCGGCGATCTCCGACGAATCCTCATCGAATCCTTGCCCGACGGCACTGTTCAGTGGGGAAGGAAGCTCGCGGGCGTCACGTCCCGCGGTGACGGCACGCATGAACTGGCATTCACAGACGGGTCGACGGTTGTCACTCCATTTCTCGTGGGCGCAGACGGTGCCTGGTCACGGGTGCGGCCTCTACTCTCGGATTCAATACCGGAATACTCCGGCGTTACTTTCGTCGAGACCTATTTGACCGACGTCGACGAAAGGCGCTCTGCCGCCGCCGCGGCCGTCGGCAGTGGTGCGATGTTCGCGCTCACCCCCGGTAAAGGGATTTCGGTGCACCGCGAGGCAGGGGACATTCTGCACACCTACGTTCAGCTGAAGCGATCCGAGGATTGGATCGCCCAAATCGACTTCTCCGACGACACCGCACCGCGCCGGATCGCAGCCGAATTCGAAGGCTGGGCACCCGAACTCACTTCACTGATCACCGATGGTGAGGCCCCGCCGGTTGCGCGGATGATCTACACGCTCCCGAACGAGCACCGATGGAATCGCGTTCCTGGTGTGACGCTCCTCGGTGACGCGGCGCATCTCATGCCGCCATCCGGCGACGGCGCGAACCTGGCGATGTTCGACGGTTCCGAGCTGGGGAAGTCGATCGCCGCACATCCGGGTGACATCGAGGCAGCGCTGACGGCCTACGAGGGGGAGCTGTTCCCGCGCAGCGCAGCAGTCGCCGCCGAGGCACACGAGACGTTGGATCTGGTTATCGGCGACAGCGCACCCTTCGGGCTGATCGAGCTCATTTCGGGTGCAAGCTAGCACTAGCACTAGCACTGGCGCGGGCCCAATGCCGGCAGTGATGGGAGCTCTTGGGTGTTCAGTACTGTTGTCTGCCAACGTGAATGGACCATTCAAGCTATCTGTCATCTTGAATGAACCATTGAAGCGGATGGGTGCCGACCGAACATGACTGGGTAACGCTGGAACCAGCGGGGCGTTCGCTACGTCCAAGTGGGTGTGAGGAAGAAACTAGCTGCAGCTGCATGCTGTCTACTCGTGTTGTCGGGGTGCGCTCGATCGGTCGAGGGTAAAGCTGTCGTCGAGGACCCGTGGCATGGGCAAGGCCAATCGAGTTCGGCGACGCCGCCGACGACCGAGGCGGTAACTTCTGCGGAGTTCGACCCATGCGATTTCGACGAAATCACGCTGACGGTAGCGGTAGGGGTGGATCCGGAGACGGTCGTGCCGATGTCGGGCGGGTGCGTCTGGACGGGTGAGGATGTTGCGTTCACTGCCACGGTCAAGGCAGGACTGCCGCTGGATTCGATCGAGACGACATCCGGCATCACCGATTTGTCTTCCATCGACGTAGGCGCGCGAACAGTTCAGATCTTCGTGTTCAAGGGCGACTCCTGTGTGGCCTTGGTCGATATCGACGGCCGAGCACTTCAGCTGACGATGATGGAGAAGGACTTCAGCTCGTTCTGCATCAGATTGAGGGTGGCGACGAGAATGCTTCTGGAGGACATCTAGGTCGGGTGGCCCGTTCATCCGGCAGTACCGCGATCGTCTACGGCGTCGTAGTCGACGACTAGGATCACCACCCATGGCAGGAGTATTCGATCGGCTGATCGGCCAAGAGGACGTCGAGTTGCAGCTGACCACTGCAGCCGTCGGTGCACGCAATGGCGATACCGGGTCCGCCATGACTCACGCCTGGCTTTTCACCGGGCCTCCCGGCTCGGGTCGTTCGGTGGCCGCACTGTGTTTTGCCGCAGCCCTCCAATGCACGTCGGAAGGTTCACCGGGCTGCGGCGAGTGCCATGCCTGTTCGACGACGATGGCAGGAACCCACGGCGATGTTCGACGCATCATCCCGCAGGGGCTGAGCATCAGCGTCAAGGAAATGCGCGACATCGTCTCGATAGCGTCCAGACGTCCGAGTACCGGCCGGTGGCAGATCGTCGTGATCGAGGACGCCGACCGGCTCAGCGAGGCCGCCGCCAACGCGCTGCTCAAGGTCGTCGAGGAACCGCCGACGCGGACCGTCATGCTGCTGTGTGCGCCGTCGACCGATCCGGAGGATATGTCGGTGACACTGCGGTCGCGCTGCCGCCACATCCCATTGGTGACGCCCACCGCGTCGGCCATCGCAGGAGTGCTGCAGACACGCGACAAGCTGGACCAGAAAACAGCGGAGTGGGCCGCGTCGATCAGTGGCGGGCATGTCGGCCGCGCTCGACGTCTCGCCAAAGACGAGGATGCCCGTGCTCGACGGATGCGTGCGCTCGGGCTCGCATCAGCCGCCGCTCGCCCCACACAGGCTTATCTTGCAGCCGAAGAGATGGTGAAGGCCGCCGAAACGGAAGCAGCGGAGATCAGCGCTGCGCTCGACGGCGTCGAGATGGAGGAGCTTCGCACCGCATTGGGTGCAGGCGGCACCGGCAAGGGCGCCGCGGGCGCGCTACGCGGGTCTGCAGGGGTCATCAAGGAACTCGAAGCGCGGCAGAAGTCGCGCCGCACCCGCAACGTGCGCGACTCGTACGACCGAGCGCTGATCGATCTCGCCGGCCTGTACCGCGATGCGTTGGCCCGCTCGTACGGGTCGACGGCCGTACTCAATCACCCCGACATGGCCGAACAGATCGAACGGATGGCCAAAGGTGCCTCACCGGAGGCGCTTCTGAAGAGCATCGAGGCCATTCTGCGCTGCCGCGAGTCTCTGGCCCTCAACGCCAAACCGAAGTTCGCCGTGTACGCCATGGTGGCGTCGTTGGGTTCGGCGCTGCGCTGACCCCATCGCCTGGGTGTTTCATCGAGGCTGGCCCATCGCTTCAATGGTTCATTCAGGCTGACAGATAGCTTGAAGTGGCCATTCAAGCAGCCGATTTTCATTTGGGCGGGATGCTCCGTTAGACTCACGATCGCCGAAAGGCACGCCGCCTTAGCTCAGTCGGTAGAGCATTTCACTCGTAATGAAAAGGTCAAGAGTTCGATTCTCTTAGGCGGCTCCGAGACGGAAAGCCCCTCACCAGCAAGCCGGTGAGGGGCTTTTTCGTGGGTCGACCCGGGCACGGCCAGATCGGCCGGCGACGTCGGAACGCGGTCGCCTGACATATTCGGACCTCCGATACGGCTTGTGTAGCCAATCGCCAAGCTGTGACCGAGGGCAGGGACACACCCACCAGTCGGCTCTACCCGCCTGCTTCGCTCACGAGGCGCGGTTTCAGCTGTGAAAACCATGGAGGGCACATTCGGGCCGAAGAGCCCTCTCGACCACGGCAGGTTCGCCCTGATCGGGGCCGTATCCGATCAATGTCGTCGATATTGGCGGCTATCCCGTCAATATTTCGACAGGAAACGATTCGAAGCCGATGGCCCGTGCGAGTCTCGAGCGATGAGACATTCAGTGATACTCGGGCACCGTGGGGCCGTATCGGCAACCCCACGGCCGGCGCGAAACACCGAAAAGCACAAGCTTTCCGTTGCAACAGGATTGGCGGGGTTGTCGCTCGACGCGATGGCCTCGGTGTCGTATGGCCCCGAGGCCATCGTGCTCGTTCTCGCCCTCGCCGGTGGTGCCGGTATCGGGTTCACTTTGCCGGTGACCATCGCGATCGCGGTGTTGCTTGCGGTTCTGGTGGCGTCGTACCGTCAGGTGATCGCTGCGTTTCCCCAAGGTGGTGGTGCCTACGCCGTCGCGAAGAAGCATCTGAGTCCTCGTGCAAGCTTGGCGGCCGCCGCGTCGTTGATCGTGGATTACACCCTCAACGTCGCGGTGTCGATCGCCGCTGGTGTGGCGGCTTTGACCTCGGCTTTCCCCGCACTGCTTCCTTATACGGTCTGGATTGCGCTGGCGATACTCGGTGGGATCACTGCGTTGAACCTACGTGGAATCGCGGAGTCGGCGCGGGTGTTCATGCTCCCGACTGCGATCTTCGTCGTGAGTATCTTCACCGTCATCATTGCGGGACTGTTTCGTGATCAGCCCGCCGCGGTCGCGACTCCGTTTCTCGCCGACAATGCACATTCGATCGGTATTCTTCTTCTCCTCAAGGCATTTTCGAGTGGCTGTGCTGCACTGACAGGTGTCGAAGCGATCGCGAATGCGGTACCGAGCTTCAAGACGCCTCGGGTGCGCAATGCTCAGCGCGCCGAGGTCGTCCTTGGAATTCTGTTGGGCACCATGCTGATCGGGCTCGCGGTGCTGATCGAGAAGTTCTCCTTGACGCCGGTGCACGGTACGACGGTCCTATCGCAGCTCACCTCCGCATCACTCGGAAATGGTGTGGGCTACTACGTCGTGCAATTCTCCACGGTGATACTGCTTGCACTGGCCGCGAACACGTCGTACGGCGGACTTCCCAACCTGATGCGGCTTCTCGCCGAGGACAATGTGCTTCCGCATCGCTTCAGTCGGAAGTCGCGACGCGAAGTCTTCACCTACGGCGTTCTGTCCCTCGGTGGCGTAGCGGCACTGCTGCTCCTCGCCTCCGGCGGACACATGAACACGTTGGTCCCGCTGTTCGCCATCGGAGTGTTCATCGGATTCACCCTCGCTCAGTTCGGCATGGTGCGGCATTGGCTGGCCGAGCGCACTCCAGGCTGGAAGTGGCGCTTGGCGCTCAACGGTTTCGGTGCACTGCTGACGGCCGTGGCCGCTGTGGTGACCACCGCAATGAAGTTCACCGAGGGAGCGTGGCTGATCGCGTTTGCCCTGCCGGCACTGATCCTCGGGATGGAACGCATTCGAGGTGCGTACACGCACATCGGCACACGACTCACTACCGTCGACGGGGTCGAGACCTCCCGCGGCGTCCGAGTCGAACCTGCTGTGCTGGTTCCGGTAGCGGAACTCACGGCACTGTCCGCTCGGGCGATGGCTGCAGCGACTGCTATGTCTTCGGAGCCGATCGCGATTCACGTCTGCATGGGCGACGAGTCGACGGCCGACTTCACACAACGCTGGGAAGCCCGCTACCCGGATTCGCATCTGATCGTCATCGACGACACCGAAAACTCGGTCGGGTTGTCCATTGCCCGGTACATCCGGACCCACTTCCCGCATCAGGAAACGTTCGCGGTGGTGGCCACCATCGACCCGGCCGCCAGATGGCACAAGTTCCTGCCCAGCCAACGTACCGACGAAATCGCCGGTGTACTACGCAAACACACCGAAGCGGTGGTGTGCCAGATACCGGTCCGCATCGATCCTGCAGACCGATACCGCCCCTTGCGCGCCTGACGACCAGGTCGCCGCCGAGAACCTCTGCGAATCGGCGCGCTACCGCCACCCGAGTGCTGGGGCAACTTCGGTGAGTAGCGCGTCGAGGACGTGGGCGCAGTAGTCGACGCCCAGTTGATTGGGGATGGTCAGCAGCAGGGTATCGGCGGCAGCGATGGCCTCGTCCTCGGCCAGGTCCGCGATGAGTCGATCAGGCTCTCCGGCATATGTTTTGCCGAAGCGGGCTTTGCCGCCGTCGAGGTAACCCACTTGGTCTCGGCTGGTGCCTTCGCGGCCGAAGTAGGCGCGGTCGAGATCGCTGACGATGGGAAAGATACTGCGGCTGACCGAGACCCGGGGTTCGTGTGCGTGGCCTGCGTCGGACCAGGCTTTACGGAATCGAACGATCTGCTCGGCCTGGAGTTGATGGAACGGGACTCCGGTGTCTTCGCTGAGGAGTGTCGAACTCATCAGGTTCATGCCCTGCTCGGCAGCCCATTCGGCGGTCTGCCGCGTGCCGGCCCCCCACCAGATTCGGTTGCGCAGGCCCGCGGAGTGCGGCTCGAGGCGCAACAGTCCGGGAGGATTGGGGAACATCGGCGACGGATTCGGTTCGGCGAATCCCTTGCCTTCCAGTAGCTCGAGGAACTGTCGGGTGCGCGCGCGAGCCATCGCCGCGTGGTCGGACCCGTCCGGCGGCGTGTGCCCGAAGTAGCAGTATCCCTCGATGACCTGCTCGGGCGATCCCCGGCTGATCCCGAGCTGAAGCCGGCCGCCCGAGATGAGATCCGCGGAACCGGCGTCCTCGGTCATGTAAAACGGGTTCTCGTAGCGCATGTCGATGACACCGGTGCCGATCTCGATCTTGCTCGTTTTGGCACCGACTGCCGCGAGTAGCGGGAACGGTGAAGAAAGTTGGTTGGCGAAGTGGTGGACGCGGAAGTAGGCACCGTCGGCACCCAGTTGCTCGGCAGCAACGGCGAGATCGATGGATTGCAGTAGGACGTCGGAGGCCGATCGAGTCTGCGACTGCGGATTTTCCGTCCAGTGGCCGAAGGACAAGAACCCGATGTTCTTCATACGCGTCTACTTCCTCGAAGTCCGGTAAAAGATGAATGCAATCCCCAACATACACAGGTTAGGTTCTAGCTTCAACCAAAGTTACTCACAGCCTTGTAATTCAGATTTACCCTTCTCTAGCAGGGGTAATGGTGACGAGCTTCAGATCTATCCACAAGCCATCCACAGCCTGAAGGCCTTGGTCCTCGAGTTATCCACAGTTTCATCCACACCCTGTTAGTGCATATGTTCGAAACAGAAATATCGGCAGGTATCGAGTGGAGTTTTCGCACTAAACGGCATGACGCACCTGCCGCACTCGCGACACAAGACCCCCAGCGACTACGGCTTGGCCGATGAACAGCGCGAGAGGCAGCATCAGCAACTCCCATCCTGTCGTGGCGAAGTAACCCGCCCAGAGAACGATCGCGAAAGCGATTGTGCAGGTGATGATCTGACCTGTGGCCATAACTGCGGTTGCGTACTGGCCGCCGCGCACCACGCGCGGAAGAGCGATCGCCCCCGCGACTGCTCCGATCAGGGAAGCAGCTACGCCGACCACCGTTGGAAACACCACCATCAGCTCGAACAGCGGCCCCGGTTCGATCACACCGGAGACCACCAGTTGAGGTACGCAGTACAGCAAGACCAACACCGTGCACAGCACCGTGAGGGCCGAAAGGTACGTCAGTGTCACCTTCACGATCAGGTCGCTTTTCGCACAGTTCGATGCCAGGCACTCGTCATGCCCCACGATCTCATGCTTCGAGTGGACACCCGGTCGGACTCAGAAATGCTTTCGCAACCGCATCCCGAAAGGGCGACCGTCCGGATCGACGAACAACCTGTATGCCAACGATGCGAGCCGTTGCTGCCACTCCGGTGGCACCTCGATGTTGTGTGCGCGCAACCTCCCCGCAGGCCGTGGTGTCGCCCCCGGTGCGCGGTGCCAGGCGTCGAGACGATCGGCACTCGCACCGACGACGTCGAAGAACGAGCCGGGATCGAGAAGATCCGCATCGTCCCCCGGCGCGCGATCGAGGTGCTCACGTATCAACTCGAGGCGTAGTGAACGTGCGAATAACCGGGCATGATCGCCTTGACCGCCCGGGTCGATCGGCTCGCGTCGGTCGACGTCTTCGTCGATGATCGCGGCTGTCAACTCCGAATCATGCGTCCACGAGCGGCGATTGAAGTTGTCAGAGCCCACGGCCGCCCACACGTCGTCGATGATGCAGACCTTCGAATGCACGTACACGGGTATGCCGCGGTCATTCTCCAGATCCAGCACCAATACTCTCTCGCCGCCCGCGTCACGAATGACATCGAGCGCCGCCGAGTGACCGAGCAGCGCCGACGGGATGGTGATCGCGCTGTCGTCGTCGAGATGCTTCGGTACGACGATGACGAGGCGAAGATCGGGTGAACGCCGCAGTGCAGCGGCGAAGACCCGCGCGACGTCGACGGACCACAGGTACTGATCCTCCACGTACACCAGCTGGCGAGCGCGACGAAGGGCTTTCGCATACGCGCGCGCGGCACTGCGCTCACCCTTGGTAGCGAACGGATATGCCGGTCGGCGGCGGGGGTACGTCCGCAGTAGCTGCACGGAGCACGAGCCCAGCGGATCGGGGCCGGCAGGCGAATCCGGGAGCTCCGAAGGCTCGCGCGTCACTCCCCGGAGAATATCGGGTAGTGCGTGCCAGGGCAGCCGCGACAAGGCAGCCGGGTCCTCCCAGCGTTCTCGAAACACATCCTCGACGTCGCGGACTGCGGGGCCCTCGAGCTGAACCTGCATGTCGTGCCACGCGGGAGTCTCGCCGTACTCCGGCGGGAAGGGCCGACTGACGGGGTCGCCGAAGTGATCGGCGTCGTCCCGCCGGGCGCGTGCGAGATCGATGCCCCCGACGAACGCGACGTCCGGACGGTCTTTGCCGACGTAGCGAATGACGACGAACTTCTGATGATGGCTTCCCAGCATCAGTACTCGCTGGTCGAGGATGACCTCGCCGCC
The DNA here is from genome assembly GCF_040547235.1 of Rhodococcus sp. UYP9. NCBI lineage: Bacteria > Bacillati > Actinomycetota > Actinomycetes > Mycobacteriales > Nocardiaceae > Rhodococcus > Rhodococcus sp. UYP9. The sequence continues at coordinate 275,916 of NZ_JBEPPH010000002.1, forward strand.
AGACTCTTCCAGTCGCTTGGCGAGCTGGCGGTTCTTCGGTCCCGTGAACCCGAGAGTCTCGATGTGCGAGCGCCACACCATGCCCTTGACGATCCCGCCGCGCTCGGCGACGCCGGAGAGTGCATCGTCGACTGTCTCGCCGTCGTCGGTGAGGAGCTGCTCGGGATCGCCGCGCCAATCGGTGAAGAAGACCAGGTCGTCACGCCCCGCTTTGGACAAGGCCTCGGCCAGATGCGCGAAGTAAGTCTTCCCATGCACAAGCGACGTGACGCGATTGCCCTCGGTCCACGCCGCGATCCGGGTATCGGGATTGTCGCGTTCCTCGGCGCTCAGAAACCACGGATGGGCCGAATCGAAACCGCGAACCTCGTCGTCGAGGGCGGTGATGCTGCGTCCGAGTCGCTTCGCCACCACGTCGATCATGCGGCGTGCCCGCTGCGTCATCACGCACGAGATTCTGTCAGAGCCCGCCGCGAGATGCCTCATCCGGTGTGCCGCCGTCCCGGGTCGGTCTTGCTCAGGTCGTCGGGTTGAACTCGGGCTGATCGACGATGCGTAACCATGACCCGTCGGGCTGCCGCTGTACGACCTGCGCACGTGCGCCTGCTCCGTCCTTCGGTGCTGTGGACGTCAGCGCAATGTCACCGTGAAGGAGCGTCGGGAGGCCGTCCTCCGCTTCGAAGTGCGGACCGTGTGCAAGAACCGATGCCCACAGTTCTTCGATCGCGACGCGTCCGACGGTTGTTTTTCCTGTGGGATAGGCCATGACTGCATCCTCGGCGTACAACGCGGCGACCCCTTCGGCATCGCCTGCGTTGGACCGCTCGACGAAAAGTCGGGTGATGTCTTCCGGGGTGAGTGCTTTCTCTCGTGTCATGTCTCCAGGTTGCGCGTGCGCGAACCAGAAGTCCAACAGATTGTAGCGATCGAAACTAGAATTCCAAGTTATGGAGTTACGTCAACTGGAATACTTCGTGGCAGTAGCGGAAGAGGCGAACTTCACCCGTGCTGCGGAACGGGTGAAGGTCAGTCAGTCCGGCATCAGTGCCCAAATCCGTGCACTCGAGCGCGAGGTCGGCGCACAACTGATCGATCGCAGCAGCCGTGTCGCGACGCTCACGGTCGCAGGCAAGGCAGCGATCGAACATGCTCGGACCGCCCTGAAATCTGCTGCAGACCTTCAGGTTTCCGTCGACGAGGTCCACTCGCTGGTTCGGGGCCGCGTAAGCGTCGGCATGGTGACTGCGTGCACCGTTACCCCGATGTTCGACGCGCTGGCCGACTTCCACTTCGAGTATCCCGGCGTCGATATCTCATTGGCCGAGGGTAATTCGGACGATCTGATCGCAAAAATACGATCGGGTGCACTCGACCTGGCCCTCGTCGGCACCGCCTCGGCCCCACCCGAGGGGCTCGATTCGTTGGTCATCATTGCCGAAGGACTTGCAGCGTGCGTCCCCCCACAACACCCACTCGCATCCGAGATCACAGTGAGCCTGAGGCAGGCCTCCGCTCATCGAATCGTCTGCCTGCCCACGGGCACCGGAATTAGAGCGGTCTTCGACGACGCCTGCGCAGACCAGGGCATCGTCGCCGACATTGCGTTCGCCGCGAGCGCCCCAGCTGCAGTCGCGGACTTGGCCGCGCGCGGCATGGGCGTCGGGATACTCAGTCGATCTATGGCATCTGCCTTCACCGATCAGTTGATTGCAGTGCCGATATCCGGCCTCACCATCGACGCTGTTCTCGCTCTGGTGTGGTCGGACAGGCCGAGCGCAGCAGTAAAGGAACTGGTCGCCGGCATGCGAAGACGTTTCGCTTAGCTGATGCTGAGCCGCCGGGCCAGCCTCAGTTCAGCGAGGTGATGTGCTCGCGGGCGAACGGGATGCGGTCGTCGAGACGTCCCTGCTGAACCTTGTTGACCCATTCGGGGTCGGACAGTAATGCCCGGCCGACGGCGACGATGTCGAACTCTCCGCGCGCGAACTGCGCGAGCAGTGGGTCGAGGCTGGTTGTTGCGGCGGTGGAATCCTTGCCCCACGCACCGGTGAATACCTGGTCGAGGCCGACCGAACCGACTGTGATGGTCGGCAATCCGGTGATCGACTTCGTCCAACCGGCAAGTCCGCGTTCACCTTCCACGCCGGACAGCTCAGGGAAGGCGGGCTCCCAATGACGTCGTGTAGAGGGGTGCAGAACATCGACACCGGCGTCGACCAGCGGAGCGAGGATGCGTTCGAGTTGCTGGGGAGTCTGGGCCAGGCGGGCATCGTAGTGTCCCGATTTCCACTGCGAGAATCGGTAGACGATCGCGAACTCCTGCCCGACGGCAGCGCGAATGGCTGCGACTACCTCGGCAGGGAATCGGGTACGGGCTTCCAGCGAACCGCCGTATCCGTCTTCGCGAGTGTTGGTCTGCTCCCACAGGAACTCATCGAGAAGGTAACCGTGTGCACCGTGAAGTTCGACGCCGTCGAATCCGGTCTTCTTGGCGTTGACCGCGGCATCGACCCAGAACTGCTTGTGCTCTTCCAGATCGGCGTCGGTGAACGCTCGGCCGACCGGCGAGCCGTCGAGAGCGATTCCTGACGGGCTGACGGTGACGACGTCGGGGTTGAACCTCGGCGTCGCGCCTCGTTCGACACCGAGATGCCATAGCTGAGGGATGATCGCGCTGCCCTCGGCGTGTACTGCGTCGACGACGCCTTTCCAGCCTTCGAGGCTTTCGTCGCCGTGGATGTGGGGGACTCGGGAGTCCGGGCCTGCTGCCGGGTCGGGGATCAGCGTGCCCTCGGTGATGATCAGCGAGGTTCCACCTGCGGCCCGCTTGCGGTAGTACTCGGCGACATTTTCGCGGGGCACTCCGCCTGGAGAGAACGCGCGTGTCATCGGTGCCATCGCGAAGCGATTGCGCAACTTCAAGGACTTCACCTCGATGGGGGTGAAGAGTCCGGCTGCGTCAAGGTCGAGGTCGAGGTTGCTCACTGCGGGTTGGGTCACGTAGCGGTCCAACTACTAGGGCGTGGCCGCTATTCCTTCGGGCGGCAATCTGCGACGGGGAGCGTGCTATACCTGGGTGATGAAGGTTACAGGCAAGGTCGCGATCGTCACCGGTGGTGGCGGAGGAATCGGTGGAGCGCTCGCCGAGCGACTGGTCGTAGAAGGCGCCCGTGTGGTCGTGTCCGATCTGAATGCAACCGCTGCTTCGGAGGTCGTCTCCCGTATCGAGCAGACAAGTCCGGGCGCGGCGGTATCTCTCGGCGGGGACGCGTCGGTAGTCGAGGACATCACTGCACTCATTGCGCTCGCCGAGGATACTTTCGGCCCGGTAGACCTTTATTTTGCGAACGCCGGGATCGGCGGCGCACCGGGATTGGAAGCCAGCGAGGCAGACTGGGATCTGTCCATCGACGTCAATCTTCGTGCGCACATCAGAGCTGCGCAGCTCCTGGTGCCCACCTGGATCGAACGCGGTGAGGGATACTTCGTCAGTACCGCTTCCGCTGCAGGGCTGCTCACTCAAATCGGTTCTGCCACATACTCGGTCACCAAACATGCCGCCGTCGGCTTCTCGGAGTGGCTCAATGTTACCTACGGAGATCGTGGCATCCGAGTCAGCTGCCTGTGTCCCATGGGCGTCAACACCAAGCTGTTGTACGAGGGACAGGAGTCCGGAAGTGCCTTGGGTGCTGCCGCTACCAAGGCAGTGTTGGCCGCCGGTGACGTCCTCGAACCGGCCGATGTCGCCGAGATCGTGCTCGCCGCGATGGACGCCGAACAATTCCTGATCCTCCCGCACGCCAACGTGTTGGACATGTACCGCAACAAAGGATCCGATTACGACCGGTGGCTTCGTGGAATGCGCCGCTACCAAACCGCCCTCACGGGCGAAAACAACTGAGGGGAAACACGTGTCGTTCTTCGAAACTACCGACCGGGCCAAGAAGTACGAAACCGACCTGCTCGAGTTCATGGACTCGCACATCTACCCGGCCGAGGCCGTGTACAGCGAACAGATGCGAGAACTCGGCGATCCACACGGTCAACCTCAGATCATCGAGGACCTCAAGAAGGAAGCCCGGTCACGGGGACTCTGGAATCTCTTCCACCCGCACCCCGAATGGGGGCCAGGGCTGACCAACCTCGAATATGCACCGCTCGCCGAAATCATGGGTCGAAGCCTGCTCGCGCCGGAGGCATGCAACTGCAACGCCCCCGACACCGGAAACATGGAGGTCTTGACGCTTTTCGGGACCGAGGAGCACAAGGAAAAGTATCTGAAGCCCTTGCTGGACGGCACAATTCGGTCCGCATTCGCCATGACCGAGCCTGCAGTTGCCAGTTCCGACGCCACCAACATCGAGATGAGCATGGTGGAAGACGGTGACGACTACATCCTCAACGGCCGCAAGTGGTGGACTTCCAACGCGATGCACAAGAACTGCAAGGTGCTCATCGTCATGGGCAAGACCGATCCGAGCGCGGCTACCCACCGTCAGCAGTCGATGTTGGTCGTCCCGATCGATGCTCCCGGCGTCACGGTTGTCCGCAATCTCCCGGTCTTCGGCTACATCGACAGAGAAGGTCACGCCGAGGTCCTCTTCGAGAATGTTCGAGTGCCGTCGAAGGACGTGTTGAAAGGCCCGGGTGAAGGTTTCGCCATCAGCCAGGCGCGTCTCGGGCCCGGTCGCATCCATCACGCGATGCGCACCATCGGCGTGGCCGAGCGTGCACTCGAATTGATGTGCCGGAGAGCGTCGTCGCGGGTGACATTCGGTCAACCCATCGCGACACGAGCCAACATTCAGGACTGGATCGCGGAGTCTCGCATCAATATCGAGATGACGCGGCTACTGACCTTGAAGGCCGCATACCTGATGGACACGGTCGGCAACAAGGAAGCGCGAACCGAAATCGCAGCCATCAAGGTCGCGGCACCGATCATGGCGCTCGAGGTCATCGATCGCGCCATCCAGGTCCACGGCGGCGGCGGCGTCAGCGACGATTTCCCACTCGCCATGATGTACGCCCACATCCGGACGCTGCGACTCGCCGACGGTCCCGACGAGGTGCACAAGATGTCGATCGCGAAGATGGAGTTGCGCAAATACAGGTGAACACATCCGGGTCCTGACACACGAGGGCGGACATACCTCCTCGGGGGTACGTCCGCCCTTGTGCGTCGGGAGTCTAGAAGTGGATGACACCTCGCATGTTCTTGCCGTCGCGTAGATCCTGGTAGCCCTCGTTGACCTGCTCGAGGCTGTACGTCGTGGTGATCAACTCGTCCAGTTTCAGCTGTCCGGCGTCGTAGAGACGCAGAAGTCGAACGATGTCGTACTGCGGATTTGCCGAACCGAACAAGGTGCCCTTGATCGTCTTCTGGTTCAGCGTCAGATCGGTGCCCGAAACATGCACGGTCAGAGCCGAAGGATCTGCAAGGCCGGTGATGACGACGGTTCCGCCTTTGCCGATCGCGGCCGTCGCAGCCTGGACGACCTCTTCGTCGACGGTCCCGACGAGGATCAGCGCTTGATCAGCGCCCTGGCCCCAAGTGAGCTCGGTGAGCTTTTCCTGAGCTGATGCGTAGTCCGCGAAAGCATGTGTGGCACCGAATTTCAGTGCTTGGTTGCGTTTGAATTCGAGCGGGTCGACGACGATGACGTGCTTGGCGCCGGAGTGAACAGCGCCTTGCACGGCGTTGATGCCGAGGCCACCGATGCCGTAGATGATGACCGAATCACCCGCTCGGACCCCGCCTGCATAGACGGCGGTTCCCCAACCGGAGGGGACACCGCAGCCGACGAGCACTGCGATTTCCAACGGCAGCCAGTCGTCGACCTTGACGACCGAATGTTGGGAAATGGTCGCGCGATCGGCGAAGGTGCCGAGCATGCACATGGCGCCGAACTCGGTGCCCTTGCTGTCGCGACGGCGGAAACTGCCGTCGGTCATGCTGCCTTCGAGAATGGTTGCGCCCATGTCGCACAGGCTTTGTCGGCCGGTCGAACAGTAGCGGCAGGTGCCGCAGTTCGGGATGAACGAGCATACGACGTGATCGCCGGGCTTGACCTTGGTGACGCCGGGCCCGACTTCTTCGATGATGCCGGAGCCTTCGTGCCCGCCGACGATCGGGAAACGTGGGGGTAGGTCCCCGTCGAGGAGGTGCAGATCCGAATGGCACAGCCCGGCGGCGACGTACTTGATGAGTACCTCGCCGGGTCCTGGGCCGTCCATGTCGAGTTCGATGATCTCGAACGGCTTGTGAGGCTCGAACAGAACGGCTGCTTTGATCTTCACGAAAATCTCCTACCGGTAGATGGCGCTCGTACACCATCGTGACCTGGATCACGCCCGCCGAGTGTTCAGATATTGGACAACCTTATTCAGCCCACGATGCCGAGGTCTTTCATCCGCTTGTACAGCGTGGTCCGGCTGATCCCCAATTGCTCTGCGGTGGTGCGTTTGTTGCCACCGTGGCGTTCGAGTTCGCGAACGATCGCCTCGCGCATCGCGGCATCGAGGGTCCCCAAGCCGGCGGCAGGTGCTCCCGCCGTCGGCCTGATCAGATCCCGCGCCGTGATGTCGCCGACCGAACGTCTGGCGGCGACCTCGGTCACCTCGGTCCGAAGTTCGGTCAGATTGCCGGGCCAGTCGTAACCCATCAGCGCAGTCATCGCAGCTGCCGTGATGCGGCGGTCGTGTCCGCGCGGTACCTGCGCCAGGAAGGTGCGCACGAAGCCGGGGATCTCGTGCTTACGCGTCCGCAGTGGTGACAGTTCTATCGTCGAACTACACGCGGTAAGGAGCTGACGGTGCTCAGCGGACACCGCGGCCCCTGAACTCGAAGACACGGCAAACCACGCGGTCGCGCTCTGGAGCTGCACATAGAGACTTCGCGCGATCGCCGGAGAGAGCAGATGAACATGTTCGATCACTACCGCACCGGCGGAATCGGCGAGTGCGGCACCCACGAGCGTCATCCACTCGTGCGGATCACTGGTCACGAGATCGACGGCGTCGAAGAACTTCGCATTACCGGCCAGCTCGGACAGCACCGTAGTTCGCCCGGAGCCGGGTTCGCCGCTGACACTGACGGTGGCTTCACGCTTCTTCTCGGCGCGGATCAACGGTGCAGCCGGTCTGCTGCACGACCCTTCGCGCAGCGGATCGATCTCGATCACGATGCCCGCACCGGAAGCCGGACGTTCCCATCGCACGGTGGCACGCACCCCCGAACTCAACGTCATCGATCGGACGACGCCTTGGCGGTGGACCGGATCGTCGGTCAGTGCCCGCAAGGCGGCGTGATCGATAGCATCGAGAAGTGTTCCCGCGCTGGTGTTCTCCAAGAATATTTCTTCGGCTATCGCGATGGCCGGTGCGCCGCGTCTGCGTGCCGACGCGCGCTGGAACGCTCCGAAGAGGAGCTGTTCGCTCCACCGGGTTTCCTCGAACAGTCGGTCCTGAATATCCGAGACAGCATTCCCGAGCATCGGCTCGAGCAACGGATTGTCGTCCGGCTCGAGGAAGGTGATGTCGAGTACGCCCTCGATCCGGCGGGTGACGGGGTGGACGATCGGATATCCGTAGCAGCTGAACATCTTCATCGATTCCATGTAATGCTCGTCGCCACGCACCGATACCGGTTTTCTGAGCTCGTGCACCGTCGCGATCGAATTGGTGCCCGAGGTGTTCTCGGTGAACGTCCGACCCACCACCGTGCCCGTCGACTCCACGAGAGTGCGGACGGCGTCGGTACCGAATCTGATGTCGACAAGCTTGGCGTCGCGGTCGGCGAGGATGACGCAATACCGACTGCCGCGCAGAACGCTGTCCATACGGTCGAGGACGGGTTCGGCAGCGGAGAGCAAGCGTGAGCGTCGGTCCACGTCGGAGACGCTGAAATCCTCCAACGTGTCCGACGGAGCGAGGCCGCTGAGCCTGGCTCGACTCCACGACTGCGCGATCTGTTCACGAACCAGTTCCACGGTGTTCTCCACTCGGTGCACCCTCACCGAACGGTATCGAAGACTTACGAGGTACCGAGGGCTTCTGCGCAAACTCGGTTCTTCCTGTACACAGCTGGGTTCGCGGGTAGCGTTTTTCTCATGGCATACAGATATCTGGGCAACAGTGGATTCAAAGTTTCCGAGATCACCTACGGAAATTGGCTGACACACGGTTCGCAAGTGGAGAACGACGTCGCCACGAAGTGCGTGCATGCGGCCCTCGACGCGGGCATCACCACCTTCGACACCGCCGACGTCTACGCCAACGGTGCTGCAGAATCGGTACTCGGGGAGGCCCTGAAAGGGGTGCGTCGGGAATCGCTCGAGATCTTCACCAAGGTCTACTTCCCGGTCGGACCGAAAGGCCCCAACGACACCGGATTGTCACGCAAACACATCTTCGAAGGCATCGACGCGTCGTTGCACAGGCTTGGGACCGACTACGTCGACCTCTATCAAGCACATCGGTACGACGTCGAGACCCCGCTCGAGGAGACCATCGCCGCGTTCGGCGACATCGTCCGTCAGGGCAAGGCGCTGTACATAGGCGTCTCGGAGTGGGACGCCGACCAGCTGCGGCGAGGCCAGTCGCTGGCCAGGGAAAACGGATTTTCCATCGTCTCCAATCAGCCTCAGTACTCGGCACTGTGGCGGGTCATAGAGAAAGACGTGGTCCCGACGTCGAAGAAGCTCGGTATCTCGCAGATCGTCTGGTCACCCATCGCGCAGGGCGTGCTGACCGGCAAATACCTGCCCGGGCAGCCGCTGCCGGAAGGCTCGCGAGCGACCGACGACAAGGGTGGAGACAAGATGATCTCCCGCTACCTCGAAGACGAGACGCTCACACGGGTGCAGAAACTCGCGCCCATCGCCGCAGACCTCGGCATCACCATGGCTCAGCTCGCCGTCGCCTGGGTCTTGGCGAACGAGAACGTGGCCGCAGCGTTGGTCGGCGCCTCGAGGCCGGAACAGATCGCAGAGAACGTCAAAGCCTCCGAAGTCGTCCTGGACGCGGAGGTGTTGGGGAAGATCGACGACGCCCTTGCCGGATCCATCGTCACCGATCCGAAACTGACGCGGTCTCCCGACGCCCGCCTCTGACCCGCAGTAAGGTGTCGTTCATGCGCACATTCGGTCGTGGCTCCCGAACGAAAACGCCGCTGCCCCTGGCTCCCTCGAGGATTGTCGTCGTCGGAGGCGGGTTCGGTGGATTTCACGCATTGAGGCGTTTACAGAAACTTCTCGAACCCGAACGAGCGAGCCTGACGCTCGTCGCGCCGACCGACTATCTCCTCTACAGCCCACTCCTCCCCGAAGTCGCGACGGGTGTGCTCGACCCACGTGACATCGCCGTCTCCATCAGACAGACGTTGCGACGCACTCGCACCGTGCTCGGGCATGTGTCCTCGATCGACTTCGGCGATCGCACGCTGAGCGTCGAGGGCAGGGACGGGATCACCGAAATCGAGTGGGACAAGCTGATTCTCTCGCCGGGATCGGTCACCAGACAGTTCGACATACCGGGTGTAGCCGAGAACGCGCACGGGCTCAAGACATTGAGCGAGGCAACGTTCATCCGCAACCATGTCCTCGCGCAACTCGATGCCGCCGATTCATTGCCCGATACTCCGGCCGGTCGCGCAGAGCGGATCGAGCGGCTCACCGTCGTGGCTGTCGGCGCGGGGTACACGGGCACGGAATTCGTTGCACAGATGCAGAACTGGGTCAAAGGAATAGCGACCCGATGGGCGAGCATCGACCCGAGTGATGTGCGATGGCTTCTCGTCGACCTGGCGCCAGCGGTTCTACCGGAGCTGGGGGACAAGCTCGGCAAGGAAGCGATGGACGTGTTGACCGCACGGGGGGTCGAGATCCGTCTCGAGGTGTCGGTAGCGTCGGCCACTGCAACCTCGGTGACGTTGACCGACGGAACCGTCGTGCCGTCGAGGACTCTCGTGTGGGGCGCGGGAGTCGCGCCTAGTCCGCTGATCGCCAAGCTGGACCTGCCGACCGAGAAGGGTCGCCTCGTGGTGGAACCCGACATGACGGTTCCTGGAGTACCGAACGTCTGGGCCATCGGCGACGCGGCTGCGGTGCCCGATCTCGCGTTGGACGCGTCGAAACCCACACCGCCGACCGCTCAACATGCGCAGCGGCAGGGGGTGCGGGTTGCGAAGAATGTGGCGGCAAGCCTCGGCGTCGGAGAATCGAAGCCGTATTTCCACAAGGATCTCGGACTCGTCGCGGATTTGGGCGGATTCGATGGTGTTGCAAAACCTTTGGGCATTCCGCTGAAGGGGCCGGTCGCGAAGTTCGTCGCCCGCAGCTATCACCTGTATGCGTTGCCGACTGCCGCGGCGCGAGTTCGAGTTGCCACCGATTGGCTCTATTCGACGGTTCTGCCGACTCGGGTGGTCAACCTCGACCAAGTGCGCGCCGAGGACGCACTGATCGCGAAAGCGCAGGGCCAGTAGCTCGCGAAAGCGCAGGGCCAGTAGCTCGAACGGCCTTGTACGCACCCGAAAGTGCGCACAAGGCCGCTGAAGGTCGTTCCGAACGTTACTTCAGGTGGTGTACTTCCTGCAGGCCGAAGGTCGGGGTGTCGATACCCTCGTAGCGCGCCTTGATCTGCAGTGCCAGGTACAGCGAATAGTGCCGCGACTGATGGAGATTGCCGCCATGGAACCACAGGTTCTTCTGCTGCGTCGGCTTCCACATGTTGCGCTGCTCTCCCTCCCACGGGCCTGGATCCTTGGTGGTGTCCGAGCCGAGGCCCCAGCACTTGCCGACCTTGTCCGCGGTCTCCTGGTCGATCAGGTCGGTGACCCAGCCGTTCATCGACCCGTAACCGGTGGCGTAGACGATGAGGTCTGCGGGCAGTTCTTTGCCGTCGGCCAGTACGACACCGGTCTTGCTGATCCGATCGACTTGTCCAGCAACAAGTTTGATCTTTCCGTCAGCGACGAGCTCCGAGGCGCCGACATCGATGTAATATCCCGAACCCCGGCGCAGGTACTTCATGAACAACCCTGAGCCGTCGTCGCCGAAATCGTGCTGGAAGCCGGCCTTCTCCAGTCGATCATAGAAGTCCTTGTCCTTCTCCGCGATCTGCTGGTACACCGGGATCTGGAACTCGTGCATGATCCGGTACGGCAAGGAGGCGAACGTCAGATCGGCTTTCTGCGTCGTCATCCCGGACTCGACGGCACGCTCGGAATACAGGTCACCGAGCGCGATCTCGCACAATGAATCGGACTTGACGATGTGCGTGGACGATCGCTGCAGCATCGTCACATCGACGCCTGTTTCGTACAGTGCCTTGCAGATGTCGTGCGCTGAATTGTTCGATCCGACGACGACGACCTTCTTGCCGACATACGCGTCGGGACCAGGGTGTTCGCTCGAATGGTGCTGCTCGCCCTCGAACTCGTCCATTCCTGGGAAGTTCGGGACGTTCTTCTTACCGGACATTCCGGTGGCCATCACCAACTGCTTGGGCCGCAGGATCACTTCCTCGCCGTCGCGATCGAGGACGACGGTCCATTCTTCGGCGGTCTCGTCGTAAGTCGCGGACTTCGCGGTGGTCCGGCTCCAGTACGGAACCTCCATGACCTTGGTGTACATCTCGAGCCAATCGCCGATCTTGTCCTTCGGGGCGAAGACCGGCCAGTTGGCTGGGAACGGCAAGTACGGCAGGTGGTCGTACCAGACCGGATCGTGCAGGCACAGGGACTTGTAGCGTCCGCGCCACTGATCCCCGGGGCGGTTCGCGCGATCGACGACGATCGCGGGGACACCCATTTGGCGGAATCGTGCACCGAGCGCGATCCCGCCCTGGCCACCGCCGACGATCAATGCGTACGGCTGCACCGTGTAACCGAGTTCCTTCTCCTCGATCTCCTTCTTCTCCGCCCAGTTCTGGGTGTCGGCGTTGGACCCGTGCACCGCGCCCTTGATCCGGGTGTGGCCCTGGCGCTCCTCGTAGCCTTTGAGTTCCTGCATCGTGGTGAGCAGCGTCCAGGCAGTGTCCTCCCCGGTCTCCGGATCGCTCTTCAATCGCAAATGCCCCTTGCCGCGGCTGGTCGCGGTCTCGAACTCGATCCACGCCGAAGTGACACCGTCGGCCTCGTCGGGCGCCTCGATCGTCCGAAAATTCGACGGGTCGGTGTCGTCGAGACGGTCTTGGAGCATGCCCGCGATGCCGTCACGGCCTTCGACGGTATTCAGGTTCCACGTGAACGTGACCAGGTCTCGCCAGAAGCTGTCGACCGCGAACTTGGCAGTGACCCGCTCTATGTCCCGGGCCGTCAGTGCTGCCTCGAAGTCGGCCAACCAGGCGTCGACGCGTTCCTGCGGGCTCTGAAACCGTGTTGCTTCTACCGGCTCGATGGTCTGGGTCATGCCAACTCCCTTGTTGCTCGTGTGCGTGCTCTGTGAGCCAGCACACACCTTCGGTGCGCATTGGTCGAGAGTTGCAATGGGTTGCACGCGGCAGAGCTCGAGAGGGCTGAACGTTTCTCCAGGTCGTGCTCGGTGACTCAGGCGAGCATCTCGTTCAGGTCGGCCCACAGTTGGGTTCGGGCTTCGGTAGTGATCGTCAGGGAGGGAATGGTCAGGAAGCCGTGGAAGATGCCATCGTAGCGGCGATGGGTGGTAGTCACTCCGGCAGCGCGGAGTTGTTCTGCGTAGGCGGTGCCTTCGTGATCGAGTGGATCGCATCCGGCGGTGATGACGATGGCAGGCGGCAGGCCTGCGAGTGTGTCGGCTCGGGTGGGGGAGATGTGGTGGGGGTTGTCGGCAACGTGAACGCCGCCGGGTGCGTATTGCTGCCAGTACCACTGCATCGCGTTCCGAGTGTTGAAGTAGCCCTCGGCGTATTTCAGGTACGAGGGGGTGTCGAAGTCGTCGTCGATCACCGGGTAGATCAGAACTTGACCGGCGATCGCGGGCCAAGTGCTGTCGCGGTCCATCAGGGCGGTCACTGCCGCCAAGTTTCCGCCTGCACTGTCTCCGGCGACAACGACCCGATCGAGGTCGGCGTTCAGCTCTCCGGCGTGCACGCGAACCCACTCGAGTGCCGCATGTACGTCCATGGCCGCAGCCGGCGCAGGATTTTCGGGAGCCAATCGGTAGTCGACCGAGACAATCACTGCGTCAACAGCATTGGCCATGGCTCGGCATAGTTCATCGTGGGTGTCGAGGTCGCAGAACACGAAGCCGCCGCCGTGTGCGAAGACGACGACGGGCCGCGTCGTTGCTGCAGGCGTGGTGCTCGAGAACGGTTGGTAGATGCGTAGCGGGAGCGGGCCGCCGGGGCCATCGATGGCTGTATTGGCCACCGAGCCAACGGGTTCCGGGTTCGGAGCAATCTGCTTGCGGGCCAGTACCGCGGCGCGCGCGTCGGCGCCCGTCATCTGCTCCACACGTGGAAATCCGGTGTTCAGAATGTCGAGCAAGGTTTGGACCTCGTCGGTGAGACGCATGATGCTCCGTTTCTCGGGGTACTTTTCAGCGGGTCGAGTGGGGGAATTCGGTGAGCGCGAGTTCAGTGGTGGTGGGACAGCGCGTGAATCGTCTCGGTCAGGGCCACGCCCAACTCCTCGCATCTGTCCGGAGTGAGGCGGGATGCGGGGCCGCTGATCACTATCGCACCCATCGGCGTTCCCGCGGCATCGAGTATCGCTGCACCGATGCTGTTCGACCCTTCGAGAACTGCACCTGCGCTCGAGGCCCAACCCCGTTGGCGTATCTGCTCGTATTCTGCCGTTGTCAGCAGCTTTTCGGGATTCTGGGCTCGCGCCATACGCTGCACCGGGTTCAAGTGGGCGAGGATCGCTCGGCCGGCGGAGCTCGTTTCGAATGGGTGCAGCTGCCCGACCGGCAGGGCGGTCCGAACCACCTGCATGCCCTCTGCGACGTCGGCCACGACGAGGTTGGTGTTGGTGAGCAGCGCGAGATGGACCGTCTCGCGGGTCGCATCACGCAGCGGTCCGAGGAGTTGGCGTGCCTGTCCTTGCAGGGATGAAGACTGGCGGGCCCGTCCGGAGACGACGATCGGCTTGGCGCCGAGCTCCCACTGGGGTGAGGAACCAGGGGCGGGTTGGATCCAGCCGGCCTCGTGCAGCGTGGCAAGTGTCCGCTGAAGTGCGCTTTTGTCTTCGCCTGTGGCCGTGCACAGTGCGGTGAGGCCGATCGGCTGTTGGGCAGCGATCGCCTCGAGTATCTCGAGGCCGCGGGTCAGACTGCGGATCGTCTTGACTGTGATTTGAATCCCACCTATCCTTCACCTGAAAGTGATACCCAGTATCGCTAGACGATACCACAGTGTTTTCAGCCACAGTGTTGCTAACGACAGTGTCGACCATCCGAGCCGTTGGGTCGTGAATGGCCCCTCGGGGCCGGCCATGGCCGGGTCGATGGACATTCGACTCGAATCGACAAGGAGCCATCGATGGGATTCATCCCGACCGCGGATCGCCTGATGCCCGAACTCACCCCAGCAGAAGAGATCGTCATGCTGGCTCGCACCCTGTGGGCCGAAGGCTACTGCGACCACCTCGCGGGACACATCACTTACGCGGTCGGCGACGGCACTCTGCTCTGCAACCCATGGCTACTGACCTGGGAAGAATTCGGTCCCGAGGATGTGCTCCGCATCGACATGGACGGAAATCTGATCGAGGGCAACTGGCCGGTACCGCTGGGAATCCCGCTGCACCTCGCCCTGCACAAGGCGCGCCCAGACGTCACGTTCGCGCTGCACAATCACTCGGAGTACGGGACCGTCTGGGCCGATCTCAAAGAGATTCCGCCGATGCACGATCAGAGTTCGAGCCTGGGCGGAGGCGAGCTCGTCCTCGTCGACGAGTACGACGGTGGAGTGGACAACATGACCGCGGCCGCGGCTGCGATCCAGGGCGTCGGCGATGCGGATGTCGCACTCCTCGGTGGCCACGGTGTGTTCGTTCTCGGCAGCACCGCCCGTGCGATCTACCTTCGCGCGGTGAGTCTCGAGATTCGCTGCAAGAATGCGTGGCTGACACGCGTCGCGGGTGGACCAGCGAAGACCTCGCTGCCCGACTGGTGGGTCAGCAACCAGGCTCGTAGCGACGGAAACGGCTACCACGGTTTCTGGGAGGCAGCTGTTCGTGCGGCGTTGCGGACCGAGCCCGAGCTGCTGGGGAAGATTGCGTCGGTGTCGGAGTGACGACTGCGCCCGCGAGCGCAGTCGTAGTACTGGTGCCGGATCAGTGGGGAATCGAAGCCTTCGATGGCCTGCCCGGAATCGAACCGATTCTCTGGGACTTGTCGGGCCCGCGTCCCGCCGGGGCCGACCGGGCCCAGGTCCTGGTCAGCCGCGGAGTAGATCCAGAGTTCGCAGCGCAGATGCACACCGAACTGCCGAACCTACGGATGGTTCAGCTGTTCAGCGCCGGACGAGATGGTTGGACCGGCATCGTCCCGGCGGGTGTTGTGATTTCCGGAGCGGATCGGGCACATGGCGGTCCGGTCGCGGAATGGGTTGTGGCGCAACTGCTCAACCACTACCGCGACCTGGCGGGTTACCGCGCGAAGCAGAGTGCGCAGTTGTGGGAACGGCATCCCACCGGCACGCTTGCCGGTAAACGAGTACTCGTACTCGGAGCCGGCGACATCGGGTCGAATGTCCAACAGCGAACTGTGCCGTTCGGCGCCGACGTGATGTTGGCGGCTCGCAGCGCGCGAGAGGGCGTCGTCGATCTCGTGCAAGCGCGGGAGATGCTGCCCGAGCAGGATGTCGTCGTCCTGGCGCTCCCACTCACACCGGACACCCACCACTTGGTCGACGCGTCGTTCCTGGCGGCAATGCGCCCCAGGAGTGTGCTGGTCAACGCGGGCCGAGGACCACTCGTCGACACCGATGCACTGCTCGCCGCGCTCGAGGAACGACGGATCCACGCCATCCTCGACGTCACCGACCCGGAACCACTGCCGTCCGGGCATCCGCTGTGGACCGCTCCGGGTGTGGTGATCACGCCGCACAGTGCGGCCATAACCGATGACACTGCCAACCGCTGCTGGGACGCCATCGTCCGAAACGTCAGCGAATTCGTAACTCGGTAAATGTTGTCCGAACTCCAAATTCAGTGTGAAGTTCTCTACGAGAGGAACGCCGTGAAGGTTCGAAAGCAAGGTACGGCAAAGGTTCTGGGGGCGTCCGCCGCCGCACTCATGTTGTTGTCGGCATGTGGTGGTGGGGCTACCGGGGGCAGTGCGTCCAACTCGTCGGGCGAGATCGACCGGGACGCGGTCCTGCGGGTGACCACCGCAGCCCCTTCTCGAAACCTCGACCCACATCTACAGGCCAGCTACAGCGGGGTCAGCTATATGACACCGATTTTCGATCGCTTGACGATGATCGACGGCGACGACAACGTGGTGCCCGGCCTCGCCGCATCGTGGGAATTCGCTCCGGACGGTTCCTACTTGGAGCTCGCTCTTCGCGACGACGTCACGTTCAACGACGGCACGCCGTTCGACGCGGCGGCAGTGGCCGCGAACATTCAGCGCGGAAAGACCTTGCCCGGCAGCACCGTAGTGAAGCCGCTCAGTGACATCACCACGGTCGACGTCGTCGATCCCACCACGGTGCGCCTCAACCTCGCTCCCGGTTCCGGCGTGGAATTGCCGAGTGTGTTCGGCACCAATGTGGGAATGATGATCAGTCCCAAGACGATCGAAGCCGGCACCGACATTCAGAACGATCCCGGCAAATCAGGTTCCGGCCCGTACGTCGTCACCGCGTACATCCCTCAGGAGTCGCTGACTCTGGCACGCGCGGACGAAGACTACTGGGACGAGAAGGCCGGCCGTCTGAAGGGTATCGAGATCGTCGGAATGCCCGACGCGTCCACACGGCTCAACGGTGTACGTACCGGTGCAACCGATCTGACGTGGGTCAGCTCGGCGAACGAGATCGTGGAAGCACAGAGCCTCGCCAAGCAGAGCGCTCTCGGTGTCGAAGAAGTCGAGTTCCGAAACGTCCTCGGCTTGATGATGCGTGCGCAGGGTGACATGACCGACCCGGCCGTTCGACGGGCAGCGGCGCGGGCGATCGATCCGGCAGCCATCAGTGCGCTGTTTTCCGATACCTGCACCCCGTACCAGCAGATGTACCCGGAGAGCAGCTGGTCTACGGACGGCTCCTACGAGTACCCCTACACCTACGACGAGGCCGAGGCCAAGAAGCTTGCCGGCGGATCGCCGACGATTGCTCTCACTTTCGCTGCAGGCACGAACACCGAGAAGCCTGCCAACGTGATCCAGTCGCAGCTCTCGCAGGTGGGATTCGACGCGACGCTGAACCCGGCCCCGATCACCCAGACGGAGCCGCGATTCATCGCCGGGGATTTCGAGGCGATGGTCACCAACAGCTTCAGCCCGAAGATCGACCCGGAGGAGACGGTGGAAACCTACATCACCGGTGCCTACGGCTTCGGTAACGGCAACGCCGAGATCGCCGCGAAGGCAAAGCAGGCTGCTGATCCGACACTGGCACAAGATGATCGCGCCGCGCTGTACAAGGAAATCTGGGCCATGGTGTTGGACGAAGCACTGTTCGTTCCGATCTGCCACCAGACGAACGCGACCATCTACTCCGACAAGGTCGTCGACGCGGAAAACATGCCGTGGGCGAACACCGGCACCTTCGATATCCGCACGGTGGCAATGGTCGAGTAACACCCGACTCACCCCCAAGTCCGAGTTTTTCGACCCGAGAGGCAAGCCATGTTGCGATACGGAGGCCAGCGGCTGCTGGCCGCAGTGCCGCTGCTGCTGATAGTGCCGTTTCTGATTTTCGTGCTGATCGACCTCACTCCGGGAGATCCCGCCGTCGTACTCGCCGGTGAGAACCCCACTCCCGAGCGGTTGGCGGCGATTCGCGAGAATCTGCGACTCGACGACAATGTGTTTTTTCGCTACGTGGACTGGGTCGGTGGGGTACTTCACGGCGACCTGGGCATGTCGTTCCTGTCGAATCAGTCGGTCACCGAGCTGATCAGTCGCCGGATGGCCACCACGATGTCGCTGGTTCTGTTCGCGATGGTCATCGCGGTGCTGGTCGGCGGGCTTCTCGGCATCGTGGCGGCCATCCGGCCGGGCGGAGTGATCGATCGAGCGGTCAACGTGGTGGCATCCATTGCCATCGCAATCCCCGCATTCTGGTTCGGGCTGGTGCTGGTCTCGCTGTTCGCAGTGAGCAACCAGATCTTTCCCGCGTTCGGCTACGTACCGTTGTCCGAGGGCGTGGTCCCGTGGCTGCAACACCTGGTGTTACCGGGCATAGCGTTGGCGCTACTGCCCGCCGCCGAAGTGACGTTGCAGCTGCGGTCCGCGCTAGGCAAGGTGCTCGAGAGCGCTTACATTCTCAACGCCGAGGCCCGCGGGTTGTCCAAGACCAGCGTGATGTTCAAGCATGCACTCAAGAACGCATGCATCCCCGTGGTCACCGTTCTGGGCTTCCGAGTCTCCGAGGTGCTCGGCGGCGCCGTGACCATCGAGATCATCTACGGCATGCCGGGATTGGGCAGCCTGGCCGTCGACAGCGTGCAGAACCATGACATCCCGGTGCTGTTGGGCTTCGTCCTGTTCACCACGATCGTGGTGGTGCTGGTGAACCTTCTGGTGGACATCTCCTACGGCTACTTCAACCCGAAAGTTCGCTCATGACAACGCAGTCAGACGAAGAGTCGAAGACCGCGCCACGGAAAACCGGTGGTGTGCTCAGCGGGATGCGCCGACGGCCCGCTGCCCTGATCGCTCTGGTGTTCGTAGTTGCCCTGGCATTGATGGCCATCTTCGCGCCATGGATCGCCCCCTACGACCCGTACGCGCAGGACCTACTCGACAGGCTCTCGCCACCGAGCGCGGAGCACTGGCTCGGCACCGATGACTACGGCCGGGATGCGTTGAGCCGATTGATCTTCGGAGCGCGGATCTCATTGACTGCCGCACTGCAGGCGGTGGGTCTTGCATTGGTGCTCGGCCTGCCGTTGGGTGTGATCGCCGGCTACGTCGGCGGATGGATCAACACCGTGCTGACCAGAATCATGGATGCGCTGATGAGTGCCCCCGCCCTGGTACTGGCCATCACAATCGTGGCAGTACTCGGCTCCGGAATCACCAACGCGATGGTTGCCGTCGGATTGGTCATGACACCGCGGTTCTTCCGTGTCGCGAGGGCTTCCACGATGGACGTGTGTCATGAGACGTACATCGAATCCGCTGTGGCACTGGGATGTCGGCCGATCCGCGTGATCGTGCGGCACGTCCTGCCGAATGTGATGCCGCCGGTGGTGCTGGTGATCTCGGTATCTCTCGGTTCGGCCGTTGCCGCGGAGGCTTCGTTGAGCTTCTTGGGTCTCGGCGCGAAGGCGCCGGCTGCGAGCTGGGGTTCCATGCTCAGCACCGCGGCATCGAATATGCAGCTCGCCCCGTATCTAGTGTGGCCGCCCGGGGTCATGATCTTCCTGGCAGTACTTGCTTTCACCTACCTCGGTGACGGTGTGCGACGAGCGATGGTGAGGAGCCGAAGTGGTAGCGAAGATGCTTGACAAGAACTCGATGGAAAGCTCTGCCCGGAAAGACTCACCGCTCCTGCAGGTCCAGGACCTGACGGTGCAATTCCCCGCGGGCCGCGGCAAGTGGCTGACCGCGGTGGACGGAGTCTCGTTCGACCTCGCAGCCGGTGAATCCGTCGCTCTGGTCGGTGAATCCGGTTCGGGTAAGACCGTGACCTCGCTGGCCCTGATGGGGCTGACCGGCAGAACCGGGGGCAGGCTTGCGCCGGGCTCCAAAGTGGTGTTCGACGGCCAGGATTTGACCGCGGCACCCGACCGCGTCTGGCGGGACCTGCGTGGCGGCGGAATGGGAATGATCTTCCAGCAGCCGATTCGTAGCCTCAATCCCGCGTTCACCGTCGGTGACCAGATCGCCGAGTCGGTCCGCCGACACCTCGGACTGGGACGCAAGGCCGCGATGGCGAAGGCCGTCGAAATGTTGGAATTGGTCCAGATTCCCAGGGCTGCAGACAGAGTCGACGAGTACCCCCATGCGTTCAGTGGCGGCATGTGCCAGCGGGTCATGATCGCGATGGTGATGGCCAGCAAACCACGAATGCTCATCGCCGACGAGCCGACCACCGCACTGGATGTGACGGTGCAGGCGACAATCCTGTCCTTGCTTCGGGATCTGCAGGAGCAGACGGGCGTTGCGATGCTGTTCGTCAGCCACGACCTCGCCGTCGTCGCCGAACTCTGCCAGAAGGTAATCGTCATGTACGCCGGCGAGAGCGCCGAAGAGGGCACGATCGACGACGTATTCTTCCGGCCGGCTCACCCGTACACCTCGGGTCTGCTTGCCTCCATCCCGCAGCCGAACTCCGGCACACGGCGTCGACTCTCCGCCATTCCCGGTGGCATTCCCGCCGCCGCGGACTGGCCGTCGGGTTGCCGGTTCTTCGATCGCTGCGAGTATGCAAAGCCCGGCCTGTGCGATGCGGTGCATCCGCCGATGACTCAGGTGGACGGCACCAGCCATGCGCGCTGCGTGCGCGCCTCCGAACTAACACTTGCCGGGGTGACGATCTGATGAGCCTTCTCGAAGTATCGAACGTGTCCAAGACCTTCGACTCGGGCCGAAACTGGTGGGGCCGGCCGAAACCGGGCGCCCCCTCGGTCAGTGACGTCAGTTTCACGCTCGAGGCCGGTGAATGTCTGGCCGTCGTCGGGGAATCCGGCGCGGGCAAGTCGACGGTCGGGCGCATCGTGCTGCGGTTGATCGAACCCGACACCGGCACGATCATTTTCGACGGTGAAGATGTGCGCGCTGCCAAACCGGCAGCACTGCGTCAGATGCGACGTGGAATGCAGATGATCTTCCAGGATCCCCACAGTTGCCTGAACCCGCGGATGACCATCGGGGAAGCTGTGGCCGAGCCGTTGGTCGTGCACACCGATCTCGATCGGACCGCGCGTGCGAAGGCCGTGCGCGAGCTGCTGAGCAAGGTGCACATCGGCTCTCGCTACCTGGACCGCTACCCATCGGAGCTGTCCGGCGGGCAGCTCCAGCGCGTCGCGATCGCCAGGGCACTGACGCTGAGCCCGAAGATGATCGTCTGCGACGAACCGGTGGCGGCATTGGACGTCTCGGTGCGCGCGCAGGTACTCAACCTGCTGCGCGACCTGCAGGACGAACTGGGCTTGGCCTACCTGTTCATCGGCCACGACCTCGCTCTGATCGAAGTGATCGCCGACCGGGTACTGGTGATGGCTGCAGGCAAAATCGTGGAGTCGGGCGTGGTGGCGGACGTCTTCGCGAATCCGCAGGAGCAATACACCCGCACGCTGCTCGACGCGATCCCCGTCCCGATCCCTCGACTGGCCAGGACCGTCGAAACCAGTTGATTTCTTATTTTGATTTTCACCCTATCGAAAGCTGTGAGGCATGGATTTCCAGTTGGACGCAGACCAGAAGCGCTGGCTCGAGGAGGTACGCGCGTTCCTCGCCGAGAATGTCACCCCCGCACTGCGCGCCGAGATGGCAGAGCACGACATCGAGTTTCTCGGTGGCGAGGTCACCGCGTTCCGTAAGAAGATCGGCGACAAAGGCTGGTTCGGGCTGAACTGGCCCAAGGAGTTCGGCGGGCTAGGGCTGGGCGCGGTGTACCAGCATCTTCTGGTCAGCGAGTTCGAGTACTGGGGTGTGCCCGGGCCGGACCTCACCGTCACCTCGGTAGCACCGATGATCATGCGAAATGGCACCGCTCGCAACCGGGAAGAGTTCCTGCCGCCGATCGCGCGCGGTGAGATGACCTGTGCGGTCGGCTATTCCGAGCCCGATGCCGGTACCGACCTCGCCAGCCTGCGGACCACCGCGGTGCTCGACGGTGACGAGTGGGTGATCAACGGATCCAAGATCTGGAACAGCATGGCGCAGCGCGTCACCCACGAGTGGCTGTGCGTGCGCACCGACAAGGATGTGCCCAAGCACAAGGGCATCTCGGTGATCATCGTGCCCATCGACGCACCCGGCATCACCATCCGTCCGATCATGGCGTGGTCGGATTACCGCACCAACGAGACGTTCTTCGACAACGTCAGGGTGCCGGTGACCAACCTGATCGGTGAAGTCGACCAGGGCTGGCGCTACATCATCGGCGCGCTGGATCTCGAGCGAGGTGCCCTGACCAACGTCGGCGACCTGCGTCGCTCGGTGGACGAGCTCATCGGCCTGGCCAAGGACGAGCGCGCGGACGGTCTTCGCCCGATCGACGACCCGGCGCTCCGTCGCAAGATCGCACAGCTCGACGCCGAGGTGGAGGCTGCCCGGCTGATGGGCTTCGAGGCCTCGTCGCTGCTCGAGGACGGCATCATTCCGTCGGTACTGGTCAGCGCCGAGAAGATCTACTCGAGTGAGCTGCGCCAGCGCATCGCCGACGTCGGTACCCAGGTACTGGGCATGGCGGGTGTTCTCGCGATCGGTACCGAGGGTGCCCCGCTCGATGGAAAGTTCGAACGGCTCTACCGCGCCGCACCGCTGCTGCGGTTCGGTGCAGGCGCCAACGAAGTGCTCAGAGACGTCATCGCCCAGCGTGGGCACGGCTTGCCGCGCGGCGGACGATGACCATGAGCTGCGTAGACGAGATCAAGAGGAGAAAGTCATGAGACTCGTTCCCACGGAGGAGCAGTCGGAATTGCGAGCGGTTCTCCGTTCGCTGTTCGTCAAGGAGTGCACGCCCGATCTGGTGCGTAAGTGGAAAGCTGCCGGTTCCGAATCGTCCGGGACAGTGTTCCCGGACTCGCTCTGGCGCGCACTGACCGAGATGGGCGTGTTCGGTTTGGCGCTCGAAGAGGAGCTCGGCGGGGCGGGTGCCACGCTCAACGAGCTCGGCATCTTCTACTCCGAGGCCGGACGGGCACTGTGCCCGTCCATCGTCTACAGCACGCTGGCGTTCGGCATCGCGCTGGACCGACTGGCCGGTCAGGAGATGCGCGAGCAATACCTTCCGCGTGTCGCGGCGGGCGAACTTCGTGCCGGGGTAGCCCTCTGGGACGCCGCGGACGCCCACAATGTGAAGCCCACTCTGACGGCGACGCGCGCAGACGGAGGCTGGACGCTCAGCGGACTCCTGCCGTTCGTGGAGAACGCCGAGCTGGCCGAACTCCTGCTCGTGACTGCCACCGCGACCGTGTTCGCGGAGCCGAACCGAGTGCTCGGCTTGCTCGTCGAGCCCGGCGGGCAGGAATGGACGAGTACGTGGCAGCCGACCATCGCAGGTGAGCACCAGTACCGCGTCGAGCTCGACGAGCTCTTCGTGCCGGACGAGCGGGTTCTCGCCGGCAATGCCGGGCTGGCCCTCGTCGACGTGCGGTGGGTGGCAGACGTGGTCACCGCTTTGCAGTGCGTGGAAATGTCCGGCGGCGGCGCTGCCGTGCTGGAGCGGACCGTGGATTACGTGCGTACCCGCGAGCAGTTCGGACGCCCGATCGGCATCTTCCAGGCGGTCCAGCACATCGTGGCCGACATTCACATCGCACTCGAGGCTTCGCGACTGTCCGCAGATTCGGCAGTCTGGTGGCTCGCACGCGGCGAGCAGGCCGGCCGCAACGTGGCGATTGCCAAGATGCACGCCAGCGAGGCCTACAAGTGGGCAACGCTCAACGCACACCAGGTCCACGGCGGAATGGGGTACGTCCGAGAGACGGACCTGCATCTGTGGTCCGAGCGGGCCAAAGTATCCGAGATCCGTGGCGGTACGGCAGACGTGGCCGCGCGCTGGCTAGAGGAGGAGATCGGCCTTGTCCATTGAGCCGCAAGCACTTTCCGGACTCCGTGTCATCGACCTGTCTCGGTGGGTGGCGGGTGAGTACGCGAGCAAGCTGTTCGCAGACTTCGGCGCAGAGGTCATCAAGATCGAACGGCCCGGCGAAGGCAGCCTGACGCGTCGATGGGGACCTTTCCCCGGTGATGTTCCGGACCCCGAGGCCAGCGCGCTGTTCCTGCACCTGAACACCAACAAGCAGTCGGTGGCACTCGATCTACACGACCCCGCCGATGTGGAGGTCCTGCTCACCTTGATCGAGACCGCCGACGCGGTGGTCGAGTCGTTTCGTCCGGGGCATCTCGAGAGCCTCGGTATCGGTCCCGACGTGCTGCGCGCGCGGAACCCACGGCTGGTGGTGACCCGCATCAGTGCCTTCGGCCAGGACGGGCCCAACCGGGACCGCGAGGCCACCGGGCTCGTTCTGCAGGCAGCCGGCGGCCCGATGAACGCGACGGGCGCGGCCGACCGTGCTCCGCTGCGCAAGCCGGGTCTGCTCGAGCACTACACGATCGGGCGTTCGGCGGGTGAGGCCACGATGGCCGGCATCTTCCATGCCCGACGCACAGGTTCGGGTTCGGTGATCGATGTGTCCGGGCAGGAAGTGTTGCTCGCTGGGGCAGACCGTCGCGCGTCGTACCTGCTCTCGGCGTCCTACTCGGGAATGGTGGCGCCGCGAGGGGTCCGTAGCCCGCATCGGCATGGGGCGACCTTCACCGGGCCGTTCCGCACCAACGACGGCTTCGTGATGATCTACGTGACCAACCAGGTGTTCTGGAACCGGCTGATCGACCTCGCCGGCGCCGACGACCCGGAGTTCCACGAGCGCTTCCACAACATGCCGACCGTGAGCGGCCAGGGCCGCGAGGACTTCATGGCGTACATCGAGGCCTGGTGCCTGGCGAACGACAAGATGGACCTGATGGAGCGCTGTGAGGAGGCTCGTATCCCGGTCACCGCCTTCATGGAGGTCTCGGAGCTGCTGGCACACGAGCACTTCCGCGGCCGCGGGGCGTTCACCGAGGTGGAGCATCCCGTCGCGGGAACCCTGACCTATACGGGCGCACCGTGGCGGATGCGCGGCGGTCATGCGATCAAAACGGCCGCGCCGCTGCTCGATCAGCACGGTGCACGGATTCGGGAGCAGAACGAGCAGAAGGCGAGCCTGGCATGAGCTATCCACTCGAAGGGATCCGCGTTGTCGATCTGACGGTCGTATGGTCCGGGCCGGGTGCGACGGCACTGCTGGGTGACCTCGGTGCCGAGGTGATTCGGCTCGAGGGCAACAACCGCGCCAGCAGGCAGGTGTCCGCGAAGACGACCAAGGAACTCATCGCCTCCACCGGCTACCACGGCGGCACGTACCCGGACAAGGACCCGGGTGAACGACCGTACGAGCGGACCGCGCTCTTCAATTGGCACTCAAGGAACAAGCTGGCCGCGTGCGCGAACTTGGAGACCGAAGAAGGCCATGCCGCCGCTATCGAGCTGCTCGAGATCAGTGATGTGCTGGTGGAGAACAACTCCAACGGCACGCTCGAGAAGCTGGGGCTGGGCCACGAGGCGCTGCTGGCGATCAACCCACGCCTGGTCGTGGTACGGATGCCGCCGATGGGAATGAGCGGACCCATGAGCGACTATCTCGGTTACGGGCCGAACTTCAACTCGCTCGTCGGCATCGCAGCAATGGACGGGTACGAGGGCGAAGAGCCCGATTCGGCAGGCGAGAACTACCACATGGACGAGGCGGCCCCCGCGGGCGTCGCGTTCGCGGTGATGGCAGCGCTGTGGGATCGCGAACGCACCGGGCTCGGCGGCTTGGTCGAGTTCCCACAGGCGGAAGCGGTCATGGCCGACATCGGCGAGTTCGTGCTCGACTGCCAGATGAACGCTCGCAACCCGCAGGTGCTCGGAAACACCGATCTGCACATGCTGCAGGACGTGTTCCTCTCGGCCGACGAGGACCGTTGGGTCGCCGTGTCGGTGCGCGACGACCGAGATTGGATCGCGATGGCAGCACTCGTAGACCCCGAAGGACTGGCGGGGATGGGCGAGACCGCCGCGCTGCGCGCGGAGAACTCCGCCGCAATCCGGGCAGTGCTGGCAGGTTGGTGCCAAAAGCGGTCGGCTGAGCAGATCGTTCGAGAATTGCAGGACGTCGACGTGCCTGCCGGCGAGGTGATGAGCGAAACTCGGTTGCTCGAGGATCCGCACCTGGCAGCACGCGGCTGGTTCCAGGAGCGCAGCCACCCGTCGGTGGGCACGCACCGCTACCCCGGCCACCCGTGGCGAGCAGAGGGTTTCGACCTGGCATTCGGCCGGGCGGTTCCGGGCTTCGGTGAGGACAACGAGTACCTCTACAAGGAGTTGCTCGGTTACTCCGCTGAGCAGTACGCCGACCAGGTGGCTCGTGGCTTGATCACCGACCACCAGATTGCCTGACAGACAGATGCATTCGAATTCAACACAGTTAGGCGGGCAACCGATGCCAGAAACAGTAGAGTCGTTGATCCCGGACGAGGTCGCGGCCCGGATTGGAACGGTCGTAGCGACCGCGAAAGGTGCTGTCGTTCAGCGTGATTGGCAGCGTTGGGCCGTGTCCGTCCGCGAGGACAACCCGCTGTACTTCGACGGGGACTACGCACGTGAACACGGCTACGCAGACGTCATCTGCCCGCCGCTCTACGTGCAGTACTCGATCCTCGGCGTCACCCCGATCGACACCCTGCGCGTCGACGGCTCCTCCGGTGCCGCATCCGGGAACCTGACGTTTCCCAAGTGCCCCAAGCGGATGGCGGGCGGCGAGAGCACCACGTTCCTGCGCCCCTCCTACGACGGCGACGTGATCACCTCGGTGCGCACAGTCGAGTCGATCGTGGAGAAGCAAGGCCGCTCAGGACGTTTCGTGCTGGTGACGTGGAAGACCACGTACACCAATCAGCGCCGCGAACTGGTCGCCGAAGCAACGACATCGATGATCGCGCGGCCATGAGAGAAGGAAAAGAGTTGAGGGAGAACGCGATGGCGGACCAGCTGCACTTCGACGACGTCACGGTAGGGGACCAGATCACCACCCTGCGCACGAGCGTCGACGAGATCCAGATGTTCTTGTTCAGTGCTGCGACGTACAACGCGCACCGGATCCATTACGACAAGACCTGGGCAGTCGATGTCGAGGGTTACCAAGCGCCGCTGGTGCAGGGACCGCTTCAGGCCGCACTACTGGCGCGTGCCGTCACCGATTGGATCGGCGGCGCCGGCACCTTGGTGACGTACTCGGCGCAGAACCGCGCCGTCGCCTTTCCCGGCCAGGAGCTGGACTTCGTGGGAACGGTCACGGCCAAGCGTGAGGAAGACGGACGCGCTTTGGTGGACTTGGAGATTCGCGGTGAGCGCGACGGCGAGCTGTTGATGCCGGGCACTGCCACCGTCACCCTGCCACGCCGGACCGAGGCTGCCTGATGAGCGGACTACGCGGCGAAGCAGCCATTCTCGGCTTCTGCGAACTGCCGTCCCAGCGCAAGCAGACTCGCCCGGAGCAGTTCACCATCGAGCAGTGGGCGAGATTGTCGAAGATGGCGATCGACGACGCGGGCATCGACGCCTCCCAGGTCGACGGCATCGTCGCGCATGGTCTGGCCGAGTCTGACATGTTCGTTCCGGCCACGCTGTCGGAGTACATGGGACTGCCGTTGAACTTCGGCGAGCGGGTCGACCTCGGCGGCGCCACTGCAGCCGGCATGGTGTGGCGTGCGGCTGCTGCCGTGGAGCTCGGCCTGTGTGAATCCGTGCTCGTGGTCGTCCCGGGCTCGTACATGTTGCCGCGCTCGCAGCAACGCCCGGCCAAGGACCCCGGTTACTTCGGCGCGTCGAGCAACAACTTCGGCTCGCCTCAGGCGGAGTTCGAGATCCCCTACGGCAACCTCGGCCAGAATGCGCCGTACGCGCAGATCGCCCGACGCTACGCAGCCGAGTTCGGCTACGACCCGGAGGCGACCGCGAAGATCGCCGTCGACCAGCGGACGAACGCGTGTGCGACCCCCGGTGCGGTGTTCCACGGTAAGCCGATCACTCTCGACGACGTGCTCGCCAGCCCGATGATCGCGGACCCTATCCGGATGCTCGAGGTCGTCATGCGGGTGCAGGGCGGCGCGGGTGTGATCGTCGGTAACGCCGACGTGGCGCGCAAGTCGAAGAACCGTCCAGTGTGGGTCAAAGGCTTCGGCGAGCGGATCTCGTTCAAGACGCCTACTTACGCCGAGGACATGGTCCGCACACCCATCAAGGCGGCGGCGGACAGAGCCTTCGCGATGGCAGGCGTCGAGCGCTCCGACATCGACGTGGCGTCGATCTACGACTGCTACACGATCACCGTGCTGATGAGCCTGGAGGACGCAGGGTTCTGCGAGAAGGGCACCGGCATGGAGTGGGTCAAGGAACGCGACCTCACCTTCCGTGGCGACTTCCCGCTGAACACCGCAGGTGGCCAGCTCTCCTTCGGGCAGGCAGGCATGGCAGGCGGCATGCACCACGTGGTCGATGGCGTCCGGCAACTGATGGGACGAGCAGGCGAGGCACAGGTCGAGGACTGCAACACGGCATTCGTCACCGGCAACGGCGGAATCATGAGCGAGCAGGTCGCTTTGATCCTGCAAGGAGAATGAGTATGAGCACCGCAGAAAAGCCGTTTCCCGAGCCCACCCCGGTCACCAAGCCGTTCTGGGACAGCCTCCGCGAGCACCGGATCGAGATCCAGTACTCGCCGTCCTCGGACGAGTACGTGTTCTACCCGCGGGTGCTGGCGCCGCGGACCCTGGCAGACGATCTCGAATGGCGGGAAATCACCGGGCTGGGCACGCTGTACACCTACACCGTGGCCGATCGCCCCACCGCGCCGCCATGGGCGGACTCGCTCCCGCAGATCCTGGCCGTCGTCCAGTGGGACGTGGGCCCGCGGCTGAGCACGGAGATGGTGGAGGTAGACCCGGCAGACCTGGAAATCGGCATGCGCGTCGAGCCGGTGTTCTGCGACTATCCCGACCGCGACATCACGCTCCTGCGTTATCGCCCGGCCGCCAACCGAGACTGACGAGAGGAATCACAGATGTCACGGATGGCCGGCAAGGTCGCGTTGATCACCGGCGCAGGCGGAGGAATGGGCCGCACCCACGCGGTGCGGTTGGCCCAGGAGGGCGCGGACATCATCGCGCTCGATCTCGTCGAGGCAGGCCTTGCCGAGACAGCGGCGCTGGTTCGGGCCGAGGGCCGTCGAATCGTCACCGGTGTTGCGGACGTGCGAGACCTGGCGGCGACGAAGGATGCAGTCGCACTCGGCGTGGCCGAGCTCGGCAGGTTGGACACGGTGGTCGCCAATGCCGGAGTGACCGAGAACGTCGGCCCGTCGTGGACGATCGACGAGGCCCTGTGGGAGCGGTCGATGGCCGTCAACCTCACCGGGGTCTGGCACACCGTGCTGGCGGGTGTCGCGGCGCTGGAGGTCGCCGGCGGTTCGGTGATCATCATCAGCTCGACGGCCGGCATCAGCGCGGCTCCCGGCGCCTCGCACTACAGCGCAGCCAAACATGCGGTGGTCGGACTGGCCAGGACGCTGGCCAACGAGCTCGGCCCACAGTCGATTCGCGTCAATACCGTCCATCCAGGCGCGGTGGACACGGCGATGACACTCAACCCGGCCACGTTCGCCCGGTTGCGACCGGACCTCGAGGATCCAACGGCCGAGGACGTCGTCGATGTCCTCGCCGCGCGGCACCTGTTGCCGGTCCCCTGGGTGGAGTCGGTGGATGTGAGCAATGCGGTGGTGTTCCTGGCCTCGGACGAGGCGCGGTACATCACCGGCACACAACTGGTGGTCGACGCCGGACTTACACAGAAAGCGATGTCATGAGTGGGCGATTGGCGGGCAAGACGGCATTGATCACCGGCGGAGCCCGGGGGATCGGACGCGCGCAGGCGGTGCGATTCGCTCAGGAGGGTGCCGACCTGATCGTGGTGGACTGCTGCACCGCGGTAGCGCACTCGACGACCCCTGCCGCCAGTAGCGCGGATCTGGCGGAGACTGTCCGACAGGTCGAACTGCTCGGGCGACGGATCTTCGCCATCGAGGCAGATGTCCGCGAGCAGAGCGCGCTCGATGCGGCGGTAGCCCGCGGCGTCGACGCACTCGGCAGGCTCGACATCGTCTGCGCAGGCGCCGGAATCAGTTCCACCGGCAAAACCATGGAGCTCTCGTCCGAGGTCTGGCAGACGATGCTGGATGTGAACCTCACCGGGATGTGGAAGACCTGCAAGGCCGCTATTCCACACCTGATCGAGGGCGGGAGCGGTGGTTCGCTCGTCCTGGTCAGCTCCACGGCCGGCGTGCGGGGCCTGAACGGCATGGGCCACGTCGCCGCGGCCGAGCACGGGCTGGTCGGGCTGATGCGATCGCTGGCGAAGGAGCTCGAGCCACACAGTATTCGAATCAACATCGTGAACCCTTCCATGAGCACGGACGGAAGGGCGAGCCAGGACATCGCCGACGTGAGCCTGTTCCTGGCCTCCGACGAAGCCCGCTCCATCACCGGGATCACGATGCCTCTCGACATGGTCTACGCGTGAGAGCCCGGGTGACGTGCGTGCCAGTCGAAACAACACACTCTTCAGAAAGAAGGAATCGATCATGACGCGAACCAATGTGGACGTGGTGGTTGTCGGAGCAGGCCTCGCCGGCCTGTACGCGATGCACAAGTTCCGCGGGCAGGGACTCGACGTCCAGGGCTTCGAGGCAGCTTCCGACGTCGGTGGCACGTGGTACTTCAACCGCTACCCGGGTGCCCGCTGCGACGTGGAAAGCGTCGACTACTCGTATTCCTTCGACGATGACCTGCAGCAGGAGTGGGACTGGTCCGAGCGCTACGCTACGCAGCCCGAGATCCTGGCATACCTCGAACACGTCGCGGACCGATTCGACCTGCGTAGCGGCTTCGAGTTCGACACCCGAGTGGTGTCCGCGACGTTCGACGAGCAGGCCGCACGGTGGAACATCGTCACTGACAAGGGCGAGAAGGTGACGGCGCGATTCTGTGTGCTGGCCACCGGCGCGCTGTCCACCACGAACCTGCCGAACATCCCGGGCCGCGACAGCTTCGGCGGAGAGATCCTGCATACCGGCGACTGGCCGCGCACCGGGGTCGATTTCGCCGGAAAGCGGGTCGGTGTCATCGGCACCGGATCCTCGGGCATCCAGTCCATCCCGCTGATCGCCGAGGAGGCAGCGACGCTGCACGTCTTCCAGCGCACCCCGAACTTCTCCGTGCCCGCGAGCAACCGCCCGCTGGACGAAGAGACTCGCCGTGAGCAGAAGGCGACTTACGCCGAGCGTCGACGCAAGAGTTGGGCCAGCGGTGGTGGTTCACCCTTCGTCTCGAACCCGAAGAGTGCGCTCGAGGTTCCGGCGGACGAACGGGAGGCAGAGTTCGAGCAGTACTGGGAGCTCGGCGGGGTGTTGTTCGCCAAGACGTTCGCGGACCAGATGAGCGACATCGAGGCCAACAACTTGGCTCGAGGCTTCGCTGAGCGCAAGATTCGCGCGGTCATCGAAGATCAGTCCGTGGCCGACGTACTGATCCCGACGGACCACCCGATCGGGTCCAAGCGCATCGTCACCGACTCCGGTTACTTCGCGACCTACAACCGCGACAACGTCACACTGGTGAATCTCCGCAAGGCGCCGATCACCGCCATCGACGAGACGGGCATCGCGACTGCCGACGCGCACTACGACCTGGACATGATCGTGTTCGCCACAGGCTTCGACGCGATCACCGGTTCACTGGACCGCATCGACATCCGTGGACGCGACGGGGTACTGCTGCGTGAGGCATGGGCGGCAGGACCGCAGACACTGCACGGCATCGCTGCGGCCGGCTTCCCCAACATGTTCCTGATCACCGGACCCGGCAGCCCCGGCGTGCTGGCAAACATGGTGCTGGGTTCCGAGCAGCACGTGAACTGGATCGCGGACGCGATCGCGTACCTCGACAGCAACGATTACGCGGTCATCGAGGCAAGCGAACAAGCTGCTGTGGACTGGATGGCCGAGTGTGCCGCCGTCGCCGCGAAAACTTTGTTCCCACAGGCCAACTCCTGGTACATGGGTGCAAATATCGAGGGCAAGCCGCGTGTCTTCATGATGTATGCGGGTGGTTTCGGCAACTATGGCCAGAAGATTGCCGAGGTTGCTGCGGCGGGGTACAAGGGGTTCGATCTCTCCGCGCTCGCTGCAAGTCAGGAGTGACGTCACGGCGGGTCTGCAGCGGGGATGCGGGCCCGCTTGACGGTGATCTAAATCTCTTTTACTCTTTGGTGTGTGATGAGATACCAAGTATCACTCAGTGATTCATGCCCTCGGTTCGGCTCCGTAAAGCTGTGATTCGACTCGAAACTGATCTGGGGGAGTGCCATGACCATCGTTGACATGAACGACACAAGGTTCGCCGGCCGGGCCATCGGCGCACAGTCCAGGTCGGTCCTGCCGCCGTCGATGGTCGAACGCATGACCCTGATCCTGGACGCGTTCGACGGTCGAGCAGCCCGGCTGTCCCTCGAAGAGATCTCGTTCTGCACTCAGCTTCCGCGGTCCACTGTTCACCGCATTCTCGATCAGCTCATCCGGCTCGACTGGGTGAATCACTCTTCGGTCGGTTATGGCCTCGGTGCGCGTGCCCTCGGACTCGGCGGCGGTGACGGTGGACGTAGCCAGATTCGCGAGGCTGCAGCACCGATCCTGCACGAACTGCACATGCAGACCGGGATGGTCGTCCATCTGTCCGTGCTCGACGGGCCCGAAAGCGTCTGTCTCGACAAGGTCGGTGGACGGTTCGCCTCCGCGCTGCCATCCCGCGTCGGTGGCCGGGTGTCGGCACACGCGACGGCCGGTGGAAAGGCGATGCTGGCGTGGCTGGATCCCGAGCATGTCGACACCTTGTTCGGTCCGACCCTTCCCCGCTTCACCGACCACACCATTACCGACCTAGCGGTCCTGCATCTGGAGTTGAACCGCATTCGTCAGCGCAAGGGGCTGACGTTCTGTCTCGGCGAGTCGGTCAGTGGGATCGCATGCGTGGCATCGGCGATTCGTGGCTACGAGGGTCCGGCCGGCGGTATCGCGCTGTGTGGGGAGATGCGGACTGCACAACTCGAGCGAGTTGCGCCTTTGGTGGTGGATGCCGCTCGTGAGGTCACGCGGACTCTGTTCCCCGAACTGGGAGCCCCTCGCCGTGCCCGCAAAGCTCTGTCGATGAAAGCCAACTGACCCCACCTCTGCATAGCGATGTGAGCTGGCGCACAATTGTCGGCAATGACTCAGTCGACAGGTCCCGAGCCTGCGCTGGCGGCAGGTGAAGACCCGCGCCGCTACGCGCAGATACTGGCGGCCGTCTACGACGCGACAATGGCGGGCGGTAAGGGTCCCGCCCGGCCGCGCGAGGTGATCGGCGACTCGTGGCGTCGGTTGCAGACTCTCGGGATCGATCCCGAACAGAAATCGATCTCACCCTCGCTCGTCGACATCTCCGATCTCGAGCTGAGCCGTCGAGATTCGGGTCTGTTCGACGTCCTCGACGATCTGGCTCGAGGTTTGGAATCGGTGGTCCAGGACGGCAACAACATTCTCGTCGTGGCGGATCGTCACGGGCGGGTGTTGTGGCGCAGTGGCTCGACATCGGTGCTCGATCGCGCAGACGGACTCGGATTCGTCGAGGGCGCCAGCTGGGCCGAGGATTCGGTAGGAACCAATGCCATCGGAACAGCGTTGGTTTCACGTCGGGCCGTGCAGATATTTTCCGCGGAACACTACGTGCGCAGTCACCATCCGTGGACGTGCGCAGGCGCGCCCATCAAGGACCCGCGCACCGGTCACGTCCTCGGCGCACTGGATGTCAGCGGGCCCGCAAACACCGTGCACCCGACGACCCTCGCATTGGTCGATGCCATTGCCCGTCTTGCCGAATTCCAACTGCGTGAACATCATCGGCAGAACTTGGACCGGCTGCGTTCGGTCGCTGCCCCCATGCTCGCCCGGCTGCATTCCCCCGCATTGGCCGTCGACGCCAACGGGTGGGTAGCGGCCACCTCGTCCATAGCGCTGCGCACTCGAGTTCTACTGCCCGAGGATCTGGCCACGGGACGATTCTGGATGCCGACGCTCGGTGTGTGTGAAGTCGAGCCGTTGCCCGGTGGTTGGCTCGTCCGGCCGACCGGGATGGCGGAGAGCGCATCGGTATCCGAGACGGCCGGGGCCACCACGATCTACATCGACTTACGCCATCCGCAGCACACGCGGGTACAGATCCGTAGCGAGGTCGGGGAGTGGACACACGAGCCGACGCCTCGTCACGCAGAGATTCTCTACCTCCTGGCGTGCCATCGGGAGGGGCGGACTGCGGCACAGATGGCGGCGGATCTCTTCGGTGACGGCGGAAGGGCGATCACCGTGCGAGCCGAAATGTCACGCCTCCGAAAGCAGTTGTCCGGCGTGGTCATGACCCAGCCCTACCGGTTCGACGCGTCGGCGACCGTCGAAATTTTGCTGCCCGAGGACATCAGCAGACTGCTGCCGCATTCTTCGGCACCCGCGGTTCGGGCACGACGTATCAGCTGACGACATGTTGAGCGCTCGGTAGGCGCGCTCGACTGCTGCCGAAAGCTCTCGTGCATACTGCTGGACGAAGCACTAAGCAAGCCAGTCGCAGGGGGAAGCCGGTCGAAATCCGGCGCTGACCCGCAACGGTGGGCTGTCTCTTCTCGTAGAGATGGCGAGTCCGATTACCCAGCGGCTGTGTGTGCGACACCTATTCGTCGTGGTCTACGAATCGGCAGTCCTGCGCGTGGGTGATTTTTTGCTGCGCGTCGACTCTCAATTTCGTGGCTCTGAGCTCCAGTGAGGTTCATATGTCACCATCTACTCCCTCCATCGTCCGAATTGTCGCGGTCGGATCCGCTGCAGCGCTGCTCTTCGCGGGCTGTTCGCGTGGCGACTTGGTAGACGCCACCTCGACCGGGGCCGCGTTCGACGAGCCGGTCTCCATCTCCAACTGCGACCTCACCCAGCAATTCGATGTCCCTCCGCAACGCATCGTTTCCATGAACGACCACGTCACCGAGGTGCTCATCGCGATGGGAGTCGCGGACCGGATCGTCGGGATGGGCTACCAGAACGCGTCGCCCACTGCGGAGACGGCAGATGCATTCGCACAGATCACCGGCCTCGCCGATGAATACCCGACGAAAGAGCAGATCCTCGATCTCGACCCCGACCTCGTCGTGGGCGGCATGCGAAGCGCATTCAACGACAAGGAAGGCCGCTCCCGCGAATCGTTCACCGACGTCGGCATCGCGACGTTCCTGTTCTCCGAGTATTGCGGATCGGGATTCCCCGACATCGGGATGCTCGAAGACGACTATTCCCAACTCGGTGAGATCCTGGGAGCCGAGGATGCTGCGAAAGACGTCACCGACGGGGTCGTGGCAGGCCTGAACGCGGTGGGCGAGAAATTGACCGGCGTGCCTCCGACCCCGACGTTCTTCTACGACTCCGGTGAAGACGTTCCCACGACCATCGGGGGCGTCGGCGTCGGGCAGGTCATCGCGGACTACGCCGGGGCGACGAACATCTTCCCCGAAGGCGAGCGGCCTTACCTGGACACGACGTGGGAGATCATCGGCGAACGCGCACCACAGGCGATCGTCGTCCTCGACTACGGTGATACCTCCGCGCAGGGCAAGATCGACTTCCTGAAAAGTCAACCGATCATGGCGACGACGCCTGCCGTCCAACGCGACAACTTCATCGTCGTACCGCTCGACGACTTCTTCGAGAGCCCGCGACTGGTGATGAGCGTGGACACCATCGCACGCGCACTGCACCCGGACCGGTTCCAGGACTGATGGCTACCGCCGTCGAAACACGCACTGCGCCTGTCGAACCCGCGTCGAACCGGCGTTCACGCTTTCCGCTCGGAGTGGTTCTTGCACTGCTGACCATCGGTCTTCTGGCTGCGATCGCCGCGGCAGCATCCTTCGGGTCGGTGCGGATTCCCGTCGGCGACGTCTGGGCGATCGTGATGCACAAGGTGATGCCGGGAGCGTTCGACTCCTGGTGGACCGAGGCTCGCGCAGTGATCGTCCTCGACTCACGTCTTCCGCGGTCGTTGACGGCAGCGGTCGTCGGTGCCTCGCTTGCGATCGCGGGCGGTGTCGCACAGGCAGTCACGCGTAACCCGCTTGCTGATCCGTACCTGCTGGGAGTCTCCTCGGGAGCGGGCTTCGGCGTCGTGGTGGTGATGGTGCTCGGTATCGGAGCGGGTGCGCTCGGGGTCTTCACCATTCCAGCGGCCGCCTTCATCGGGGCGATGATCCCGTTGTTCCTGGCATTGTTGATCGGTGGCAGGTACCCACAGTCGACGGCGATCATCCTCGTCGGCGTCGCATTGGGCGCCGTGTTCTCGGCGTTGATCACCTTCACTCTTCTCGTATTCGCCGACGAACACACCCTGAGCGGTGTGTTGCATTGGCTGGCAGGAGGATTCGGCGACGCGCGCTGGTCGACGCTGACTTTCCCCACTCTCGCACTCCTGGTGGTCGGCACCGTGGTGTTGCTCAGTGCGCCGCGGATTGACCTGCTGAAGACGGGTGACGACGGCGCCGCGGCTCTGGGATTGAACGTCCAGCGATTCCGTGTACTTCAGCTCCTGGCAGTCTCGATGCTTGCCGGTGCGGCCGTATCCGTCGGTGGCGGAATCGGTTTCGTGGGTTTGCTCGTACCTCATCTCGCGGGGTACATCGTCGGTACCCGGGCCATCAGGTTGCTTCCCGTGGCGGCGCTGCTCGGGGCGGTCGCGTTGGTGGGGGCAGATACGCTTGCGCGATCGGTTGCCAGCAGCACCGAGGTGCCGGTCGGAGTGGTCACCGCACTGGTCGGCGCACCGATCTTCGTGTTCATGCTCTCTCGTCAGTACGGAAGGGCCGAGCGATGACTCTGTCGATACACGAGGTCACTGCCCGGCTCGGATCACGAGAAGTGTTGCACAGCATCGATTTCAGCGTCCGCCCCGGGGAAATTCTGGGGCTCGTCGGACCCAACGGTTCAGGTAAGACCACGGCGCTGCGCTGCTGCTACCGTGCGCTGACACCGGCATCCGGTTCCGTCCTCGTCGACCA
Source organism: Rhodococcus sp. UYP9 (assembly GCF_040547235.1). Taxonomy (NCBI): domain Bacteria; kingdom Bacillati; phylum Actinomycetota; class Actinomycetes; order Mycobacteriales; family Nocardiaceae; genus Rhodococcus; species Rhodococcus sp. UYP9. Next base: position 313,008 of record NZ_JBEPPH010000002.1, read on the forward strand.
TGTCGACACACGGTCGATGAAACGCGCGGAACTGGCCCGGACCGTCGGCGTCGCAGCACAGGAACCCGAGGCGTCCGTGGGACTGACGGTCCGAGAATCGGTCGCGCTCGGGAGGGTGCCGCACCGCGGCTGGTTCTCTCCCCCGACCGCATCCGACGACGAGGTAGTGGCATCCTGTTTGCATCGGATGGAATTGTCCGCTCTGGCCGACCGTGATGTCGGCGCATTGTCCGGCGGTGAGCGGCAACGTGTCTCCATTGCCCGCGCGCTGGCTCAACAGCCGCGCATTCTGCTGCTCGACGAGCCGACCAACCATCTCGATCTGCGCCACCAACTGATCGTCATGAGTGCCATTGCCGACCTTGCTGCCGACGGGCTCGCTATCGTCGTCACCGTGCACGATCTGCGTCTGGCCGTCGAGTACTGCTCCTCGCTGGCGGTTCTCGACGGTGGATCCGTCGTTGCCTCGGGCCCGACCGCCGAAGTGCTGACCGACACGTTGCTGGCGGAGGTGTTCGGGATTCGCGCGACGGTGCGTACCCATCCGAGGCCCGTCTTCGATGTACACGGGCTGGCGTGAGCGTCTATGCGCGTGCTGCGGCGCGAGTACCGGGCCTCGGTGAATACCTCGAAGGCCCGTTCGATCTTCCTGCGTCGGTGATGCTCGACGCCGACTGGATTCGGGCTCGCGTCGTCGACACCGGGGTGCGGTGGAACTGCGTCGACGATCGGGTCAACGGCACCCTGTGGTGGTATTCGGCCAGCTCGACCCTCGCTTTCGTTGCTGTCGCCACCGCGATGGTGACCGGTGAGGCCGCAGATCCAAGCCTCGATACCGCACGCTGCTTCCTGCGGCCCAACGGCTATCTAGGTGGGGTGAGCACCGAGCGGACCATCTCGACCGAGCAACTGGCACCCGCACTGGACGCAGCGTTCGCGCGCATCATCGACGTGCTCGCCGAGGTGTCGGGAGCCCGCCGACAGGCGTTGTGGGCAATCGCGACGGACTCCATCGCCAACCGCAGCCTCGACGTGGGGGCCGCCCTCGGTGACAGGACCATCGGCAGTCGCTTCGCTATGTCGTTGATCGCGAATATGCAGGAAACGCTGCCGTCGCCGAGATTCGTCGACGTGGGGGGCTGCCGGTTCACCCAACGCTGCTCGTGCTGCCTTTTGTACGAGACCGCGGGAGCCGACAAATGCACCAGCTGCCCTCGACGAACGCCGGCGGATCGTCGGCGTGGACTCGAACGAGCCGCCCGCTACTAGAGCTCGAGCGATACGACCACACTGTCCACCGATTGTGCGGCCAATGTAGGAGGGGCCGCATAATCGGTGGATGGCAGTTCGGTTCTTGCACGAGACGTCGCGTTTTCTTGCCGTCTCCGACCCTGGCAGGCTTCGACTGCGCAGTGCAACGGCAACGACGCTGACCTTGGTCCTCGCTATTGCATTCCTTCTACCGGCGTCGAATCTGATCGGTCAACCGATCACGGTCGCGCTGTTGGGCTCCGTCGTTGCGATGCAGTCGGCTGCGGCGGTGAAGGACAAGGACCAGCGCAGCCGCGTCATTACCACCCTGCTGCTGTTCTTCCCGGCCGCCGCTGCGGTCTCGCTGTCGGCGGTTCTGTCGCAGTTCGGCGCGGTCGCCGATGTCGGATTCATCATCGTGCTCTTCACCGCGGTCTGGGTCAGGCGGTACGGCCCACGTGGAACCGCACTGGGCATGGTGGCCTTCATCTGCTATTTCTTTGCCCTTTTCCTGCGTGCGCAGCCAAGCCAGATTCCAATTTTCTTGGTATCGATCGCGTGCGGTGTCGCGATATCGCTGCTCGTTCGGACGGTAATCCTCCCGGAGCGGCCAGCGGTAGAACTGCGAAGACTTGTACGGGCGCTGCGGGCGGCGTCGATAGATGTGCTCGAAGTCGCATCGAACCGAAGCGAGCGGGATCTCGCGACACTGCGCAAGAAGCTGGATCGGTTCGGCCGCACCGCCCTGTTGATCGACGACTGGCTCGACCGCAACGACGCCGCCCAACTCTTCAGCGTCAGCAGCAAAGACCTTGCGCTACGCATCTTCGATGCCCAGATCGTCACCGAACAATTGGTGAGCGCACTCTGGGCGCTCGATCCGAAGGAATCATGGCCGGAGCCGCTCGGTGAGGCTACGGCTGCCTTGGGTTCGAGCCTGCAGAACAATCCATCCGAAGATCAACTGCGCGCCGCGCGACGTCTCGCGGTGGCAGCGGCGGACAAGGCGGACCCGTCGACCCAAGCCGGAATTGCCACAACTATCACCATGCGGGCAGTGCAGGCGCACAGCGCAATTCACCACATCGCCAGCAATGCCTTGCGCAAGGATCCGCAATCCCATGCGGGCGAGAAGGACGAGGTCGCCGGCGGCGATGAATCCACCGGCTTGAATCCCAGTACGAAGGCAGCCATTCAGGTTGCCGTAGCCACCAGCGCTGCAACGATTCTCGGCGAACTCATCTCCCCCGATCGCTGGTACTGGGCAGTTCTGACGGCATTCCTGGTCTTCACGGGAGCATCGACACGCGGTGAGATACTCTCCCGTGCCAGCCACCGTGTTGTCGGAACCATCGCCGGCGTACTTGCGGGAGTTGTGTTGTCCGCCCTCGTCGGACCTGATCGACCACTTCAACTCGTATTACTGGTCGTATGCGTGTTCTGTGCGTTCTACCTCGTCACCGTTGCCTACTCGCTGCTCGCCTTCTTCATCACGGTGATGCTCGCGATGTTGTACGGCCTCCTGGGAACTTTCAGTCTCGAGGTGCTCGAGCTACGAATATACGAAACCGTCGCGGGAGGACTGGTAGGCATCGCGTCGGCCTACTTCATCTTCTCCACCGGAACACGATCGACGTTTGTAAAGAAGGTCGACGACTACCTCGACCAGATGGCGACAATCATCGACACGAGCATCGACTCTGTGGTCGAACCTGGGAATGCAACGAACCTCGTTGCCGACATGCGCAGGCTCGACAACGCGTTGAAAGAACTCACGACGGCCGGCAAACCGCTGGAACTGGGTCCGACCACCCGGACTCGTCAGGGTGCCAAGCGGTTGCTGCGGATAATGGCGGTGAGCAACAGGTGCGGACATGCGCTAGCCCGAGCAGGGGTCGGCGCATCACGCGCCGAACCGGAATCACGACCGTGCGAGGCGACGATACTGGCTGTCCGAGAGGCCGCGGAGGTAACGAAATCTACGATCAGCGATGTCAAACGAGCCATCTCAGGTGAACACGTCGAGCCACCGGAGAAACTCACCGAAACTTCCGCCCACGACGTCATGCTCGAGTCCAAGACCACCTCTGGATCCGTGCGTAGCCTGGTCCGCGCGCTCGGTACCTTGAATCGCACGATGGGGGAAGCTCTCAGCCGCGCCTGACCGTCGCCGAAGTTTCCAGCCGCTACTAGGGGCTGTAGTAGTCAGTTGTAAGGTGTGCCCATGACTTCCCGGCCCGACGGTCGCGCACGCGTGCGCGGTGCATTCGTCGGTGCCGCATCCGGTGCGCTGAGTGTCGCCGCGCACGGTGTCGGTGGGGGAGCCATGATGCCGAGCGAAGCGGCTTTGATTCTGCTCCTCGCAATCAGTGCCGCGGTGGGTGGAGCGGTCGCAGCTCTCGGGGAGCGTGGGGGATGGGCTTCGACGCCGGCGACCCTGATCTTCGGACAGCTGCTCGGCCACACGATCTTGACGATTGCCGCCGAACATGATCACGGGTCTTTCCTGACCCCCACGATGGCCTGTGCTCACGCATTCGCAACGGTATTGTGTGCGTTACTGATTCGCGCCGCCATTCTGGGGTATGGGCATGCACTGTCCATCCTCCGTCGTATTCTCCCGGTGCTGAACCTGTCGATTCCGGTGCAGGAGTTTCCCCGCGCCGGTGCACCCGAATATCGTCCCGATGTCGTTCTTCGGCTGTTGGTGTGTTCCGGGGTCGGTACACGCGGGCCTCCCCGCCCCGCCTGACCTCACCCTTTTCCGAAGCGGCGCGCCAATTGATGGCGGAGTCTCGCTTCGGCACATCCACATCCGAACGAATCGAGCACACCCATGCCTGAAACCGGCACGGTCGAAGGCGGCACAGTTCTGCCCTCGACCGATGCATCGGGGTCGACAGGTTCCCGACCCCGCCCGTCCCTGGTGATGCGATTGCACTTCTACGCAGGCATTCTCATCGCCCCGTTCATTCTCGTCGCCGCCATCAGCGGCGGTCTCTACGCACTTGCTCCCACCGCGGAGAACATCGTCTACAGTGATCTGCTGCAGACGAATTCTTCTGGCCCGACTGTCTCCGTCGCCGAACAAGTCACTGCAGCGCAACAGGTTCGACCCGACCTGACGGTGTCGGCAGTGAGGCCTTCGACCGAGGTGGGCGACACCACCCGGGTCATGTTCACCGACACCTCTCTCGGCCAATCCGAGCAGATGGCGGTGTTCGTCGACCCGGTGACCGGTCGCTCCGTCGGTGAGTCCGTCGTCTACGGCAGTAGCAATGCTCTTCCGATGCGCACCTGGATCGGTCAGCTACACCGAAACCTGCATCTCGGTGAACCGGGACGCATCTACAGCGAACTCGCTGCCTCCTGGCTGTGGGTCGTCGCGCTCGGCGGCGTTGTCCTATGGGTGCGACGCTACCGCCGCGGTGGACGCCTGTTCACCGTCGACCGTTCTGTCGAAGGTCGCGTCCGTACCAGGAATTGGCATGGAGGAGTGGGTATCTGGATCGCGGTCGGGCTGATCTTCTTGTCCGCTACCGGTCTGACCTGGTCGGCCTATGCGGGCGAGAACATCACCGGGCTCCGGACTGCGCTGAAATGGACCACTCCGGCATTGAGCACGTCGGCGGGCGAACATGCAGGGCACGACATGTCCGCGATGGCACCCATCGCCCCGGACTCGTTCGGTTCCACCGTCGGCCGGGTCGATGCCGTGCTCGGAACTGCTCGATCGCAGGGTATCGACGGCACGGTCGAGGTCACCATTCCCACCGATCCGAGTTCCGCGTTCGTCGTTACACAGACCCGGCAACCGTTCGTATTCTCGCCCAGCTCGATCGCCATCGACGGAGCCACGAACGATGTGGTGGACACCAACTGGTTCAGCGAGTGGCCCCTCGCGGCGAAGCTCTCGACGTGGGGTATCGCGTTGCACATGGGCATTCTGTTCGGCTTGGTCAATCAGATCGCGCTGGCTCTGCTCGTGGCCGCACTGGTCACCGTCATCCTTCGCGGGTACCTGATGTGGTGGCAACGACGTCCCGTGGGCGCAGCGGTGGGTAGGCCAGCTGCTCGCGGCGGGTTCGCACGCCGATCCCTCTGGAAAAAGGCGGCTTTCGCGATCGGGTTCGCCGCCCTCGGGTGGTTCGTGCCACTGCTCGGAATCAGCCTTCTTGCATTTCTCATCATCGATGCCGCACTCGGACTTCGGCATCGAACCAACACTATGGAGGCATCATGACATTCGGAAAAACATTGCTTGTGGCACTGGCTGCCGGAACGCTGCTCGTCGGCTGCTCCTCGAACGACGCCCCGACGACCGAGGCGGATTCCGTCACCGTCAGGGAAGCGTGGGTCAAGGCGGCAGACGACGGCATGACCTCGGCATTCGCTGAAATCCAAAACACCGGGGAGGGGCAGGTGCGCGTCGTATCCGCGCAGTCGCCTTCGTCTCCGCTGGTGGAATTGCACGAGATAGTTTCCAGCGCAGATGGTTCCATGGTCATGAAGCCCAAGGACGGTGGCTTCGTCGTCGCAGGTGGCGACACCAAGGTGCTTCAGGCAGGCGGCGACCACATCATGCTGATGGGGGTGAGTGCACCGTTGGACCCGGGTAGTGACACCGAGTTCACGCTGACCTTCGAGGACGGGTCGACTTCGACGTTCACGGCGCAGGTCCGCGAGTTCGCGGGCGCGCAGGAAAACTACGGTGGCTGAGCGGACACCTCCGCATCGCACGAGAATCAGTCGGCGACACCTCCTCGGTGGAGGTGTCGCCGCACTCGGCGCTGCCGGATTGACCTACGGAATCGCCAGGGAGCCGGCTGAATCCGAATTCGGAGGCCTGACAGTTCCCTACTACGGTGAGCACCAGTCCGGGATCTCCACCCCAGCGCAGGCCCATGGAATGTTCGTGGCTTTCGACTTGCGGGCGGGCACGACCAAGTCCGATGTCGTCGGCATCATGAAGATGTGGACAGCCGATGCTGCGCGATTGACGCAAGGATTGCCGGCATTGGCCGATACCGAGCCCGAACTGGCACTGGACCCAGCAAGGCTCACCGTCACTGTCGGATTCGGCCCCGGCGCATACGACGCCTCCGGCATAACCAAGCCGGGGTGGTTGGCCCCATTGCCAGAGTTCGGTATCGACCGACTCGAATCACGTTGGAGCGGAGGTGATCTACTGCTACAGCTGTGCGCCGATGACCCCGTTTCCCTCGCGCATGCAGTCCGCGTGTTGGCCAAGAATGTGCGCTCGACGTCGTCGATCCGCTGGGTTCAACGCGGCTTTCGAGCAGCACACGGAGCGCAGCCCCCTGGCACCACGATGCGGAATCTGATGGGGCAGGTCGACGGTACGGAGAATCCAGATCCAGCAACGGATTTCGATGCTCTGGTGTGGGACAGCACCGGCGGAACTTCACTGGTGTTGCGCCGAATTGCCGTCGAACTCGATACTTGGGACGAGTTGGATCGTGGAGGAAGAGAGTTCGTACTGGGGCGTCGACTCGACACCGGGGCGCCGCTGACCGGGAAGCTCGAGCGTGACGTCGCGGACTTCGAGGCTACCGACCGCTTCGGTATACCGGTGATCTCACCGGCTTCGCACATCGCCCGTGCGCACCACACGCATGACGGTGAGCGCTTCTTCCGTCGCGCCTACAACTACGACGACCCACCGTCGGATGACAAGACCAGCAACTCGGGCCTGATCTTTGCGGCTTTCCAACGCGATATCGACAGTCAATTTCTGCCGGTGCAACAACGTCTGGACGCCCATGACGCGCTCAACGAGTGGACGACCCCTATCGGGTCTGCGGTCTTCGCGATTCCGCCGGGGGTCGAGGAAGGCGGCTATCTGGGCGAGCAGGTGTTCCGATAGCTTCGAAAACCTAAGGAACCCACCAGTGACCGTTGCCGCGGACGATCGTCCAGCCGCCCGGGATGTCGGTCCACGCCGAGACGTCACCGGATCCGGTGCGGATGGGCCCGGTATCCAGCGGTCCGGGGAATGCGACACCACCGACCTGGGTGGTGTTGTTGAACCAGTTGATGGCGCAATTGCACCAGTTGTTGAGGGAGAAGTCGGTCAAGCCGGGGAGTGCGGGATCGACCCGGACGAAGATCGGTTGGTTGATGAAAACCTGATCGAGCCGCCATTGGAGAACCCCGGCAGGATCGAAGCCGACGGTTGGGCTGATCTCCCCTGCAGGTACGAAGCGTGCAGGCGCTGCCTGGGCGGTAGCCGACCCCATCAGTGAAGCGACGAGGACGAACAGGAGGGAGAACAGGGCGGCTGCGCTGCTGCGGCCGTGTCGCTCGGTCATGGGTTGTGCCTCTCGCAGGGGTGAACTTCCGCGATGATGTTACCCGAGCTCACGACCACCCACCTGCCGGTAGCCTCGGTGTAGTGAAAACTTCGAGGGCCTTCTCAGGGTGTATCGCATCGGCATTCGTCCTCGCGTCTCTGATCGGCTGTTCGTCGCCGGAACCCGAACAAGCTCAGGCGCCGGTGGCGAACCAGGTGACGGTGAAAAACCGCACCTACACGCCCGCGAGCATCACCGTCGACGTCGGCGACACGGTGACCTGGGTGTTCGACGACGGCGGCATGACGCACGACGTCGTCGCCGATGACAAGTCCTTCCGTAGCCCGCTGATGACCTCGAATACGTTCACCCACACGTTCACCGAGCCGGGAACGTACACGTATCACTGCACCCCGCACCCGGACATGATGGGAACCGTTCTCGTTCAGGGCTGAGTTGTAGTAGTTGGTCGGATGACCTGGGCTCGCATCACCGATATCGTGGAACAGGTGATCTCACTCGACCTGCGTACGGGGACAAGAGCGCCGTTGGCCATCGGCGGTCTCGCCGTCGCGGCCGGGGCACTGCTGTACATCCGGGACCCGCGGACGTCGACGTATCTTCCCTGCCCGATCCATGCCGTCACCGGGTTGTGGTGTCCAGGGTGCGGCACGACGCGGGCCCTCGGTGACCTGGTGCGCGGTGACCTACAGTCCGCCCTGACCACGAACGCGCTGGCCGTCGTACTCGTTGTCGTGGGGGTTGTGGTGTGGGGCGTGTGGCTGCGCGCCCGTGCGCGCGGCATGGTCTTCGGTATCAGGCGTCCGCCGACGTGGTTGTTCGTCGCGAGTGTCGCCGTCGTGGTGGCGTTCACGATTCTGCGCAACATCCCGGTCGGCAATTGGCTCGCGCCGGCATCGTAGTTGTCCGCTCTTGGTTTTCCCGAAGGAGTAAGCGCATGTGGCTCGAAGTGTTTTCGGTCGTGGTTCTCATAGGTGCACTGGTGGTGCTCATTCCGACTGCTCGGCGTGTGTTCAAGAAGGGCGAGGACGAGTGAGCGCTTCGACGTAGGGGGTGTGTGACGAAGCCCCAGCTGGGGCAGGGAAGCGTCGGCATCTAGTATCTATGTTGTGTCTATCCCTGCATCGAACCAGACTTCGGCATCGGAGCAGGCCTACCTGACCGTCAAGGAACTCATCGTCACCGGTGAACTTCCCGGCGGTGAGCTGGTCAGTGAAGGTGACATCGCCGGACGTATGGACGTGAGTCGGACTCCGGTTCGCGAGGCGTTCCTCCGACTTCAGGTCGAAGGATGGATGCGCCTCTATCCCAAGCGAGGGGCACTCGTTGTGCCGATCGCGCCCGGCGAGGCCGAACATATCGTCTCGGCACGCTGGATCGTCGAGATTGCCAGCGTTCGCACTGTCGTCCGTGACGAACGGGTCCGAACCGAACTTCTCGCTGATCTCCGCAGCAACCTCGAGCGCCAACGCCGCCTCGTCGAGACGGGCACGGCAGCCGAATTCAGCGCTGCCGACGCAGACTTTCACCGGCTGATAGTGCGTGCTGGCGGAAACCCACTTCTCGACGAGTTCTACACCGGTCTTCGCGAGCGTCAGCGACGGATGACGGCGCATTCACTCATCCGCGATCCCGGGCAGATCTCACGGATCGTCGACGATCACGCCGAGCTCGCCGACTTGATCGAAGCAGGCGACGTCGACGGTTTCGCTGATGCGGTCGAGCAACACATGAACCGGGTGCATGGATTGTCCGAGGGTGGTCGGCGATGACCACTGTCTCCACCGGGTCGAACGTCACCGAGGTCGGTACTGCTCGCTGGCTACTCGTCGCGGCAGGTATGTTCGCCGTCGCGTGGGGCGGAAACGAATTCACCCCACTTCTGGTGATGTACCGGCTCGAGCATGGCTTCTCCGCCGTCACGGTCGATATGTTCCTGTTCGCGTATGTCATCGGGATAGTGCCCGCGCTGCTCATCTGTGGGCCGCTGTCCGATCGGCTGGGTCGACGGCCGGTGATGTTGCCCGCGACGGCGGTGGCCGCTGCCGGATCGATTCTCATCTCGCTCGGCGCAGACAGCGCAGGTGTGCTGTTCAGCGGCCGGGTTCTCAGCGGAGTCGCTCTCGGTATCGGGATGGCCGTCGGAGGCAGTTGGGTGAAAGAGCTTACCGCCCTGGACCCTTCGGCGTCAGGCGGCGCGGGAGCGCGTCGCGCGGCGATGAGTTTGACTGCAGGTTTCGCGCTCGGTGCAGGCGTCGCGGGCATCCTGGCCCAGTGGGCGCCTTGGCCGACGCACCTCGCGTACCTCGTTCATGTGGGCATCTGCGTCCTCGCGGGGATCGGCATGGCTTCGGTGCCGGAGACGCGTGCTGCGGTGCCGGCTGCGGATCGTGAACCGCTTCGCAAAGATCTGTTGATCCCCGCGGCGTCGCACCGCAGATTCCTGTTGGTCGTCGTTCCGTTGGCGCCGTGGGTGTTCGGTGCAGCGAGCGTCGCGTACGCGGTACTGCCGTCGTTGATGGCCGACAGCAGTGGGGGCTACCCCATCGCACTATCGGCACTGATGTCGGTGATCGCGCTCGGCTCCGGCTTCGCCATTCAGGCGGTCGGGCGCAAGATCGACACTCCGACCCACGCCAGAGGAGCACTCGTTGCGCTCGCCATTCTGGTCTTCGGGATTCTGCTCGCAGCGTGGGCCGCATCGGTACTGACGATCGCCGCCGCTCTCATCGCAGCGGCAGTGCTCGGTTGCGGTTACGGCATGGCGTTGGTCTCCGGATTGCAAGAGGTGCAACGTATCGCCGGCCCTGATGATCTCGCCGGGCTGACCGCCGTCTTCTATTCACTCACGTACCTGGGGTTCGCGATACCGGCGATTCTGTCCGCGCTCACCGAGCAGTGGCCGGGGGTCGTGACCTATCCCGTCATCTTCGTCTTCGGTTCGGTTCTCGCCGCGCTCTGCTGGGTGTTCGTTCGCACTCGGTCGAGAGCGCACCTTCCCTGAGTTTCGTGAGCGGGGCGGCAATTTACTCCCCTATTCGGAATCCGTACCCCCTGCAGGCGGTACGGATTCCGAATGGAGGAGTAAATTTGCGCCGGCGGAGTCTACGAAAGCTCCGGCGGCGCCTACGGAAGCGCCGGCAGCTCCGCCTGATAGAGCCAGCTGTCCCAGAGGGTTCGCGGACAACCGAAGCGCGAAGCCAGGTCGATGAAGTCCTGGCTCGATACCGTCGAATAGCGATAATCCTTGGTCCACAGCTGAATCAGTGCGAAGAACCGCTCGTCGCCTACGGTCCGCCGCAGTGAATGCAGTGCCAGCGCGCCACGTTTGTAGACCCGATCATCGAACAGCTTGGCCTTGCCTGGATCGCCGAGTATCAGATCCTTCGGCAATGTCTGCTGTATGGCGTATGCGCGCTGCGCCTTGTCGTGAGCGCTTGCGCCACCGGAGTTTTCGACCCAGATCCATTCGGAGTAGCACGCGAAGCCTTCGTGCAACCAGATGTCCGCCCAGGTTCCGAGTGTGAGGCTGTTGCCGAACCATTGGTGCGCAAGCTCGTGTGCGACAAGGCGTTCGGAGCTGCGATCACTCGAACAATGGTTGGCGCCGAAGATCGAAATGCCTTGCGCCTCGATCGGAATTTCCAGTTCGTCATCGGTGACGACAACGGTGTAGGCCGCGAACGGGTACGGGCCGTACAGACGTACGAAGGTCTCCATCATCTGGGCTTGACGACCGAAATCGTGATCGTAGTGCCGACGCAGCCGTGGAGGGATGATCGCCTCGATCGGTACGGGCTCGGTGCTGGTGACGCGATGCTCGTAGTGCCCGATCTGGATGGTGGCAAGGTATGTAGCCATGGGCTCGGGCTGCTCGTACACCCACGTCGTTCGGCTCGCCCGAGCCTGCTTGCGCACCAACGTTCCGTTGGCCACCGCGTAGTAGGGCGAGTCCGTGGTGATCGTGATGCCGTAGCTTGCTTTCGATACCGGATGGTCGTCGCAGGGAAACCAGGATGCGGCACCGTTGGGTTGGCTTGCGACGATGGCTCCCTCGGCGAGTTCGTCCCAGCCGACTTCACCCCAGAAACTGTTGATGGGCTTGGGGATTCCGCCATAATGCACGGTCACGACGAGCGCCCCACCCGAGAGGATCGGCTTGGCCATGGTGATCTTCAGCTTGCCGCGCTGCTGCGAGAACTTCACCGAGCGGGACCCGTTGACCGACACCTTGGATACCCGCAGCGCGGGCCCGAGATCGAGTGCGAACTTGGCGATGGTCGCGGTGGTGACGGCAGTGATCTGCGCTGTTCCGGTCAATCGATTGCTGTCGACCTTGTACTCGAGATCCAGCTCGTACCGCGAGACCCGATATCCGCGGTTGCCACTCTCGGGTAGGTACGCGTCGATCGGCGCATCGTTGGCGTCGAGGTCGAACGTCGGCGTCACCGTCTTCGAGCCAGGTTTCACAGGGTCGCCTCGGCCGCCGCAGTGATCCGGCGGTACGGATCGCCCTTTGCCCACGGTGCGATCGGGTTGCCTTGCCAACGCGTGTGCGCAGGCACGGTGTCGCCGCGCATCACCAGAGATGCAGGCCCGACGGTCGCGCCGTCGCCGATTCCTGCGGCCGGAAGTGCGACGCAATGCTGCCCCAATGTGGCTCCTCGCCCGAGGGTGACGCTGTCCATGGACATGATCCGATCATGGAACAGGTGCGTCTGCACAACGCACCCACGGTTGACTGTTGCGCCGTCGGCAAGTGTCACAAGATCGGCTTCCGGTAGCCAGTACGTTTCACACCAGACTCCGTGGCCGATGTCCGCGCCGAGCCAACGAAGCCACATGTTGAGCACTGCCGTGCCTTCTGCTGCCCGCGCGAACCACGGGGCCGCGACGGTTTCGACGAACGTGTCGGACACTTCGTTGCGCCACACGAAGGAGCTCCACAGTGGGTGTTCCACCTTGTCGATACGGCCGACCCAGGCCCACTTCGCCAGCGCAGACACCGCAGCGGCGACGGCACCGGCAATCAGCAGTACGACTCCGCTGAGTAGCGCGGCAAGCCAGTACCCATGACTGTCGGCCAGTGCGAGGAGCCCGAACAGCACTCCCAGGCCGATCGCGAATGTCACCACCACCGGAATCAGTCGGCAGGTCTCGACGAATGCCCGAGCGATCTTCAGCTCGGTCGGCGGATCGAATGTGCGTGAGGAGTCGGTCTTCCCGGAGGTGCGGCGCAACCGCACGGGTGGGCTGCCGAGCCAGGAAGATCCGGATTTCGCCTTGTCCGGGGTAGCCGACAGCACGGCGACGAGGCCGTTCTTCGGGACGGTGCGACCCGGACCCGTCATGCCGGAGTTGCCGAGGAACGCCCGCTTGCCGACCTTGGCATCGCCCAGGCGCATCCAGCCGCCGCCGAGTTCGTAGCTGGCGATCATCGTGTCGTCGGCGAGGAATGCACCGTCGGCGACGGTGGTGAATTTCGGAATCATCAGCACTGTCGAGGCCTCGACGTCCTTGCCGATCTTCGCGCCGAGAAGTCGCAGCCATCCCGGCGTCAACAAGCTGGCGTAGAGCGGGAACAGGAAGGTGCGCGCGGAGTCCATGAGTCGTTCCGTTGCCCACACCTGAAAGCCGATTCGGCTGCGAACCGGGTGATAGCCCTCGGTCAGGCCGATGCTGCACAGACGCACCGCGGCCACCGTGATGAGCGCGAACGTTGCGAGGGAGACCATCGTGGCGACAGGTAGCAGCAGTACGCCGCGGCCGAGTGCGCCGAGCAACGTCGTCGCAGTGTGCAGCCACCAGCCCATCAGTACCAACGAGACGCCGATGGAGAAGATCGCCATACCTGACAGGAACAGGGACGCGACGCCGTAGGCCACGATCCACCGGGTCGCGCGAGGTGGTGTTTCCTCGGGCCACGGGTGCTCGGCCTTGCCGATTTTCGTGGCGGGGGAGCCGGCCCACATCTGGCCGGCTTTGACGCGTCCGACGACGGCGGAACCGGCGGTCACGACGGCGTTCTTGCCGACCGAAGTGCCTGGTAGGAGCGTCGATCGAGCGCCGACGGTTGCCCCCGCACCGATCCTGATGCCGCCGATGTAGACGATGTCGCCGTCGATCCAGTGACCGGTGAGGTCCACCTCGGGTTCGACCGAGCAGCCGTCGCCCAGCTCGAGCATGCCCGTCACGGGAGGCATGGTGTGCAGGTCGACGCCCTTGCCGATCTTCGCGCCGAGTGCTCGGGCGTAGTAGACCATCCATGGCGCGCCGGACAGGTTGGAGGCGCCGCTGGCGTCGGTGAGACGCGTTGCCGTCCACAGGCGCAGGTGCACGCTGCCGCCGCGGTCGTAGGCGCCGGGTTTCACCCCGGTCAGCAGCAGGCGAGAGCCGACGACCGAGATCGCCATCCGGCCGACCGGGGTGATGAACAGCGAGAACGCGACCAGGAGCCACCACCAGGACACCGTCGGCGCCCATGGCACGTCGGCGAACCACGACATGACGTTGGCGAGGATGCCGAGCCAGGTGACCCACTGCAGGCCGGTCAGCGTGGTCAGCGGCACTGTTGCGGCGATCTGAATCCACTGAGCCCGGCGCGGCGTCGGGATCACCTCGCGTGGCACGACGTCGACCGGCGGTGCAAGGTCGTCGAGCATGCGGGCAAGTGAGCCGAGCCGCGGGTGGTCGTACAACTGCGCGACGGTGACCTCGGGAAAACGTTGACGCAGCGCTGTCACCAACTGCGCGGCGGACAACGATCCGCCACCGTTCTGGAAGAAGTCGGCGTTGTCGTCGGAGACCTGAGCGCCGAGAATTTCGGTCCACAGTTCGGCAACCCATCCTGCGGTTCCGCCGAGCCCGGACTGTTCGCCCATGCCGGGAAGTGGCCACGGGAGCGCGTTTCGATCCACCTTGCCCGACGTCCGCGTCGGCAGCTCGTCGACGAGGGTGAGCCGCGGAACGAGCGCCGACGGAAGTTGCTGGGCGAGCAGGGTCCGCGCGGCGTCGAGATCGAAGTTCGGGTCGGTGCTGGACAGATACCCGATGAGCACGGAGTTGCCCGCACCCGTGGTGCGGATTGCCGCGGCAGCACCGGCGACACCGGGGAGGGCCTGTAGTGCGTTGTCGATCTCACCGAGTTCGATGCGTCGCCCGCCGAGCTTGATCTGATCGTCGGCGCGCCCCTGGAAAAGTAGGCCCTCGAGCTCGAGTTCGACGAGGTCTCCGCTGCGGTAGGCGCGCTCCCAGCCGAGTGTGGGCATGGGCGCGTACTTTTCGGCATCCTTCTCGGGGTCGAGGTAGCGGGCGAGTCCGACACCCCCGATCACCAGTTCACCGACTTCGCCGACGGCTACGGGATTGCCTGCAACATCGACGACCGCGAGATCCCAGCCGTCGAGCGGTAGACCGATGCGCACCGGACCCTTGCCGTCCATGATCGATGCGCAGGCGACGACGGTCGCCTCGGTCGGACCGTAGGTGTTCCACACTTCACGCCCGTCCACGGCGAGACGCTCGGCCAACTCGGGCGGGCAGGCCTCGCCACCGAAGATGAGCAACCGGACTGCTTCGAGGGCAACGGCGGGCCACAGGGCCGCCAGAGTGGGAACCGTCGATACTACGGTGATGTCGCGCGAGACGAGCCATGGCCCCAGGTCCAGGCCGCTGCGCACGAGCGATCGTGGCGCCGGCACCAGTGCGGCGCCGTGACGCCAGGCGAGCCACATTTCCTCGCACGACGCGTCGAACGCCACGGACAGGCCCGCAAGTACACGATCACCGGGGCCGAGCGGATCGTCCTGCATGAACATGCGCGCTTCTGCATCGACGAAGGCCGCCGCGCTGCGGTGGCTCACGGCCACCCCCTTCGGGGTCCCGGTCGAACCGGAAGTGAAGATGACCCAGGCGTCGTCCTCGGGTGTCGGGACGCCGACGTCCGAGGCGGGTGGTGTGTTCTTCTCGGCAGTACCGGCAACGATTCCGTTCGCGGTCACTACCGCAGTGACCTGGGCCTCGCCGAATACCAGTTCGGCGCGCTCGTCGGGGTCGTCCGCGTCGACGGGCACGTAGGCCGCCCCCGCGTTGAGAATCGACAGGATGGCGACGTACAGAGCGAAGGATCCCGAAGGCATCCGAATTCCGACGCGATCGCCGCGGCGAACACCGGCCCGATACAGCCACTGCGATCCCTCGTCGATGTCTACGAGTAATTCGCTGTAGGACACCGCGACAGTGCCGTCGTCGATGGCGGGTGCGTCAGGGTACTGCTCTGCTGTGGCGCGAAGAACATCGATGAGCGTGCGCTGCTCGGGCGCGTGCTCGGAGCGCAAGAAGTCGGTGGGTACGTCGTTCGAAGGCAGTTCGGGGGCCGAATCCGATTGTGGTTGCACAGAAAACGGGGTGTCCTTCTTCTCGTTGATTGCCGAATTGCGAGTGAACCTCGATGGTCGTTATCTCATGTTCGGGTGGCCGGAAGGTGAACGGACGGATGGATCGGTGAGGCTCGACACCGCGCGAATTCTACTCGGGATACGGCTTCGGATCGGCTGGAGACGCGATTTCCTACCGGAGGGGTTGACAACCTCGTAGACCGTTTGCCATCCTCTTCACAGGTCATGAGTACCAGCATCGAGCCCCGGCTTGCTGGTCGGCAACCCTCCTCCGCGGTGGGGTGCTCCGGGTGACGACCTGGCTGACGCCGGAATACCGGCGCGGCAAGCGCGGACTCGATCGTCCTTCTTCGATATTTCGAGTCCCTTGATGTACAAGGGGATATTTGTCATGACTGCTGTTCTCGAAAGCTCGTGCGCACCGTTCGCCGTGGTCAGTGGGGCAGACCTTCAGGTCCCGCTGGTCGACGGCAGTACCTGCACGTATGCGAATTTCGACTATGCCGCCAGCGCTCCTGCTCTCGCCGCGGTGACCGATCGGATCGTCGAGTTGCTGCCCTACTACTCGAGTGTGCACCGCGGCGCGGGTTACGCCTCGCGCGTGTCGACGGCGGCGTACGAGAAGGCTCGTACGACTGTGTCGAATTTTGTTGTAGCACAGAGCGATTCAGTGACGATCTTCACCAGGAACACCACCGACTCGCTCAACCTGCTGGCGCGGTGCGTGCCCGGTGAGACCGTGGTACTCGACATCGAGCACCACGCGAATCTATTGCCGTGGCGGGACCGCCGTGTCGTCGTTGCCGCCGACACCCTTGCCGAGACAGTGGCGCGCATCGAGGTCGAGCTCGCCACGAAACCGGCTGCGTTGCTTGCCATTACCGGCGCCTCGAATGTCACCGGTGAAGTGTTGCCCATTCGTGAACTTGCAGAGCTGGCTCATCGGTACGGTGCTCGCATACTCGTCGACGGCGCCCAGCTGGTACCGCATCGCCGAGTCGACATCAGCGACCTCGGTGTCGACTACCTCGCCTTCTCCGGCCACAAGCTGTACGCCCCGCATGGCGCAGGAGTGCTCGTGGGTCGTCGCGATTGGCTCGATGCGGCTCAGCCGTACCTCGCCGGGGGCGGTGCCGTGCGCAGTGTGAGTGTGGAATCCACCGCATGGGCGCTCTCGCCCGCGCGTCACGAAGCCGGCACGCCCAATGTCCTCGGCGTCGCCGCAGTGGCTGCCGCTTGCGAGGCGCTCGCCGAGCACGAGAGGTCGGGATCCGTCGAACACGAGCGTGCTCTGTCGGACCGATTGCGCGCCGGACTGACGGCAACCCCCGGCGTGCGCTTGCTCGAAGTGTGGACCGACTCTCCGGATACTGTGGGGATCGTCACATTTACGATCGACGGCTTTGGGCCCGGTGAGATCGCTGCTTACCTGTCGGCTGAGCATGGCATCGGTGTTCGAGACGGCAAATTCTGTGCGCACCCTCTTCTTGCGCGCCTCGGTCGTCCCGACGGGGCAGTGCGTGCGAGCCTCGGTCTGGGAAGCTCCAGCGCCGACGTCGATCGCCTGCTCGGAGCCATAACGAAGCTCGTGCACGAGGGCGCGTCGTGGACGTACGCGGAGGAGGACGGATGGTGGAACCCGGTGCCCGATCCGCGTCCCTTCCCCGATCTGGTGGACGGAAAGGCAGGAGTGGGATCTCCCTGTGTCCCGGCCACGGTGCCGGTGAGTGCCATCGGGGAGTCAGGTGCCGCTGAGTGGGACGAAGCCCCATCGCCGGCTGAAGCGGTTAGCATCGGAATATGACAGCAATTGTCTTGTGGCGCAACCGTCGCTGGTACGACAGGTACGTCGATTTGTGCCGGACAGCGTCCGGATCTTGTAGGCGCTCGGGTTAGACCCCAGACAGAAGCCGCATCCCTTGCCTTGTACGAAGGACACAATCGCATGTCGCACAGTTCCGATATCACCTCCGATCACCTCCACGCTCGCCCCATCCGGGTGGCCCTCGACCTGAATGGGCAGTGGACCGAGCTCACCGACTCGACTCCGACTTCGGAAATGGTGAGAATTCAGGCCGAAGACCTGCGGGAAGCGCAGAATCTGCGTACTCGGCTTCGCGCGGAGGCCGTCGAGTCGGGCAAGGACGCCGACGAAGTGGCCGTGTTCCTCGATATCGAGATTCACATCGCTGACGATGCACGCACTGCCCGTCGAGAGTTTGCAGGCCTCGACGCCCCGGTGGTTCCGGCCTCGATTCGTTATATCGGTACACCCGTCGGGCTGGCAGGTCTGATAGCCGATGTGAAAGCTGCTGACGTCGCCGATGGCGTCACCCTGATCGCAGCGGGTCCCCAGGAAGCGAATTTCGGCAAGGTCGCGTACGGCGTCGTGCCGTGGCTGGAAGATCGTGGAGTCGTGTTCTCGGCGTCGAACGTGGCGGGAGCCACCGGAGTTCGACCTGCCTCGCGAGTGCTCGCCTCGTAGCTCGCACTACTACTACGAGCGGGCCGCATCTGTCCTCAGGTTCCCGCAGCCTCTGCTGTCATGTCATGTCATGGACAGGGCAAGTCCGGCGGTGATGCGCAGCAGTTCCGAATAGGTCGTCCGAAAGATCGTGTTCGGATGCCCTGCAGCAGACCACAATTCGGGATACTCGGCCATCTGCTCGTCGACGTATGTGGGCAGATTCGTCGGGTGACCCACCGGTGCGATGCCTCCGATCGGTTGACCGGTGCAGTGCTTGACCAGCTCGAGTGGAGCTTGCGACAACCTCCCCTCCAGTCTCCGGCCTGTCCGATCGAGGTTCACCCGGTGCGCACCGGAGACGAGCAGTAACACTGGGTCGTCGTCGAGCAGAAACACCAGGGACTTCACGATCGCGCCGACGTCGACGCCGAGAGATTCGGCGGCGGCGTCGGCGGTCACTGTCGGCACGGGCGCGGTGACGACCACCCCGTGATGTCCACGCGAGATCAGGACGTCCGCGACGTGGGCTGCGTTCGGGTGAAGAAGCCGGGGCATAGGGCAAGCGTATTGCCAATCGGCAGTCCGTGCCTCGTACTAGGCGTAGACGGGGAGGTTTGCCGGTTTCTGTTGTGTGCGGTAGGTGAAGCCGAAGAACAGGGCGAGACCGACCACCGTATAGAGGACGAGTGCCAGCGCGGGCTGCCCGACGCCGTTGCCGGCGAAGTAGACGATGCTCCGAACGCCTTCGGTGCCGACTCCCGGGGTGATCCAGCGGCCGACGGCCGAATAGAACTCCGGAAGCACGTTCGGACCGAATGCCCCTCCGGCGCTGGGGTTTCCGAGAATGACGAACACGACGATCGCGATCGGAACAGCGACAACACCGACCGCAGCGCGTAGCCCGAGCGTGAACAGTGCCGTTGCCAGGACCACCGCTGTTCCCAGTACCGACAGAGGGAACCAGTGGCCGGCGAACGTGCCGAGAACATGCGTGGTGATGAACGCACCGAGGATTCCGGACAGGATCGAATAGCCGACGAGTACCCCGAGCTGAGTCGACGCTTCGCGTAGCGACTTCGGTGCGCCGATGAGGAGTCCGATTGCCGCGGCGAGCAGATACCCGCCGACGACCCAACCGACGGAGAGGTAGAAGCCGGACAATCCTCGGTTGTCGTGGATGCCCACCGGAATATCGTCGCGAACGACGAAGGTGCGGTTCTGACTCTTGTCGATCTTGGTGAAGATCGCGTCGAGCGAGGTGGCAATGGAGCTGCCTGCGGCGCTGGCGGTGATGAGTGTGTCCGTGCCCGTCGGGCTCAGAACGTAAGCGCCGAGCACCTCTCGGTTCCGGATCAGCGCACGCGCATCGCCCGTGCTGGCAGCGGTGCGGGCATCGAGGGGAGTGCCTTCGATGGCGTTGAGCTTGTCGGCCGTATCGACGTCCAGGCCGGCAGGGAGCCCTCGCGCGGCAACGACCACGATCGGAATCTCGCGCGGGGTCGGCTGATGGAAAGCAGCTACGTAACTGAGGATGAAGCCGAGTTGGAGTATCAGCACTCCGGCCGCTAGCCAGACAACCTTGCGCATGGATGTGAACTTTCCTGTCGAATGGATTGTCAATACCTAAGGTATTGAATACTCTAGGTATCGTGACGGTAGACGGTCAAGAAGAGTGGTTGTCGACACAGATCGCGTCGGGCCGGCCCGGGCGCGAGAACGTGCGTGAACGGCTGCTCGACGCGGCAGCCGACGAGTTCACCGAACACGGATTCGCTGCGGCCAAACTCCAGGACATCGCCAGACGCGCAGGCTTCACCAAGGGCGCCGTCTACTCCAATTTCGAGTCCAAGCAGGCACTGTTCGCCGAGCTGCTCTCGCGCCGCTCGATGGAACTCGCCGCACGAGTCATCGACGACGTGTCCGACCTCGGCCCCGACGATGCTGCCGGAGCAGGCGGCAGCGCCATCGCGTCGTGGATCGTCGCCGAGCCCCGGTGGCCACTGCTGGTGACCGAGTTCGGCATCCATGCTGGTCGAGAACCAAAGTTGGCGGAAAGCTACCGACGTGAGCGTCGAGTACTTCGGGAAGAACTTGCCACCCTGATCTCCGCCAGGGCCGAGGCGTGGGGCGTGGCGGCCACTCTCGATGCGCGAGAAGTAGCGACGTCACTGCTGGCGCTGATCTCCGGCCTGTCCGTCGAGCATTCCGTCGATCCGGACGAGATCGACGAACGAGCCATCGGTGCAGCGATCACCGAACTCTTCGCTGGCGCAATCGCCCGGGCGACCGAGCAAGATTGAAGCGGATCTCATCGGGTACCCGACCCACATGAGTGCTCAGAACCCCGACCCGAACGAAACCGCAGGATTGGAACCAGGCGGCGGTGTTCAGCCCGGAGATACGCCACCGGCAGAAACTAGCGTCGGTGGTCCGCAGCACGAACCGCCGCAACGAGGGTTGGCATTGCCGATCGTGTTTCTCGGGCTCATCGGGCTGGTGGTGATCATCGTCGCAGCTGGGCTGATCGGTCGAATCTTCGGTCTCTACTAGTAGGTGAGAACGGGCGGCCCGCTAGGCTCAGCGGCATGAAGGAACAAATCTGGAACGCATTTTCCGTCGAAATCGCCGACCATGTGGCGGTAGTTACCCTGATCGGTCCTGGCAAGGGTAATGCGATGGGCCCGGACTTCTGGAACGAATGTCCACTGGTTTTCGCGCAGCTCGACGCTGATCCCGACGTACGCGCAATCCTCCTCGTCGGCTCGGGCAAACACTTCACTTTCGGTCTCGACCTGGCATCGATGGCAGGTGAGTTCGCCCCGCTGATGGCAGACAAGGCCCTCGCCGGTCCGCGTACCGCCTTCCACAACACGATCAAGCGGATGCAGTTGGCCACCAACGCAGTTGCCGACTGCCGCAAGCCCGTCGTTGCAGCCGTGCACGGCTGGTGCATCGGCGGCGGCCTCGATCTCATCAGTGCCGCCGACATCAGGTACGCCAGCTCCGACGCCAAGTTCAGTGTTCGTGAAGTGCGGGTCGCCATCGTCGCCGACATGGGTTCGCTCGCGCGCCTGCCCGCGATCATCGGCGACGGTCACCTTCGCGAACTCGCATTGACGGGCAAAGACATCGACGCCGCTCGCGCCGAGAAGATCGGACTGGTGAACGACGTGTTCGAGGACCACGACGCGCTGATCGCCGGTGCTCGGGCCACAGCAGCAGAGATTGCCGCCAACCCGCCGCTGGTGGTGCAAGGCGTCAAGGAGGTCCTGGACAACTCACGGGCAGCCGACGTCGACGCCGGCCTGCGATTCGTAGCTGCCTGGAACGCTGCTTTCCTCGCCTCGAACGATCTGACCGAGGCGATCACCTCAGTGTTCGAGAAGCGCCCGGCAGAGTTCTCCGGAAGCTGACCCACCGTGGATTACGCCGAAGAAATCGGTACCCAACTGGTGCGTCTGCAGCGCGCACGGGACCGCAAGATTGCGCAGCTGACCGAAGAGTCCGGTGGCGTCGACGGAGCAGCATTCGTGTGCTTGTTTCGATTGCTTCGCGACGGCCCGATGAGGTCCAGTGAGCTGGCGGCACTGGTCAACTCGGACCCGTCGACGGTGAGCAGGCAGGTCGCCCAGCTTGTCGACCGTGGGCACGTCGAACGTGTTCGCGACGAGAGCGACGGCAGGGCGTTCGCCCTCGCAGTCACAGAGTCGGGCAAGCAGGTAGTCCATCGAATTCAGCTGCGTCGGACCGCGCACATCGGCAAGATCATCGAAGACTGGTCGAACGACGACCGCGCGTCATTGGTCGAACTGCTGGACAGATTTCTGACCGACTACGAGCGATCCAGAGTGGATACGTCCAAAGGCTCGTGACGGCAGAACCCCAGGTCGGTCATGTCTCCTTCTCCGGCTTCCCAGAGCGAGGCATGACGACCCGGCGTCAGCGCAGCGCGCTTTTGGGGTCGTTCCAGAGCTGATCGGTGAAGTCCTCCAGCGCGACGAGTACGACCGTGTCCTCGGCTCGACGAAGAATCGACTTGCTGGCCCGAACCTGCACCACATCGCCGGTCTTGTCGGTCATGCGCCACAGCGAATCGGCTCGCGTGGCAACCGTCGTCAAGAACATCTCGGCGACGTTGACACCCTCGGGAGCCTGATCGGGAAAGATGTCGTGCAAATGAAAGTCCGCACGAGCCGATTCCTCGGTGCCGAAAAGTTCGTCGAAGGCTTCGTTCGCGAACACGATTGCGCCACTGGGATCGACGGCGAGAATCGGCACGGGGATGCGGTCGAGAACGACCGTCACCGGCAGCTCTGGAAATTGTCCTGCATCGGAGACGAAGCTAGCTTGCCTGTTCTTACGACGCTCGCCCGTATCTCCTGCGGACGAATCGACGGAATTGCTTTCGCTCATAAATCTCCCCACTAGTGCGTCGAAAAGAACCAAGCTGTGTTGCATACCCGCAGGGGAAGGGTGAACACTTCCCCTGCCGGAAACATCCAAGTACGGAACTGCCGGTGCCTAAAAGTTGTCAGTGCTCTGGATTGTCTGCCAAACGCTTGAACGATGCAGCGATTTCGGCTTCTGCTTCGGCCCGGCCTACCCAGTCCGCGGCCGTGACGTGCTTGTTGGGCTCGAGGTCCTTGTAGTGGACGAAGAAGTGCTTGATCGCGTCCAATTCGAACGTCGAGACATCGCTGAGATCCTGGATGTGGTCCCAGCGTGAGTCGCCTGCAGGCACGCACAGAACCTTGTCGTCACCGCCGGCCTCGTCCACCATCTTGAACATTGCCACTGGGCGGGCCTCGACGATGACTCCGGGGAAAACGGATTCCGGGAGAAGAACGAAAGCATCGAGCGGATCGCCGTCCTCACCGAGGGTGTTCTCGATGAAGCCGTAGTCGGCCGGGTAACCCATCGCCGTGTACAGGTAGCGGTCGAGGCGAACTCGACCGGAAACATGGTCGATTTCGTACTTGTTTCGCTGACCCTTGGGGATCTCGATGGTGACGTCGAACGACACGCGCTGCCCTCGCTCTTCTTTGTTCTCGTCTTGCGTCTCGAGTGACGCACGATGGTGGCGGGGTCAGCGTACCGGACCCGAGGATACTGTTGGAGAAACTGGCAACGGGAAGAAGAAGACACCGATGGAGGAATGTTGGCCAGGTTGACCAAGCGAAATCTCGGTCCCACCGCTGGAAGGCGGCGACGGAGAACCCGCATTCTTCTGATTCTCGTTGCGGTGTCGGTCGTTGCGGCGGGCGGAACAGCACTTGCGGCCATCGTCCCGCGCGAATCCGACACGAAGGCCGAGGTGCATCTCGCGCCCGAGCCGGACCCGGTAACACTCGTACCGACCATCGCGCCGATATCGGACATCTCACCTGCACCCTCCGTCGCAGGTATCGCTGCCGCGCTCGCGCCGGTGGTCGCATCGCCGGATCTCGGCGCATTCACCGGATCGGTTGCCGACGCCGTCACCGGGGAGGTGCTGTGGTCCTCGGGTCCGGACACCCCGATGACTCCCGCATCGACGACCAAGGTGCTGACGGCAGGGGCGGCAATGCTCGCGCTGTCACCGGAACATCGCGTCACCACCCGTGTGGTGAAGGGACAATCCGATGGTGAGATCGTCATCGTGGCCGCAGGCGATCCGACGATCACTGCTCGGCCCCTGGGCAGCGAAAGCTTCTACTCAGGCTCGGCGCGTATAGACGATCTGGTGGAGCAGATATCCAAATCAGGTACGCCGGTCGACAGAATCGTCGTCGACACGTCCATCTACAGCGGTCCGACGATGGCACAGGGATGGTTTGCTCCTGACATCGCGGCCGGTTACATCACGCCGATCGAACCGATCATGATCGACGGCGGCAGATCGGATCCGCTGGAAGACGAGTCGCCCCGAAGCGTCGAACCGGCTCTCGATGCCGGTCGCGCGCTGGCCCGGGGCCTGGGGCTCGACCCGGCACGGGTATCCATCGGTGCGGCGCCACCCGGTGCCGATCAGGTGGCGAGTGTCCAATCTGCGCCTCTTCGTGATCGTCTCGGTCAGATGATGGGCCGCTCGGACAACGTCCTCGCAGAAGCCATCGGGCGCGAGATCGCCATCGAGACCAATGCGCAAGCTTCTTTCACCGGTGCAGTGGACTCGATCGAGCAGACATTGTTCGCCGCCGGGTACGACATGTCCGGACTCGAGCTGCACGATTCGAGCGGACTGTCGGTCGACGGGGTGATTCCGGCCAGACTGCTCGATCGGATATTGACTTCGGCCGCAGGATCGGGCAAACCCGAACTCCGCCCGATGCTCGACTACCTTCCCGTTGCCGGGTCCACCGGAACGCTGTCGGATCGATATGCCAGCGCCGAACGCGTCGGAGCAGGCTGGGTCAGGGCCAAGACCGGCACCTTGTCGGCCGCAAGTGCTCTCGCCGGGTACGTCGTGGACATGGACGGCCGGACGTTGACGTTCGCGTTGATGTCCAACGACCGCCCACCCGAAGTCAGCAGACCGGCGCTCGACGCGGTGGCGGCTACTCTCAGACTGTGTGGTTGCCGATGACGAACGACGCAGCGGACACCGAAGGCAATGTCTCAGGCTTCAGCGGGTCCGTGGATTGGGCACTGGCCGCGAAGACCGGTGCCAAATTCGCTCCGAAAGAACCGTCGATCTCCCGATACACCGCTGAAGCTGTCGTCGCCGAGTTGTCGGAGGCGTCGGTGCGCGCCGAAGGACCGGTACGTGAAACGACCGGTCTCGCCGACGGACTTCCGGTACCTCAGGCCTTCGTCGTCGATCGTGCAGGGTGGATCGACGCAGCATCGGCATCGATGAAACACCTGACCGGCGACGCCGAGGCAGAACCTCCGTCCGGCCTGCTCGGTGGTAAACCCGCGGGCCTGCAAGCAGGTGCGATGCTCGCGTTCCTGTCCAGCGCGATTCTCGGGCAGTACGACCCGTTCACCGGTGAGCACGGGACGCTTCTGCTCGTCGCACCGAACGTCGTCGCCGTCGAGCGGGCGTTGCGAGTGTCGCCGAGCGACTTCAGGCTGTGGGTCTGCCTGCACGAGGTGACGCATCGAGTTCAGTTCTCTTCGGCACCGTGGTTGGGCGAGTACATGCGCAGTTCCGTCGCACTGTTGTCCGGTGGTGTCGACGAACCGATAGGTGAGTTCGCGACGAGATTGACGAGCGCGCTGAAGAACCGTAGGCAGTCCGACAAAGCCGAGGACGCGGGCATCGTGGGGCTGCTGCGCGCAACGCAGGCCCCGGCCCAGCGGGAAGCGATCGATCGGCTCCTCGTGCTCGGGACGCTCCTCGAAGGTCACGCCGATCACGTCATGGACGCGGTCGGGCCGGCAGTGGTGCCCTCGGTCCTGCAGATCCGCCAGGCGTTCGACAGCAGGCGTCGACGAAAGACCAACCCACTCCAACGCGTCATCAGGGCCCTTCTCGGGATGGACGCGAAGATGGCGCAGTACGTGCGAGGCAAAGCGTTCGTCGACCACGTCGTCGGCAGGGTCGGCATGGAGCAGTTCAACACCATCTGGACCGATGCCGCCACGTTGCCGCTGCTCGACGAGATCGAGGACCCCGACCGGTGGATCGCCCGCGTACTTCGATGACGCGGCGTATCGCGGTGGCGCTGCCGGAGAAGCCTGCGATCCTCGAGCTGCGCCAGGCAGTTCGTCGGTGGCTCGCGTCGAGCCCGGGCCCAGTGGTCCTCGCACTGTCCGGCGGTGCCGACTCGCTCGCGCTGACCGCTGCGGTGGCCGCGGAGGCCCCGGACGTCCGAGCGCTCGTCGTCGACCACGGGCTTCAGCAGGGGTCGGACACTGTGGCGAAAGCTGCCGCAGCGACGGCACTGGAGCTGGGGTGCGTGGACGCGTCGGTGCTGACGGTGACCGTCGGTGGCTCGGGCGGAATGGAGGCCGCGGCTCGTCGCGCGCGGTACGAGGCATTGGACCGCCACCGAGGCGACGCCACGGTCCTTCTCGCGCACACTCTCGACGATCAAGCGGAGACCGTTCTGCTCGGACTCTCGCGGGGCTCCGGGCCGCGATCGATCGCCGGTATGTCCCCGGTGGATCAGCCGTGGGGCCGACCACTGCTGGGGGTTCGGCGAGCAGTTACCCGGCAAGCGTGCGCCGAGTTGGGGTTGACGCCGTTCGAGGATCCGCACAACACCGACACCGATTTCACTCGCGTCCGGCTTCGGCACGAGATTCTGCCGCTGCTCGAAGATGCGCTCGGCGGTGGCGTCGCAGCGGCTCTTGCTCGCACGGCGACGCAGCTTCGTGAAGACCTCACGGTTCTCGACGCCATGGCCGAGACCTTGGTACGGGAGAACTTCGCCGAACCCGAGGTGGACGTGACGACCCTCACGTCGGTCCCCGCTGCGCTGCGTCGTCGGGCATTGCGGTTGTGGTTGCTGCGCAGTGGAGTGAAGGCACTGTCGGACAAGCAGTTACGGCTGATCGACGATCTCGTCGGACACTGGCGTGGACAGGGCGGGGTTGCCGTCCGTTCAGGGGCGTCCGACGCCAGGTTGGTGGTCGCGCGTCGACGTGGCAGGCTGGTGCTCGAGCAAGAGTGGAGCCTGCGAAACGGCGGTGCTTGAATCTGCAACAGTTGTGAAGGTACGAGAAACAATTGAAGGGAAGCGCCGTGTACGAGGGCGATATCGAATCGATTCTCATCTCCGAGGAGCAGATCAAGACTCGTACGATCGAGCTTGCCAACGAGATTGCCGAGCGCTATCCCCAGGGCGCGCCGGAAGGTGATCTTCTCCTGGTCGGTGTCCTCAAAGGTGCTGTCATGTTCATGACGGATTTTGCTCGCGCGCTCCCGATTCCGACGCAACTCGAGTTCATGGCAGTCAGCTCGTACGGCTCGTCGACGTCCTCTTCCGGAGTGGTTCGGATTCTCAAGGACCTCGACCGGGACATCAGCGGCCGTCACGTACTCATCGTCGAGGACATCATCGATTCGGGTCTGACGCTGTCCTGGCTCAAGCGCAACCTCGCCACTCGTAACCCTGCCTCGTTGGCGGTGGTGACCCTGCTTCGCAAGCCCGATGCAATCAAGGTGGACATCGAGGTCGCGAACGTGGGTTTCGACATTCCCAACGAATTCGTCGTCGGATACGGCCTCGATTACAACGAGCGCTACCGCGACCTGCCGTACATCGGAACTCTCCACCCGAAGGTCTACGGCGGCTGAGACCGGCCTGGTCTTCGCCTGACCTGGCCT
The DNA here is from genome assembly GCF_040547235.1 of Rhodococcus sp. UYP9. Lineage (NCBI taxonomy): Bacteria > Bacillati > Actinomycetota > Actinomycetes > Mycobacteriales > Nocardiaceae > Rhodococcus > Rhodococcus sp. UYP9. The sequence continues at coordinate 340,713 of NZ_JBEPPH010000002.1, forward strand.
CGTGCTTTCATCCCGGTTCACGAGTAGCACCGTCTGGCCGAACCGGCGCCGACTACTCCGAGCGCGGGAACGTATTGGACAACGGTTTCACTAGGATGTGGAGACGGCGTCGATGCTCGAGATCCCAGGGCGCAGATATTGTCGGCGTACATCGCGAAGGAAGAATTACGGACATTGCTGTTGTGTGATGGACGGGAAACACCGGATCGACGGCGAGTTGGGACGGCCTCGAGCAGACGAGCAAGTTGGTCTTACATCTGGCCGGCCGCGAATTTTGCCTACTGACGGTGCCGGCCTACGCCTACGACGTGTCCAACCTCACCCCAGCCTTACAGTAATGTCCGCAATATGCCTATTGCGCTTACCGAGGACCAGCTTTCGCTGGCTGAATCAATCAATGACTACTACCGCCGCACGGACGCCCTCGGGCAGACCCGTGCCCGGCTGGAGAGTCCGACTGTGGGCCTGCCGGGCGACTGGGCGAGATATGCGGAGCTCGGGTGGCTCGGCATCCACCTCCCTGAGGACGTCGGCGGGGCGGGCATGGGTATGGGCGAGGCCGCGGTGGTCGTCGAGGAGCTCGCGGCAGTGCTGGCCCCGGGTCCCGTCCTACCGACAGTCTGGGCCTCGGCGCTGCTCGCCGCGAGCGGCACCCCCGACCAGCAGCAGCAGCTGTCGCTGACGGGGCTCGCCGAGGGCACCGTCGTCGGCGCGGTTGGTTCCGTGCCGGATGGGCTCGCCTCGCGCGACGCGGACGGGGCGTTCCGACTCGCCGGTCCGGTCCAGGTGCTGGGAGGCATGGAGGCGGATCTGATCCTGCTGACGGTCGGAGCGGACGTGCTGGCCTTCGACCGCGTGCAGCTGGGCAGCGTGGACGCGGAGAGTATGGACCCGACGCGCAGCGTCGCGCTGATCAGTGCGGATGGCCCCGTGCAGCCTCGGATGGAGTTGCCGGGCGCCGCGGAGCTGGCCCAGGCCATCGGCCGTGTCTTGGCGGCCGCGGAGGCAACGGGCGTGACACGCGCCTGCCAGAACATGGCTGTGGACTACGCGAAGCAGCGACAGGCCTTCGGCCGGGCCATCGGGTCCTTCCAGGCGATCAAGCACATCCTGGCGAATGTCCTCGTCGATCAGCAACTGAGCATGGCTCAGGCCTGGGACGCGGCCGGCATCTTGGCAGGCGCCCCGGAGCAGCGGAGCCTCGCTGCCGCGGCCGCGGTCGTGACCGCGCTGCCCGCAGCGGTGAGCGCCGCCGAGCAGAACGTCCAGGTGCACGGCGCCATCGGCTATACCCGCGAGCACGACGCGCACCTGTACATGCGTCGCGCCGGAGTGCTGAGCATGATGTTCAGCGTCGTCGCCGCGCGTCGCGAGATCGCCGCCGCGACCGTCGCGGGCGTGCGCCGAGTGTCCGGCATCGACCTGCCGCCCGAGGCGGAGGGCTACCGCGCCCAAGCGCGGGAGTTCGTCGCGCAGTTGGGCTCGGTGGCCGGGGCCGAGCGGCGCGAGTTGTTCGTGGACTCCGGTTACGCCATCGCGCACTGGCCCCGGCCCTGGGGCCTGGGTGCCGGCGCCGTCGAGCAGTTGGTGCTCGATGAGGAGCTGCGTGGACAGGAGCGGCCGGAGTACGGCATCGGTGAGTGGGTGCTGCGCACGGTTGTAGACCATGGCACGCAGGAGCAGCTCGACCGCTATGTGCACGCCAGCCTGCTGGGCAAGATCACGTGGTGCCAGCTGTTCAGTGAGCCCGGCGCCGGCTCGGACGCCGCGGGCGTGACCACCAAGGCCAAGCGGGCGGAGGGCGGCTGGATCGTCAACGGCCAGAAGACCTGGACCAGCGGCGGGCACACGTCGACGCATGGTATGGCGACCATTCGGACCAACCCGGACGCGGCCAAGCACAAGGGCATCTCCATGATGCTGATCGACATGGCCGCGCCGGGGCTCACCGTCCGGCCGATCCAGGACAGTCGGGGCGTCGAACTGTTCGCCGAGGTGTTCTTCGACGACGTCTTCGTTGCCGACGAGGATGTCCTGGGAGCGGTCGACGGCGGCTGGGGAGTGGCGCGCTCGGCCCTGGGCAACGAGCGAGTGACCATCGGGCGCGATCGGCTCGGCCTCGACCTGTCCTACGACCTGTTCGCGCTGTACGCCGAAGTGCGCGGCGACGCCGGGCTGGACCAGTCGATCGCGGACCTCGTCGCGGAGGATCTCGCGCTGGCGGCGCTCACCCGCCGCATCGCTGAGCAGGCCGTGCGCGGCGGCGCGTCCGGGCCGGAGGGGGCAGTGCTCAAGCTGGTCGGCAGCGAACATACACAGCGCCTGGCGACCGTGAGCCTCGCGGTGGCCGGCGAGGCCGGCGCGCTGGAGGCGAAGGCGCTGAACGAGCTGCAGCGCAGCTTCCTGTACGCGCGCTACAGCACCCTCGCGGGGGGTACCTCGGAGGTCCTGCGCAATCAGATCGCCGAGCTGATCCTGGGGCTGCCCCGCGAGCAGTCCCTGCGTTGACCTTGCCCTCGGTGATCATCACGTCCACGTCGGCTCGCCGAAGGAGCTCGCCGCCAAGTACGGCGAACGCTTCGAACCCCCGGCAAGCCCCGCTGGGCTAGCGCCAACGCGACAGAGGTGCCTGACCGAAAATCACGGTTCAGGCACCTCTGTCCACACCACTGCAATGGACGCGGCGGTACCGAGTCACTGGCATCGAACCGTGCGATACCGGGCTTGGCCAAGGCTAGCGCGACCTGCGGGAGACGACCCGCAGCAGCGCGTTGAGATCGCCCTCGATCAGCCGGAAAATCGAGTACGACGCGACGAATGCCAAGATCCCGCCCACACAGACGACCCGTACGACGTCGATGATGTTGGGGATGTCCGCAGTAGGAACGAAGGTCAGGCCACCTACGGCGATCAGCGGAATCGACGCGGCGACGGTCAGAAACCCGACGCTACGGCGCTGCAACGTGTGCAGTCGTGAGGCGTCTCCGCTCCCCGCACGACCGTAGGGCAGCAGCGACGGGTACAGACATCGAACGGTGAACAGCGAGACCAGGAAGAACGGGTAGGCGGTTGCCATCGCGCCGCAGACGACCAGCGATGCGATGAAGTGCACGTACGCCTCGGTCGGCACCGAACCGGCGGCGAACTGTAGGGACACGGGGAATGCGATACCTGCGACGACCCACAGACCGAGGCATACCGCGACCACTCGGCCCGCGGCCATGAGCGTGTCTGCTCTTGCCTGGGCCAATCGTTCTTCCGGAACGATTTTTCCGGTCCGCAGTGCATGCGGAACTGCGAGTACTCGACGGCAGAACCAGAGAATCAACACCAGCCCCAGGGGCCAGACCAGGCCGTTGATGGCCGTCGCGACGATCCCGAATCTCTCCTGTGCCGCCGGGGCGAGGTCGCTGATGATCAGCGCCTTGTTGTGCTGGTAGTTATAGACCGCAGCGACGGCATTGGGAACGCCGATCGCGAGGGTCATGACAGGAACCGTGTGTCGCCGAAGTCTCACGCGTGCGCTGGTGGGCGGGGGGTCGACCAGATTGCGTGCGCGAGCGTCGAGGCACAGGTCGAATTGCTGAGCCATTTCCTGGCCGGTGGCCCAGCGATCTTCCCGGTCGGGCGAGAGGCATTTGACGAGGATGCGTCGCAGCGTCGCCGGACAGTCTTGTGGCAGTTCGGACAGTGCCTGCGCGCCGACTCCGCCCCGGCGCACCCCAAGCAGGCCGTCGATGGCCGTACGGTCCCCGGCCGCGGAGTCTTCGGGGTCGGGGAACGGCTTGTGGCCGGTCAACAGTTCCCACAGCACCACCGCGAGCGAATACAGATCGCTGCGCGTGTCGAGATCTGCGGCGCGCCCCGGCCGTCCGGGATGGCAGGCCTCCAATTGTTCCGGCGACATGTAGCTCAGCGACCCACCGAAATAGGCGACTGGGCTGTCCCCTGCCACGGCGCCGCTGAAGCTGATGTTGAAGTCGGCCAGTTTCGGGACGCCCTCGGCGGTCAACAACACATTCGCCGGCTTGATATCGCGATGCAACACACCGCGTTCGCCCGCGTAATGCAGTGCATCCGCGAGTCGACGGCCGATCCAAGCCACCGTCTCCGGCCACGACAAGGACGAAATCTGTTCGCGCACAGTCGAGTCGGTGGGGCGAAGGCCGCCCTTGTCAGCGAGTGAGGCGTCGACGCTGTCGAGAAGTAGTCGTCCGTGGCGGTCGGTTTCTCGATTCGCCCGGACCCTTCCGAGCACATTGAGCAGGGTGCCTCCAGGCACGTACTGCATGTACAGCAGCCGCAGCCCGCGGTCCCGGAGAACACGTTGATCGAACACCCGAACGATGTAGTCGTGATCGAGCTGCGCCAAAGTCTGCGGTTCGGTCCCGCGGTCCTCGGAAATCTTCACCGCCACGATTCGTTGCATCGAGCGCTGCCTGGACAGGAACACCCGCGCAAAAGCGCCACGGCCGAGGCCCATCAGCAAGTCGAAATCGTCCAACCGATCGCCGACGTCGAGATCCTCGAGCTCGTCCTGGGACCCTGGGCGGGTCCATTCCAGGCCGGCGGAGGCGGTTCCCGTCATGTCGGTGGTCGTGGGTTCCACCTGGGTGGCATCGAGCTCCGACTCCGGCTCGGTCGAGGAGAGCTCGGTGGTTTCACCCGGAACGACGTTGAGCAATTCGGCCAGCGCCGCTGCTTGCACCGGGTACTCCGCGACGTAGTGGGACGGCGATACCGAGTCCCCGCTCTGACGTCGCACGCAGAATTCCTCATAGATCAATCCCACCGGGACCTGAGCCTCGGCGAGGTCGAATTCGGTGCAGTAGTCCCGCAGTCGCTTGGGCAAGTGCGCACGTAACCAGCGCTCCTGGAGGTCGACCGAGATGAGCGCTACGAGCCACCGATGCCGCAGAGTGGCCGAATCGGGTAGGAATTCGGCAAGGTCGGGCGCCCGTGGATCAGCCGTCGAGGTACTCGTCCGCCAGGCGGATCTCAGCAGCTCAGCGGCTGCGTCGGCGTGCTCCGGCACTGCCATGCCGTCCGGATGGGTTGTGACACCATCCGAATTTACGGTGACTCTGTCCGAGCCTGGCTGCACTTTGACAGACTAGACCCTCCAGCGTCGCTGTCCTCTGCCGAAAGCGGTAGGTCGGACAATAAGAAGACTGTGGTGGGGAACCTGTGGGGCAGGGGAGACGTTGAAGGGGGAGATGCGTTGTGCAACGCAGCAGTGTTGCCGGCCCGTTTGTGCACGTGATGCACCTGGGGCAGTCGGTTGCCGTTCGCGGTAACCTGGATCATCCGGTGCGCGGCCGGAGTCTGCGTACTGGAGAAGACTGGAAAGGACGAGGCCGTCTCGGCTGAAGCTGTATGAATCGGAAGACAGTTATACGGAACCTGGCCATCGTTTTCGGCGTCCTGATGGTGATCGCTGCCTTCAGCTACTTCGGAAACGACACACGCGGGTGGAAGACTGTCGACACGTCAGTGGCGATAGCGCAGCTCGATTCCAAGAACGTCGACACAGCTCAGATCGATGATCGTGAGCAGCAGATACGCCTCGAGCTCAAGTCCGGCAGCGACGCAACCGACGGCGAGACGAAGATCCTCGCCAAGTACCCGACCTCGGCGTCGGAACAGATCTTCGACAAGGTCGGCCAGGACGGGCTGAAGAGCTACAACACCGTGGTGTCCCAGGACAGCTGGTTCAGCTCACTGCTGCTCTTCCTTCTCCCGATGGTCATTCTGCTCGGCATCTTCGTGTTCTTCATGAGCCGTATGCAGGGCGGCGGTCGTGGTGGCGTGATGGGCTTCGGTAAGTCGAAAGCCAAGCAGCTCACCAAGGACATGCCCAAGACGACGTTCCAGGACGTCGCCGGTGCCGACGAGGCCGTCGAAGAGCTGTACGAGATCAAGGATTTCCTCCAGAATCCGGCTCGCTACCAGGCCCTCGGTGCGAAGATCCCGCGTGGCGTGCTGCTGTACGGTCCTCCCGGAACAGGTAAGACACTCCTTGCACGTGCAGTCGCCGGTGAAGCAGGAGTGCCGTTCTTCACCATCTCCGGTTCGGACTTCGTCGAAATGTTCGTCGGCGTAGGCGCCTCTCGTGTGCGCGACCTGTTCGAACAGGCCAAGCAGAACAGCCCCTGCATCATCTTCGTGGACGAGATCGACGCCGTCGGACGCCAGCGTGGAGCGGGCATGGGTGGCGGCCACGACGAGCGCGAGCAGACCCTCAACCAGCTGCTGGTCGAAATGGACGGCTTCGGTGAGCGCACCGGGGTCATCCTCATCGCCGCCACCAACCGCCCCGACATCCTCGATCCCGCTCTTCTACGTCCGGGTCGCTTCGACCGTCAGATCCCCGTCGGGGTTCCCGACCTCGCTGGTCGACGCGCAATCCTGGCCGTGCACTCGGCGGGCAAGCCGGTGGCACACGACGCCGATCTCGAAGGCCTCGCGAAACGCACGGTCGGCATGTCCGGTGCAGACCTGGCGAACGTCATCAACGAAGCAGCACTACTGACAGCACGCGAGAACGGCACGGTCATCACCGAGGCAGCTCTCGAGGAGTCGGTGGACCGCGTCGTCGGTGGACCCCGCCGCAAGAGCCGGATCATCAGCGAGCACGAGAAGAAGATCACCGCCTACCACGAGGGCGGGCACACGCTCGCGGCGTGGGCGATGCCCGATATCGAGCCCGTGTACAAGGTGACGATCCTCGCTCGCGGTAGAACCGGTGGCCACGCCATGACGGTGCCCGAGGACGACAAGGGCCTGATGACGCGGTCCGAGATGATCGCTCGTCTGGTCATGGCAATGGGTGGTCGCGCAGCCGAAGAACTCGTTTTCCACGAGCCGACCACCGGTGCTTCCTCCGATATCGACCAGGCCACCAAGATCGCGCGGGCAATGGTCACCGAATACGGCATGAGCAGCAAGCTCGGCGCAGTTCGTTACGGGCAGGAGCAGGGCGATCCGTTCCTCGGTCGCTCGATGGGCATGCAGTCCGACTTCTCGCACGAGGTCGCACGGGAGATCGACGAGGAGGTGCGCAATCTGATCGAAGCAGCGCACACCGAGGCCTGGGCGATCCTCAACGAATACCGCGACATCCTGGACATCCTCGCCACCGAATTGCTCGAGCGCGAGACCCTCACTCGCAAAGATCTCGAAAAGATCTTCACGAGTGTCAGCAAACGCCCTCGAATCACCGCGTTCAACGATTTCGGCGCACGGATCCCATCGGACAAGCCACCGGTGAAAACGCCACGCGAACTCGCTGCCGAGCGCGGTGAGCCCTGGCCGCCCGAGCCTGTCGCCCCGAAGGTCGTTCCACCACAACAGTTCCCGCAGCCCACGTACGCAGGTGCACCCCAGCTTTCCAAGGGGGGCCCGGGCAACTACGGCGGTGGTCACGCCAACGGAGCGCCCACAGCGGGTAACAACCCAGCCGGCAACAATCCAGCCGGCAACAATCCAGCCGGCAACAATGGCGGTAGCCCGTACAACGGTGGCACCCAGAACAGCAGCCCGTACAACGGCGGACCGTACAACGGGGGTGCGTACAACGGTGGGGGTGCACCCTCCAGCGGAGCACACAATGACGGCGCGCCCTACAACGGTGGGTCGTATCGCAAGCCGGAGCCACCGAAGAGCTCGCGTCCCGACTACGGTGCCCCGGCCGGATGGTCCGCCCCAGGCTGGCCTCCACGAGATCCGCTCGGTCCCGTTCAGGGCGGACCCCCAGCAGGCTATTCGGAGGGCAATCGCTACACCGATCCCTCCTATCAGCCGCCGCAATATCAGCCCCCGGAGTACCGCCAGCCCGACAATCGCCAGCCCGAATACCGGGAACCGGAGTCCCAGGGTCAGGAAGCCCCGCGATGGGATCCTTTGAACGGGGCCCTGCCGGACGACGCCGTTCGCGGCGGTGGAAACGAAGAACCGAATCCACCCTGGGAGACCCCGAATCCGGACGGCGAGCAGAACGAGGGCCCTCGCACGCAACGCTGGGAAGGTCCCAACGGACAGCACTAGTTCGGTCGCCCCGAGGCGCCGCCGGATAGGCTGACCGTCAAACCTCGGGGCATCGGCGCCCCGCAACCGGAGGTACAAGCTCAGTGTCAGTCAGGCAGATCGACCAAGACGGGGTAATACCCGGCGACGAGTTCGTCGCAGTGGCAACCGGAAACGCGTTCGATCAACCGCGCGCGGAGGCCGCAGTGCGCGAACTGCTCATCGCAGTCGGCGAAGACCCGGATCGGCAGGGGCTGCTCGAGACTCCCGCCCGCGTCGCACGCGCGTACAAGGAAATCTTCGGAGGCCTCTACACCGACCCGGACGACGTACTGAACACGACGTTCGACGAAGGCCACCAGGAATTGGTTCTCGTCCGCGACATCCCCATGTTCTCCACGTGCGAGCATCATCTCGTTTCGTTCCATGGAGTTGCGCACGTCGGGTACATCCCCGGTAGCAACGGCAAGGTGACAGGCCTCTCGAAGCTGGCACGAGTGGTAGACCTCTATGCCAAACGGCCACAGGTTCAGGAACGGCTGACCAGTCAGGTTGCCGACGCAGTGATGCGCAAGCTGAGCCCACGCGGCGCGATCGTCGTCATCGAGGCGGAGCACCTGTGCATGGCGATGCGTGGCATCCGAAAGCCCGGAGCGAGTACGACGACGTCGGCTGTGCGGGGCTTGTTCCAATCTTCTGCCGCGTCTCGGTCCGAAGCGTTGGATCTCATCCTGCGCAAATGACCTTGCCCGTCGCGCCCGTCGTCATGGGTGTCCTCAACGTGACCGCCGACTCGTTCTCCGACGGGGGGCGGTACCTGGACGTCGACGCAGCAGTTGCACACGGAACGACACTGCACCGGACAGGTGTCGGCATCGTCGACGTCGGTGGTGAATCCACGCGTCCGGGTGCCGATCGAATCGACCCTGCCGTCGAGGCGCGCCGAGTTGTGCCCGTCATCGCAGAACTGTCGGCGCGCGGCATCGCCACCAGCGTGGACACCATGCGGGCATCGGTGGCGGCGGCGGCGATCGAAGCAGGGGTATCGATCGTCAACGACGTCTCCGGAGGCCGCGCAGATCCTGCGATGGCGTCGGTGGTCGCCGATGCCGGTCTGCCGTGGATTCTCATGCATTGGCGCTCGGCCGCCGATTACGGCCCTGACGGCGCGGCCGCTCATCAGGACAGTGGCGCCATCGCGTATTACGACGACGTCGTCGCCGATGTTCGACGCGAACTGCTCGAGCAAGTCGATCGTGCCGTAGCCGCAGGTGTGGATCCGGCGGCCATCATCCTCGATCCAGGTCTCGGTTTCGCGAAGAACGCCGAGCACAACTGGGAACTGCTGCGAGCGCTACCGACGTTCGTCGAGCTCGGCATGCCGATTCTGATCGGCGCGTCACGTAAACGTTTTCTCGGCACACTTCTCGAATCCGACGGTGAACCGAGACCGCCCGACGGACGTGAGGTCGCAACAGCGGTTGTGTCCGCGCTTGCGGTCGCAGGAGGAGCGTGGGGTGTTCGCGTTCACGACGCCCAGGCCTCACTGGACGCGGTAGCAGTAGTGAAGGCATGGCAGGGGTTGAGAAGGTGAGTGACCGAATCGAGTTGCGCGGGTTGAAGATTCGCGGCAACCACGGAGTCTTCGACTTCGAGAAACGTGACGGTCAGGACTTCGTCGTCGACATCACCGTCTGGATGGATTTGCGCCCTGCTGCCGCGACGGATGATTTGGTGAACACGCTGCACTACGGCGAGCTTGCGGAAGCGGCAGCGGCGATCATCGCAGGTCCGTCGCGGGACCTCATCGAAACCGTCGCAGCCGAAATCGCCGACGGAGTCATGGCGGACACGCGCGTCGATGCAGTCGAGGTGGTGTTGCACAAACCGTCCGCGCCGATCCCACTCTCCTTCGACGATGTGGCTGTAGTCGCCTCGCGGAGTCGTCGGTGACGCGCGCGGTGCTGTCGATCGGCAGCAACGTCGGTGACTCGTATGCGCATCTGCGTTCGGTGACGTCCGCGCTCGGCGACCGCGTCGTTGCGGTGTCTTCGGTGTACTCGTCGGCGCCCTGGGGAGGCGTCGAACAACAGGACTTTCTCAATGCCATCGTCGTAGCGGACGATGATCAACGGGGCCCGTACGACTGGCTCGAGGTTGCTCGTGAACTGGAAAAGGCAGCGGACCGCATACGGGTCGAGCGTTGGGGACCGCGAAGTCTCGACGTCGACATCATCACGTGTGACGACATTTCCAGTAGCGATCCACAGCTGCTCCTTCCGCATCCTCGAGCACACCAGCGAGCATTCGTCCTGGTCCCTTGGCTCGAGGTCGACCCTGGGGCGTCGCTCGAAGTGTCCGGGGACGCTCGGTCGGTGGGCGAATGGATACAATCGCTGAGCGAGGAAGAACGGGCGGGCGTTCACCGCACGGAGATGACACTGCACACACCGAACACCGCTCCATGACGGCCACGAGAATCAGAGATCTTGTCGGCCTCGCCGGATTCGCGGCTCTCGCAACCTGGCTGCTCGTGCGATCGTTCTACGGATCGCTACCACCGATTCACGTGTTCGCCGGCGCATCGCTCTACGTCGTCGCGATCGCCGAGACGGTGCTCGGCTTCGTGATCCGATCGCGCATCGAGAAACTGCAGGTCGGCGACGGGCCGAATCAGCTACATCCGATCACCGCGGCCCGAGCGCTGGCCCTGGCCAAGGCATCTGCTCTGGTCGGTGCAGCAGCTGCCGGAGTGTGGTTCGGATTCCTGCTACACATCGTCCCGCTCGCGTCGTCGGTGCGGGCCGCGTCCTCGGACCGGGCGGGCGTCATCGTCGGGCTCGTTGCTGCAGTGGCTCTGGTGGGTGCGGCCCTGTGGCTCGAACGTTGCTGCAGGACCCCGACCGACTCCGGTGACAGGCCCGAACGTTGAAGGCAGTTACCGTCCCCGGAGCCGGATCGTTACCACCGAAGCGGACAAGCGTAGTCCGGCTTCCCCGTTTGTCGACGGTTCGCCAGCTACCCTGGACGTCATGACCGAACCGACTCGCGCGAAAGCGTCACGCCGTCAACGGCGGAGTGCGAGCCAGCTTTTCATTGCAGCGCTGGTCGTATTCGGCATCATCGCCAGCATGTTGATGTTGTTCAGCGAAAATGTGCAGTGGCTACGTGTGGGCTTGGTCTCAGCGTTGTGGGCCGCGATCATCGGTGCGTTCGCGATGACGAAGTACCGCCGCGAAGCAGTGGCCGACCAAGCCAAGGCCAAGGATCTTCAGACTGTGTACGAGCTCCAGCTCGCGCGTGAGATTTCCGCTCGGCGGGAGTACGAACTCGGCGTCGAATCTCGCGTACGAAGCGAAGTGGCTGTCGAGACCAGCGAGATTGCGGCACTCCGAGCAGAACTGGCTCACCTACGCAACAACCTGCAACTACTGTTCGACGGCAACCTGCCCACCGAACGAGTGGCGCTGCGAGCCGATGCGACGCGTGTGCAGGAGCTCGGCGGTCGCAGCTACGCCAGCTACCAGCCGGCACCTTCGGGCTTGTTCGTTCCCGGTAAATCTTCGCAGTCCTCTTCCCCGAGCGCCGAGGGCCCGAACGCCCCCGTGCCCGGTCTCGGAACGCCGTACGACGAGCCCGTCACAGCCGAGACCTCGGTGCTCTATCCCGACGTCCCCATCGGTAGCGAGGACGTGCCCGGCGCGGGTTCTGTGCCCAGCGGGGGTTATGTGTCGAGCGAGCCGGCCCGTCGCGCAGAATCGCGATCCCCGGCCAGCGGTCGACGCGTACCCACACCGCCGCAGGCCCCGGCTCCGACACCACCGCTGGTGAGTGAGCCCGTCGGCTATTCGTCCGATCGGTCGACGGCCGTCGAAGCCGAAGAACCGCTCGCGGCAGCCCAGGGGTCGGGCGCGAGTTCGCAGCCATATTCGGGCCAGCCGTCTTCGAGCCCGCAGCCGTACGCGAGCCGGGTGTCCGAGCCTGAGGTTGTTGCGGAGTCGACGGAACAACCTGCACCGGTTCCCGAGGAAGCTGTGGCACCTGCGCCCGACTCGAACACCGAGGACGTGGAAAGTCACGACGCTTCGGAGCCTGCTTCCGATCTTCCGAGGCGACGGCGTCGAGCCGAGCCGGACGGTGATGGCGCGGGTGCGCACACCAATGGTCGTTCGGTGGCCGAGATCATGGCAGGAATGAAATCCAGTGACACCGAGCCGAGCGCACGTCGTCATCGACGCCGCGCCGACTGACCTGCTGACATCTCGTCCGAACGCCGGGCGCGGCACCGAAGGGTGAAATAGATCACTGCTCAGGCCGTGGCCCGAGGTATCCCGGTGCCGCTATCCTTCGTTCAGGACGTCTGGTACCCGCCGAGCGGGACTGGAACGAACGAGAGGAAGTTTCGGTGACCTCACCTGAGTTCAGGAGTGGTGCCCGCGGAATACCCCCAAGCTCTGCCGACCCGGCACCTGCGCGTTTGAGCGTAGGTATCGTCTCCGCAGGACGGGTCGGTACCGCACTCGGCGAGGCTCTCGAGCGCGTCGGGCATGTCGTGTTCGGTTGTGCTGCAGTGTCGGAAGAGTCCAAGGAGCGCGTACGCACGCGCCTGCCGGATTCGCAGATCTTGCCTGTCGACGAGGTTGCCAGGCGTGCCGAGTTGCTGATCCTCGCAGTTCCGGACAACGAGTTGGCATCCATCGCCGCAGGGTTGGCGGCAACCGGTGTCGTTGCCCGGGGAAAGCTCGTCGTGCACACCTCCGGCGCGAACGGCATCGGCATCCTCGCCCCGTTGGCCGCACAAGGTGCTATCCCGTTGGCTATTCACCCGGCCATGACGTTCACCGGCGGGCCCGAGGACACCGATCGGCTGGCCGCTGCGTGCTTCGGAATCACCGCAGCGGACGAGATCGGCTATGCCGTCGCGCAAGCCTTGGTTCTCGAACTCGGTGGTGAACCGGTTCATGTCGCCGAAGACAATCGCGCGCTCTATCACGCAGCGTTGGCTCACGGGTCCAATCACCTCGTCACGCTGGTTGCCGACGCCGTCGACGCATTGCGAGTCGCACTCGACGGCCCAGGTTTTCCTGGGATCGATTCCGAACCCGAAGCAGCACAGCGAGTTCTCGGTCCGCTCGTGCGAGCAGCGTTGGACAACGCATTGCGGCACGGTCAGAGCGCTCTTACCGGGCCGGTGGCGCGCGGCGACGTCGCCGCCGTGCAGAAGCATCTGGACGTGCTCAGCGACGTCGATCCTGCGATCGCGGCGGGATACCGAGCGCTCTCGCTCAGATCCGCCCAACGCATCGGATCGAAACCCGAACTCATCGAGATTCTGGAAGGCGAGTTATGACCCTGGCAGGTAGCTACAAGGCGGGGGAGTTGACAGTTCATCACGATCCGACTGTCGTCTCCGCGGTGTCGAAGGCACTGCGCGGCGTCGGCAGGCAGATAGCGCTGGTGCCGACCATGGGTGCGCTGCACGCCGGGCACATCCATTTGGTTCGGCAGGCGAAGCGCACCGGGGCCGTGGTGTTCGTGTCGATCTTCGTGAACCCCCTGCAGTTCGGCGAAGGGGAAGACCTCGACGCCTATCCACGCACCCTCGACGCGGACGTGGAGTTGCTGGCAAGTGAGGGAGTCGAGATCGTCTTCGCTCCTTCGGTGTCGGATATGTACCAGGCCGGGCCACGTACGACCGTGCTCCCCGGTCCGCTCGGCAGCGAGATGGAGGGTGCTAGCCGGCCGACGCACTTTGCCGGGATGCTCACAGTGGTGACCAAGTTGTTGCAGATCACCTCCCCGCATGCAGCGTTCTTCGGTGAGAAGGATTACCAGCAGCTGACGTTGATCCGACAGCTGGTGCGAGATCTGAACTTCGACGTGAAGATCTTCGGTGTCCCCACCGTGCGCGAGCAGGACGGTCTCGCGTTGTCTTCTCGCAATCGCTATCTCGACGACGCCCAGCGTACGGCGGCGATGGCTTTGTCGGCGGCGCTGGTAGCCGGGGCCCACGCCGCGGCCGGCGGAGCCGAAGTGATTCTGGCTACGGCAGGCGAAGTGCTCGCGGCGGTGCCCGAGGTGAAGGTCGACTATCTCGAACTTCGAGGTGTCGATCTCGGACCTGCTCCCGAGCGTGGCGACGGTCGACTTCTCGTGGCCGCGACGCTCGGCACCACCCGACTCATCGACAACGTCGGTGTCGCTGTCGGGACCGGCTTTCTCGAATACCCCGACGACCCGAAGAATTGAAGGGATAGAACATGTTTCGCACAATGATGAAGTCCAAGATTCATCGCGCGACCGTAACCCATGCGGACCTGCACTACGTAGGTTCGGTGACCGTCGATCAGGACCTGATGGAGGCGGCCGATCTCCTCGAAGGTGAGCAGGTGACCATCGTCGACATAAACAACGGCGCACGGTTGGAAACTTATGTAATCACCGGCGAGCGTGGCAGCGGGGTGATCGGTATAAACGGTGCCGCAGCACATCTGGTCGATCCTGGTGATCTGGTCATTCTCATTGCCTACGGCGTGATGAACGAGCAGGAATGCAAGGACTACGCACCCCGAGTGGTGTTCGTCGACGACAAGAACAAGCCCGTCGAACTCGGTAGTGACCCCGCATATGCACCCGAGGGCTCGGGCCTGATCACACCTCGCACACTTCGTGCCGATTCCGTTCTGGTGTAAAGATGCTGCTTGCGATCGACATTCGCAACACATCGATGACGCTCGGCCTGTTCAGCGGCAATGGTGATCACGCAAAGTTGTTGCGTGATTGGCGGATGCGTACGGATTCGCGAATAACGGCGGACGAGCTGGCATTGATGCTTCGCGGCCTTCTCGGCGACGACGTCGATCAGATCACCGGCGTGAGCGCCCTGTCGACCGTCCCCTCGGTGCTGCGGGAAATTCGGACGATGTTGACCCGTTACTGGGAGCACATTCCGCACGTCGTCGTCGAACCTGGTGTGCGAACGGGTGTTCCGCTGTTGGTCGACAATCCCAAGGAGGTCGGCGCCGATCGGATCGTCAATACCCTTGCTGCGCACGATTTGTACGGTAGTGCCTGCATCGTGGTCGACTTCGGCACCACGACCTGTGTCGACGTCGTCTCTGCCAAAGGCGAATTCCTCGGCGGTGCCATTGCGCCCGGGTTGGAGATCTCCACTGCAGCAATGTCTTCCAGATCAGCAGCATTACGGGAGATCGAATTGGTACGGCCCCGCTCGGTGGTCGGGAAGAATACCGTCGAATGCATGCAGTCCGGTGCCGTGTTCGGGTTCGCCGGGTTGGTCGACGGATTGATCGCCCGCATCCGTCGTGAACTCGCCGACTTCTCCGGTGCGGACGTGGCCGTGATCGGTACCGGCGCCAGTGCCCCGCTGATCATGGGGGAGAGCAGTGCAATCGAGCATCACGAGCCCGACCTGACGCTAGAGGGCCTGCGACTGGTCTACGAGCGCAATCTCGCGAAACGACGGATGCGCTAGCGCTTGCGGGCGGCGTGTGTAACAATCTTTCTCGTGATGACGTGCATGGGACCCAAGGAGTGTTGTCGAGGCTGATCGCTGCCTCGTTCAAACATCGACTCTGGAGTACTCCCCGTGCTTTCCACACCTGTCTTCATTTCCCCACCGGTGCGCTCTGTTTCCAGCCGCGCCCGTTCCGCGCCTCAGCTTTCTCTACCTACCCGGCTCAGGCCACATGACCTACTGCGTATCACCGATCAGGGCGCTTCGGACGTGCTGGACGGCCGATTCGACGACATCCTGCCCGAGAGCGGCCTCTGGCCGACCGAAGAACGCTGGGCGAGTCGTTTGCACGCCGACGACGACCTGGACGTCTGGCTCATCAGCTGGGTACCGGACAGGTCCACCGAGCTTCACGATCACGCGGGCTCGATCGGCGCATTGACCGTCCTCAGTGGCTCCCTCGTCGAATCTCGTTGGGCTGGAAATGAACTGAAGAGCCGGCGCCTCGATGCCGGGGATCAAGCGTCGTTCCCGCTCGGGTGGGTCCACGACGTCATGCATGCACCGGACACCACCGCGCCCGGCCCCACGCTCAGCGTTCACGCGTACTCGCCACCGCTGACAGCAATGTCCTACTACGAAGTCACCGAGCAGTCCTCGCTCCGAAGAACCCGTACCGAGCTGACCGACGAACCCGAAGGTGCATCGAAATGACGATCGTCGAAATGTTGGATCAGGCGCGCAGCCGCATCGAGCGCACCACCGTCTTCGAGCTGCGCGACGCGATTGCCCGTGGTGCCGTCGTCGTCGACATTCGGCCTCAGGCGCAACGGGCCGTCGAGGGCACGCTGCCCGGCGCGCTTGCCATCGAGCGCAACGTGCTGGAGTGGCGCCTGGATCCGACGAGTGATGCCCGGCTCGCTGTCGCAGTCGATCACGACGTCGAGTGGATCGTCATCTGCTCCGAGGGCTATACCTCCAGCCTCGCCGCGGCGTCGTTGCAGGATTTGGGGCTCACGAAGGCCACCGACCTCGTCGGCGGGTACCAGGCACTGAAGTCGGCCGGGCTGCTCGGCGTGCTGACCAAGGCCAAGCACACCGTCCGTGAGGCCAAGGCCGTCAGTGCGCACTGATTCTCCTGTTGAGGGGTTCGACAGATAAAGTGTGCGTCTGTGACTGATTCAGCTTCCTCCACCGCCGACGACACTCCGGAACAGATTCGGATCCGTCGCGCCAAGCGGGACCGGTTGCTCGAACAGGGACGTGAGGCGTACCCGGTGTCCGTAGCGCGGACGCACACGTTGCTCGAGATTCGTGACCGGTACTCCAACCTCGAAGCCGATGCGAAGACGGGCGTGCTCGTCGGAGTCGCCGGTCGCGTGATTTTCGTCCGCAACACCGGCAAGTTGTGTTTCGCCACTCTCCAGGAAGGCGACGGAACTCAACTCCAGGCAATGATCAGCCTTGCGGGTGTCGGTGAGGACGCCTTGGCGGCCTGGAAGTCGGACGTCGATCTCGGTGACTTCGTCTTCGTACACGGCGAGGTCATCAGCTCGCGTCGCGGCGAGCTCAGCGTGATGGCCGATTCGTGGGAGATCGCGTCGAAGGCTCTGCGACCGCTCCCGGTGGCGCACAAGGAACTGAACGAAGAGACGCGTATTCGGCAGCGATACCTGGACTTGATCACCCGCCCGGAAGCACGCGCGGTCGCTCGCAAGCGCATCGCGGTCGTACGCGAACTGCGCAATGCCCTGGAGCGACGGGGCTTCCTCGAAGTCGAGACCCCGATGCTGCAGACCTTGCATGGTGGCGCTGCCGCCCGCCCGTTCGTCACTCATTCCAATGCACTCGATACCGACCTTTTTCTCCGGATCGCACCCGAACTGTTTCTCAAGCGTTGCGTCGTGGGCGGCATCGAGAAGGTTTTCGAGATCAACCGCAACTTCCGTAACGAAGGTTCCGACTCCTCGCACTCTCCCGAATTCGCGATGCTCGAAACCTACGAGGCGTACGGAACGTACGACGACTCGGCGAAGATGACTCGTGAGCTCATTCAAGAGGTTGCCGAGGCCGCGCTCGGAACTCAGGTGATCCTGCTGCCCGACGGCACGACCTACGACATGAGCGGTGAGTGGACGACACTCGAGATGTACCCGTCCCTGTCGGAGGCGCTCGGCATCGTCGTGACGCCCGATACCACGGTCGAAGAACTCTTGGCCCTCGCCGAGAAGATCGGTGTCGACGTGCCGCGCAAGGACGGCAAGTCGATCTACGGTCACGGCAAGCTCGTCGAGGAGTTGTGGGAGAACCAGATCGGTAACGATTTGTTCGCGCCGACCTTCGTTCGTGACTTCCCCGTCGAGACGTCTCCGCTGACTCGTCAGCACCGCAGCAAGCCGGGCGTCACCGAGAAGTGGGATCTCTACATCCGCGGGTTCGAACTCGCGACGGGCTACTCCGAACTGGTCGACCCGGTCATCCAGCGGGAGCGTTTCGAAGATCAAGCACGTCAGGCCGCGGCCGGAGACGACGAGGCCATGGTTCTCGACGAGGACTTCCTGGCCGCGATGGAGCAGGGCATGCCTCCGACCACAGGCACAGGTATGGGAATCGACAGGCTCCTGATGGCGCTGACAGGACTAGGTATCCGAGAGACGATTCTGTTTCCGATCGTGAAGCCGTCTCAGGGCTGACTTGCGAGCAAAGTTTATTGTTCGCCAACAGCGGACACTCGAGGGGAAACGAATTGCCCCGACGGTGCGTTATGAACAGTAAGCAGGCACATAGGTCCGTCGCTACAGATCAGAGATGACCTGTAGAGGGGGTCGAGGGTCGGCAAGTGAACCTTCGGCCAACTAGAGTAAGGCTGGAGGCGTGGATACCTTTCGGCATCTACGTGAGACTTACCCTTCAAATGCCGGCGAACCCGATTTACCAAATACCGTGGTGCTAGAAGACCTGGTGGGCGGAGTGCTACCACCCACCGAGAAGTGAGGGAGAGCGATGTTCGAGAGGTTCACCGATCGCGCGCGGCGTGTTGTCGTCCTGGCTCAAGAAGAAGCCCGGATGCTCAACCACAACTACATCGGCACGGAACACATCCTGCTCGGCCTCATCCACGAGGGTGAGGGCGTCGCAGCGAAGTCTCTGGAGTCGCTGGGTATCTCCCTTGAAGGAGTCCGCAGCCAGGTCGAGGAGATCATTGGTCAGGGCCAGCAGGCTCCGTCCGGTCATATCCCGTTCACCCCGCGCGCCAAGAAAGTACTCGAGCTCAGTCTGCGTGAAGCACTGCAGCTCGGCCACAACTACATCGGCACCGAGCACATCCTGCTGGGTCTGATCCGCGAAGGCGAAGGCGTTGCGGCTCAGGTACTGGTCAAGCTCGGAGCCGACCTCAACCGGGTGCGTCAGCAGGTTATCCAGCTGCTCTCCGGTTACCAGGGCAAGGAGCCGTCCGAGAGTGGTAGCGGACGCGGCGATGCCGGTACGCCGTCGACGTCGCTGGTTCTCGACCAGTTCGGTCGCAACCTGACCCAGGCTGCACTCGAAGGCAAATTGGACCCGGTCATCGGTCGCGCGAAGGAAATCGAGCGCGTCATGCAGGTGCTGAGCCGTCGTACGAAGAACAACCCTGTTCTCATCGGTGAGCCCGGCGTGGGTAAGACCGCTGTTGTCGAGGGCCTGGCTCAGGCGATCGTCAACGGTGAGGTGCCCGAGACACTCAAGGACAAGCAGCTCTACACCCTCGACCTCGGTTCGCTGGTTGCCGGTAGCCGTTACCGCGGTGACTTCGAAGAGCGCCTGAAGAAGGTTCTCAAGGAGATCAACACCCGCGGCGACATCATCCTGTTCATCGACGAGCTGCACACTCTCGTCGGCGCAGGCGCAGCCGAGGGCGCTATCGATGCGGCCTCGATCCTCAAGCCGAAGTTGGCTCGCGGTGAGCTGCAGACCATCGGTGCCACCACCCTCGACGAGTACCGCAAGTACATCGAGAAGGACGCCGCTCTCGAGCGTCGTTTCCAGCCCGTGCAGGTCGGCGAGCCGACTGTCGAGCACACCATCGAGATCCTCAAGGGTCTGCGTGATCGGTACGAGGCTCACCACCGCGTCTCCATCACCGACGGTGCACTCGTCGCAGCTGCCACGTTGGCCGATCGTTACATCAACGATCGATTCCTGCCGGACAAGGCGATCGACCTGATCGACGAGGCGGGCGCGCGGATGCGCATCCGTCGAATGACCGCTCCACCAGACCTGCGCGAGTTCGACGACAAGATCGCCGACGCACGTCGGGAGAAGGAGTCCGCGATCGACGCGCAGGACTTCGAGAAGGCCGCGAACCTGCGCGACAAGGAGAAGCAGCTCGTCTCCCAGCGCGCCGAGCGTGAGAAGCAGTGGCGTAGCGGTGACCTCGACGTGGTTGCCGAGGTCGACGACAACGAGATCGCCGAGGTCCTCGGAAACTGGACCGGCATCCCCGTGTTCAAGCTCACCGAGGAAGAGACCACTCGTCTGCTCCGCATGGAAGATGAACTGCACAAGCGGATAATCGGACAGGTAGAGGCAGTCAAGGCCGTCTCGAAGGCAATCCGTCGTACTCGTGCAGGACTGAAGGATCCGAAGCGTCCGTCGGGCTCGTTCATCTTCGCCGGCCCGTCCGGTGTCGGTAAGACCGAGCTGTCGAAGGCACTCGCGAACTTCCTGTTCGGTGAGGACGACGCCCTCATCCAGATCGACATGGGTGAGTTCCACGATCGCTTCACCGCGTCGCGGCTGTTCGGTGCTCCTCCCGGCTACGTCGGATACGAAGAGGGCGGCCAGCTCACCGAGAAGGTCCGCCGCAAGCCGTTCTCCGTCGTTCTGTTCGACGAGATCGAAAAGGCACACCAGGAGATCTACAACACGCTCCTGCAGGTGCTCGAAGATGGCCGTCTCACCGACGGCCAGGGACGCACGGTCGACTTCAAGAACACCGTGCTGATCTTCACCTCGAACCTCGGTACCGCGGACATCTCGAAGGCAGTCGGACTCGGCTTCTCCTCAGGTGAAGGCACCGGATCGAACTACGAGCGGATGAAACTCAAGGTCAACGACGAGCTGAAAAAGCATTTCCGCCCGGAGTTCCTCAACCGTATCGACGACATCGTCGTGTTCCACCAGCTCACCAAGGACGAGATCGTCCAGATGGTCGACCTCATGCTCAACCGAGTCGAAGGTGCGCTCAAGAACAAGGACATGTCGATCGAGGTCACCGAGAAGGCCAAGTCACTGCTGGCCAAGCGTGGATTCGACCCGGTACTGGGTGCACGGCCACTGCGTCGCACCATCCAGCGCGAGATCGAGGACGCGTTGTCGGAGAAGATCCTGTTCGGCGAGGTCGAAGCCGGCCAGATCATCCTGGTCGACGTCGAGAACTGGGACGGCGAAGGCTCGGGCGAGGACGCGAAGTTCACGTTCCGCGGCGAGAAGAAGCCGATCAGTGTTCCTGACGAACTGCCCGTCGACCTGGCCAAGGCCACCGGCGACAGTGACAGCGACTAGTCGGTAGTTTCAGCCCAGTAGTTTCGGCCCAGTATTTTCGACTCAGCGGGCCGTACTCCGAAAGGGGTGCGGCCCGCTTTGTCGTCTGTGGGCTGGGTGGTTCGCCCGCCCGCCCCACCGCTTCAATGGTCCACTCATACGATCTGATGGCTTCGATGTCACATTCAAGCGGCGGCGGAACCGTCGGATTCGCCCGCCCCACCGCTTCAATGGTCCACTCATACGATCTGATGGCTTCGATGTCACATTCAAGCGGCGGCGGAACCGTCGGATTCGCACTCAATAGGTGAGGCGGAGAACGCAACGTTGGGTTTTACTGAGTGCGTGACTACAGTCGACAGGCACACTGCGTCCGCGCGAGCCGGTTTGGTTCTGTTCGTACTCATCCTTGTTGCTTCCGTCGCAAACCTGAATTTGGCGGTCGCCAACGTCGCACTGCCGGAAATCGGTAGAGACTTCGACGCCAGTCAGACGCAGCTCAATCTGATCGCGGTCGCGTATTCGCTCGGCCTCGCTGGTTCGGTCCTCTATCTCGGTGCGCTCGGGGACCGCTACGGACGCAAACTGTTGTTGGTTCTGGGTATGGCGTTGTCGATACCTGCCTGTGTCATTGCCGGTTTCGCACCCAATTTCGAAGTTCTGTTCGGTGCGAGGTTGCTCGGTGGTCTGTCCGCAGGCTTGGCCTACCCGACGACCCTGGCACTCATCACTGCGTTGTGGTCCGGGGCTTCGCGCACGAAAGCAATTGCGTTGTGGTCGGCTCTCGGCGGCGCCATGTCCGCACTCGGACCACTGTTGTCCGGGGCGTTGCTGGAGAAGTTTCAATGGGGATCGGTCTTCCTGGTGACGTCACCGCTGGCGTTGGTCGCCCTGGTTCTGGCAGCTGCGTTCGTGCCAGCGCATGTGAACGAAACAACCGATCCGGTAGACAATCTCGGTGGAATCGTGTCGGTTGTGTTCATTGCAGCGCTGGTGCTGAGCATCAATTTCGCGCCGGTCGACGGGATGGGAACCGTCGCGCTCGGGCTGGGTGCGATCGCTCTTGCAGCAGGGGCGGTATTTCTCGTCCGGCAGAACCGCACGTCGTTCCCGCTGTTCGATCTGAAAATCGCTCGTCGGAGGACGTTCTGGGTTGCGGCCCTGGCTGGGATCATCGTGTTCGGTTCGCTGATGGGTGTCATCTTCGTCGGTCAGCAGTTTCTGCAGAACGTGCTCGGTTACTCGACACTTGCCGCCGGTGCGTCGACGCTACCTGCGGCCGTCGCGATGGTGCTGGTGGCGCCGCAGTCGGCGAAGCTGGTGGAGCATCGGGGGTCGAGATTCACTTTGCTGCTCGGTTACGTCTTCATCGTTCTCGGATTGGTGATGGCCTGGCTGACATGGAAGGAAGACGTGTCCTATGCAGTAGTGGCGATCAGTTACGTGTTGCTCGGTATCGGCGTTGGCCTCGCAGGCACACCTGCCTCGCGTTCCTTGACCGGCTCGGTGCCGGTCGATCGCGCCGGAATGGCGTCGGGAACAGCGGATCTGCAACGCGATCTCGGCGGAGCGATCATGCAATCGACGTTGGGTGCACTGCTCACTGCTGGGTACGCGGCATCGTTGACGTCGCAGATTTCGAGTTCGCCCGAGGCGAGCAATATCAGCGCGGAAACCCAGTCGATTCTCACCAAGTCGTTCTCGTCGGCAACCGATTTGGCAAGCAGCTATCCGCAGTACGCCGATCAGATCATCGGCGCAGCCAAACAAGCGTTTCTCGACGGTGATCAAATGTCCTACGCCGCCGCGATAATCGTGGTCCTGGTCGGTGCCGTACTGGTCTTCTTCGCTTTTCCGGGGCGCGACGAGGAGAAAAAGCTTCTCGCTCAATATCATTCGATCGACGCGGGTCGATCTGCAACGCCGATCGACGAACCCGGTTAGCCTGGGATTCTTCGGGCTCGTCCGAGCCTGAATTCGAACGAGGAGTCGAAAAGCGATGCCTACACGCACTTCACGCACAGCCTGGAACGGAACACTGGAGAAGGGTTCGGGTCAGGTCGAGCTGACCAGTTCCGGTGCTGCGACATTCGACGTGTCCTTCCCCAAGCGCGCGGCTGAAAACGCTGATGGCACGACGAGTCCGGAGGAGCTCATCGCTGCAGCGCATTCGGCTTGTTATGCGATGCAGCTCTCGGCCGTGATCGCCGAGGCGGGCGGTACTCCGCAGAGCCTCGACGTCACCGCAGAGGTCTCGCTCGGACCGGATACGCCAGGCTTCAAACTCACGGGGATCAAGCTCACCGTCCGAGCCGAGGTCGACGGTCTCGACGCCGACGGTTTCGCGAAGGCTGCGCAGGCCGCGAAGGAAACCTGTCCGGTGAGCAAGGCGCTGACCGGAGTCGACATCACTCTGGACGCTGCACTCGAATCCTGATTCCATCGGACTTTGCTCATCTTGATGTTCGACCAATCCGCTGAGCTTCTCGCTCCGAATGCTCCCTGTTGGACCGTTTCTACTCGGTGTCGGGCACGGCTGTAGTCGGTGGACAAGGGGTCGCTCTGAAAAGGATGCGTTGGTCGAGGTTTCTGCTGCTGGGCTTGTCGGGCACTGGGTTGTACCTGGTACTGCCCGCGGGCCTGCCGCGCTCGATCGCCAATGGCGTACTGATGGCGGTAGCGCTCGCCTTTGTCGTCTTCGGCGCCCGGATGAATCGTTCGGTGAACGGCGTCAGCTGGACGTTATGGGTGGTAGGTCTGCTCGCGTGGGGTTTGGGCAATCTCGTCGGCAACCCGAGTCATACGATGGTGATGTCCTGGGCGGACGTTCTGTGGGTCGGCGGCCACGTTGCCCTCATCGCCGGGCTACTTCTTTTTCGGGTGGGCAACGCTCGGGCGTTCCGGGTTGAGGACATCCTCGAGGGCGCGATCGTCGCCAGCGGTGTCGCACTGGCGACCTGGATAGTCGTCATTCAGGCGCGGGTCGAAACAAGCCTCGATATCACGTCGTTCGTTCGCCACTGGCAGGCGATCGTCTACGCCGGAGCCGACGGTTTTCTCGTATCGCTGATGGTGATTCTGCTGCTGTCGAAAAGGGCACGGAAGGCGCCGTTCGCGCTGGCTGCTTGTGCATTTCTGTTCTTCTTCGCCGGTACGTGGATTTCGCGTGTCGCCGTCAGCGTCGAGGTGCGCGACCCGGCCGTCGTCCAGGCCTGTTGGCTCGCTGGGTTCGTCCTCGCGGGATCGGTGGCCTTGTATCCACCTTCTCGTGCATGGAAACCGCGTCGGGGTCCGAAGTCGCATTTCGTGCTCGATCGCACCCGTCTGGTGGGGTTGGGTTCGGCGATTCTGATGGCTCCCACGGTGATGGCAGTGCAGCTGGCGCGTGGGCTACCTGCGGCCGAGTGGGGATGGGTCGTGCTCGGCTCCACGATGGTGATCATCGCGCTTGCAGCGGCCCGGATAGCGTGTTTCCTGTTGGTGCTACGCAGGCAGGCTGCCGCGCTGACCCATGCGGCCATATCCGACCCTGTCACCGGGCTTGCGAATCGCACTCACCTAGGGGAGCTGCTCGACCTCTCGATCCAGTCCGCAGGAGAGGCCGGGATTGTGGTGATGGTCGTGGACATCGACAGGTTCGCCCACGTCAACGAGACGTTCGGCTATGCCGTCGGCGATCGGGTGCTGCGGGAGATCGGGGACCGATTGGTCTCGGCCGCCGTCGTGGATGCGGTCGTCGGAAGATTGGGTGGCGATCAGTTCGTCGTATCCGTCCCCTCGGACTCGATGGAGCTGTCGCCGTCTCGGTGCGCCGAGCACTTTCAGCGCGCGGTGAATTGCACCATGTTCGTCACCGATATCAACATCGCGCTCGAGGCAACGGTCGGAATGGCCTTGTCCGCAGATCAACCCGGTGTCGATGCCCACGGGTTGTTGCAACATGCGCATGTTGCCCTGACGTCGGCCAAGCACGAGCACACTCGATTATCGGTGTACGCACCCTCCATGGACTGCGATCGCCATGAGCAGATGCGTTTGCTGGGGGAATTGAAGACAGCGCTGAGCGAACGCCAGCTCACAGTCTTCTTTCAACCCTGTCTCGATCTCGGGTCCGGATCGGTGACCGGCGTCGAAGCGCTCATTCGTTGGCAGCATCCACGAGAGGGGTTGATCGCCCCCTCGTCGTTTCTTCCCGATGCCGAGCGCACCGGCATGCTGCCCGCGATCACCGCGTATGTCCTCGAGGATGCATTGGCGTGTTGTAGTGCGCTGCGTCGCAAGGGATCCAACATTCGGGTCGCGATCAATCTCTCGGTCCGGAATCTGATCGACCCCACGCTCGTCGGGCAGGTCGCCAAGGCACTCCAGCGTCACGATCTGCCTCCGGAAGCGGTGGAATTCGAAGTGACCGAGACCTCGGCCATGACCGATACACGTCGGTCGGTGGATTCCCTTGTCGCGCTTCGCGATCTGGGTGTGACCATTGCGATCGACGACTATGGGACCGGATACAGCTCGCTGGCATATTTACGTTCGCTGCCCGTTCAGACTCTGAAGATCGACAAGTCGTTCGTGACGGCGATGGTTTCTCAGCCCATCAATGCCTCGATCGTGCGGTCGACGATCGACCTTGCACGCAGTCTCGGAATGAACGTGGTGTCGGAGGGGGTCGAGGACGGGGACACGTTGAATCGACTTCGCGCACTCGGGTGTGATGGCGCGCAGGGCTTCTATATCGGACGTCCGGTGCCGGCCGAAGAGCTGGAGGAGTCGATCACTCGCATCGAACGCGAGCTCTCCGTCGCAGCGTTGCAGGAACGATTGCCGACGACTGGCACTCCGACGGGGCGTCAGGCCTTGGCTGCGACGTCCAGGACTACTTCGAATTCGAGTAGCGATGCTCCGGCGGCGACGGGCTTGGCGCGCTCGCCCGAATGCGCTGCCCTGGCTGGGCCCGCCGACCACGCCTGGAATGCCTCCTCGGTCTCCCATTGCGTCACTACGAAATAGCGGGTTTCACCCTTGACCGGGCGCAGGAGTTGGAAGCCGAGAAAACCTGGCGAACCTTCGACAGCGCCGGCGCGGGCAGCGAAACGCTTCTCCAATTCCGCGCCTGCACCCTCGGGAACTTCGATTGCATTTATCTTCACGACAGCCATGACCGAGAGGCTACTCGGTCCTGCGGAGAGCTACAGTCGTGACGATGCTGCACGACGAGGGTGGGGACGGGCGACCGATCTTGCTGTTGCACGGGTTGATGGGCAGCGCGCGAACGTGGCGACGCCAAGTGCCGTGGTTGCGTGCGTTCGGCCACGTCTACACCTACGACGCGCCGGGGCACGGCAGGCCCGCTCCGCGCGGGATCGGTACCGAGGCGTTCGTCGAGGACCTGACCGCTCACGCGGAGCAACTCGGGGAATGTGTCGTCATCGGGCATTCGATGGGATCGCTGCACGGCTGGTGTCTCGCCGCGGCGAGACCCGATCTGGTGGCAGGTCTGGTCGTCGAGGACATCGCACCGGACTTCCGCGGGCGCACGGCCGATGACTGGGCTGCACTCATTCGTCGGTGGCCACAGCCGTTCGAGACCGAATCGGCGGTATGTGAGTTCTTCGGGGACGTCGCAGGGCAGTACTTCCTGGATTCCTTCCAACGTCGAGTCGACGGCTGGTATCTGCACGGTGACATATCGACGTTCGAGGCGATCTCGCAGGAGTGGGGTGCGAGGCACTTCTGGAACGAGTGGGAATCCGTCACCGCTCCGTCGTTACTGATCGAGGGTGCGTCCGGAATCACACCGCCGGGGCAAATGCGTCGGATGCACGAGAGGAACGCCAAGTCGAGCTACGTACTGATTCCAGGGGCGGCGCATCTCGTGCACGATGAGCAGCCCGAGCTCTACCGCGCAGCTGTGGAAGTGTTCCTCCGACAACTACTATGACGCGAATGTCCCTGGTGAAGCTCAACGGAATCGATATCAACTTCGACGTCAAAGGTACCGGCCCGCTCGTCGTATTGGTGATGGGATCGGGGAGCCCGGGGCGGGTGTGGCAGACGCACCAGGTGCCGGCCTTGGTGAAGGCAGGCTTCCAGGTCCTCACGTTCGACAACCGGGGGATAGCGCCGTCGTCGGAGTGCGGCGCCGGGATGGTGCTCGACGATCTGGTTGCCGACACCGCTGCGTTGATCGAGCATGTGGGCGCTGCGCCGGCACGAGTCGTCGGAACGTCGATGGGCTCGCGTGTCACCCAGGAACTCGCGTTGGCGCGGCCGGACCTCGTCTCGCATGCAGTGATGATGGCGACGTACGGCCGTTCGTCGACGATGCAGAAGGCCATGGCCCAGGGCGAAAGAGATCTGTACGACGCGAGCATCGCACTCCCGGCCACCTACCGCGCGGCAATCACCGCCTTGAGTAACTTCTCACCGAAAACCCTGCGCGACGAGGCGGCTATCGGTGACTGGCTCGCCGTCATGGAGTTCTCCGGTGGCACCAGATCGGCGGGCAAGCGCGCGCAGATCGGCCTCGAAATGTGTGCCGGATCCGAACGACTCACCGCATATCGCACGATTGCAGCCAAGACCCTCGTGGTGGGGTTCGCCGACGACCGACTCATCCCCGTCCATCTGAGCCGCGAAGTCGCGCAGGCGATTCCGGGAGCTCAGTACGAGGAGATCCCGGACACCGGACACTTCGGCTACCTCGAGCGTCCCGAGAAGATCAACGAAGTGCTCATCGACTTCTTGCGCTGATACCCGGGGCATCGGCTATCCGAGACCGGTCGGGGACCCCGCTTCACCGGCCAGAGCGAAAAGCCCTGCCGCGGTCTGCTCGACCAAGCCGTCCACGAGCAGGGAATCCAAGGCGCGATCGCGTTGCCCGGGATCGCTGAGCCACACGACGTCCAACCGGGCCCGCTCTACCGGACCGTCGGTTTCACGTAGAACAGACATCAGTTTCCCGCGTACCTGCCGGTCGGTGCCCGTGAACTTTTGCACCTTCTTGGCGGGTCCGCTGTAGGCCGGGCGGCCTGCTTCGATCCACGAGCACTCGGGCAGTGGACACAGCAGGCACGCAGGATTCTTCGCGGTACAGATCAACGCGCCCAATTCCATCAGTGCCGCCGAATACCTGGCCGCGCGCGCGTTACCTGCGGGAAGCAACGCCTCGACGTCGGCGAGATCCCGTGTCGTCGACGGGTTGCCCGGTTCCGCAGCGCCGTGCACTGCCCGAGCGACGACGCGTCGAACATTGGTATCGACGACGGGAACGCGTTGGCCGTACGCGAAGCATGCGACAGCGCGAGCCGTGTAAGCGCCGATCCCGGGTAACGACAGCAGCGTCTCGACGTCCCGCGGCACGGCGTCGCCGTGCTCGGCAGCCAACACTCCCGCGCACTGATGCAAACGCAACGCCCGACGCGGATAGCCCAACTTGCCCCATGCGCGCAGGACATCGGCTTGCGAAGACGCCGCCATCTTCGACGGGACGGGCCACCGTACGACCCACTCTTCCCAGATCGGAGCAACGCGGGACACAGGCGTCTGCTGCAGCATGATTTCGCTCATCAGAATCTGCCAAGCGCTGACACCGGGCCGTCGCCACGGCAGGTCGCGCTCCTCGGTGTCGAACCACCCGAGAAGTGCAACTGGACTGATCGGCACGCTTGTCTCCTCGGGTTCTTCGGTATCCGACTCGCCGGTAACAGTGGGATCGGTGCACAATGATGCTTATGCCTTCGACGAATCCGATAACGGCCTGGAAATCTCTTCGAGAGGGTAACCAGCGGTTCATTGCAGGCGAATCTCTGCACCCGAGCCAGGGTATCGAGGACCGTGCCCGTCTCGCCGACGAGCAGCACCCACGCGCCGTGCTCTTTGGTTGCGCGGACTCCCGCGTCGCCGCCGAGATCATCTTCGACCAGGGCCTCGGCGACATGTTCGTAGTCCGAACCGCAGGTCACGTCATCGATTCCTCCGTCCTCGGCTCGATCGAATATGGTGTGGCGATTCTCGATGTGCCGCTCATCGTCGTGCTCGGACACGATGGGTGCGGGGCAGTCAAAGCAACTCTCGACGCGTTGGACACCGGTGACATCCCCGGTGGCTACATTCGTGACCTCGTCGAACGCGTCACCCCGTCCGTGCTGTCCGCCCGCCGTGACGGCTACTCCAACGTCGACGATTTCGAGGCACGGCACGTCGAGGAGACCGGCAATCTGTTGATGCAGCGGTCGCGGATCATCGCGGAGAAGGTCGACGCCGGGGAAGTTGCCATCGTCGGCCTGACCTATCAGTTGTCCGAAGGTAACGCTCGCTTGCGTGGGGTAATCGGCGATATCGGCGAGCTTCCCTGAGCTTGTTCGTCTTTTCAGACGGTTTCTTCGTGACCTACAAGGCGACACGCCGTAGGCGCTTCAGAGAATCGTAGCTGCGTAACGCCTACGGTTGGTCTGTGTTGGAACCAAGCGGGCCGTTGCCCCCCGAAATCTATTGGCGTCGTCGCGCACTCGCCATCGGTGCGGCTGTTGTGGTGCTGGGTTTGATCGTGTGGTTCATCTCCTCTCTCAGTGGTGGCAGCGAAGAACCGCCGCAGGCGGAGCCGGCAGGTGTCGTGACTTCGCCGGGTCCGGCCGCAACGCCGAGTGCCTCCGCCGCGAAGGAGTCGGGTGCATCCTCGGCCGGTTCGGGCGCTGGTTCCGGCGCATCGGCATCGGGTGGATCCGGAAGTGGTAAGCCGGCGAGCACCGGAGCGTCCACGACGCCCTCGAAGCCGGCCGGGGCAGCTGCCGTCCCGAGCAATCAGTGCTCGGATCAAAGCCTCGCCATCAAGGCGACGCCGGACAAAGCGTCGTACAAGGTCGGCGAAGAGCCAGGCTTCACCGTCGTCATCACCAACATCAGTTCCACGGAGTGCCAGCGCGACGTGGGTGCAGGTCTGCAGCAGGCCCTCGTGTACACGCTCGACGATCTGCGGATCTGGTCGAACACCGATTGCTTCCCCGACGCGCAATCCGATCTGCGGACGTTCAAGCCCGGCGAGCAGGCTGGGTTCACGGTCAAGTGGTCCGGTACCAATTCGGTTCCCGGCTGTGGTGAGGAGCGGATACCTGTCGGCGTCGGCTCGTACAAGGTGATCGCTCAACTCGGTGAGCTGCGTAGCTCTCCCGAGCCGTTCAACATGACCTGATCCGGTGCGGGTCCGGTCAGTCGAACGGGCCCGCGATGGACGACTCGGCCAGACGTGAAAGCCCTTCACGAATATGGCGCGCCCACAATCCGCCGATGCCATCGACCGACTGCAGGTCTGCCGCTGTTGCGGCAAGAAGCCCCTGCAGCGTGCCGAACGAGACGACCAGTCGATGGATCTGGCTGAACTGCAGCCTCGGTACCCGGGTGAGGACACGGTATCCCCGGGGGCTCATCGGAGTGTCGAGTGCTTCGATGGTCGCCGGGTAGCCGAACGCGCGTGCGAGCGTCGTGAGGTCGAGCAGATCGACGTCGGTCAATTTGTCGAGAGCAGCCAAGGCCTTCTCCACGGCTGCCGTCGTCGACGGTTCCGGGCCGGCAAGGTAGTCGCGGACGACGAGCTGACGGTCGACGTCGTTGTCGCCGAGTAGTTCCTCGAGCTGCAGCGCCAACTGCCTGCCGTCGGTGCCGAGTTCGAGGACGTTCTGTTCGATTTCGACCGAGACCCGGCGAACCATCTCCAAACGCTGAGCGACCGTGAGTGCGTCACGCAGTGTTACGAAGTCCTCGATTTCCACGACCGAGAGCTGACGGGTGTTGTCGTCGAGACGTTGCTTGTAGCGCTCGAGCGTTGCTACGGCCTGATTCGCACGCGAGAGGATGGTTGCCGAGCCCTCGATGACATGTCGAACTCCGGCCACGTAGACGCTGACGATGCTCATCGACTGGCTGACCGAGACGACCGGGTATCCGGTCTCCATGGCGGTACGTTCGGCGGCGCGGTGCCGCGTTCCTGATTCGACTGTAGGAATCTTGTGATCCGGCACAAGCTGCACGTTGGAGCGGACGATTCGTTTGCCGTCCGTGGACAGGACGACGGCGCCGTCCATCTTGGAGAGTTCACGCAGCCTGGTGGGCGCGAACTCGACATCGAGTTCGAATCCGCCGTCGCAGATCTTCTCGACTTCTTCGTCGTAGCCGAGGACTATGAGACCGCCGGTACGGCCTCGAAGTATTCGTTCCAGCCCGTCGCGCAGGGCTGTGCCCGGTGCTAACCGGGCGATGGTTTCACGTAGCGCCGGGGATGCACTGGCATCGCGTGCGTTCTCGTCCACGTTCGTCCCCTCGTCCCAGCATTTACTTCCACAACGGCTTGTCGGCTGCATCGGCACTACTTCTACAACAGTGGTGTCTCACAGTCTCGCAGCTAGAGGCTACGGGAGTTGATCAAACCGTCCGCATATGTGCGTAATCGAGTGCCTCGCCGAGATTGGTGACGGTGCGGACTTCGATTCCCTTCGGCACGGTGTCGTCGTGTTCGGGGGTGATGGCGTGAGTGAAACCGAGCCGCGCCGCCTCGGCCAAGCGTCGACCCAGCCCAGATACCCGACGGACTTCTCCCGCCAACCCGACCTCGCCGAGGATGACGAGCCCTGTAGGTATCGGACGATCCGTCACGGCCGACGCCACTGCCACCGCGAGTGCCAGGTCCACAGCAGGTTCGCTGGTACGCATTCCGCCGATCGTTGCCGCATAGACCTCGCTCCGTGCAACTTTCACCCCACAGCGTCGCTCCAGGACGGCCAGAATCATGGCTACTCGCGCATGGTCGAGGCCACTCACGGCTCGACGTGGGGAAGGCATGTGTGTATCGACGACGAGTGCCTGCACTTCGGCGAGCAACGGACGCTTACCGTCCATGGTGACCGTCACGGCCGTCCCGGGTACCGCGTCGGTGCGGTGATGCAGGAACAGGCCCGACGGATCGGTGATGCCCTCGATGCCGGTATCCCGCAGTTCGAAGCACCCCACTTCGTCGGAAGCACCGAAGCGATTCTTGACCCCGCGGATCATGCGGAGAGTGGAGTGCTTGTCGCCTTCGAAATGGAGAACTACGTCGACCAGATGCTCGAGTGAACGCGGACCCGCGACGGCTCCGTCCTTGGTGACGTGACCGATCAGGAGGACGGCGACGCCGGTCGTCTTCGCCAGCGACGTGAGCGCACTGGTGATCGCGCGGACTTGGGTGACACCGCCGATGACCCCGTCGACGTCCGCGGCAAGCATCGTTTGGACCGAATCGACGATCAGCAGACTCGGCGCGACCTGCTCTACGTGGCCGAACACCGTCGCAAGATCGGATTCTGCGGCGAGGAAGACGCGTTCGTGGACCGCGCCTGTCCGGTCTGCCCGCAA
Source organism: Rhodococcus sp. UYP9 (assembly GCF_040547235.1). Taxonomy (NCBI): domain Bacteria; kingdom Bacillati; phylum Actinomycetota; class Actinomycetes; order Mycobacteriales; family Nocardiaceae; genus Rhodococcus; species Rhodococcus sp. UYP9. Next base: position 373,123 of record NZ_JBEPPH010000002.1, read on the forward strand.
CCGAACCTGACCAGCGGATTCCTCGCCCGTGACATAGAGCGCACGCCGGTCTTCACCGGTACGGGCCCAGCGGTGCACGACCTCGAGAAGGAGCGTCGACTTGCCCACCCCAGGCTCACCGGCGAGCAGTACTACAGAGCCGGGGACCAGTCCACCGCCGAGTACGCGGTCGAACTCCGGGATACCGGTCGAGTTCGCCTGTGCAGTGCTACTGCTGACCTGGGTGAGGGCGGTTGCAGGCGAAGTCGGAATCATCGCGGTGGTCGCCGACCGTGTGTTGCCGGCGCCCAGACCTGATGCGCCCGGTCTGCTTGCAACCGGAGTCAGCACGGGCGCCTCGTCCATCGATCCCCAGCTACCGCATTCCGGGCAACGGCCTACCCATTTGGCTACGGTGTGCCTGCAGGCCGAACATCGGTAGTTCGTCTTCAGTTTGGCCACGTGGCGAACGCTAGAGGACGGTACTGACAGAAACGTCAGTTGTTGCCGTCGGCGCCTTCTTCGACCTGAGTCTCCACGACGCGGTTTTCGGCGCTGTGTGCCTCGGCTTCGACGGGCGACTTGGTCGAGACATCGCGCGGGAGAACCGGGCCTGCATCGACGGGGACGAGAACCTCGACGTCACCGGCTTCTTCGAACGTGAACGTGACGGGAACCGTCAGGCCTGGGCGAACGTCCTCGCTGATGCTGTTGAGTTCGACAACGATCATCTGCAAGGGGATCAGCTCGTCATCGACCTCGGTGCCGGTGGGCGCTCCGGCCCCGAGGGCGGTCAACGGTGCAATCTCGCTTCCGCCAGGCTCCTTGCCGACCGTCACCGAGGACGCCGCTGTCGTGGAGATCCGTGTGAGGCGATCGGGGGTCGTCGCGCTGTTGTTGACGGCGACGAAGCCGAGTTCGACTTTGCCACCCGGCTCGATCGAGTACTCCTCGCTCTGCGGGTACACCACATGCACATTGCGCAGTGAGATGTCGCCGACATTGGCGAAGTTTCCATTGACGGCCGAGACCTGCTGGGCGGTCTGAGAAATTTGGCCGGAGCCGCAGGCAGTCAGAGTCAGTGCTGCGCCTGCCGCGAGAGCGGTTGCCCACAGGCGGGTTTTTCGGTGCGTGGTCGCAGCGTTGAACGCAGTCACGGGTCGTCCTCCAGTTGTGCCGGTGTGTCCGGGGGTGCCGATGCGGTTCCGGGCCAGTGCCTTTGCCGAGCCTAGGCCGGTAGCTCCAGGTCCACTAGGCAGAGTAGTAGTCAGCTTTCGAGGGTAGACCTCTGGGGCGTCCGGAACGTGCGGTATCGGGCTCCGACCGGCGTGTTGACCGGTGTTTGCTGTTACCTGGACCACCTTGACGGAGGGCGCCGGGACACCCACCTGAGGGGCCGCGGATACACGTTAACCGGCGGCTGTCAACCCCTGAAAAGACTGCGTTATGCCCCTGACCTGCGCCGTTGATCTGAGCGCGTGGTAAACTGGCAAAATCGAAAGGGGCACGGGACACATGATTTTCAAGGTCGGAGAGACCGTCGTTTACCCCCATCACGGAGCGGCGTTAATCGAAGCGATAGAAACCCGCACCATCAAGGGTGAACCGAGAGAGTACCTGGTTCTCAAAGTTGCGCAAGGTGATCTCACTGTTCGAGTTCCTGCGGACAATGCCGAGTACGTCGGTGTTCGTGACGTCGTGGGCCAAGAAGGTCTGGACAAGGTCTTCCAGGTGCTTCGGGCACCGCACACGGAAGAGCCCACCAACTGGTCGCGACGCTACAAGGCGAACCTCGAGAAGCTCGCTTCCGGTGACGTGAACAAGGTTGCCGAGGTTGTTCGTGACCTCTGGCGTCGTGAGCAGGATCGCGGCTTGTCTGCAGGCGAGAAGCGCATGCTGGCCAAGGCGCGTCAGATTCTGGTCGGAGAGCTTGCGCTCGCCGAGGGAACGGATGAGGCCAAGGCCGACATCATTCTCGACGAAGTACTGGCCGCAGCCTCCTAGGTGTGACCAGCGTGCATGCTGGCCCGGTCGTCGCGCTCGTACCGGCGGCGGGCCAGGGCCTTCGGCTCCAACAAGGAATGCCGAAGGCATATGTGACTTTGAAGGGTAGAACCCTTCTGCAACATTCGGTCGACGGCCTGACAGCGTCAGGCGCCGTCGACCGAATTGTTGTGATCGTGCCGGCCGATCTGGTCGAGCACACGCGTGAGCTCCTCGGACCCACCGTCACAGTGGTCGAAGGGGCTCACGAACGTACCGATTCGGTACGTTGCGGTCTCGCGGTCGCCGGAGACGCAGCTATCGTGCTGGTTCACGATGCTGCGCGCGCGCTCACTCCGCCCACCCTGGTTTCTCGGGTGGTCGCCGAGGTGCGCGCTGGACGCGGTGCCGTCGTACCCGCAGTTCCGGTTACCGACACCGTCAAGTCGGTCGATCTCACGGGCGCGGTGGTCGGGACTCCCGATCGGAGCTCACTCCGGGCAATTCAGACCCCGCAGGGATTTCGCGCCGATCTGTTGATCCGCGCCTACGCCGAATCCACGGATTCTGCGACCGACGACGCGGGCCTGGTGGAACGCCTCGGTGAGACGGTGCACACGATCACCGGTGAATTGCTCGCATTCAAGATCACCACTCCACACGACCTTTTGCTCGCAGAGGCGATCACAGCACAGGAGAATGCATGAGAGTCGGCATCGGAACAGACGTGCACCCGATCCAGGTCGGGCGTCCGTGTTGGCTCGCGGGCCTGCTGTTCGAGGACGGTGACGGGCTCGAAGGCCACTCCGACGGTGACGTCGCCGCCCACGCGCTGTGCGATGCGCTGCTGTCCGCGGCAGGTCTCGGTGACCTCGGCTCGGTTTTCGGGACCGGGCGGCCAGAGTGGGACGGCGTCAGCGGTGCGGCAATGCTGACCGAGGTGCGTCGCCTTCTTACCGAACACGGTTTCGGTATCGGTAACGCCGCAGTCCAGATCATCGGAAATCGACCGAAGATCGGGCCGAGCCGCGTGCAAGCGCAGGAGACGTTGTCGGCGATTCTCGGAGCCCCCGTTTCGGTGTCTGCGACCACCACCGACGGATTGGGATTGACGGGTCGAGGCGAAGGAATTGCCGCCGTTGCGACGGCACTTGTCATGAGCGAGTAAAACCCCCGGTAGCATGGCGAGTCGTGACCCTTCACCTTTACGACACCGAGACGAGGGCCTTGCGGGAATTCACCCCCTTGGTCCCTGGCCATGCGTCGGTGTACCTGTGTGGGGCGACAGTCCAGGGTGAGCCTCATATCGGCCACGTTCGTAGCGGTGTCGCATTCGACGTCCTTCGCAGGTGGCTCCTCGCCCACGAGGTCGACGTCGCTTTCGTCCGCAACGTCACCGACATCGACGACAAAATTTTGAACAAAGCGCGCGACGCCGGACGGCCGTGGTGGGAGTGGGCCGCGACGTTCGAACGATCCTTTGCCTGGGCCTACGACCAGCTCGGGGTGCTACCTCCGTCGGTCGAGCCGCGAGCAACCGGACACATCACCCAGATGGTGGAGTTGATCGACAGATTGATCGAGTCCGGGCACGCGTACGCCTCCGCCGGTGACGTGTACTTCGACGTGATGAGCTTCCCGAGTTACGGGGCGCTGTCCGGGCACAAACTCGACGACGTACATCAGGGCGAGAGCGCGGCCGAGGGTAAGCGTGATCCCCGAGACTTCACGCTGTGGAAAGCAGCGAAGCCCGGCGAGCCATCGTGGCCGACACCGTGGGGTCGTGGACGGCCCGGCTGGCATCTCGAGTGCTCGGCGATGGCAGAGACCTACCTTGGGCCTGACTTCGATATTCACTGCGGTGGTCTCGATCTGGTGTTCCCGCACCACGAGAACGAGCGAGCGCAGAGCCAGGCGGCAGGTGACGGGTTCAGTCGATACTGGCTGCACAACGGCTGGGTCACGATGGGCGGCGAGAAGATGTCGAAATCGCTCGGCAACGTCCTGTCTGTACCCAATGTTCTCCAGCACGTGCGACCACAGGAGTTGCGCTACTACCTCGGTGGTGCGCACTACCGTTCGATGCTCGAATACTCGGACAACGCGTTGCAGACGGCAGCGGTGACCTATCGAGGAATCGAAGGATTCGTCAAACGGACGGTCGAGCGAGCGGGAGAGGTACCACTCGGCACCTGGACCGACGGATTCGCCGCCGCGCTGGACGACGACCTGGGAGTTCCCAAGGCGCTCGCCGAGCTACACGCGACGGTGCGGGCGGGCAACAGCGCGCTCGAAGGCGGAGACCTCGAATCCGCCGTCGAGCATGCCGGGCAGGTGCGTGCGATGCTGTCGATTCTGGGTGTGGATCCGCTGGATCCGCACTGGGCTGGTGGCTCCGGCGACACCGACGCCCTAGAAGGAGCCCTGGGAGTGTTGGTCGATGCAGAGTTGCAGCGTCGAGCACAAGCCAAGGTGGACAAGGACTGGCCGGCCGCGGACGCGATTCGAGATCGCCTCGCCAAGGCAGGCATAGACGTGACAGATACCCCCAACGGGCCGGAATGGTCCGTCGGGGCAACACGCAGTAACGACGAAGCAGGGCAGTGATGGCAGGCAATTCAAGTAGGCGCGGCGCGATACGCAAGACCGGCACCAAGAAGGGGCAGGTCGCGGGCTCCGGCGGGAATCGGCGCAGAGGCCTCGAAGGTCGCGGCGCCACTCCGCCCGCTGAGGAGCGGACCAAGCATCCAGCTGCGCGTCGCGCCAAGATGGCGGAGAAGTCTGCCCAGTCACGTGGCGACAGCCGTGGTCGCAGCACCCGCGTCCCGACTCGGAAGAACGACGACGCGCCAGAGGTCGTGCTGGGCCGTAACCCCGTCGTGGAGTGCCTTCGCGCGGGAGTTCCAGCGACGGCCCTGTGGGTTGCCGTCGGCACCGACAGTGACGAGCGGCTGAAAGAAAGCGTCCAGCGTGCGGCCGACGCCGGTATCTCCATTCTCGAAGTTCCGCGTTCGGATCTCGACAAGCTGAGCGCGAACGGTCTGCACCAGGGTCTCGCTTTGCAGGTTCCGCCGTATCGGTACGCCCACCCCGACGACTTGATCAGCACGGCTCGCTCGCACCAGGAACCGGCACTTCTGGTCGCTCTCGACAACATCACCGACCCTCGTAACCTCGGCGCTGTCGTGCGCTCGGTGGCGGCGTTCGGTGGACACGGGGTCGTCATCCCGCAGCGTCGTAGCGCCAGCGTCTCGGCCGTCGCGTGGCGCACCAGCGCAGGTGCCGCGGCGCGACTGCAGGTTGCCCGCGCCACCAACCTGACCCGGACGTTGAAGGATTGGCAGTCCAAGGGCGTCACCATCATCGGTCTCGACGCCGAGGGCGACACCACGCTCGACGAATTCGACGGCACCGGCCCACTGGCCGTGGTTGTCGGATCCGAAGGCAAGGGTCTCTCACGTCTGGTTCGCGAAACCTGCGATTCGATTCTGTCCATCCCGATGGCAGGTCCGGTCGAATCGCTGAACGCTTCGGTGGCAGCGGGCGTCGTGTTGGCCGATATCGCGCGTCAGCGTCGTCGATAGGACGGGACGCCCCTTAGGGACTAGTGCACTCGGAACCGTATCGAGTCCCCGGGCCGCAGTTGGCCGATCGATGGCAGATCGGTGTCTCGAACGACGGCGATGACGGGATATCCGCCTGTCACCGGGTGATCGGCGAGGAAGAGGACGGGCTTGCCGTTCGGTGGAACCTGAAGGGCGCCGGGGACCATGCCCTCGCTGAGTAGCTCGTCGGTCCGCGCTCGTTCCAGTGGCGTCCGACCGTCGAGCTTGACCCCGACGCGATTCGAATCGATGGTTGCCGTCCATATCTGGCTCGCCAGGACATGGAGTGCCTCGGAGGTGAACCAGTCTTGGCGCGGACCTAGGTTCACCGACACTTCGATGTGCCCGGCGCGGTCCGGGGGCGGCGCCAATTCCGTTGCAGGCCACTGTGACTGCGCATCACCGATCGCGAGGACGTCGCCTTCCCTCAGTGGCGGCGGACCCAGCCCCGACATCGTGTCGGTGGACCTGCTCCCGAGAACCGTGGCGACGTCGAATCCGCCGCGCGCAGCGATATAGCTGCGGAGTCCCGAAGTCGGTGTCGCCACTGACAATTCGTCCCCGTCGGACAGATACAGCGTGTTGTACATCGCCCCCGCGATGCCGTTGACGGTGATACTGCCCGAAGCGCCGGTGACCGCTACGACGACCGATCCCTGCATGCGGATCACCACACCGCCCATCGTTGCCTCGAGTGTTGCAGCCTCGACGGTGTTGCCTACCAGCCTGTTGGCAGCGTCGTGCGAGCGGAGGTCGGCAGCGCCGGATCTTCCGACGCCGATCAACGCGTGACCGGGACGGCCGTGATCCTGCACTGTGCACAGTGGCCCGGGACGCAGTATCGCGACGGCTTTCACGACTGTCGGAACCTGACCTTCGTGCCGGGCTGTAGCCGCGCGGGGGGCGAGCCGCCCTCGTCCCACAGGACCGCATCGGTGGTCCCGATCAACTGCCATCCACCTGGGGAACTGCGCGGGTAGATTCCGGAGAACTCACCGGCAAGTCCGACCGAACCGGCAGGGACCGAAGTGCGAGGTTCGGATCGGCGAGGAACATGCAGGCGGTCGTCGGGGCTGACGAGATAGCCGAACCCGGGTGCGAACCCTGCGAATGCGACGGTCCAGATCCGACCCGTGTGCGCTGCCACGACTTCCGGCGTCGACAGACCGGTGTGTCTGGCAACATCGTCGAGATCCGGACCGTCGTACCTGACCGCAATCGTCATCGCGTCGGCCTTCGCTTCACTGTCCTCTGGTACTGGTTCGGCCGAACGAATCCACGTCACGATCCGTTCTCGCTCGCCCCGGAATCGCACCAGAACTGTCCGGGCGGCCGGGACCAGATCCTCGACGTCGGCGGGGGCTGTCGCGTGCAGTGAACGGAAGAAGGCCATCGTCTCGCGGAGGTCGCCGTACTCGATCAGTACGGCATGTTCACCTGCATCTCGGACGATCATCAGACGAAGGGTGAGATCGCGATACCGTTGTCGGACAGGCTCTTCCGGACTGCGACGGCCATGTCGACCGCGCCTGGAGAGTCTCCGTGCACACACACCGATTCCGCGGAGACGGCGATGCTGGTGCCGTCGATCGACACGACTGTCCCTTCCTTCACGAGTTGGAGGATGCGGGCCGCGACCACGGCAGGATCGGACAGGATGGCGCCGGCCTCACGCCGGGAGACCAACTCACCCGAAGGTGTGTACGCACGGTCGGCGAAGGCCTCCGCCACGGTCCGCAAACCGGCAGCCTCGGCTTCCTCGAGGAACACCGAGCCCGCCAAACCGAGGACGGGGAGGGTCGGATCGTAGATTCGGACGGCGTCGACAACCGCTTTCGCCTGATCCCGATGCGTCACGATGGCGTTGTAGAGCGCGCCGTGCGGTTTGACGTAGGCGATGGCCGAACCTGCTGCCTGACTGAGTCCGTCGAGGGCCCCCATCTGATACAGCACGTCGGCAGTCAGATCGGCAGGTTCGATGTCGATGAAGCGTCGTCCGAAGCCGGCGAGGTCGTGATAGCCGACCTGAGCACCGATACGGACGGCCTTACCTGCGGCTGCTCGGCAGGTCGCCAGGATCGTCTGTGGGTCACCCGCATGGAATCCGCATGCGATATTGGCACTGGTCACCACGGCCAGCATTGCGTCGTCGTTACCGAGCTTCCACGTTCCGAAGCTCTCGCCGAGGTCTGAGTTGATATCGATGGACGTCATCGGTTTCAAGTCTAGGCGACAACGATGCGACCGGAGTCGGCCTTTCGGCGAGACCCCACCGCGCGGCAGATGAGGTAGATGACGAACGAGATGGTCGTGACGAATGTCGAGACGGGAACACCGGGTGCGAGCGAGAGGAGAATGCCGCCCACAGCTGCGATCTCGGCGAACAGAATGGACAACAGTGTCGCCTTGAGCGGGCTTGCAGTCACACGCGCGGCAGCGGCCGCGGGCGTGATGAGCAAAGACAGCACGAGCAGCGCACCGACGATCTGAACGCCGAGCGCACACGCGACTCCGACGAGAACTGCGAACACGACGGCGAGCCCACGGACCGGGACTCCGCGCGCCAGCGCAACTTCCGGGTCGGTGCTGGCGAACAACAGTGGACGGTAGACGATCGCGAGCACGATGAGGACCAACACTGCGCACACCAGCAGAAGCTGAATACCGCTCTGCCCGACGCCGACGATCTGACCGATCAGGAGCGAGAAGCTCGTGCCGGTTCTGCCCGGATACAGCCAGATGAACAACACCGACAATCCCAGCCCGAACGACATGATGACACCGATCACCGAGTCGCGATCACGAGCCTTGGAGCCGAGTAGAGCGAACATCACCGCGGCGACGACCGAGCCGACGATAGCTCCGAGGCCGACAGTGATACCGACAAGCAAAGCTGCCGAGGCGCCGGTCAACGACAATTCACTCGAACCGTGCACCGCGAACGCCCACTGCCTACTGACGATCAGCGGCCCGAGCGCACCGGAGAGGAGACCGAGAATGGCCGCCGCGAGGAGTGCCTGCTGCACGAAGTCGTAGCTCAACAAGTTCGCCGTCGTGCTGAAGTCGAAGATCTTGGAGAGGGCGTCGACCACTTTCTCGTTCATTCAGAGATCCTCGGTCGGTGGATGGTGCGCACCCGCAGAGCCGAGAGCGTCGATGGAATCTCCGGTGCCGACGACGACGAGCCGCCCACGCACCTTCAGAACTTCCACCTCGGTCCCGTACAGCTCCGAGAGCACTTCGGTCGTCATGACATCAGCAGGTGCGCCGATGCGGAACTTGCCGTCGACGATGTAGACGATCCGGTCCACCAGCGGCAGAATCGGATTGATCTCGTGCGTTACGAACAGCACCGCCGTGTCGTGCTCCCGCCGTCGCCGATCGATGAGACCGGACACGAGACGTTGATTCGCCAAATCGAGGCTGAGCAGAGGTTCGTCGCACAGCAACACAGTCGGATTGCCGACCAGCGCCTGGGCGATGCGGAGACGCTGCTGCTCGCCTCCCGACATAGTCCCGACAGGAGCACCCGCGAAAGCATTGGCGTCGACCTGGTCGATCGCATGCTGCACGACACGAGTGCGCTCACGCATTCCGCGAAGACCGAGCCCCCAACGATGACCGTCCCAACCGAGACCGACGAGATCACGCCCACGCAGCGGCAGGCCGTCGTCGATACTGCGCTGCTGAGGGATGTAACCGACACCGGACTGGCCCTTGCGGACTGGCTCTCCCGCAATTGCCGCAGTCCCCGTCGTCAAATGGTTCTGGCCGAGCAGCACCTTCAGAAGCGACGTCTTACCCGAACCGTTCGGTCCGAGGACAGCCACGAACTCACCGCTCTCCACCGCGAGATCGAGGTTCCGCCACAACGTGCGCTCCCCGAACGCCAGTCCGGCATCGCGCAGTTCTACAGCAGGCATGAACTACAGCTTTCCAGCCCTGACCCGACAGCCGTTCCGCGGGCTCCACTCCCAGTCTCGGGGGTCGTTCCGCGGGCTCCACTCCCAGTCTCGGGGGTCGTTCCGCGGGCTCCACTCCCAGTCTCGGGGGTCGTCATGCTCAGGATGCCGACGCCAGCGCAGATTCGAGATCCTGAGCCGCCTGCGTCTGCCACTCGATGTAGGTCTTGCCCTCGGGCAGCGTCTCGGTCACCTCGACGACGGGGATTCCGGCGGCCTCGGCGGTGGAGCGGATGTCCTGGGTGACGGCGTCCTGCGTCTGGATGTTGTAGACGAGGACCCGAACGGACTTCGACGTCAACAGGTCGCGAGTAGCCGCGATGGACGCGGGCGACGGGTCGTTGCCCGATTCGAGGGCGTTCTTGAAGTCCTCGGGTGTCCGATCGTCGAGGTCGGACTCTTCGATCAGGTAGTGCGCGATCGGTTCCGTCTGTGCGACAGGAGCATTGGCATGATCGACGGCGATCTTGTTCGTCACGTCGGTGATGCGATGGACATGATCATGGAACGTTTCGGCATTCGCGGTGTACTGGGCGGCGTTGTCGGGGTCGAGCTGGCCGAGCTTCTCGGCAATCGATTCTGCGGTGGATGCGGCAACCTCGGCGTCGAACCAGACGTGCTCGTTGGCGTCGCCGTGGCTATGGCCGTGGCCTTCGGTGGAGTCGGCGGAGCTGTCCGGGGCTGCTTCTTCGTCGTCGTGTGCATGGTCCGAACCGAGGAGGTCGTACGCGTTGACCGACGGCACGTCCTTCCCCTCCGAGCCGAGGATGTCATCGATGAACTCGTCGTATCCGCCACCGTTGTATACGACGAGCGACGCCTCGGCCACCTTCGCGGCATCGCCGGCGCTGGCTTCGTACGAGTGCGGATCTGCCGACGGGTCGGCGATGATCGACTGCACCGAAGCGAGGTCTCCCGCGACGGCTTGCGCGACGCTTCCCCACACGTTGGTCGAGGCCACGATGGTGATCGGGCCGTCGATCGCGGTGGCAGGCGCCGAAGAATTGGATGGGCTCGTGTCCGAACTGCATGCGGTCATGCCCAGTGCGGCGGCGCAGGTGAGCCCTACGAGAGCGGTAGTCGAGCGGGCGAGTTGTCGCACTGGGAACCCCTTGAGTCGAAGCTTGCGGAAGCGAAATATTCGCCTAGTTGGAAATGGTTACCGTTGTACTCTAGCGATTCGGCGGTTCTCGATCGAATCGGGTACCCAGGTGCCGAATTTCACTGCAGCGCCCTTTTCCGGCTAACGTCCCCGTATGTCCAGGTCGAGCGAGCCGCGCCGCCCCGCCACATTGGCCTCCATCGCTGCCGACCTGAAGGTGTCGCGCACCACAGTGTCGAACGCCTACAACCGGCCCGACCAGCTCTCACCCGAACTTCGCGAACGCGTTCTCATGGCAGCCAAACGCCGCGGATACGCAGGACCGGACCCACTCGCTCGCTCGCTTCGCACTCGTAAGGCAGGCGCAGTCGGGCTCGTACTTACCGAAGCGCTCAGCTACTCCTTCCGGGACCCCGCCGCCATGGCATTCCTGGCCGGGCTCGCCGAATCCTGCGAAGCTGCAGGCCAAGGCCTACTTCTGATTCCAGCAGGGCCCGACCGAGACGAGACTGCGGCCGCCGCCGTCGTGCAACAAGCAGGGGTCGACGGCTTCGTCGTCTATTCCGTTGCCGACGACGACCCCTACCTGATGGCCGTTCGCGAGCGGCACCTACCGATTGTCATTTGCGACCAACCACGCGGGGTGCCGGAGGCAGCACTCGTCGCCATCGACGATCGATCCGCGATGAAGATGATCGCCGATCAGATCATTGCCCTTGGACACCGCCACATCGCCGTTCTCTGTATGAGACTCGGACGCGACCGTCGCGACGGGGTCGTACCGCCCGCTCGGCTCGCCGGCAGCCACTTCCACGTCCAACGGGAGCGGATAGCAGGGGTGAAGGACGCTATGAAGGACAGCGGCCTCGATCCGGAATCGCTCACCGTCGTCGAACGGTTCGAACACACCACCCGCTCCGGCCACTCCGCTGCAGCTCAGGCGCTACAAGCCAACCGCGAGACCACCGCACTGCTCTGCACCACCGATGTACTCGCGCTCGGCGCACTCAACTTCGCCAAGGTCGCCGGCATCGACGTTCCGGGTCAGCTCACCATTACCGGTTTCGACGGCGTGGACGACGCAATTCGCGAAAACGTCACCACCGTTCGTCAGGATGCCGAGGAGAAGGGGCGACGCGCAGGTGCGCTCCTGCTCTCCACCTCGCAGTCGGGCATCATGGCCGCCGAATTCTTGCCGACCGAGTTGGTCAAAGGTCGTACGGCAGCGCCGCCGCCCGCCTAGACCCCGGCTGGACCGATGGACCGCTTGGCCCCGGCTGGACCGCTTGAATGGCCACCTCAAGCTGACAGATCGTATGAGTGGACCATTCAAGCGAACGGGCGAGACGGCTTGAATGGCCACCTCATGCTGACAGATCGTATGAGTGGACCATTCAAGCGATTGTGTACGAGCGATTGTGGGCAAGCGAATACGGCCCCGCTCAGGCGCTGAGCAAACTCGCACACCTGAGCAGACCGAGGTGGCTGTAGGCCTGGGGATGGTTGCCCAGTGAGCGTTCGGCGACGGGGTCGTATTCCTCGCTGAGCAGGCCGGTCGGACCGGCTGCGCTGACGAGTTGGGCGAACAGGGCCTCTGCTTCGGATCGCTGCCCGATGAGTAGGTATGCCTCGACCAGCCACGCCGCGCACAGGTGGAATCCACCCTCGCCGCCGGGCAGTCCGTCGTCGTGGTGGTAGCGGTACACGGTCGACCCGCTACGCAGTTCGGCTTCGGTTGCCGTCACGGTTGCTGCGAACCGAGGGTCGGACGGATCGATCAGCCCGGAGAGCCCGATGTGCAGGGTCGCCGCGTCGAGGTCGGTGCCTTCGTAGGCTGCGGTGAAGGACCGGACTTCTTCGTTCCAACCCTTGTCGATGACCTCGGCGTGGATTTGCTCGCGCAGACTGGCCCAGCTCGGTTCGGTTTCCCGACCGAACGAGGCCGCGAGGGCGAGCGCCCGATCGATGGTCATCCAGCCCATGACCTTGGAGTACACGTGGTGGCGGGGTGTCCCGCGGATCTCCCAGATGCCGTGATCGGGTTCGTCCCATCGGCGCTCGACAGCCTCGACCATCGAGCGGACCAGAGACCAATCGTCGTCGGACAAGGCCTCTTTCCCAGCCATGCCCTGAGACTGGCGGGCATGCGCGAGGGAAGAGACGAGGTCGACGATAGGACCGAACACGTCGAGCTGGACCTGCTGGTTGGCTGCGTTTCCGACGCGGACCGGGCGCGAGCCGGCGTATCCGGGCAGCTCGTCGATGACGGCCTCGGACGGCAGACCGAGACCACGGATCGTGTACAGCGGATGGAGTCGTTCCGGGCCAGGCACGGACTGCAGGACCTCGTGGATCCATCCGAGGTATCCCTCGGCTTCGGCCGTCGAGCCGAGGTTGACCAGCGCCGACGCGGTGAGGGCCGCGTCACGCAGCCAGCAGTAGCGGTAGTCCCAGTTGCGCACGCCGCCGATCTCTTCGGGTAGCGACGTAGTCGCGGCTGCCATGATCGAGCCGGAGTCAGCGTGAACGAGTCCACGTAGCGTCAGGGCGGATCGTTTCATCAAATCCCGTTTGAGTGGCGGCAGGTCCAGGACATCGACCCAGTCCTTCCAGTAGGCCTCGGCCTGTGCCCGTCGCTCCGGTTCCGGTAGCGCAGACGGCCCGAGATCCTCGCTGCCCAAACGTAATTCGAGAACGACAGGTCCACCGGTCGGGTCGATCTCGGCGTGCGCGGTCTGTTGCGCGCCGTCGGATACGACGTTCCATTTCACGCCGGGACTGCGCAGGACCATCGGCTCTGCGGTGCCGGAGATCCGAAGTCCGTCCTCTTCGGGTTCGAGCTGAACCCATACTTTGCCGAATTCGGGTCGGGGTGCGAACGTCACGATCGCGGTGGCCTTGCCGGTGACGACGCGGGTGAGCGAGGTCTGCCCGATTGCGACATCGTGCGGGAGGTAGTCGGTGACCTGCAGGCTCGCCCACTTGGTCTGGACGGTCATGGTGCCGTCGACGTATTGCTGGCTCAGCGGCAATGCAGTGCGCTTGGGGCCGATGCTGAAGTGCCCGGCCTCGTTGCCACCGAGGAGGTGCGCGAAAATCGCTGCCGAGTCCGGTTCGGGGTGGCACAGCCATGTCAGGTTCGCGTCGGGAGTCACCAATGCGACGGCGTTGGGGCTGGCGAGCATCGTGAGCCGCTCGATGCGTGGAGCATCGGCACCGGAGAGCCACCGGCGACGCTCTTCGAGCAGAAATGCCAGCGCGAGTGAGACCTGTTCGGTGCTGTCGATGTGGAACTCGGCGAGACTGTCGCCGGGGCCGATCTTGACGCCGATGTCGGGGCCGTGCAGGCGGGTGAAGGCCTTCTCATCGGTGACGTCGTCGCCGAAGAACACCGCAGCCGTCGCGCCCTCCTGGTGCCGGAGGATGTCGAGGGCGTCACCCTTGTCGGTGACGATGACAGCGAGTTCGATGACGGACTTGCCTTCGGTCACCTGCACACCTTCGCGCAGCGACACGCCGTCGCGCACCGCAACGAGAGCGGCTTCCGCGTCGGCCGCATCGGCATTGCGGACATGTAGCGCAGCACTCGCGGGTTTGGTTTCGACGGCCACACCGGGGAATCGGGCGGCAATCGAGGTCATCTCCTCGGCGATATCCTGCAGAAGTCGCTTGGCCTCGTCGTCGATTGCATTGATGAATCCGACGTCGAATTCGCTGCCGTGGCTGCCGACGAGTTGAACCTCGGCCGGGAGCCTGGACAGTGTGGCCAGATCGCGGAGGGCGCGACCGGAGATGACGGCGGCCTTCGTCGCGGCGAGACTCGCCAACTCACGCATAGCGGTCACGGACTCTGCATGCGGAAATGCCTTCGATGGATCGGAGACGATGGGCGCCATCGTCCCGTCGTAGTCGGAGGCAACGAGCAGGCGAGGCGTCCGGGCCACGGCCATGAGGGCGCGGCGGAGTTCAACCGGTAGATCCAAAGCAGTCACGGAACGAATCTAGGCGATGCGAGCCGATACGGCTCACTCGGACGCGCACGCTCAGTAGAGGGGCTTTGAATCTCCGAGTAGCAAATCGACGGTCAGTTCGAGTCGAGCGGCGACGTCGGTGGCCGACGAACGACGGGTCAACCACGCGACGAGATTGGACAGCCAGACGTCACTGATGACGCGAGCGATGCTGAGCTGCAGTTCCGTTGGCTCGCCGTCGCTCATCGCTTTGGCGAACAGTCGGTCCATCAATCGGCCGACCTGGTCCACCTCGGCGGCAGCGGACGCGTCCGCGAACATGAAAGCGCGAGTCATTGCTTCAGTGAGTAAAGGATCACGTTGCATCGCTCGTGTGATCTGGCCCAGAATCAGGTGCATCCGCTCCTGCGGCGTTTGGCCGGGCGGGAGCTTGCGACGGGAGTCGATCTTTTCGAACTCACGAGAGAGGGCTGAAACCAGCAGGTGCACTTTGGAGGGAAAGTATCGGTACAGCGTTCCGACTGCGACGTCCGCACGCTCGGCGACAGCGCGCATCTGAACGGCTTCGTAGCCACCTTTGGAGGCGAGAGCCAAGGTCGAATCGAGAATTCGCTTGCGGCGTTCGCGCTGAGCATTGGAACTCAGGTCGTCGTCGGTGAGGACGCCGACCGAACGTAGTGGTGTAGCCGTGTTGGTTTCATTCACGGCCGTTCCTCTGTTCTTGTCGGCATTGGTCGCCGAACGCGACCGAGAAGATGTGCTCATCGACGTTGTCCTTCGCACCTTGACTCTGAACCAGCTACCGTATTAGAACACGTTCTAGACAAAAAAGTCATCTTGAAGAGTAGGGAAGAACATTGTGACAATTGCCACCACCGACGATCAGCGCGACGTCCAACAGTCGATTCGGTCGTGGGCTGCCACTGCCGATCCCATGCGGACGCTACGCGCCGACGAGCAGTCGGGTTGGCGCTCGCACTGGCGCGGGCTCGCTGAACTGGGCGTGTTCTCCGTTGCCGTTCCCGAGTCGGTGGGTGGCGTCGGCGGCACGGTCGCGGACCTCGCGGCGATGCTCGAGGAAACGTCGACAGCCCTCGTCGGCGGCCCGGTGCTCTCGAGCGCCTTGGCTGCTCTCGTGGTCGGTCGGAGCGCGGGACCTGCGGCGGCGCGGTGGGGTGCCGATCTCTGCGAAGGCGCACTTCCCTGCGCCGTAGTGCTGTCCGACGCGCCGGTCGTAGCCCGCCGCGACGGCGACACCTTGCTCCTCGACGGCACTGCGGATATCGCCTTCGGTGCGGCAGATGGCGTCGGCGTGCTGTTGCCTGCAACGGTCGACGGCGAGACGGTCTGGTGCATGCTCGGAATCGACACGCCGGGTCTGAAGATCGAGTCGTTGCTCGGCGTCGATCGCAGTGTTCCGGTAGCCCGGCTGACTCTCCAGGATGTCGCGGTGGATCCGGATTCGGTCCTGTCCGACGTCTCGACGTCGTACGTTCTCGATCTGGCGGCCACTCTCGCTGCTGCGGATGCGGCAGGCGTCGCCGGGTGGGCGCTACGTACCGCTGTCGAGCACGCCAAGATGCGCGAGCAGTTCGGTGCACCGATCGGCAGCTTCCAAGCGATCAAGCATCTGTGCGCCGAAATGCTGTGCCGGGTGGAGAAGACGCGCGCCGCCGCATGGGACGCGGCGGTGGCAGTGGACTCCGCGGCCGAGGAACACCCATTGGCTGCCGCTGTGGCTGCCGCGATCGCTCTCGATTCCGCAGTGGACAACGCCAAGGACGCGATCCAGATCCTCGGCGGTATCGGATACACGTGGGAGCACGACGCGCACTTCTATCTGCGGCGAGCCCTGTCCATCCGGCAGTTGCTCGGCGGTACATCTCGTTGGCAGATGCGCGTGACGGAATTGACCCGCGCCGGCGTGCGACGCCACCTGAGCGTCGACCTCGGCGAGGCCGAGAACAGGCGTGAGGATGTTCGCGCGGAGGTACGCGCGGTGGCAGAGGCGGAGGATCCTCCGCGCACGCTGGCCGAGTCGGGGCTTGCTGCCGCGCATTGGCCGCAACCTCACGGCCGGGACGCAAGTGCAGCGGAGCAACTGCTCTACGCGGAGGAGATGGCTGCGGCCGGTCTCGAGATTCCTGATCTGGTCATCGGCTGGTGGGCCGTTCCGACGATTCTCGAACACGGAACTGCCGAGCAGATCGAGCGTTTCGCGGGTCCGTCATTGCGTGGGGACATTCGCTGGTGCCAACTGTTCAGCGAGCCTGAGGCAGGCTCCGATCTGGCGGCATTGCGGACCACGGCGACGAAGGTCGATGGAGGCTGGAAGCTCAAGGGTCACAAGATTTGGACTTCGCTCGCTCAGCAGGCCGACTGGGGAATCTGTCTTGCCCGCACCGACCGTGACGTCCCGAAGCACAAGGGAATCAGCTACTTCGTTCTCGATATGACCTCGCCCGGTATCCGTATCGAGCCGCTGCGAGAAATCACCGGTGATGCCGTGTTCAACGAGGTGTTCCTCGATGACGTCTTCGTCCCCGATGATTGCCTCGTCGGAGATCTGAACAGCGGCTGGAAGCTGGCCAGGACCACCCTCGCCAACGAGCGGGTTGCGATGAGCAGTGGCTCGACGCTCGGTTCTGCGCTCGAGGACGTTGTCGAGGCGACGTCGTCCAGCACCGATCCCGGTGTCGCGAATGCGTTGGGCGGGCTCGTTGCGAACGGGCTGGTGGGTTCCCTGCTCGAGTTCCGCTCGACGCTTCGGCGACTCGGCGGGCAGGATCCCGGAGCAGAATCCTCCGTTCGCAAGCTCGTCGGCGTACGTCATCGGCAGGATCTCGCGGAATTCGCGTTGGAGGTCTCGGGGCGGGCCGGGGTTGTCGAGGGACCCCTGGCGAAAGAGATGCTGCTGACTCGCTGCTTGTCGATTGCGGGCGGTACCTCACAGATCCTGTTGACCGTCGCTGCCGAGAGGATTCTCGGTCTGCCTCGATGACTGCTGGTATATCCGTACCGATGGTGTTAAAAATAGAACAGGTTCTACCGAAGGACTCTTCGGTTCATCTTCCGTAGGCAGGATCAAGGCGTGGACTTCACCAGAAACTCCAATCAATCGACGGTCGCCGAGATGATCTCCGGATTGCTCGCACGCGACTCCGAGCCCGAAGCATTGTGGACGGCGCTGTCCGAGGCAGGGCTGTTCCAGATGGTGCTGCCCGAGGATCTCGGCGGCGACGGACTCGGATTGCCGGAAGCGGCGACGGTTCTGACCGAGCTCGGCAAGGCTGCGGCAGTCGGACCGGCACTTGCGACGCTCGGGTTCGGCATCATCCCGCTCACGCGACTGGCGGAAGCGGCTCTTATCCGTGACACCGTCGGCTCGGGCCGCATTCTGACGGCGGCGCTCATGGAACCTGGGTCGCCGTTCCCCGCGGAACCGAAGACGAAAGCCGTTCCCGACGGCGATCTCATGCGTGTGACCGGGACCAAGATCGCGGTGCCGTATGCCGAGCAGGCGTACCGCATCTTGGTGCCGACTTCCGAAGGTGTCGTATTGGTCGACCCCTCCGCGGAGGGTGTTCGGCTCGTGCCGACCCCGTCGTCGAGTGGCGACCCCGAGTACGCGATCGAATTCGATTCGGCACCGGGGCAATTCGTCACCGAGAATATTGCCGAGCTTTATCGGATCGCGATCGCGGCCATCGGCGCAGTCGCCGACGGGCTGGCTGCGGGCGCGGCGGCGCTCACCGCGTCGCACTTGGCGAGCCGTCATCAGTTCGGCAAGCCGCTCGCATCTTTTCAGGCCGTGGCCGGTGAGATCGCCGACGTGTATGTCACGGCGCGAACCATTCATGTCGCTGCGGTCTCGACGGTGTGGCAGGCCTCGCAGGAGACGCCGAGTCGGCCGGGTGACGCCGATGTGCTCGCCTATTGGATTGCTGCCGAACTGCCCGCTGCCATGCAGGTCTGCCATCATCTACACGGCGGAATCGGAGTGGACGTCACCTATCCGATGCACCGATACTATTCGGCTGCGAAGGACGTCGCGAGGCTCGTCGGTGGCGCCTCTTACCGGCTCGATCTGGTGGGCGCATCGATTCAGCGCGAGGACGTACTCGAATCGGTCGAGGTCTCCTCCGACGCAACCGGAGAGTCACCCTTCGTCGAGTTGACTGGAGAGCAGCAGGAGCTACAGCGAAAGCTGCGAACGTATTTCGCCGATCTCGTCAGCGACGAGGACGCGGAGATCATGATGACCGAGCGGCACGGCAAATCCTCTCGCGCGATCATCCAACAGATGGGCACCGACGGATGGCTCGGAGTCGGGTGGCCCAAGGAGTTCGGTGGCCACGGGTTCGGTGACGTCGAGCAGTCGATCTTCGTGAACGAGGCTGCGCGCGCTGACATTCCGCTCCCTGCGGTGACCTTGCAAACCGTCGGTCCGACCCTGCAGAAGTACGGAACCGAGGTCCAGAAGGACAAGTTCCTCAAGTCGATCCTCGCCGGTGAGGTGCATTTCGCGATCGGCTACACCGAGCCGGAGGCGGGAACCGACCTCGCCTCGCTGCGCACCACCGCTGTGCGCGACGGAGACGAGTACATCGTCAACGGGCAGAAAATTTTCACCACGGGCGGTCACGACGCGGACTACGTCTGGCTCGCAGTGCGCACGGGGCCTGCGGATTCGCGTCACCGCGGCATCTCCATGCTCATCGTCGACACCACCGACCCCGGATACTCATGGACGCCGATCATCACCCTCGACGGTGCACACCACGTCAACGCGACGTACTACAACGATGTGCGGGTCCCCGTCGACATGCTGGTGGGGGAGGAGAACGCCGGCTGGCGTCTGATCACCACGCAGCTGAACCACGAACGCGTCATGCTCGGACCGGCCGGTAAAATCGACGGTCTGTACCTGCACTTGCGTGGTTGGGCGCAGAAGCACGGCGTGCTCGACGAGCCCGATGTCCGACGCGCTCTCGGCGAGATCCATGCCACGTTCCGGATCAACGAGCTGCTCAACTGGCAGATCGCTTCGTCCACTGCGGATGCGGTCGATATCGCCGATGCCTCGGCTACCAAAGTGTTTGCCACCGAACGGATCCAACGCGTCGGCCGGCTTGCCGAGGAGCTGATCGGTCGACACGGCAACCCCCTCGACGCCGACACTGCCAAGCTCATGGCCTGGCTGGACAAGCAGGTCAAGCGCAACGTGGTCATCACGTTCGGTGGAGGGGTCAACGAAGTGATGCGGGAACTGATCGCAACCTCCGGCCTCGGGCTGCCCAGGGTCGTGCGATGAGCGAATCGATCAGCGAAGCAGCGGATCGTATTGCGGCAGCGGGGGAATGCGCACCTCGCGCTGGGCGGGACCCGATCAATCAACCGATGATCAACAACTGGGTCGAAGCGATCGGCGACGCGAACCCCATCTACGTCGATGCCGGGGCCGCCGTCGCCGCCGGACACAAGGGTGTCGTCGCACCTCCCGCCATGGCTCAGGTGTGGACGATGGGCGGATTGCATTACACGCGCTCGTCCGACGACCCGCTCGGGCTGATGATGGGCATACTCGACGACGCCGGATTCACCTCCGTCGTGGCGACCAATTGCGATCAGACCTATCACCGTTATCTCGAGCTCGGTGAAGAAGTCACGGTCACTACGAAACTCGACAATGTCGTCGGTCCGAAGAAGACCGGTCTCGGTCTCGGCTGGTTCGTCACCACACGCAACATCTGGTACGTGGGTGATGAGGCCGTCGCCGAAATGGTCTTCCGGGTACTCAAGTTCGCACCGGAAGCCAAGCCTGTCGCCGACGACGTTTCGAAGGCGATTCGTCCGGTCGTATCCCAGGAGACCGAGTTCTTCTGGGAGGGAGCACGACTAGGCGAACTGAGGATTCAGCGGGTCGAGGACGGCTCGCTTCGGCATCCC
The DNA here is from genome assembly GCF_040547235.1 of Rhodococcus sp. UYP9. Lineage (NCBI taxonomy): Bacteria > Bacillati > Actinomycetota > Actinomycetes > Mycobacteriales > Nocardiaceae > Rhodococcus > Rhodococcus sp. UYP9. The sequence goes on from NZ_JBEPPH010000002.1 coordinate 393,674, forward strand.
CCGATTCCGGCGATCTGGCAGGACAAGGCCGCGCCGATCGACTACGTGGTCGCGAGCGGTAAGGGCACGGTATTCAGCTTCGTCGTCCATCACGCACCCAAAGTGCCTGGGCGGACACTGCCTTTCGTGGTTGCTCTTGTCGAACTCGACGAGGGAGTCCGCGTACTCGGTGAGCTACGCGGAATCGAACCGTCCCAGGTCGAGGTCGGATTGTCCGTCGAGGTCGAATTCCTCCGCATCGACGAGAACTTCACACTCCCCGCATGGAAGGCGATCCGATGATTGCAGCGCAGGTAGGTGACGAACTGCCCGAACTCGAAATTTTCGCCGATCCGACATTCGTAGTCTCGACGGCGTTGGCCACCAGGGACTTTCAAGATGTTCACCATGACCGCGACAAGGCAATCGAGCGCGGTTCCAAAGATATCTTCGTCAACATCCTTACCGACACCGGCTTGGTGCAGCGTTTCGTGACCGACTGGGCGGGCCCGACCGCGGTCTTCCGCTCGATCGGTCTGCGGCTGGGGGTTCCCTGGTACGCCTACGACACTTTGACGTTGCGCGGGAAGGTATCTGCCGTCACCGACGGTGAAGTGACGGTCGAGGTGACCGGCTCCGACTCTCTCGGTGATCACATCGTGGCAAAGGTGAAACTGGCATCGTCAGAGCTGACAGGGGGGAGGCCGGCATGAGCGGCTTGTCGGGCAAGGCGGCGATCGTCGGAATCGGCGCCACGGATTTCTCCAAGGACTCAGGGCGAAGCGAACTTCGACTGGCTGCAGAGGCAGTGCAGGCCGCACTGACGGATGCCGGTCTGACGCCCGCCGACGTCGACGGTCTGACCTCGTTCACGATGGACACCAACACCGAGATCGCGGTTGCACGGGCCGTCGGAATCCCGAACCTGAAGTTCTTCAGCCGAATTCACTACGGCGGTGGCGCAGCGTGTGCCACGGTGCAGCAGGCCGCGATGGCAGTTGCCACCGGAGTCGCTGATGTCGTGGTCGCGTATCGGGCATTCAACGAGCGCTCCGGCTCACGCTTCGGACAGGTTGCTCCGCATCTCGCTGCGGCACCGACATCCTCGGGTGTCGACGCTGGATGGGCGTATCCGCAGGGGCTCGGTACACCCGCGTCGTTCGTGGCGATGGTGGCGCGTCGGTACATGCATGTCTACGGCGCGACGAGCGAGGACTTCGGCCGAGTTGCCGTCGCGGACCGTAAGCACGCGGCAAACAATCCGGCTGCGTTCTTCTACGGCAAGCCGATCACGTTGGAGGACCACCAGAATTCACGCTGGATCGCCGAACCGCTGCACCTTCTCGATTGCTGCCAGGAGTCCGACGGTGGAATTGCGATCGTGGTGACTTCGCCGGAGCGGGCGAAGGACCTGCCGAATCCGGCCGCCGTCATCACCGCGGCAGCGCAGGGAAGTGGCCCGGACCAATACATCATGACCAGCTACTACCGCGACGCGATGACAGGTCTTCCGGAGATGGGTCTGGTCGGAGATCAATTGTGGGCGCAGTCCGGGCTCACCCCGAAGGACATGCAGACGGCGGTGTTGTACGACCACTTCACTCCGTTCGTATTGATGCAGCTCGAAGAACTCGGGTTCTGTGGGCGCGGCGAGGCACGTGACTTCATCGCCGACGGTGCCATCGAGCTCGGCGGACGGTTGCCACTGAACACTCACGGTGGTCAGCTCGGTGAGGCGTACATCCACGGGATGAACGGAATTGCCGAGGGCGTCAGGCAGATTCGCGGGACTTCGGTGAACCCGGTTCCGGATGTGGAGAACGTTCTCGTCACTGCGGGCACCGGTGTGCCCACCTCGGGGCTCATCCTTTCCCGAACTCGGTAGCGCACGTAGTCGGGTACCGCTGTCATGGAAAACTCGACTACATGGATCGTAACGGCGTGAGAGATCACCACCCTCGAACCCACAGTGAGTGTGGCGAGGGTGGTGATCTGTTTTGACGGACTCCACCGGCGGCGCACATCCGGTTCTGGTCATCATGGGTGTGTCGGGATCGGGCAAGTCCACAGTGGCCGGCGTCCTTGCGCGAGCACTCTCATGGGATTTTCAGGAAGGCGACGACCTGCATCCGGCGTCGAATGTCGCGAAGATGGCGTCCGGAGTCCCGCTGACCGACGAGGACAGGCTGCCGTGGCTAAACACGATCGCTGACTGGATCAGGTCGCATACTCGCCGAGGCGAACCTGGAATCGTCACCTGTTCCGCACTGAAACGAAGCTACCGGGACGTGCTCGCGCACGGATCCGAAGGGCAGGTCCTCTTCGTTCATCTCGTCGGAACCAAGACACAACTCGGCGACCGGTTGGACGTTCGGTCGGACCACTTCATGCCGAGTGGGCTCCTCGACTCCCAACTCTCGACGCTCGAGCCGATCGGACCGGACGAGAACGCACTTCTAGTCGACGTCGGTCCACCGCCGCAGGAGATCGCCGCTCGCATCATCGCCGAACTCGACAGTCGCCAGGGCGAATGAAAGAAGCCGCGTCGACCGCGCGATCTGCTCGCGCCTCCTGACACACCGCCGTCGTCGTCTTCCTGCTGTGGCTTCCGAACAACCGCGCCCACAGCATCGGTCCGAACCTGTCGGTGGTGTACTGCATCATGTGCACTCATGAACAAGGTCCTGCGCGCGACACTCGTCAGCGCTGTCGTCATCACCACCGTCATCGGCATCGCGTCGTTCGTCTTGAGCTTCGCCGCACTGTGGGATTTGGCGACCATGGCCGGAGTCCCACGAAACCTGTCGTGGTTGTGGCCGGTCATCGTCGACGGCACAATTCTGCAGGCCACCATTTCTGTCATCGCACTTGCTCAATTCGCAGATCAGCGTAGCGGCAGGCGCTTCTTCTGGTGGGTGCTCGTCATCGCAGCGTTGGTCAGTATCGGCGCAAATGCATTGCACGCCTTCACTTCCAACACTGGAACCCTGCATCCCGCGCTGTCCGCTGCAATCGCCACCGTCGCACCGGTCAGCCTGCTCGCTGCCACCCACGGGCTGGGCATACTCGTGCGAATCCCCTCGACTCAACCCGGACCGGTCGCCGTCGTGCCCGGAGTGCCTGTGCAACCCGAGGTGACCGTGCAACCCGAGGTGGCTACGGCACGAGACGTCGAGTCGATCGTTCCGTACTCGCCGCAGTCTCCACTGGTTCACGTCGCCCACGACACTCCGGAAGATACCGACCCGCAGGGCCACGAGAGTGCCGAACCGCAGCGCAGTGCCGAACCGCAGCGCAGTGCCGAACCGCAGCGCAGTGCCGAACTAAAGGGCGTCGAGTTGTTGGACGGCATCGAAGACGTGGGCAGCGGAGAGCCTCTGGACAGTGTCGACAGGTGGATCCTCGACGGGGATCGCATCGAGGACCTCTACCCGGTCGATGCCCCATGATCGAGATACCCCATGATCGAGATGCCTCCTGACGGCGTCAAGCTGTGCACAGAAGTGACCTCACAGTGGTGGAGTGGCACTATCGAGGGATGAGCAAGGTGATACCGCAGGTCCCCGGCCCAGGGCAAGAATCAGTGTGGGATTATCCGAGACCACCTCGGTTGGAGCATTCGAATCGATTGATCACGGTGCGCTTCGGTGGGACGCTGATCGCCGAGACTCGCGATGCGTGGCGAGTGCTCGAGACTTCGCACCCACCGACCTGGTATATCCCGCGTGATGATGTTGCCGCCGAGGCACTCTCGCCCTCGGCGGGCCGGTCGACGCATTGTGAGTGGAAGGGTGCAGCGACGTACTGGACCGTCCACGGTGCCGACTCGGTGAGCGACGGCGCCGCGTGGAGTTACGAGGAGCCGACGGCGTCGTTTCTGCCGATCACCGGGCATCTGGCGTTCTCGCCTTCGCGGTTGGAATGCGAGGTCGATGGCGAACGCGTCACCCCTCAGGAGGGCGGCTTCTACGAAGGCTGGATCACGAGCGAGGTGGTGGGTCCGTTCAAAGGGATCCCCGGTAGCTGGGGTTGGTGATTCTCAGGGTGTGAGAGCGCTGGCAGGGATGATCTGCAGGCTGGATTCGTCACCGGGATTGCTTCCCGTCACCAGCACGTCGCCCGAACGTGTATCGACTGCAACCGAATTGGCTTGTCGCACGGTCGGAAGGTCGACGATCGGCCGCGGAGCCGCCGGGTCTGCGACGTCGACGACGCGCAGGGTGTTCGATTCTGTCAGCGTGATCAGCAGCAACTTTCGTTGCGGGTCGTACGCGAGTCCGTAGGGATTGCCAGGTGCTTCGATGCGAGAGACTTCGCTGACCTGCGGGTCGACTCTCTCGATGAAAACCGCACCACCGTCGGTATCGGCGAACGCGGCAAGGTCTCGACCCAGTGCGGTGGCGTGCGTCAATTTGGTTCCGAGTGGCCCCTGCGCGACTAGCTCCTGATCGGGGCCACTGTAGATCCACACACCGTTGCCCTGGACGTCGGCGACCGCAGCGTACTCGCCGACGGCGGCGAGACCACCGGGTTGAACCGGTCCTGCCGGTAGCGAGGCCGTCACCGCGCCGTCGCGAACGAACACGACGCCGCCGCCCATCTCGTTGGTGACAACGGTGGTCCCGTCGGAGGTGGTGACGGCATCGTGCGGTTGTCTTCCGACTCCCTGCACCGTGGTGATGACATTACCGTTTTCGGGATCGACGACGAGTAGCTCGTCGCTTGCTTCGAGCGGTGCGAGGACCGGTCCATCCGGTCCGGCGAGGGACAGGTGTCTGGGTGCGCCGGTTGTCGGTACGAAGGAACGCTCGACGCCGGTGGTCGCGTCGACCAGCCGAATGCCGTCGGGCTCTCGTACGCCGACGGCGGCGATGCCCGAAGTGGTGACGACGATTCCCTCCGGCGCACCCGCGAGTGGCGTCACCACTCCCACCGGTGTCTGTGCCGAGGGCGCTTCGGCAGGCTCTGCTGCGGGCGTCGTCACTGCAGGCTTGTCGCTGTCCTGCGCGGCACACCCCGTCACCAGTGCGAGTACGGCAACAGCAACGAGAAGCTGTTTCACGCGCCGCCGAACTTCTCGTAGTGCACTGCCTCGACGAGCGGGCGTCGATGGCGCCATCCGAATCGTTCCAGGTCGGGAGTCTCGGCGAACTCGGTGACCGGGCCGACACACAACCAGGCGATCGGCCGGATCGGGTCCGGGATTCCCAGCAGGTCTTTCAGGTAGTCCTCTTCGTAGAAGGACACCCATCCGACTCCGATACGTTCGGAGATCGCAGCCAACCACAGGTTCTGGATGGCAAGGACGGCTGAGAACAGGCCGGTGTCCTCGACGCTCGCGCGTCCGAGAATATGTTGGCCTCCTCGGGTCGGGTCGTAGGTGACCACGACGCCGGTGCAGCTCGTTTCGATTCCTTCGATGCGAATGGGATCGAAAGTAGCTTTGCGTTCGGGCGGTAGCGAGTCTGCGAACGCTCGACGCTTCTGCGCCACGTGTGCGGCGAAGGTGGCGAGCGTGTCGGGGTTCTGGATGACGACGAAGTCCCACGGTTGGGTGTTGCCGACGCTCGGCGCCTTGTGTGCGGCGCTCAGGATTCGCTGTAATACCTCGTCGTCGACCGAGTTGCCGTCGAACTCTGCGCGCACGTCGCGTCGCATTGCGATGGCCGTGTATACCGACATCGGGTTGTCGTCATCGTTCATATGTCTTCGTGTATTCCTTCAGTTTGGCGTTCGACTCCGCGACCGAATCCGGAATTCGATGTGCGGGAACTGGGCGTCCCACAAAGTATCCCTGAGCGGTTGTACAAGCGAGCTTACGTAATTCGAGCAGGGTGGCGGCGTCTTCTACGCCCTCGGCCGTGATGGTCAGGCCGAGGGTTCGGGCCAGATCGATCGTGGATCTGACGATGATGCCGTGAGCCTGATCGTGTGCCATGTCGCTGACGAAGGTCTTGTCGATCTTCAATTGCTGCACGGGAAGCCGCTGCAGGTAGGCGAGTGCGCTGTACCCGGTGCCGTAGTCGTCGATCGCAAGCGTGACTCCGAGCTTGCGCAGGCCCAACAGCGACTCGATGGCGACGAGCGGATCAGCCATCGACGAGGTTTCGGTGATCTCGATGGTCAAATCCTCGGGCGCGGCGCCGGCGGCGGCGAGCGAGCGTCGAACCTGCTCTACGAGAGTGCTGTCGAGAAGATTGCGTGTGGAGATGTTGACCGAGACGTTGAGCTCCACCCCTGCTTCGCTCCATTCCTTGCGGTGGGCCAACGCCTCACTCAGGACGAAGTTGGCCAGCGGCCTGATCAGTCCGGTGTGCTCGGCCATCGGGAGGAACTGATCGGGTTCGATGATGCCTTCGACAGGGTGGTTCCATCGGAGAAGCGCTTCGACCCCGGTGGCCTCCATCGAGTCGAGATTTACCTGCAGTTGGTAGTACAGCTCGAGTTCGCGGGCATCGATCGCAGTGGTGAGCTCACTGAGCAGATGCAACTGGCGGCTGCTGTCGCGGTCCATCGACGGTTCGTAGCTTGCGATACGTGGTTGCACCAACTTGGCCGATTGCATCGCCAGATTGGATCGGTGGACCAAGTCGTCGGAGCGTGCACTGGATAGTTCGTTGCCCGAGGCAATACGTGTCCCGGTTCGCGAGGCGGTCCGATCACTCAGTGCGATACCGATGCTGGCCTCCACGAGAAGCGTCGCACCTCCGACACTGATGGGGCAGCACAGCGCCGCATGCATCTTGTGCGCTGCGGCAACGGCCTCGGAATGTGTGTCGTCCACGGCGAGTGCAACGGCGAACTCGTCCGCCCCGAGTCTGGCGAGTACCCCACCGGTGCCGACGGCGCCAACCAGTCGGTCGGCGACGGCACGGAGCACATCGTCGCCGACCGCGTGCCCGAACGTGTCGTTGACTTCCTTGAACCGATCTACGTCGAGTAACAGCAGGGCGAGAGGACCGCTATTGGCGTCGATCCATTCTTCCAACCCTCGACGATTACGCGTCCCGGTCAGATGATCGGTCTGAGCAGCCAATCGTAGGGTGGCGGTCTGCCTACGGAGCAGTCGCAGCAGTTCGGTGACTCGAACGAACACCAAGGAAACGAGCACCGTCGCTGACAGCATGATTCCCCACCCCCACTCGGTGACGGGCGTCCCACGGATGAGAAAGGTTGCCATGATTGCGCCCGGCGTCAGCACCGCCAGTGTGAGAACGATCGTGGTGGGCGTGCTGAACGAGGCTTCGAGAGTGCTCGGCGAGCCGCGCTGTGCACGGGGAACTGTCAGATATCTCATCGACGGATGAACAGCAGCTGTTCCGAGTAGGACGTAGCAGACGACGTAACCGGCGACGGTGATATTGGGGGCCATGGTCGGTACCTCGGCCGAACCGACGCGCATGGTGGTGTCAGTGGCCAGCGTTACCGCCGCCGATGCGGCCAGAAGTCGAAAAGACGTGCTCTGCCACTGAACTGTGCCGAGGAAATGAACCAGGAGCCCGAGCATGAGGACGTCCATCGCTGGATAGGCGATTGCAGCCACACCCGACGCGGTCGAGACGTTCACGCCGTCGGCCGGGATGACGAGCACCCACAGGATGAGGCCGAACGCGATCATGACGATCACACTGTTGGCGACGTGCCCGAACTCGCCTCGCCGCCAGCCCTGCCGCACCAGGAGAAAGAGTCCGAACGCGAACAGTGGGTAGCCGAGTATGTAAATGGCATCGGCTACCGAGGGGACGGGCAGGTGGCCGTCGACGTGCTCGATCCAGAAGAACGCAACGTCCCCTGTCAGCCACATCGAGGTGCCGAGTGCGATCATCCACCATGGCGCGCGGGAGACAGGACGATTCACCGCGATCCCGACGAGTACTGCGATCACCGCAGACAGGCCGATACCGACGTAGAGGACATTGGACACGGTGCCATCCGGGGTGAAGATGTAGCCGATACATGCGGCCGATGCCACTATCGGATACAACCACCATTTCACCCGGTGCATCCTTCCACTGCGTCGTGTCGTCGGTTTCTCATCACTGCCCAACTTCCCACACTTCGCAACTCGAATCACTTCGAACGCAGAATGTGGGAAGCCGGGAAAGTGAGATGTTCGACTCAGGGAAGCAGTTGATCGATGAAGGAATTCGAGTAGATCCGGTGTGGATCGAGGTCGTTGTACGTGGCCCGCGCGGTGTCCCAGTTCTCGCTGACGGGCACCCCTTCACGATAAGTGTCGGGCAGGATGTTTTCGATCACGTCCGCATCCTTGTACGGAAGCTCGGTGCTGAACGCCCAACCTTTCGACCATTCGGGACGGAATGTCGCCCAGCCGCCGGTGTAATGCGAGCGCATCCACTGTTCCATCTCGCGATAGAAGGCGAACATCCCCGGTGTGCCGGGGACGCCGAGCACGTTGAGCCAAATGGCAGTGTCCCACTCGGGATGGTCGGGTCGCGGCCGCATTGCCGAGATCGTCGGTGGCCCAGCAGAATCGACGAGGAGATCCGACTCTGCGTCCATGCCGCAACAGCGGATTTCCACTGGACCGTTGATCGGAAACTGGCCGATCGATTGGTAGTACGACACCCGTTGTTCGAACCAGACGGTGAAGTCGTGGATCACCCGCGCGACGTTGTCGCGGCTGGTGATGACCGCTCCACCGCCCTCGGTCAACAGAAGAGTGCTGGGCTTGATGTAGAACTGGACGTTCTTCGCCCATCCCCACAGATCGTTCGACCCCGTCGCAGCCAATCCCCCGACAGTGGCGGTGTAGAAGAACTGCCCGAAAGCGGGTGCGATGGAGGTTACTCCGGCAGTCAGCTGTCCGATCAGGTCGGACGCGATCTCGGGCAAATTATCGGAGAAGATGTAGTTGTACGGACCGGTCACCTCGCGTGCCGTCAAAGGCTTTTCGGGGCAGATCGACCAAACTTTGAGCCATGGGTTCTCGGTGAACGGATACCAGATGGCCTCGACGCGACCGGTTTGCTTGAGAAAACTCTCGAATGTCCGTCCCGGTGCGCTTGGTTCGCCGAACATTTCGCGCCAACCGATGTCGGTATAACTCTGGCAGCGCATACGTGGATTGGCACCGGCCATCATCGTGACAGAAGTCAGGAACACGCGACCCAGGTGTGTCAGTAGTGGCGTAATTTCCGGGTCGGATCGATCGAACGAGCGCAAAGCATAGGCGTCACCGTCCCAGACGACAGCGGTCAAAGCGGTCACCAGATTGCTCAACGAACCGTACGTGGTTCCGGGTACTGGGATCTCACCTGCGGCCGGAATCGCAGCACCATGGGCATCGACGGCCAGCGCGCCTGCGATGGACAGTACTCCCGGAGCGGGCACGCTGACCCAGCCGAGACCGTTGTTCTCGAGTTGCTGAAGCATCGCCTCCAGGGTCGCGCCGGCACCGGCGGTCACCGTTGCAGGACGATCCGAATCTGCGGGGTCGACGGAAATCCCGTTCAGATGAACCATGGTGTCGACCAGTACGACCCGGTCGAGGTTCTCGCCGTTGACGATCGTCAACGGCGTCCACCCATGCATCGCGCCACGCGGCCTGATGCGATACGAGTTCTCATGGGCCCAATTCGCCAGTCGAACTACATCGTCCGGTGTGGCCGGGGAACAGGTCCAGATGGCGTCGAGAATGATCTCCTTCGACCAGTTCTGATAACGCTGCTGGTAGAGGGGAATTCCCGACGGAAAGTTCGGGGGTGGTGGGATGGTGCTTTCAGGGCTGCCGAAAGGCACGGCACCCACAGGGGCGGCGCGCATCACGGATGCCACCGCGAGTGCGCCCGCGCCTGCGGCGATGAATTTTCGGCGGTTCAGATCGGACATAGTGCTGAGTACTCCGTCGTCTCGAAGATACGAAATGGGTTTAGCGGGTTGTCAATACGACATCGGCGAGGGCCGGCGCGTTCTCTCGTGCGGGAACGGTGACGCTGATCAAATATCTACCGCCTTCGAGCCAGATACGGCAGGCCAAGGTCTCGCCAGGGTAGACGACGCCTGCGAACCTGGCGTCGAAACTGCTGATTGCGTCGACATCACCGTCGAGGACCGTGTCGGTGACGGCCTTGCACACCATCGAGTATGTGCACAGACCGTGCAGAATCGGGTTGGGAAACCCTGCAGCGGCAGCGAACTGGGGATCGGAGTGCAGTGGATTGCGATCGCCGCACATGCGGTACATCAATGCCTGTTGCGGCAGAATCGCTATCGAAGTTTCGGCGTCCGGCGCCCGTTCGGGTAGAACGGCCTTGTTGGACGGTCCTCTCTCGCCACCGAAGCCGCCTTCACCTCGGGCGAAGATCGATGACCTCGCCCGCCACAGCTCGGTGCCGTCGAGCGAGGTCGTGATCTTCTCCTGCACGATGACTGCTGCGCTGCCCTTGTCCCAGATATCGGTGATGCGAGTGATCGTCCGGGCCTGTCCGGCAGCAGGAATGGGACCGGAGACGGTCACGCCCTGACTGCCGTGCACCACCTTGGCGAGGTCGATGTCGACACCGGGGAACTGCACCCGAGGTGCTTCGACCTCGTGGAAGGTGGCTGCCACTGCCGCGAAGGTCGGGAGCACCTTCGGCTTGGCGTCGTCCAAGTAGCGGAGTTCGCGAGGGTCGGTGGGGGACCCACCGGCCCCGACCGCCAGGTGGAATGTCTGCACGTCGTTCGCAGTCCACGAAAACTCTTCCGCCGGTAACTCGGCGCCGATCGCGAGGTCGGGATCGATGCTCACTGAGACGCCCTGCTCGCCATGTCGAGAACGGCCAGGTAGCCGAACGTCATCGCGGGTCCGATGGTTGCGCCAGGGCCCGCGTAGGTGTGGCCCATCACCGGGGCGCTGGCGTTGCCGATTGCGTACAAACCGTCGATGACGCTTCCGTCCTCGCGCAGTACCCGGGCGTCGGCATCAGTGACGAGCCCGCCCTTGGTGCCCAGATCGCCAGGCACCATCTTCACGGCGTAGTAGGGCGGCTTGTCGATCACGCCGAGACTCGGGTTCGGCTTGTTGGTCTTGTCTCCGTAGTACTTGTCGTAGCCGCTGTCGCCTCGACGGAAGTCCTCGTCGACTCCGCTGCGTGCAAATCCGTTGAAGCGCTCCACCGTTGCGGTGAGCTGTTCGACGGGCATGCCCGTCTTCTCTGCAAGTTCGGCGACGGTGTCGGCTTTGACGACCACACCGGACTCCAACCAACGAGAGGGGAACCGCTTCTTCGGGGTCAGCCCGGCGAAGATGTAGCGATCGCGGTAGCGCTGGTCGATGATCATCCATGTCGGGATGTTGTCGCCGGGACCCTCACCGATGCCGTACTCGCCGCCGTACATCATGTGCACGGCCTCGACGTAGGGTGCCGCCTCGTTGAGGAAACGCTTTCCTGCGGTGTTGACCATGATGCCGCCGGGCAGCGTGCGCTCGGCGATACAGAACCACGGGCCGCCGGTCAGCGGAATCGAAGGACCCCACCAGGCGTCGTCCATGAGATCTACTGCCGCACCGAGCTTTTGGCCTGCCGTGATACCGTCGCCGGTGTTGGCCGCAGCGCCGACCGTCCATTCGGTCCCGATCGGCTGACGCTGGTATTTCTTACGCATCTCCGCGTTGTGCTCGAAACCACCCGACGCCAGCACGACGCCCAGCTTGGCCCTGATGACAGAGTCGGAACCGCCCACGACGACGCCGACGACACGGCCGTCCTCGACGTGGAAGTCTGTCATCGGAGTCTCGAGGAGCACCGGCACGTTGGCGTCGAGGAGGCCGGCACGCAGTCCGGCGGACAGTGCTTGGCCGCGGCCGAGTAGGTGCTTGCCGGTGAGCTTGGCGCCCATCCAGCGCATCCCGACGCGCATCACGCGGGCCAGTCCGCTCGGGTGGCGTCGCAGAAGGTTGATCGCCCGGTAGTCCGCCTGAGTGATCACCACGTTCAGTGGCGCCTTGCCGTAATCGGGTTCGAGATTGTCGACCTCGGAGCCCAGGCAGGTGGAGTCGAACGGAGTCGGTTCCACCGATCGTCCGCCGACCCGTCCGCCCGGTGCTTCCGGGTAGTAGTCCGAATATCCCGGGACCCACTGCATTTTCAGCGGCGAGTTCTTCAACACGAAGCTCAGCATTTCGGGTCCGCGTTCGAGATAGGTGTCGATGCGTTCCTTGGACACGACGTCGCCGATGATCGCGTGTAGGTAGTCGCGCGCGGCCTCCGGGGTGTCGTCGACGCCGTCGCGTTCGAGTACTTCGTTGTTCGGGACCCACACACCGCCACCCGACCGGGCGGTGGATCCGCCGAACTTTGCTGCCTTCTCGATGAGGACGACGCTGAGTCCTCGATGTGCTGCGGTGAGCGCCGCCGTCATTCCGCCCGCGCCGCTACCGACCACGACGATGTCGTATTCCTGCTTGTTCATGTAGAACACGTTATAGAATGATGTGGGTGTCAGTCCATGCTTTCTGCCAGGAAGAATTGATGAAAATCGATTCCAGAACAAAAACACGTTGCAGTTCGTGTTCGGGAGGTTTCACGTGAGCTGGGATCTATACGCCGACGTCGTAGTCGTCGGGTTCGGTGTGGCAGGTGCAGCGGCTGCGCTCGAGGCCGTCGCCGCGGGCAGTTCCGTCATCGCACTCGATCGGTACGCCGGTGGCGGTGCCAGCGCGATCTCGGGGGGAGTGGTCTACGCCGGCGGTGGTACGTCCGTTCAGGGGCAGGCCGGAGTCGAGGACAGCCCCGAGCAGATGTTCGCGTACCTGACCAAGGAGGTCGGCGACGCCGTCAGCCCGGCCACCCTGCGAAAGTTCTGCGATCAGAGCCCGGAGATGATCGAGTGGCTTTCCCATCACGGTGTGCCGTTCGAAGCGTCGCTGTGCCCTTACAAGACTTCGTATCCCACCAATCGTCACTACCTTTACTACTCGGGCAGTGAGGCCGCAGGGGAATTTCGAGAGGTGGCCACGCCTGCGCCGCGCGGACATCGGGCCAAGGGCAAGGGCACCTCGGGGAAGATGTTGTACGGTCCGATGGCGAAATCTGCGCGGGATGCGGGTGTGCACTTGATACCGCAGACTCGCGCGGTCTCGCTTGTCGTCGAGGATGGCCGAGTCGTAGGCATCGAGAGTCGGACGTTGAAGGATGCGCCCGCTCGAATCCGGCTGGCTCACAAAAGGATCGGCTTACTCTCCGCGAAGCCGGGCATTTATGCCCCGCAATTTCGCTACCTGCTCGAGCGCAGACTCGCTCGGATCGAGAAGAAGTACGGCCGTCTGGTCCGCATCCGAGCGCGTGGAGGCGTCATCCTCAGCGCGGGTGGGTTCGCCGCGAACCGCACGATGATGAAGACGCACGCACCGAAATACACCGGTGGAATTGCACTCGGAACGGCAGGTGACGACGGCAGTGGCATCGGCTTGGCCACCGACGTCGGCGCAGGTACGGCAAAGTTGGCCAACATCTCGGCCTGGCGGTTCATCGTCCCCGCAGTCCCGTTCCTCGGCTCCCTGCTCGTCGATCGGGCTGGTGAGCGCATGGTCGACGAATCTCGTTACGGCGCTGCCCTCGGTCACGCCATCGTCGAGAAGGGCGGCGGCCGTGGCTGGTTGCTCGCCGATGCGGATCTCGTGCGGGACGCCAAAGCTCAACTACCCAAGCAAGCGATGTGGTTCCAGCGAGTCCAGAATGCCGGGCTGATGCGCACGGCCCGGCGTGGAAATACGATCGAAGAAGCGGCGCGCGCTGCCGGTCTCGACCCCGCAGGACTGCAGGAGACAGTGGACCGACACAACGAGGCCATCGCGTCGAGAATCGCAGATCCGATGGGCAAGCACGACGACTTCCGACGTCCCGTCCTCGCGGCGCCGTTCACGCTCTTCGATGCGGGCATTCCTGGCGGCTCGGCGATCGCGAAGATGATGAATCCGTGCCCGATGATCACCCTCGGTGGACTCATTGTCGATGAGGACACTGGAGGTGTGAAAAATGCTGGCGGAGTGGTTATTCCGGGATTGTTCGCTGCCGGCCGCACTGCTGTCGGGCTGTGTTCGAATTCTTACGTCAGCGGACTCTCGCTCGCGGACTGTGTTTTCTCGGGCCGTCGGGCAGGTGCACATGCGCTGGTACCGGCAAGCGATGTGAGAAACGTGTAGGGGTCCAGCGACGCTGGACCCCTACACGGCGGAACTGTCTAGTCGGAGGGGACCGACAGAATCCCTTCCATCACCGCGTGGTCGATGCTGTCCTGCATACGGGGACACGAATCCTGCGTGGCAGAGTTCCCTGCCTCACGAAACACCGGGCAGGTATCGGCCGGCCTGGTGGTCCACTGCACCGAGGTCTGCTTGGAACTGTTCTTGCGCACCAGAACGCTCGTTCCACATGCTCGGCATTCCACGGGCGCGAGAGACGAATCGAGATAGTTTTCCTTGTCGCGCAACGTCTGCGCGTGAATTTCCTCGATTCGCTCCGGATCCTGCGCGAAGTCCGGTGCCTTGGCCCAGCTCAGGCTCATGACACGTCGGCGTTCTCGGTCTTGTCGGCCTTCTGCTTGGCGAGGTTCTCGTCGACCTCTATCTGCCACGCCTCATTGGCCTTGCTGGTATCGACTTCGAACTCGAACCGGCCGGTCATTTTGTCGTCGACATCGGCGACGTCGACATAGAACTGGTCGTACCAGCGACGCAACTGATAGACCGGTCCGTCCTCCTCACAGAGCAACGGGTTGTCGATCTTGGTCTTGTTTTTCCAGATCTCGACGTCCTGCAGGAAGCCTGCGCTGATGCCCTCGGTGAACTTGTTCGCCAGCTTGGTTGCAGTCTTGTCGTCGATGCCATCCGGCTTCTTGACCGTGATGCCCCACTGCAGTACGAACGAGTCCTGATCGATCGGGTAGTGGCAGTTGATCAGGACGCTCTCTACCTCGTAGCCGCCGTAGCTGTTCATCAGCGGGTTGACCATGTACGAGGGGCCGTAGTACGAGGCTTCGGACTTCAGCAGGGTGTCGCCGCCGTACTGCGAGGCCATTCCGATGTCCGGACGACCCTTGGTATTGAGGTATTGCGAGGCGATATGGCCCTCGAACACGTTCTTGAAGTACGTCGGGAAGGCATAGTGAATGTAGAAAAAGTGCGCCATGTCGACGACGTTGTCGACGATCTCGCGGCAGTTGGCGCCCTTGATGACCATCGAGTTCCAGGTCCAGTCGGTCCAGTCGTCGCTGTATGCGCCCTCGATCCGCGGGATCACGACGTCTTCCGGGGGCGGATTGCCTTCAGCGTCGTTCCAGACGAACAACTGGCCGTTCTGGTCCAACGTCGTCCAGGTCCTGGTACGCGCGAGCGGTGGGACACGCCTCGCATACGGAATCTGCGCGCATTTGCCGTTCGCACCCCAACGCCAGTCGTGGAAAGGGCAGGCGATCTCGTCACCTTTCACCGTTCCCTGGGTCAGATCGCCGCCCATATGGCGGCAGTAACCGTCGAGGACGGCGATCTTTCCGGCCGAATCAGCGAAGACGACAAGTTTGGTGCCGAAAGCCTCGATGGAGTGCGGTTTGCCGTCGGTGAACGTTGTGGTGAGGCCGAGGCAATGCCAACCACGTGCGTAGCGGGTCGGTGTACTGCCGACGTCGATCTCTCGGATCTTTGCCATGTGAACCCCTCACGGTCTACTCGAGCTGTTACTACTAGAACACGTTATAGAATTTCGGTAGAAATGGCTAGTGAAAGCGCGGAAAAGAGTTCTCGACACATGAGAGAACGTGTTCTAGTCTTGCTAGGAAACCACTGAGAAGGTAGGAGTCAATCGTGACGCAGGAGCCGATCGTCAGCCACGAGGTGTTAGCTCGAATCGACGCCTTACTGCCAACCCTGCGCGAGCGCGCGCAGGAGACCGAAGATCTGCGGCGTCTGCCCGACGAGTCGGTGAAAGCACTCCAGGAGACCGGCTTCTTCCGTTTGCTGCAGCCGGCGCAGTGGGGCGGCTACGAAGCAGACCCGGAGTTGTTCTATACCGCAGTGAAAAAGATCGCCAGTGCTTGCGGATCCACCGGCTGGGTCTCCTCCATCATCGGAGTGCACAACTGGCACCTCGCATTGTTCCCACAGCAGGCGCAGGAAGACGTGTGGGGCCAGGACACCGATGTTCGGATCTCCTCTTCGTACGCACCGATGGGCGCGGGCAACGTCGTGGACGGCGGATACCGGGTATCCGGTGCGTGGCAGTGGTCTTCGGGCTGCGATCACGCGACCTGGGCGATGCTCGGCGGACCGGTCATCAAGGATGGTCGACCCGTCGACTTCGTGACGTTCCTCATCCCGCGTGAGGACTACCGCATCGACGACGTGTGGAATGTCGTCGGACTGCGCGGAACCGGCAGCAACACCGTGGTGGTCGAGGATCAGTTCGTTCCGTCGCACCGAGTGCTGAGCTTCGGAAAGATGAATGATCACACCGCCGAAGGGCTCGAGCGCAATACTGCTCCGGTGTACAAGATGCCGTGGGGCACGATTCACCCGACCACCATTTCCGCCCCGATCGTGGGAATGGCGGAAGGTGCCTACGCTGCGCACG
Organism: Rhodococcus sp. UYP9; assembly: GCF_040547235.1. Taxonomy (NCBI): domain Bacteria; kingdom Bacillati; phylum Actinomycetota; class Actinomycetes; order Mycobacteriales; family Nocardiaceae; genus Rhodococcus; species Rhodococcus sp. UYP9. The sequence continues at coordinate 410,224 of NZ_JBEPPH010000002.1, forward strand.
TCGAGCATCAGGGCAAGCGTGTGCGTAAGGCATTCGTCGGCGAGACCGGTAAGGATGATCCCTTCGCGAAGGTGCGTATCGCCGAGGCCAGCAGCGACATCGATGCCGCGTGGCGTCAGTTGTCGGGCAATGTCGCCGAGGAGTACGCACTGTTGAAGGCAGGCGAGGAAGTGCCGATCGAGCTTCGGCTGCGAGCTCGCCGCGATCAGGTGCGTGCGACCGGCCGATCCGTTGCCTCGATCGACCTTCTGTTCGAGAGCGCAGGTGCGACGGCACTGCAGAACGATGCTCCGCTGCAACGCTTCTGGCGGGACGCTCATGCAGGCCGAGTGCATGCAGCAAACGATCCGGAACGCGCGTACCAGATGTTCGGTGGCGGCGAGTTCGGCCTCCCGCTCAAGGACACGATGGTATGACCGCGGCCACGCAGGAGATCACCTACGAATCGACGTCGAAGTTCGCGCAGATTCGTCCGGACATGAAACTGCACTACCACGAGGCGGGCGTCGGAAACGATACGACGATCGTGCTGCTGCACGGCGGCGGGCCGGGCGCGTCGGGATGGTCGAACTTCGCGGCCAACATTCCTGTTCTCGCGGAACAGTTCCACGTCCTGTGCGTAGACCAGCCCGGATTCGGGTTGTCCGACAAGCCGATCGACCATCCGCAGTACTTCGTGCACTCGTCGTCTGCGCTCAAGGATTTGCTGGATCATCTCGGGATCGCGAAAGCCCACCTGCTCGGAAATTCGCTCGGAGGCGGCACCGCGGTGCGATTCGCGCTCGATTTCCCCTCCAACGCAGGCAGGTTGGTGCTCATGGGACCCGGAGGATTGAGCATCAACCTGTTTGCCCCCGACCCGACCGAGGGTGTCAAGCATCTCGGCAACTTCAGTGCTCCGCCGGGGCCGTCGAAGGAAAAGCTCAAGGCGTTCCTCAAAGTGATGGTGTTCGACCAGTCACTGATCACCGAGGAGCTACTCGAGCAGCGCTACGCCGCCGCGTCTACCCCGGAGTCCATCGCCGCGATGCGTGCCATGGGGAAGTCGTTCGCCGGCGCCGATTTCGAGAAGGGCATGCTCTGGCGTGAGGCATACAAGCTACGCCAGCCTGTGCTGCTGATCTGGGGTCGCGAGGACCGTGTCAATCCGATCGACGGTGCGCTGGTGGCACTCAAGACGATTCCGCGTGCGCAGTTGCATGTGTTCGGTCGATGCGGACACTGGGCTCAGGTCGAAATGGCCGAGGAATTCAATCGTTTGACCGCTGCATTTCTTACCGAGGGGAGCTGAGAGATGGGTATCCGATCTCTGGCATACATGCGTATCGAGGCCACCGACATGGACGCGTGGCGCGAGTACGGGCTCAAGGTGCTCGGCATGGTCGAGGGCAAAGGCCTCACCCCGGGCGCGCTCTACCTACGAATGGACGATTTTCCGGCCCGGCTGGTCATCGTTCCGGGTGAGAAGGACCGACTGCTCGTATCCGGGTGGGAAACTGCCAATGCTGCCGAGCTGCAGAGCATTCGGAGTTCCCTGGACAGCGCCGGTGTTCCCTACAAGGAGGGCACCGCCGAGCAGATTCAGGACCGTCGAGTAGACGAGTTGATCGTGTTCGAGGACCCGTCGGGCAATACCCTCGAGGCGTTCCATGGGGCGGCTCTCGAGCATCGGCGCGTGGTCAGCCCGTACGGCCACACTTTCGTCACCGGCGAACAGGGCCTGGGGCACGTCGTGCTCTCGACCGACGACGACGACGCATCACTGCGGTTCTACCGCGACGTCCTCGGTTTCCGACTTCGCGATTCGATGCGTCTGCCTCCGCAGATGATGGGTCGGCCCGCCGACGGCGATCCCGGATGGTTGCGGTTCTTCGGATGCAATCCCAGGCACCACAGCTTGGCGTTCCTGCCGATGCCGACCCCGAGCGGAATCGTGCATCTGATGATCGAGGTCGAAAACTCCGACGACGTCGGACTCGGACTCGACCGCGCGTTGCGTAAGAAGGTTCCGATGTCGGCAACGCTGGGACGTCACGTCAACGACTTGATGCTGTCCTTCTACATGAAGACGCCTGGCGGATTCGACATCGAATTCGGCTGCGAAGGAAGACAAGTCGAAGACGAGAAATGGGTAGCCCGCGAAAGTACGGCCGTGAGCCTGTGGGGACACGACTTCTCGGTGGGAATCAGATAGGTGAGTGAACACGTGGCGAACTTCGAACCCCGGACGTTCCGGACTGTTCTCGGGCAATTCTGCACCGGGATCACGATCATCACTACGGTCGACGAGGACGTCCCGGTGGGCTTCGCCTGCCAGTCGTTCGCCGCGCTGTCGCTCGATCCACCGCTCGTGTTGTTCTGCCCGACGAAGGGTTCCAGGTCATGGGCGGCAATCGAACGAAGCGGAAAATTTGCAGTCAATGTTCTCGGTGAAGAGCAGCAGGACACCTGTGCGCGTTTCGGATCTCGTGAGCCGGACAAGTTCGCAGGTGTCGAGTGGAGCCCGTCGGAACTGGGTTCGCCCATTCTGGCAGGCTCGCTCGCGCACATAGATTGCACGGTGGAGACGGTTCTCGACGGTGGCGATCACTACATCGCTATCGGTCGGGTCCACTCGCTCGGCGAGATCACCGGTGAGCGTCCGTTGCTCTTCTACCGCGGCCAGTACACCGGTATCGAACCGGACAAGACCGTTCCCGCACCATGGCGGGACGATCTCGAAGCATTCCTTACCGCGTCGTCTCCGGACACCTGGTTGTAATTCGAGCCACGACGAAAATCGCCCCGGGTGTACCCGGGGCGATTTTCGTCCGCTGAGTCTCCTCGCCGTGCCGGCTCGGTCCGCCGGCGACGGTCCGACTACACCGCGGCGGGAGCGTAGCGGCTCACGTACTCGCTCGGTCGCCCGAACAGCTGTGAAGAGCCGTGCGCCCGTTTGAAGTACAGGTGTGCGTCGTGCTCCCAGGTGATCGCGATGCCACCGTGAATCTGTATCGAATCTGCGGCGATGTGCGAGAGGGCTTCGGAGCAGTGCACTTTCGCCACACCCGCATCGTCGTGGGCCGACGGAAGCTGCTCGGCGAGTGACCGCGCGGCTGCGTACGACACCGAACGTGCGCTCTCGAGCAGTACGTACATATCCGCCATGCGGTGTTTGAGCGCCTGGAAACTTCCGATCGGGCGACCGAACTGTACCCGGGTGCGACTGTATTCCACGGTCATGTCCAGGCTTGCCGCAGCAGCACCGATTTGATCGGCAGACAGTGCAGTACAAGCGATATCGCGAACCTGTGCGAGCGTGCCGGGCGCGGTGTCGATCTTGCGCCCGGTGACGCCGGCGAACTCGACGGTGCTCAGTCGACGCGTGGGGTCCATCGTCGGAGTGTTGCGACGGGTGACGCCTGCGGCGGACGGGTCCACCTCGTACAGCGATACCGTGCCGTCGTCCGAAGCAGCGACGACGAGAACATCGGCATACAGACCGTCGAGGACGTACTCCGCCACACCGGTGAGAGTTCCGTCGGTGACGGTCACCGGGACGTCGTCGTCACTCCACACCGAACCGGCCCAGCACAGCGCCGCAATGGAACTGCCCTCGGCGATGCCGGGGAGCAAACGCTCACAGGCCTCGCGGTCGCCGGACACGAGCAGTGCCTGGCCTGCGAGTACGACCGAACCGAGCATCGGCGACGGTGTCAGGGATCTACCCAGTTCCTCGAGCACCACGTGCGATTCGAGGGCCCCGAATCCGGCTCCGCCGAACTCTTCCGGAATTGCCAGTGACGAAATGCCGACCTCACACAATTGCTGCCACAGCGACTCTTGGTAGCCGCGGTCGGTGTCGATCGCGGCGCGCATGTCCGAGCGCTTGTCGAGCAGTGATCTGACCATGACCCGCAGATCGTTCTGCTCTTCGGTGAACACTCCTACCCCGTTCATACGGCGGCCAGAGCGTGCGCGATACGTGCGCGGTGAGCAGCGACGGTTCCCCATGCGGTGTACAGGGCCCGTACCTTCGTCAGCCACAGCGACAGGTCGTACTCGGCGGTGTAGCCGATCGCGCCGTGTACCTGGAGTGCGACGCGGGAAGCGCGGTAGGCAGCCTCGGAACTGGCGACCTTCGCGGCCGACACGTCACGGGATGCGTCTTCGCTGCCGTCGGAAATGGAGATAGCAGCGCCGTAGATGAGCGGCATTGCCATTTCCAGACCGATGAGTGCGTCGGCCAACTGGTGCTTGATCGCCTGGAAGGAGCCGATGGGCTTGCCGAACTGCACACGGCCCTTGGCGTACTCGGTGGTCGTATCCACGAGATGGCGACCGAGTCCGAGAAGCTGCGCCGAACAGGCCAACGCTGCCAAATCGAACGCGCGATCCCAGGCCTGTGCGACGGCGGGGTCCTCGACCAACGTCGAGCCGTCGGTAACCTCGAACAGCCTGCGGGCAGTGTCGACGGAATTGCGACGAGTCCCTGTCTGTACCTGCTCGAGCCGTGATCCGCTCACGCGCAGCACGAGGTCGCAGACGTCTGCGTCCAGTGCGCGAGGACTTGCCACGGATGCCAGTGCAGATCCGTCGGCAATCCCGGGAAGCCATTTCTCGGCGAGGTCGCCGAACGGCGCGAGCAGTGTCGGGGCCACCGCGACGGATTCGATCAGTGGGCCGGGCGCTGCTGCGCGTCCGATCTCGATGAATCCGACGACGAGGTCGACCGGATGTGCGCCGAGACCGCCGTGGTTCTCCTCGATGGTCAACCCGGTGACGCCGGTGTCGGCGAGTCCGCGCAGAAGCTTGCGGCCCGGCTCGAGTTCGTCGCGGCTCCAGGCTCGAACTGCCCCGGCCGAACCGGTGAGCTGTTCACGCAGACTGGATGCGAAGTCTTGTTGTTCAGTGGACAGTGCGAATCTCATCGGTCCGCCTTAGGAAGGCCGAGCAGACGCTCGGCAACGATGTTGCGTTGAATCTCGTTGGTACCCGCGTAGATCGGGCCGGAGAGGGAGAAGAGGTAGCCGTCCTGCCAGGAGCCGTCGAGCTCGCCGTCGTCGCCGAGCAGGTCGAGTGCGGTCTCGTGCAGTGCTACGTCGAGTTCGGACCAGAAGATCTTGTTGACCGAGGACTCGGCACCGAGTGCTCCGCCTTCCTGCAGGCGTGTCACCGTGCCGAAGGTGTGCAGGCGGTACGCACGCGCCCCGATCCATGCGTCGACGACGCGATCGGTGGTGTTCGAATTCGCCACGGCATCGGAATTCTGCTTCCAATGCTCGATCAAGCGATCCGCTGCGGCAGTGAACCTTCCGGGGCTGCGCAGGGAGAGTCCGCGTTCGTTGCTCGAGGTGCTCATGGCAACGCGCCATCCGTCGTTCGGCTGCCCGATGACGTCGGCGTCCGGAACGAAGACATCTTCGAAGAAGATCTCGGCGAAACCGGCCTCACCGTCGAGCTGCGGGATCGGACGCACCGTGACGCCCTCGGCGGTCAGCGGGAACATCACGTACGTCAGGCCGCGGTGGCGCTGCGCTTCGGGATCGCTACGGAAGAGACCGAAGCCCCAGTCGGCGAAGCTTGCGCGTGAACTCCAGGTCTTCTGACCGTTGAGGACCCAGCCGCCCTCGACCTGCTTGGCGCTCGAGCGGATACCCGCAAGGTCGCTGCCGGCCTCGGGCTCGGACCAAGCCTGTGCCCAAATGTCGTCGCCGCGTCCCATACGCGGAAGGAAACGCTCGCGCTGTTCCTCGGTTCCGTACTCGAACAGCGTCGGAGCGAGCAGGAAGATGCCGTTCTGTGCGACGCGTCCCGGTGCGGCGGCGGCGTAGTACTCCTCTTCGAAAATTACCCATTCCAGCAACGAAGCGTCACGGCCACCGAGTGCGCTCGGCCATGAGACGACGGAGAGGCGGGCGTCGGCGAGGGTGTTCTCCCACTGCCGGTGCTGCTCGAAGCCCTCGGCCGTGTCCATCGAGGCGAGCGGCTCCGAGGGGATGTTTTCGGCGAGGAACTCGCGCACGCTGTCGCGGAACGCAATTGTGGAGTCATCGAGATCGAGATCCATTTACTTGCCCTTCTCCTTCATCGTCTTGGCGTTCATGCCGCCGAGGGAGTCGGTGTCGACCTCGGCATTGTGTGCATGCGCAAAGTGGTGGAGACCGAATACCGAGTCCATGCCTGCGCGCATTCCCATCTGGTCCTCGCACTGGTTGACGGCCTTCTTGGTCAACGCAAGTCCGAACTGCGGCATCGCCGAGATGCGTCCGGCGAGAGCGCGGGTCTCCGACTCCAGATCATCTCGCGGTACGACGCGCGAAACCATGCCCCACTCGTAGGCGCGCTGTGCCGAGAAGCGGTCGCCGGTGTAGAGGATTTCCTTGGCGGCACGGGTGCCGAGTACCCACGGATGCGCGAAGTACTCCACTCCCGGGATGCCCATGCGCACAACGGGGTCGGAGAAGAATGCATCGTCGGAGGCCACGATCAGATCGCACACCCACGCGAGCATCAGTCCGCCGGCGATGCAGGCGCCCTGCACCGAAGCGATGATCGGCTTCGGGATTTCGCGCCAACGGCGGCACATCCCGAGGTAGACCTCCATCTCGCGAGCGAAACGCTGGTCGCCACCGACTCGATCGATGTGGTCCCACCACATGACGGCCTTGTTCTCGAAGTGAACGTCCACGTCGCGTTCGGGGGTACCGATGTCGTGTCCGGCGCTGAAGTGTTTGCCGTTGCCCGCCAGAATGATCACCGCTACATCGGGGTCCTCGGTCGCGCGGGTGAATGCGGCGTCGAGTGCGTAGGTCATTGCCGAGTTCTGCGCATTGCGGTACTCGGGCCTGTTCAACGTCACCGTCGCGATCTTGTCGACAACTTCGTATGTCACAGGTTCGCTCATCGGATTTCCTTACCTAGTTCGATCCGGGAGGCCCTGCCGGGGGCCTCGTAATACTTGTAACGAGTGTTGATCGGGGTCGGCCCTGCCGCACGTCGGAGTGGGTCCGGGCCGATGCTCGGTTCCGTAGTCATGATCTCCTCGGGCGGTTCGTTAACAAGCAAGTGCTTGGTAGGTTATCCTACTGAAGTGGATGGAAGCCAGGGGCAGGTTCGGCAAGGTATCTCGGGTGCGTCCGATGTGGAGTTCGCCGCCGAGGTTCGACAATGGTTGGCAGAGAATCTGAACGGGGAGTACGCAGCCTTACGTGGGCTGGGTGGACCCGGGCGGGAGCATGAGGCCTTCGAAGAGCGGCTCGCGTGGGATCGCCATCTCGCCGCCTCCGGATGGACGTGCCTCGGCTGGCCGGAGGAATACGGCGGACGGGCGGCGACGCTCGATCAGCAGTTGATCTTCCACGAGGAGTACGCCAAGGCCGATGCGCCCGCGCGCGTAAGCCACGTCGGGGAGGAACTGCTGGGCCCGACGCTCATCGCGTTCGGCACCGAGGAGCAGAAGAAGCGCTTTCTTCCCGGCATCAATACGGTCTCCGAACTTTGGTGCCAGGGCTACTCGGAGCCCGGTGCAGGCTCGGATCTCGCGAACGTCTCCACGACGGCGCGCCTCGATGATCAAGGCTGGGTAATCAACGGCCAGAAGATCTGGACTTCGCTGGCGCACGTCGCCGACTGGTGCTTCGTCCTCACTCGGACCGAGCCAGGATCCAAGCGGCACGCCGGACTGTCGTATCTCCTCGTGCCGATGGACCAACCCGGTGTGACCGTTCGACCCATCAACCAGTTGACCGGAACGTCCGAGTTCAACGAAGTGTTCTTCGAGGATGCTCGAACCGAAGCGGAACTCGTAGTCGGCGAACCCGGAGACGGGTGGCGAATCGCCATGGGAACGCTGACCTTCGAGCGCGGGGTATCCACCCTCGGGCAGCAGGTCGGCTTCGCTCGCGAACTCGACGGTATCGAGGCAATTGCCCAGCGCAACGGTTCGGCCGCGGACCCGATTCTGAGCGACCGGCTGGCACGGGCGAGGATCGGACTGTCGGTGATGCGAGCGCACGCGTTGCGCACCTTGGCAACCGTCGACGCCGGCACGAGCGGCGGCGAGGCATCGGTCTCGAAGCTCCTGTGGGCCAACTGGCATCGAGGACTCGGTGAGCTCGCGATGGACGTGCTCGGTGCGAATTCACTGACCTACGAAGAAGAACTGACCAACCTGCAACGGCTGTACCTCTTCACTCGCGCCGACACCATCTACGGCGGATCGAACGAAGTGCAGCGCAACATCATCTCCGAGCGAGTGCTCGGCCTACCCCGAGAGGCGCGTCCATGACCGGACTACTGTCCACCCCACCGGCCGAGATATCCGGCCACGGACTACTCGTCGGCCGGGTCGCCGTCGTGACCGCTGCAGCCGGAACCGGCATCGGCTCGGCAACCGCACGTCGGATACTCGCCGAAGGTGGGGACGTCCTCGTTTCCGACTGGCACGAGCGCAGGCTCGACGCCACCCGTGAAAGCTTGGCAGAGCAGTTCCCCGATGCCCGAGTCGAGTCAGCGGTGTGCGACGTATCGAGCACCGAGCAGGTACGCAACCTCATCGACACGGCCGCCGAGCGGATGGGCCGCATCGACATCCTCGTCAACAACGCAGGTCTCGGTGGCGAAGTCCCCGTCGTGGACATGACCGACGAGCAGTGGGATCGGGTCCTCGACATCACGCTGAACGGCACATTCCGCTGCACCCGAGAGGCATTGCGGTACTTCCGTACTGCCGGTCACGGTGGCGTCATCGTCAACAATGCAAGCGTTCTCGGCTGGCGCGCGCAGAAGGGACAGGCGCACTACGCCGCTGCGAAGGCCGGCGTCATGGCGCTGACCCGCTGCTCCGCCGTCGAAGCAGCCGAATTCGGAGTGCGGATCAATGCCGTCGCACCGAGCATCGCCAAGCACGCGTTCCTCGCCAAGGTGACCTCCGAGGATCTTCTCGACCAACTGTCTGCGGACGAGGCCTTCGGCCGCGCTGCGGAACCGTGGGAAATCGCAGCAACCATCGCGATGCTGGCCAGCGACTACTCGAGCTACCTGACCGGTGAGGTGGTGTCCGTCTCCAGCCAGCGGGCCTGAGACGGGTCCCTCACTTCGCCGTCCGGCGAGGATGCGGGGACAATGACTCGCTATGGAGATCGCTGTCTTTCTCGTGGCCCTCGCGGTCGGTGTACTCACCGTCGCGGGCCTGGCCGAGCGACTGGGCGTTCCGCCGCCCCTACTGCTGATCGTGGTAGGGGTCGCGGCGTCCTACGCGCCGGGAATGCCGGAGATCCACCTCGAACCCGAGGTGGTGTTGCTCGGACTGCTTCCGCCCCTGCTCTATGCGACGGCGATCCAGTCCTCGCTGGTCGATATCAATGCCAACCGCCGATCGATTCTTCTACTGTCGGTGGTACTGGTTGCCGTCACGGCAATCGGCGTCGGCGCAATCGTGCACACCATCCTGCCGAATATCTCCTGGCCTGCAGCGCTCGCGATCGGTGCAGTCGTCGCACCACCGGATGCGGTCGCTGCCTCTGCGATCGGACGCAGAATCGGCTTGCCGCGTCAGATAGTGACGATCCTCGAAGGTGAGTCGCTACTCAACGACGCCACCGCCCTCGTCGCGCTGAGCACGGCAATCTATGCGCTGAGCAATTCGGTGAATGCCGGCCGGATCGGCCTCGACTTCGCCATCGCGGCAGGCGGCGGAGTTGCAGTCGGCCTGGTGACGTTCTATGTCGTCGCCAAGGTTCGGCGCAGACTGACCAATCCGGTGCTGGACACCGCAATTTCGTTCGTCGTCCCGTTCGCGGCGTATCTCTTGGCCGAGGAGATCCACGCCTCCGGCGTCCTGGCCGTTGTCGTCGCAGGGCTGTTGCTCGGGCACGAAGCCCCGATCCTGCAGTCGGCGCAATCCCGGATCGCGGAGCGCATAAACTGGCGAACCATTGCGTTCATTCTCGAGAATGCAGTCTTCCTGCTGATCGGCCTACAGGCGTCGTGGATCGTCCGCGACGTCGCCAAGAGTTCGCTTTCGCCCCTGACCATCGTCTCGGTGTGCGTGGCCACGCTCGCAGGCGTCATCGTGATTCGAATCTTCTGGGTATTCGTCTCCCGTTATGCCCTGGTACGCCCGGGCGCCGATCTGGCGACCGGGACTGTCCCGTCGTGGCGCTACACGCTGCTCATCGGCTGGGCCGGGATGCGCGGGGTCGTCACGCTCGCCGCTGCCTTCATCATTCCGTTGGGAACCCAGGATCGAGAAGTGCTGCTTCTCATTGCGTTCACGGTCGTGGCCGGAACGCTGTTCCTGCAAGGACTGTCGCTTCCGCTGCTCGCCCGGCGTCTGAAGGTCCCATCACCGGATCCGATGGGCGACGCGTTGGCACGCGCCACCCTGCTGCAGCAGGCGTCGAAAGCGGGGTACGCCGCGCTCGACAAGCTCGAATACGAGGACCCTCACGACATCGACACGCTCGTTCGCCAGCGCGTGGAGCAGCGCAACTCCGCGGCATGGGAACGACTCGGCACCACCGCCGATCAGGAGACGCCCAGCGAGCTGTACGCCCGCGTCCGGCTGACAATGATCAAGGCGGAACGCGAGCGAATTCTCGAGATCCGCAGCTCGGGAACCGTGCCTTCCGAGGTCGTCGGCGAAGTGCTGGGGATGCTCGACGTCGAGGAATCGATGATCGACGCGGCGAGCGATTCGCGTCGAGACATTCGAGCGTCGAACGAACTGCGTGGCCATCCCGGAGTCGCATGCGAGGACCTCGACCGATACCCGGAAGCGCAAACGCACACCGACGGCACGTGTCACGAGTGCGTCCGCGACGGGACGGAATGGGTTGCGCTGCGTGCCTGCCTGGATTGTGGACACATCGGGTGTTGCGACTCCTCGGCTCGTCAGCACGCCACCGCGCACTTCCACGAGACAGGCCACCCCGTCATGGAATCTGCCGAGCCGGGGGAGAACTGGCGGTGGTGCTTCGTGCATCACCTGACTGCCTGACCCTCGACTGATCAGCGAAGAAGGAACTCGATTGTGACGCGCTCGAATGCCTCCTTGGCTTCGATCATCACCCAGTGTCCGCAGTTGGGGAAGATGTGCAACTCGGCATCAGGAATGCATCTCATCGGGATCATTGCCATATCGGGTGGGCACTGGCGGTCGTCTCTGCCCCATGTAAGCAGCGTCGGGCATTGCACTTTGTGGAGCATCGACCAGTACGGTGGCGCTTCCGAATTTCTCATCGCGTATTGCCGCTCGGCGAAGGCCTTGGAGCCGTACATCGCGGACAACGAGTCCTGCGAAGCAGGATCGCTCGAGGCGTCCCATCGCTCTTCTATTCGCTCTTCGGTGATTACCGCTGGGTCGTAGACCATGCAGTCGAGCCAGCGAACCAACTTCTCACGGCTGGGACCGTCCGCGAATTCTTGCAGCAGTCGAGTGCCCTCGCTTGGGTTCTGGCTGAAGATGTTCGGCCCTATCCCGCCAATGGTCACGAGCTTGGTTACACGTTGCGGATACCTGATGGCCACCTGCGCGCCGACGACACCGCCCATCGAATTTCCTACTACCGCGGCAGATTCGATGCGCAGGGCCTCCATGAGAAGGACTACCGATTTGGCTGCCGTCACCATGGGCGGTCCGTCGAAGGTGTCGCTGATGCCGAAGCCTGGGAATTCGAGAATGTAGCAACGGAAGTGTGTTGCGAAGACTTCGAGATTGTGTCGGTAATTACGCCACCCACTGACGCCGATGCCGGAGCCGTGCAAGAGGAGAAGGGGCGGACCTTCGCCTGCCTCGTGATATCGCAACACCCCCTGGTCGGTTGCTACTTCGCGCTTGGTGCTCTCGTACCAGTCGTTCGCCCGGAGGTCGTCGAAATTGGATGCACTCATATCGAAACTCCTGTCCCACAACAGAGTCGGATCATCGGGTGTCACCCGCACTCGGGATTGTTCGCGTGCTGACTCAGCGGCACCCGTTTGCGAAGGTAGCAGCATTCTGTCATGTAGTCGATAGCAGTCATATCGCAGCGTTCGGCTAAGGTGGGTGCTTCCTGAAGTGGAGGAGATCTCGAGAACGTAGGCTGCGACACCTACGAACCCTGACAAGAAGGAGGGGCGATGGTGGAAAGCGACGGCGTTGGGCAATTGTCCGAGGTCCTCGATGACCGGATCGGCACACATTTGAGGCGGATAACGCGACTGCTCATCGACGCCAAGGCTGCCGCACTCGAACCGCTCGGAATCACCGTGCCGCAGTACTCCGCGCTCCTGTCGGTCAAGCACCTCGAGCCAAGTTCGGCGGCGCAGCTTTCGCGAGCCGGCTTGGGAACACCGCAGTCGATCGCGACCATGCTGTCGACACTCGAAGGGAAAGGGTTCATCAATCGCCAGGCCTCTCCCATTCATCGAAAGCTTGTCGAAGTTCGACTCACTCGTCTCGGACTGAAGACGGTCGACGAGGCGGACCATCTGGCGGCAAGCATCGAGAACGATCTGCGACGAGCTCTCGGTGAGGAGCTTTTCAGCAGTATCCTGGAGGTCGAGCGGGTTGCCGCGGCGCTCTTTCTGAAGTAGTGGGAATGCGGCTTGCCTCGAGGTGTTGGCAATCGACCTCGAGGTTGCGGACCTGACTGCCTGACCCACGCACGTATGCAAAGCAAGTGCTTGGTTGGTATGATGTGCTCGTGCCCCGAACCCCCAAAGCCGTAGGACGACGCGATGAGCTGCTCGAGCTCGCCGCGACGCTCTTTGCCGAACGTGGCATGCGTGCAACGACGGTCCGTGACATTGCCGACGCAGCTGGGATCCTCTCCGGGAGTCTCTATCACCACTTCGACTCCAAGGAGTCGATGGTCGACGAGATTCTGCGGGGGTTCCTCGACGAACTCTTCGACAGCTACCACAAGATCGTGGCAGAGGGATTGGGTCCGCGGGAAACCCTGGAAGGTCTCGTAGTGGCGTCGTTCGACGCGATCGACCGCTCGCACTCGGCCGTCGCGATCTATCAGGACGAGGCCAAGCACCTCGTCGGCACCGAACGCTTCGAGTACATCACCGAGCGCAATAGTGAGTTTCGTGAACTCTGGAACGGTGTGGTCGAGCGCGGTATCGCAGACGGCAGTTTCCGGCCGGATGTCGACGTCGAACTCGTCTACCGATTCATGCGCGACACAGTGTGGGTGGCCGTCCGGTGGTATCGCCCGGGCGGCAAGCTCACCGCAGAAGCCGTCGCGCAGCAGTATCTCGCCATCGTGCTCGACGGATTGTCGAGCACTCCCAAGTCCGTCACACGATCCCGCACGGCGTCAACCTAGGAGAGTCTTCCCATGCCCGAGGCCTACATAATCGACGCTGTTCGAACTCCGGTCGGTAAGCGCGGCGGTTCCCTCGCCGAGACGCACCCCGCCGATCTCGGTGCGAGCGTCCTGCGTTCCCTGATGGATCGGTCCTCGATCGATCCGCCCCAGATCGACGACGTCATTTTCGGTTGTGTCGACGCCATCGGTGGGCAAGCTGGAAACATTGCGCGCACAGCCTGGTTGGCGGCTGGATTCCCGGAGGAAGTACCTGGGGTCACTGTCGATCGTCAGTGCGGTTCGAGCCAGCAGGCGATTCACTTCGCCGCCCAGGCCGTCATGAGCGGAACGTCGGATCTGATCGTCGCCGGTGGCGTACAGAACATGACGCAGATCCCGATCGCGGCAGCGATGGTCGTGGGACAGCAGTACGGCTTCGAGACCCCGTTCAGTGGGTCGAAGGGGTGGGAGCATCGCTACGGCAAGCAGGAAGTCTCACAGTTCCGCGGCGCCGAGCTCATCGCCGAGAAGTGGGACGTCACGCGTGAAGACATGGAGCAGTTCGCTCTGGCCAGCCATCAGCGCGCTCGACACGCCATAGCCGAAGGGCGATTCGATCGCGAGATCGTCGGCGTCGGCGACTTCATGGTCGACGAGTGCCCGCGTGAGACGACTCTCGAGAAGATGGCTTCGCTCAAGACCCTCATCGAGGGTGGACGGCTCACCGCAGCCCTCGCCAGCCAGATCTGCGACGGAGCGAGTGCGACTCTCGTGGCTTCCGCAGCAGCAGTCGAGGCACACGGACTCACCCCGCGCGCCCGGATTCATCACCTCAGTGCCCGCGGTGCCGACCCGATCTTCATGCTGAGTGCGCCGATCACGGCCACCAAGCACGCACTCGAGAAGGCCGGCCTGTCGATCGACGACATCGACGTCGTGGAAATCAACGAGGCGTTCGCTCCCGTCGTCCTGGCGTGGCTGAAGGAGACCGGCGCTGATCCTGCCCGGGTCAACATCAACGGTGGTGCGATCGCTCTCGGGCACCCACTCGGCGCGACGGGGGCAAAGCTGTTCGCCACCATGCTGTGTGAACTCGAACGTACCGGTGGCCGCTACGGCCTGCAGACCGTATGTGAAGGCGGCGGTACCGCCAACGTCACGATCATCGAACGGCTCTGATTCTCCCGTAACGCGCCGGCGTCGGGGCGAATGTCGGACCTGCGTGCGACCCTGTGGTCGTGACCGAGTTCGCCCCCGACGCCCCGGCGAGCAGTGCTGAAGCCAGCATCATGCACGCCGATCTGGACTCGTTCTACGCGTCGGTGGAGCAGCGAGACGACCCACGCCTTCGAGGAAAACCGGTGCTGGTCGGTGGTGGGGTCGTGCTCGCCGCCAGCTACGAGGCCAAGGCATTCGGGGTCCGAACCCCCATGAGTGGCGCCCGCGCCCGCGCCCTGTGTCCGCACGCAATTTTCGTTGCCCCTCGTATGGAGGCGTACACCGAGGCGAGCCGGGCCGTATTCGAGATCTTTCGTAACACCACTCCGCTCGTGGAGGGCATTTCCGTCGACGAGGCGTTCCTCGAAGTCGGTGGGTTGGGCAAGATCAGAGGCACCCCGGTCCAGATCGCCGAAAAGCTGCGGCGAGAGGTCAAGGAGCAGGTCGGCCTGCCCATCACTGTCGGCATCGCCTGCGCCAAGTTTCTGGCGAAAGTGGCCAGCGCGGTCGGAAAGCCCGACGGGTTGCTGTTGGTTTCGCCCGGCCGTGAGCTCGAGTTCCTTCATCCGCTGAAGATCGAGCGGCTATGGGGCATCGGGAAAGTCACCGCCGAGAAGCTCCATGCGTTCGACATCGTGACTATCGGTGACATCGCCGCCCACAGCGAAGCGTCCATCGTGTCGATTCTCGGTAAAGGCGCCGGGCATCATCTGTATTCGCTCGCCAACAATCGTGATCCCCGACAGGTTCAGACGTATCGGGGACGCAGTTCCATCGGTGCGCAGCACGCACTCGGGAGCGGCCCGACGTCGTCGGCGGAGGTGAAGGTCTCCCTCATCGCCCTGGTGGATCGAGTGACGCAGCGGATGCGTGCCGCTGAACGCACCGGTCGTACAGTGGTTTTGAGCATACGGTTCGGTGACTTCACCCGGATCACACGTTCCCACACGCTCGGCCGTGCGACGGCCGACACCCAGGCCATTCTCGACGCGTCCCTGACGCTTCTGCAGGAAGCTGCGTCTCTGATCGCCGAGCGTGGGATCACGCTGGTGGGCATCACTGTCTCGAATATCGAACGCACGGGCACCGAGCAACTCGAGCTGCAGTTCGATCGACCCGAGAATGCGCCGAGTGCTTCTGCGCTCGATGTGGCGCTCGACGGCGTCCATACCAAATTCGGCAAGGGCGCTCTGACCAGGGGAGTGTTGTTGGGCCGCAACTCCGGTTCTTCGGTTCCGCTACTTCCGGACTGACACCGTCAGCTCGAAGTTCTTCGGCATCAACGTCAGCCGTTCCTCGATCTTCAGCCGGTAGTCGGGGTCGGCCCGAATGTCGAACTGCTGCAGTATGGTTCCGAGAACGAGCACTGCTTCATGAATGGCGAACTGCCGACCGATGCAGGCACGTTCACCCGTACCCCAGGGCTTGTAGACGTGCCCCGGCCGGGACCGAACATTGGCGGAAAGAAACCGATCGGGACTGAAGGCGTCAGGGTTCTCGCCCCAGACCGGGTCTCGGTGCAGACCCGGAATGAGAACGAACGCCCAATCGCCCTTCTTCATCGAATGGATGCCGCCGATCGAGGTGTCTTCGCGTGCCTCGCGGGCGAATGCAGGCGCCGTCGGCCACAGCCTCAAACTCTCGTCGAGGATGCGTCGAACCAGGCGGAGCTTGGGGACCTGCTCGAACTCCGGGGTCTGCGAACCCCATACCTCGTCGACTTCGGCACGCGCGGCCTCGAGAATGTCGGGGTGCTGCGAGAGGTAGTACAGAGCGAAAGACAGCGCGCCCGAAGTGGTTTCGTGGCCGGCGATCAGGAACGTCACGATCTGCTGACGAATGTTGATCTCGCTCAGGGCATTGGGATTGTCGGCGTCACGTGCCGCATCGAGCATGATGTCGAGTAGATCGCCTCGACCGGAGGTGCCGGCGTCGCGGCGAGTACGCACGATGTCGTCGAGAAGGGTTGCGATGTAGTGCTTGTCGCGATCGTTCCTACGCTCGGCTTTGCGAAAAACGATGTCGGCCAGCCATGGGATCGGCACGATTTCGCGTCGTTGATTGTGTGAGAGTACCCCGACCATCGCGTCGACGAACGGGTGCGGCTTGTCGCGGTCGAACGAGTCGAACCCGTAGCTGAATCCGGTTCTGCCGATGGTGTCGAGGGTCAGCTTGGTCATGTCGGCGGACACGTCGACCTTGGTGTGCGCGCGCCAGTGCGCCGTGAGGTCGGCCGCGACGTCGACCATGATGTGGTGGTAGCTGCGCATTGCGGGCTGAGTGAAGGCCGGGCGAAGCAGGTCGTGTGCTTTCTGCCAGTTCGGTTCGTCCGAATACGCAGTGAACAGGCCGTCGCCTCCGATCGAGCGCAAGCCCACGATAGCGGGGGATACGTGTTTGACGAACCGATGTTCGTCGCACAGCTCTCCAGCCAGGTCGGCGCCCGAGACCATCACGTACTGGCGACCTAGTATTACGCGTTCGAAGATCGGGCCCAATTTCTTCGACAGTGCTATCGAATCCTGTACGGGTGTGGACGCGTGGACGCCGACGACGTCGCCGAGGAGCGGCAGGCGCCTCCTCGGGTGCGGAAGTGCGTGCGTCGCCACGTCGACGTCGGTGACCATGCTGACCCTCTCGATTCACTACTGAACTCGAATACAACAGTGAACCTACTCGCTACTGAATCAGTGTCAACTTCTCACTCGGCGATGCAATGTCGGCCTGGGTGACGGGTTGGCGCAGGATCGTCTTCAGCTTGTCCGGGGCGGTGCGGCGTACGTCGCTGAGGTAGACCTCGTGGTGCTTGCCTGTCATCCGTAGCGACTGCGACGGGATGAATTCGTAATGCATCCGGTCGAGCACGGGCCCCTCGTCGTCGTAGGGGCCGATGTGGAGGGTCTGGACAGCGAGGCCTTCGCTCGAGGTCTCGCGCCGAAGCGCGGGGAGGGCAGGCGCGCCACCTTTTCGTTCGACGGTACGCAGCGCTGCGTCGAAGTGATCATCGTTGATCCAGTCGGGAGTCATGATCATCACCGTCCAGTCCCATTGGGACTTGTCCCGAGCCGAAGTGAACGAATCCATATCGCTGGACCACCAGAGCGCTTCGAGTGGCATCACGGTGTAGTCGCGGTCGAGTTCGTTCTTGCTGAGGAACTTCAACGTGTATGCAACGGGATAGATCGTCGCAAGAGCATCCCGGTAGGCGGTGGAGGTGTTGGGATCCCCGTGGCCGTCGATCATCAAGAACGTCATGTCCGGTACGGTGACGACCTCGAATCTGCCCCGAGGTGCGGTGTACGTCTGGATCTGCTTCTTGAAGTCGATCTTCACGATCGGTTCCCCCGTGTGTCTACCCTCGGTGGCGCGGCTCGCCATCGATGACGGTTTGTAGTGCGTCGCCGTAGCTTTCGACGATGGTATCGGTAGATGCGGCGAGCAGCCACGGGCTTTCGACGACGTAGAGAGCGTTCATCAGTCCGGATAGCTGAGCTGCGAGCAGATGGGCGCGCAATTCGGCGTCGCCCCCGGAAAGCCGCGGCGCAAGTGGCGCGATGATCATCTGCTCGATCGCCTCCTGCAGGTGTTCGCGGACCACTGGGCGGTCCGATGCGCGAACGAGTGCTGCGTAGACGGCAGCCGAAGTGCCCACCTGTCGCTGACGTGTTCTCCGGACCACGAAATCGACCAAGGCCCTGCCCAATTCGTCGAGTGGACCTTGCATGACCTCTACGAACGCGTCGGACATCGTCATCGTGCGAATGAATAGCTTTTCCTTGGAGCCGAAGTATCGAATGACCAGAGCTGGATCCACGCCGGCGTGTCTGGCGATGTCACGGACCCCGGTGGCGGCAAAGCCTTGTTCGGCGAACAGTTGCGCCGCGGCGGCCTGTACGGCTTGGCGGTTGTGGGCGGTACCCGACCGGGCGCCGTCGTCTGAGATCTCGACCAGCATGCTTCGCATCCTTCGTTCGGTTCGATCGACCACTTGCCACCAATCATAGTCAACAGTGTTGACAAATCCACTGTCAACACTGTTGACTGTCGTTTGTCATCATCGTTGACATTTGAACTGAAAGGTTTGTTGCGCATGCCACACTCCAGCGACCACCGGCACCCCGACTGGGATCAGGCCTTCGGGGCCGACACCGAAGCCATCGCACCCGCTCATATCTTGGAGCACTCCCAAGCATCGGTGCCCGCCGCCGGGGAAAGTCGGACCGCGTGGCGCTCCGTCGTCGAAGCGATGGTGTTTCCGATCTTCTTCGCCGTGATGTTCGCGCTCTGCTATGTGAGCGCCTTTCACAATCCGACACCCCGGAATGTGGAAATCGTGGTCACTGGACCCGAGTCCTCCACCTCGATACTCGTCGATCAACTCGCGAGCAAAGTCGAGGGCAAATTCGACCTCCAGACATCGACAGACACCGCTGCAGCGATCGAACGCCTGCAAGGCCGCGAGATTGCCGGCGTCATCGAACTGGGTTCACCCATGACCGTGCACGTCGCGTCCGCCGAGGGTCCGGTGCTCGTGCAAGCAGTCGAGGGGTTGACCCAACCACTTGCCGCCGCCCAGGGACAGCCGGCGAACATCGTCGATCACGCGCCGCTCGCACCCGATGACCCCACCGGCCAAGCGTTGTTCTACCTGCTCGTGGTGTCCACGATCATCGGCTATCTGACGATCACCGTCCTCGCACAGGTTGCCCCGGCCATGAAGATGCGACCCAAGCTTGGAATTCTCGCCGGGATGTCCTTCATCGGTATCGCGTTGTCGTACCTCGTGTCGTCGATATTCGTGGGGTTCTACGCAGCTTCGTTCGTGGAGAACCTGGCGATGCTCGCGGTGATCTTCACCTATACCTTCACCGTCGGACTGGTCAGTATTCTGGCCAACAAGGTATTCGGCCATGCCGCGATCATGGTGGTGATGCTCCTCATGATCTTCCTGAACTTCCCCAGCGCAGGTGCGGCCATCCCGGTCGACTTCCTCCCCGGATTCTGGTCGGGTGTCAGTAACTTCTGGATCGGCTCAGGGGCGATGGATGCGGCCCGTTCCATCGTTTACTTCGGTAGTACTGGCGTCGACAAGGGACTGTTCATCCTGGGCGGATGGCTCGTCCTCACCGTGGCACTGCTGGTCTTCACCCACCGGCCCAAGAAGACGTCGAAGGATGTTGCGGCGCACGCCGCACACTGACCCGACAATGGACGTGGACTCCTCGAGCATTTGGCGGAGTCCACGTCCATCTTCGTCTCGAAGTGCTGCCGAGTAACATCGCCAACACGATGTCCAGCCCACGTAAACGCCTGTCACCTGATCTGCGACGCGCACAATTGCTCGACATCGGGTCCCGCCTGTTTGCCGAGCGACCGTACGAAGATGTGTGGATCGAGGAGGTCGCCGACCTCGCAGGCGTCTCACGCGGATTGATGTATCACTACTTTTCCTCGAAGCGTGACTTCTTCGCCGAGATCATTCGCGTCGAGTCGGCACGGATTCTCGAGATGACAGCCCCCGATACCTCGCTCCCGATCACCGAGCAGGTCGCAGCGGGGCTCGATGCATATATCGGTTACGTGCTCGCCCACGAACACGGAATCCGTGCGGTCAACCGAGGCGCGATGTCCGGAGACACCGAGATTCAGGCGATGGTGACGGCCGAACTCGGGGTGCAGCAGGATCGAATCCTTGCAGCCCTTCCCCCAGCGGTCCGAGAGGACGAGGTGCTCAGAACGGCGCTACGGGGATGGGTGTCGTTCGTACGGGCTGTATGCCTCGACTGGATGGACCGCCGGACCATCTCCAAAGAAGATGTGCGCGCGTTGTGCCTACGGGCGCTCGAGGGACTTCTCAGGCTCTAGAAGGAGCGCACTACCAGGACTATCGTGGCGGCTATGTGCCGAAACATCACGACCCTGCGCGGGCTCGAACCGCACGCCACGGACGATGAGATCGAGGCCGCGGCAAGACAATATGTTCGCAAGATCAGTGGCGTCCAGAAGACGTCCGACGCCACCAGGGAGGCGTTCGAGCAGGCCGTCGCGGAGGTGACCGCCACGACGCACCGACTGCTCGATGCGCTGCCCGAGCGACGTCAACCGCCCCCCACCGTCCCGCCCCTGCGCAGGCCCGAGGTCCAGGCGCGGATTGCCGCAAAGGCTTCCGCTTCCTAGCTCTCGGCTGGTCTGGCAGGGGACGATATCGGTGGAGGGCGGTGACAGAAGGTCGATCAGCTAACGGTCGTGAACTTCTGGATGTCCTCGATCCGACGCACTGCGTCTTCGACGATCGAGGAGATCAGCTCGGCACAGGTCGGCAGGTCTTCGATCATTCCGACAACCTGACCCGACGCCAACACACCAGCGTGCGTATCGCCGTCGACCAAGCCTGCTTTGAGCAGCATCGGGGTGTTCGCAGCCATGATGATCTGCTGCCACGTGCGATCGCTGCTGCGGCGCATGGCAATTCCGTCGCGGGCGAGATTCGACCACGTCATACCGGTCATCGACTTGAACTTGCGAGCATTGCCGACAGCGGCGAACAGGCCACGAGCGGGGTTCGACTGCTCGAGGCTCGTCACCAGTTCGGTGTTGAGCACCCGGTGGGGCATGCCGTCGACGCGTCGCGAGACCGTCGTGTCCTGCAGACCCCGTTTGAGGTATTCCTGCTTGACCGAATCGGGAACCGTGCTCTCCTGCGTCAACAGGAATCGGGTACCCATCGCAACGCCCGCCGCGCCGTAGGCCAGTGCGGCAGCGAGGCCGCGGCCGTCGTAGAAGCCGCCTGCCGCCACTACGGGGATGTCGACGGCGTCCAGCACGGACGGGAGCAGAAGCGTCGTGGCGACAGGTCCGGTGTGACCGCCGCCCTCGCCGCCCTGGACGATGACTGCGTCGGCGCCCCAGGCGGCAACCTTCTTGGCGTGCTTGGCTGCACCGATCGATGGAATTACTACTACGCCTGCCTTCTTGAGCAGCGCGATGAGTTCTTCCTTGGGTGCCAGCGCGAAGGATGCGACACGCACGTTCTCCCGAATCAGGAGATCGATGCGTTGACGAGCGTCGGTGGCATCTGCACGGATGTTGACGCCGAAGGGCTTGTCGGTCAACGTCTTCGTCTTCGCCACTGCCGCTTCGAGCTCGGCGTAGGTCATCGTCGCCGACGCCAGGATGCCGAGGCCGCCTGCGTTGGCGGTGGCCGCGACCAGGCGCGGCCCGGCAACCCAGCCCATGCCGGTCTGAACGACGGGATGTTCGATGCCGACCAGCTCGGTCAACGGCGTGCGAAGGCCGGTCATCCCTTGACCTCGCGGCTACGAGACCCCTTGGGGTCGATGACGCCGAGCAGGGTCATCTCCTCGTCGGTGGGGAGCCTGGAATCGGTGACATCGTTGGTGTCGAGTTCGAATCCGGTGTTCTCGAGCACCTCGTCGACGGTGACTCCGGGATGCACCGAGAGCAGGCGCATCGCGTGGTTCTCGCCGGAGAAATCGAATACACCCAGATTGGTGACGACCCGGTGCAGATCGTGGTGGGCGAACCCTGCGTTGTCGGTGACGCGGTCGTAACCGACACCGGACACCAGATCGACGGTCTCGGTGAAGACGCGTGCCGAGTGCCGCGCAATCCAGTAACTGGTGCGGTGATTGATCGTGTTGCCGGGGGCGCCGCGGGAGCCGAACATCTGTCGGGTCGGCTTGTCGTGCGGTCCGAAGTGCGAAATGTTCTGGTTGCCGAACCGGTCGATCTGGTTGGCGCCCATCACGACATGACGTCGACCGCTGGCGACGACGTCGAATACCTTCCGGTACGGGATCCATCCCTCGATCGCACCGGTGGCACCGAGTGCCGGTGTGTCGGCCATGAGGTACGCCTCTCCGTCGGAGAGGAGTAGATCGGGCTCGGTGGTGAGTTTGGCCAGGCGGGCGCCGATGCTGGGCATGAGGCCCATCGGGCTTGCCATGATCTCGCCTGCGCCTGCGAACATATCCGCGCATGCAACTGCGCAGATGTCCGCCCGGGTGATGTCGATGCCGCTCATGCGGACGCCCCTTCCTGATTTGTCAGCTGAGCGAAGCGCTTCCACCCGTCGGGTTCGGACGCTGCCTCCGCATACTGTTTCTGGAGTTCTTCGTCGCGACCGTAATCAGGTACGCACGAGGTGAATCCGGCACCGCCCGGTGCCTCCACCACACCGTCGACCATCATTCGGTTCAGCAGGAGAGCCTGTGGGGGAGCGCTTGCAACGAGCTCTGCGGTATCGACGATGCGTTCGACGGAGACGAAACGCTGTTCGGCAGCAAGGCAGAACAGGTCGTCGAAGTACGGGTCCGGGCCGAGGTATGCGGCGTTGCCGTGGGCGTCGGCGAGGTTCAGGTGAACCAGCGCGGCATCGAGTTCGAGAGCAGGCATCGCGATGAGTTCGCTGGCATCGTCGTACGGCGAGACAACGGTCTTCAACTCGGGGAAGTACTTCGGCACATCGGAACCGAGACCGGCACGCATCGGCAGGAACGGCAGTCGCTGTGCGGCAGCCTGGAGGCCGGTGTTGACCATGCCCTCGTCGAGCTCGCGGATCTCGATCGCTCCGGCCGTGCGGGCTGCGGAGAAGTACGGGTCGTACGGAATCGAGTCGAGGGAGACGAAGCCGAAGTAGAGCTTCTTCAATTTCCCTGCGGCACAGAGCAAGCCGACGTCCGGTCCGCCGAAGCTGACGACAGTCAGATCGGTCACGTCCGAGCGAAGGATCGCCTGGATCAGAGCCATCGGCTTACGACGTGATCCCCAGCCCCCGATGCCGATCGTCATGCCGCTCTTCAGCCGGCCCGCGACGTCGTCGGCGGTAAGTACTTTGTTGCGCATTGCTGTCATTTTGCTGCTGCTCCTTTGGCACGTGCGAGATCGTCCTCGAACGATGCGCGGATCTCGTCGGCGGCTCCCGACAGGTTCAGTTCGAAGGTGAAGCCTTGCTCGTAGCGGTAGCTTCTGTGTACCGGCTGCAGATCGATACCGTTGAGTGCTTCCTTCGCGGCTCGGATCACCCGCGGGTCCTTGGCCGCGATATCGCGTGCGATTTCCAAGGCCGTATCGTCCAGTTCCGCTCGCGGAACCACTCGGTAGACCGAGCCGTGGTGCTCCAACTGCTGCGCGGTGATGGTGGACGCGGTGAAGAACAGCGCGCGCATGAGGTGCTGTGGGACGAGTCGGGACAGATGCGTCGCCGCGCCCAGGGCGCCGCGGTCGACCTCGGGGAGTCCGAAGGTTGCGTCGTCGGAAGCCACGATGATGTCGGAGTTACCGACGATCCCGATGCCCCCGCCGAGGCAGAATCCCTGCACGGCGCTGATGACCGGGACCGCGCAGTCGTAGACCGCTGCGAACGCGGCGGCGCATCCCCGGTTGGCGTCGATGAGGCGTCCGTGCCCGGAGTCGCGCGCGAACTCCTTGATATCGACGCCCGCGCAGAACCCGCGGTTCTCCGCTCGCACGACCACGACGCGTGTGTTCTCGTCGCGGCTAGCTGCGGTGACTATGTCAGCGAAGTCGAACCATCCTTGCGTCGGATACGCATTGACGGGTGGGTAGTCGACCGTGACGACGGTGATTCCGTCGGTGGTGCTCGAAGTGATTGCCATTGATCAAGGATCCTCACGTAAGCTGAAAAACAAGCAAGTGCTTGGTAGGTTAACACGAAGACAGCGATATCGGTCTTCTCGATGGTTCGGGGTTCTGCTCGAAAGGGTCGTTTCCGCGGTTTTCATCGAATTACAAGATCAACATGTCTGTTGATCAGCGGAAAACAGTCGACTACCGGGTATAGAGTTACCTTTTCGTTATCGTTACGGCGCCTCATGCGGGCGGTGCCTCTCCGTTCCGGAAGGATGAAATGTCCCCGATGTCGATCGACTTCGCGGCACGTCTGAACAAGCTCTTCAGCATCGTGCATCCCCCTGGCCGCAGGCCTCACACCAATGCCGAAGTTGCCGATGCGCTCGCCGGCAGCGGACATCAAATTTCCAAGCCGTACATTTCGCAGCTGCGGTCCGGTCAGCGCAACAACCCGTCGGACGAAACGGTTGCCGCACTGGCTCGCTTCTTCAAGGTCGAACCGGACTACTTCTTCAACGACATCTACGCCGCCAAAGTCGATCACGATCTCGAGCTTCTCGCGCAGCTGAAGGGCTACGGCCTACGGCGGCTGGCGACCAGGGCTTTCGACCTGTCCGCGGAGTCGCAGAATCTCCTGAGTTCGATGGCGGAGAAGTTGCGAGCCAGTGAAGGTCTTCCGGAGGTTCCGCCGGACAGCACCGGATAGGGCGCGTCCTGCACACAATCGGACGGCGATTTGTCGATAGACATGGCCGCGAGCAGCTATTCTGAAAACCTGGGGGTTGCTGAAAAGTAGCTGATGCGCTTGAATCCTCAACAAGGGATGGTTCAGTCGCCGGTTCGCCGTCGATAGTGCTGGCGAGGCGTTGAAGGGCAGTAGTACATTGACTGACGATCGGAGTGAATCGTTCGATGCGCTCGACGGTGGCCTCGCCATCGAGCAGCCCCTCCTCCGCGCAGTGTTGTCCTACACCCCGGACGGCCGCCCTGCTCCGCATCCGTCCGAGTGGGTAACCTTGCACTCCGAAGACGGTGCTGCAGCAGTCCGTCTGAGGATGGTGTGCGCAACCGGAATCGACAACGCCGTCAGAGGACCGTTCGATTCCGTGTTCTACCCGTTCGGCTCCTTCGACATCATCGTCCCGTCACGAAAACCGGGTCAGGGCGCGTTGCTGATGATCCAGTTGACCGGACCGGATGCGCCCACCCGATTCGAATTCGACGTCGAGCTCCCCGCCGACTGGGCGCTGCGGGTGGAAGTCGACGGATCGGTGACGGCACTCGACGAGATGGGCAGAGGCAGGATCTACGTCGGAGCGCCGTGGGCGTTCGATGCCGAGTCCTGCCGAGTGCCGATCCGTTACACGCTCGAGAGCGGCAAGCTCGTAAAGAACATCGAACTCGGCGCAACCACTGCATATCCGGTACTCGTAGATCCCGACCCCGACGCAATTCTCACCGGAGACGGGCGCTTGGTCACCGAAACGTGGATTCCGTGGCTCGCGCCGAGCAGCGACGATGTGGCGCTGCTCGACACGAAAAAGCCGCCGAACCAACTGTGACCTCCAGCTGAGAGGCTCAGATCCGTTCGATGATGGTGCCGGTGGACAATGCCCCACCTGCGCACATGGTGATCAATGCTGTCGAACCGTTGCGACGCTCGAGCTCGTGCAGCGCCGTGGTGATGAGTCGAGAACCGGTGCTGCCGACCGGGTGGCCGATTGCCAAGGCTCCGCCGTTGACATTGACCTTGTCCATATCGGGCTTGTGTACCGAGGCCCAGGACAGCAGAACCGAAGCGAACGCCTCGTTGACCTCGAACAGGTCCAAGTCGCCGATCTTCATCCCGCTCTGCTCGAGCACCCGCGTGGTGGCCTGCACCGGGCCGTCGAGGTGGAACTCGGGCTCCGCTCCGACCAGGCACTGCGAGACGATGCGCGCACGAGGGGTGAACCCGAGCTCTCTGGCGCGGTCCTCATCCATCAGGATGACGGCTGCGGCGCCGTCGGAAATCTGTGAAGAGGTACCTGCCGTGTGCATTCCGCCGTCCATCACGGGCTTCAGCTTCGCCAGCGACTCGGCCGTCGTGTCACGCAAGCCCTGATCCCGGCTCACGGTCTCGTCTCCGACCTGCACCGGCATGACTTCACGGTCGAAGCGCCCCTCCTCCCATGCCGCTTTCGCGAGGGCCTGCGACCGAACGCCGAGGGCTTCGAGGTCAGCTCGGGTGATGCCGCGGCGTCGTGCAATCCGCTCCGCCGCTTCGAACTGATTCGGCAGGTCGATGCTCCACGACTCGGGCCGTCTCGGTCCGGCGTTCTCGCCGACATTGGCGCCCAGGGGAACGCGGCTCATGGCTTCGACGCCGCAGGCCATACCGGTGTCGATGGCTCCGATCGAAATCAAACCGGCGATCAGGTGGTTGGCCTGTTGCGCCGACCCGCACTGAGCGTCGATCGTCATGGCACCTGCCTGCCACGGCAGGCCCGCGTGAAGCCAAGCAGTCCTGGTGATGTTGTTCGACTGTTCACCGGCCTGGGTGACACATCCGCCGATGACTTGCTGGACCAACTCGGGGGCGACGCCGAGCCGCTCGATTGCGCCGGTCTGGGCAAGGCCGAGCAATTCGGCAGCGTGCAGACCCGACAGCCATCCACCTCGCTTGCCGATCGGTGTACGGACGGCCTCGACGATAACGGGATTGCCCACTGCGGGCTCCTCTCTTTTCATTCGAAAGTAGAACAGGTTCCATCTTACTGTTAATGGCGGTTGACCGTATCTTCTTCCCTATCTCGACCCCTTGTGTTTGAATAAACCTAGAACGTGTTCCATAAGAGCGCGGCCGTACAAAGTGGCTCCGAGCAGGAGCGCAGCCTGCTCGGCGGCCCTGAACAGGACCGCAGCCTGTGCATCGACCCAAGAAACTGTCAGGAGAGCAAGTGACAGACCTACATCAGGACCTCATTCGTCCCGATTTGCCAGAGGGCTTCGACCCGACCGATCCCAGTATCTACGAACAGAGGATACCGGTCGAAGAGTTTGCCGAGCTTCGCAAGACAGCTCCGGTCTGGTGGTGCCCGCAGCCGCGCAACGTCGGGGGATTCGACGACGACGGATACTGGGTCGTCACCAAGCATGCCGAGATCAAAGAGATCTCCAAGCGCAGCGACGTGTTCTCGAGCTTCGAAAACACCGCGATGCCGCGATTCAACGACGACATCACGCGCGAGCAGATCGAACTGCAGCGCTTCGTGATGATCAACCAGGACGCCCCCCAGCACACCAAGACCCGCAAGATCGTCGCCAAGGGATTCACCCCCAGGGCGATCGGTGGCCTGCACGACGAGCTCGAGCGTCGTGCGCAGGAGATCGTCAAGAAGGCGGCAGAGAACCCGACCGGTGACTTCGTCACCGAAATCGCCTCGGAGCTGCCGTTGCAGGCCATTGCCGATCTGCTCGGGATCCCGCAGGAGGATCGCAAGAAGATCTTCGATTGGTCCAACGAGATGACCGCGTACGACGATCCGGAGTTCGACATCGACCCGGTCGAGGCGTCGACCCAGATTCTCGGGTACGCGTACGGCATCGCGGACGAGCGTCGAAAGTGTCCTAAAGACGACATCATCACCACCCTGATCAACGCCGACATCGACGGTGATCACCTCGCACCCGAGGAATTCGGCTTCTTCGTGATCATTCTTGCCGTCGCGGGCAACGAGACCACCCGCAATGCGCTCACACACGGGATGGGCGCGTTCATCGACAATCCTGAGCAGTGGGAGTTGTACAAGAAGGAGCGCCCGGACACCACGGCCGACGAAGTTGTTCGTTACGCCACCCCGGTCACCTCCTTCCAGCGCACCGCGAAGGAAGATTTCGACCTGAACGGCACCACGATCAAGGCCGGTGACCGAGTCGTGATGTTCTACGGCTCCGCGAACTTCGACGAAGATGTCTTCGAGGACCCGTACAAGTTCGACATCCTACGAGACCCGAATCCGCACCTCGGTTTCGGTGGCCACGGTGCCCACTACTGCATCGGGGCGAATCTCGCGCGGATGGAGATCAATTTGATGTTCAACGCGATCGCCGACCACATCCCCGATATCTCCAAGCTCGGCGATCCACGTCGACTGCGTTCGGGATGGCTCAACGGAGTCAAGGAATTCCAGGTCGACTAC
Source organism: Rhodococcus sp. UYP9 (assembly GCF_040547235.1). Lineage (NCBI taxonomy): Bacteria > Bacillati > Actinomycetota > Actinomycetes > Mycobacteriales > Nocardiaceae > Rhodococcus > Rhodococcus sp. UYP9. The sequence continues at coordinate 438,515 of NZ_JBEPPH010000002.1, forward strand.
AAGGGCGGCTGCCCAGTCCCGCACTAGCCCGGTAGCAGACACGAGAGCGGCAGTACGTCTTCGAAGACGTACTGCCGCTCTCGTATGTGTAGGGCGTCTAGATGAACTTCTCCGCGAACTTCCGAAGCGAATCCTGCTTCGCTTCCAGCGGACCGTCGAATCCGATGCCGTCGAATATCCACGGCACCGAGATGATGTCGGTGACACCGGCGTCTTCGAGTTCGGCGTAACCGTCCTTACCGAAGCGGTCGACGCACACGGTCTGGATCTCGAAGGGTTTGTCGGCGGTGCCGTACTCCTCTCGGAGTTCGCGCAGACGGGCGATGACGGTGACCAGATCGTCGAACTTGATCATCGCCGAGGTCCACCCGTCACCCACCCGAGCGGCGCGTCGTAGCGCCACATCGGTGTGCCCGCCGATATAGAACGGAACCGGCTTCGTCGGTGCCGGACTCATCTGAAGCTTGTCGAAATCGAAGAACTCGCCGTGGTACTCCACCATGCCGCCGCCGAGAATCGCCTTGATAACCTCGATCATCTCGTCGACGCGTTTGCCACGCTTGGCGTACGGCGCCCCACACCATTCGAATTCCTCTGGAGCCCAGCCGATCCCGACACCGAATCCGAATCGATTGTCGGTCAGTACAGCAACCGAACCTACCTGGCGGGCAAGCAGAACCGGATTGCGAGAACCGAGCTTGAGGACCTGGGTATAGAACTCGATGGTCGAGGTCACCGCACCCATTGCTGCCGCCGCGATGAGCGGATCGACCCAGGGGGTCTCGGCATTCCACATTCGTGTGCCATCAGGGGTGTACGGATAGTCCGTCGACTGGGTTTCCATGTAGAACAACGAATCCGGCAGCGCGATCGAAGAAAACCCGCACTCCTCCGCAGTCTTCGCCAGCGCCGGCAGTTCGTGTAGCGGTGTCATTGCAATACCGACCGTGTACTTCATGGCTGTTCGCTCCCTACGACCCACATGGAAAAATATTGGGACCCTCCACCGTAGGCGTGGCCGAGGGCTTTCTTGGCATTGTCCACCTGGTGTTCGCCGGCGCGGTGCATAACCTGCATTGCAGCCTCGGCAAACCTGATCATTCCCGACGCCCCGATGGGGTTGGACGACAGAACGCCGCCGGAGCAGTTGACCGGGAGCTTACCGCCCATGGCGGTGTCGCCTGCCTCGGTCAGTTTCCATCCCTGACCCTCGGGCACGAATCCGAGGTTCTCGAGCCACATCGGTTCGAACCACGAGAACGGAACGTAGATTTCAGCGACGTCGATCTCTTCGAGGGGATCGGTGATTCCCGCTGCTTTCCACAGTGCCGCAGCCGCATCCCGGCCCGCCTGCGGATTGACCTGGTCGCGCCCGGCGAACGTCGTTGGCTCGGTGCGCATCGACGTAGCGTGGATCCAGGCGACCTTCTTCCCGTCCGCCTCACGAGCGTGGGCAGTAGCCTCGTCGCCGATCACCACCGCGCAGGCCCCATCGGACGACGGGCACGTCTCGTCGTAACGGATGGGGTCCCACAGCATCTGTGACGCCTGAACCGACTCCAGTGTGATGTCCGGATGCTTGAGGTGCGCGTAGGGATTCCGGCTCCCGTTGAGCCGGTCCTTCACCGCTACCATGGCGCCGATGTGCTCGGGTGCACTCGAACGGCGGATGTACGAGCGGATATGTGGCGCAAAGTATCCACCGGCGCCCGCACCGACGGGCATGTTGAACGGAACCGGAATCGACAAGGCCCACATGGCATTGCTCTCCGATTGCTTCTCCCAAGCTACGGCGAGAACACGTTTGTGTACGCCCGACTGCACCAACGACGACGCCACGATGGCCGTCGAGCCACCCACCGAACCGGCAGTGTGGACGCGTAGGAGCGGCTTGCCGGTGGCGCCGATGGCGTCGGCCATGAACAACTCGGGCATCATGACGCCCTCGAACAGGTCGGGTGCCTTGCCGATGACGACCGCATCGATGTCATCCCACGACACCTCGGCGTCGATCATCGCGCGGTCGATCGCCTCGCGCACGAGTCCGGACATCGAAACATCGTGTCGCTTGGCGACATAGTGAGTCTGGCCGGTACCCAGTACCGCAGCGGGTTGCTTGCTCACTTATCTTCCCTCCATGACGGCGACCAAGTTTTGTTGTAGCAGTGGGCCGCTCGTTGCATGCGCGAGAACCCGACCGGCACTGCCGTCGAAGATCCTCGACGCCGCATGGCCGATTCGCTCGAGCCCGGCGGAGAACATCGGGTTCCCCACCAGCGTGCCACCGGAGGGATTGATCGTCGCGGTCTCGGGGAGCCAGTCGGACAGAATCAGTTCCTGATGGGTGAACGGTGCGTGCAGTTCGGCCAGTTCGATGCCGGCAAGATCACCGCCCGACGCTTTCACGGCGGCGTTGTATGCCGACGGGGCCGTCGTCAGATCCCGTGCGCCGAAGTTCGGTGAGTCGATCAGATGCTCGATTCCGCTTATCCACGCGGGGTTTTCGCGGAGAGAACGCGCACGATCGCCCGCAGCGAGCACGATCGCCGACGCACCATCGGTCACCGGCGCGCAATCGTGTGCGCGCAGGGGATCGGCTATGTAGTCCGCCTGAAGCAATTGTTCTATGTCGAGGTTGCCGGACAACTGGGCCAACGGATGCGCGTTGGCACGGTTGCGGACGGCGACCTCGGCCATTGCTCGCGCGTCCCACTTCCCGGCGTCGATCCCGGCACGCGCCTGCAGTCCGGCGATGGACAGCGAATCCGGCCACAGCGGAGCGACGAGGTAGGGATCGAGTTGCATCGCAAGAATTTTCGCCAGAGTTCCCGCCGACGACTTTCCGAAGCCGTACACCAGAGCTGTCTCGACCTCGCCCGTCATCAGTTTGATCCAGGCCTCGTACAGTGCCCATGCCGCATCCATCTCTACGTGAGACTCGTTGATCGGCGGGACCGCACCGATGGCGTCGATAGCGGAAATGAAAGAAAATGCCCGTCCGGCCAGGTAGTCGGAAGAACCCGAGCACCAGAATCCGATGTCGGACTTCGTGATTCCCAACTCGGCATACAGCTGCTGGAAACATGGAACCAGCATCTCGACGCCGTTGGTGGTACCCGCCGTCTGTGCGACATTCGGTGCCTGTGCGAAGCCCACCACTGCGATATCGGTCATGCTCTCGCCCCTCAGAGGTGGTGCTTGTAGGTGTCGTACTCGGCGTCGGGTTCACCCGTCGGCCTGAAGTACTCGATGTTCTCGAGCGTGTAACCCCATTCCGCGCGCGGCTTCCACTTGGCCTCGACCCGCATCCCCATCCGAACTTCCGCCGGATCGCATTCGAGAATCAAATGCTGAAACGGAATGTCGGCGCCGTCGAGCAGCACATATGCCGCAATGTACGGGGGCTTGATCTTCTGGCCCTTGAACGGAACATTGACGATGCAGTAGGTCGTCATGATGCCGTGGTCGGGTAGTTCGACCCTCTCCGTCGTCGGCCGACCGTCCGTCGGGCTTGCGCCGCGCGGCGGGACGTAGACCTTGCCCTCGGAATCTGTTCGACCCCCGATGAAGCGCCCTTCGGCGAGACCGCGAAGGTAGTAGCTTTCCTCGGCGGAGGCAGTGTGGGTGTACTCGAGGCGGACGGGGGTGGTGATCATCTCGACGGTTTCCCGGGACGCACCTTCGGGTTCGGGTCCGGACTCTTCCGTTCGCTCCGCAGGTTCGAAGCACACGACGTCGTGAATGTCGCCGGTGCGGTCCTGCGCCCACCGCGGCTGTACGCGCATTCCGGTGGACATCCGGTCCGCGGACTCGGCGTCGACGGCATGAAGGAGTGAGGTGTCGGCACCGTCGAGCTGGATCAGCGCGAAGGCGAAAGGGTGATCGAGAGGGTGGTCGTCGTACGGAGTGTTTACCCAGGACCACGAAGTTACGGTGCCTGTGGAACCGACGTCGACGAAGTCGGTGACGGGTTCTTTTGTGACGGAGTCGTATTCGGGTGGGGGTACGTATACCCGCCCGTCGCTTCCTCGTCCGCCGATGAATTGCTTGCGGCGCAGTCCCGTCAAAAAAGCCCCGATGGTCGGCCCGACAGAGCGGGTGTAGTCGAAGGCGTTGTTCAAGGGCGCGCTGAGTGGTGTACTCACCATAGTCACATTTTTCAGTAGAACAGGTTCTCATTATGGTGGCAAGGCCGCGCTACGGGAAGGCTCGTGAATGAAGCTCGGATTGCAGCTCGGATACTGGGGTGCGCAGCCACCAACTGGCACGGGAGAACTGGTCGATGCGGCCGAAGCCGCCGGCTTCGACGCGATCTTCGCCGCCGAATCCTGGGGTTCGGACGCGTTCACTCCGTTGGCGTGGTGGGGCGCCCGGACGGAATCGGTGCAGCTCGGTACTTCGGTTGCGCAATTGTCCGCTCGTACACCGACGAATTGTGCGATGCATGCTTTGACGCTGGACCATCTGAGCGGAGGACGGGCGATCCTGGGCCTGGGCGTCTCGGGCCCCCAGGTCGTCGAGGGGTGGTACGGGCAACCGTTCGCCAAACCCCTGGCTCGTACTCGGGAATACATCGACATCGTGCGGCAGGTTCTCGCCCGCGAGGCGCCGGTTACCAGTGCGGGGCCGCACTATCCGCTGCCCGTGGACGGAACGGGGATGGGGAAGCCGCTCAAGCCGATCACTCATCCGCTGCGCGCGGACCTGCCGATCTGGCTGGGTGCGGAAGGTCCCAAGAATGTTGCCCTCGCCGCCGAGATCGCGGACGGCTGGCTGGCTATCTACTATTCGCCGCGGCTTGCATCGATGTACAACGGGTGGCTGGACGAGGGATTCGCCCGCCCGGGCGCGCGACGCAGCCGAGCCGATTTCGAAGTTGCTGCCACCTGCCAGGTAGTGCTCACCGACGATCGAGCTGCCACCATCGCGCGGCTCAAACCGACCATTGCGCTGTACGTGGGAGGCATGGGCGCGCCGGAACTGAACTTTCACGCCCAGGTGTACAACCGAATGGGTTACGACCGCGAAGTCGCGGAAATCGGCAAGCTCTATCAGTCCGGGCGTAAGGACGAGGCCGCAGCGATGGTGCCCGATGAGATGGTTGCCGAAACCATGATCATCGGAAACGCCGATTACGTCCGCGAAGAGGTGAAGCGGTGGGAGGATGCTGGCGTCACGATGCTTCTGGTGACCGCAGATACTGCAGATCGAGTACATGAACTCGGGGCCTTGCTCAAGGAGTAGAACGAGTTCTAGATTGGGAGCTATGACCGTCGACACCAATACGCAGACCCGAGGCGGTGGATTGTGGAACATCGCTGCCGAGGAGCCCGATCGAATCGCCCTGGTGGACCCGATCGGCGGCGAGTACAGTTTCGGCGAGTTGGCTTCCACGGCAAACAAATATGGACGTGGCCTCCACGACTTGGGTCTCCGGCCCGGTGACAGCGTCGTGATGATGTTGCACAACAGTGCCGACCTCGTCGCGTTCTATTTCGCGGCTTTGCAGACCGGGTTGTACATCGTCGCGGTCAATTGGCACCTCACCGGACCCGAGGTTGCCTACATATTGAAGGACAGCGAGGCGAAAGCCTTTGTCGCATCGGATCTTTTCGCGGAGGCGGCGACCTTTGCCGCCGAGGAATCCGGAGTCGAAGGCCGGTTCTCCGTTGGCGCGATCGACGGTTTCACCCCACTGCAGGATCTCGGCGAGTCCGAGGAACGACCGGAGATCCGCACCCTGGGTGGGCCGATGCTCTACACCTCGGGAACGACGGGAAAGCCGAAAGGGGTCCGGCGCCCGCTCACCGGCGCCGACCCCGACTAAGTGCCACTCGCATCGAGTGGCTTCTTCGGAATCTTCGGGATCAAGCCATTCGACGATCACGTGCATATCTGCGGTTCGCCGTTGTATCACACAGCCGTACTGAACTTCGTAGTTATCTCGATTCAATTGGGGCACAAGGTAATACTGATGGATCGATGGGATCCGGAAGAGATGCTCGCCTTGATCGACCGCCACCGCGTCACGCACAGTCATATGGTCCCGACACAGTTCCACCGCTTACTGGCGCTACCGGAAGCCGCGCGAGCGCAGTACGACGTGTCCTCGCTCCGATTCATGATCCACGGTGCTGCGCCGTGCCCGCTCGAGGTCAAGCGGCGCATGCTCGAGTGGTGGGGGCCTGTGGTGACCGAATACTATGCAGCGACGGAGGGCGGTGGGACCGTCATCTCGGGTGAAGCATGGCTGCGTAAACCCGGATCGGTGGGCACTGCATGGCCCAACTCGGTGGTCAAGGTGCTCGGCGACGACGGAATCGAACTTCCGGTGGGTGAGCCGGGGCAGATCTACATGCGGATGGGCGGCTCCAGTTTCGAATATCACCACGACGAGAAGAAGACCGCGGAAGCGCGAGTGGGAGACCTTTTCACGCTCGGCGACATCGGCTACCTCGACGAGGACGGGTATCTCTTCCTGTGTGATCGTAAGTCCGACATGATCATCTCCGGGGGAGTCAACATCTACCCCGCCGAGATCGAGGGTGAGATGATCAACCACCCCAAGATCGCCGATATCGCGGTATTCGGTGTACCCCATGTGGATTGGGGCGAGGAGATCAAAGCTGTCGTACAACCGGAGGCGGGTGTCGAGCCCAGTGACGAACTTACCGAGGAGATCATGGCATTCGCGCGTGAGCGTTTGGCCAAGTTCAAGCTGCCGAAGTCCGTGGACTACGTAGCAGAGCTGCCCAGAGATCCGAACGGAAAGTTGTACAAGCGCACACTGCGGGATCCGTACTGGCAGGGGCGCAGCAATATCTAGAGCGGATCGTGCTGTATGTGCTCCATCGGCGTACCGCTTCTGCGCAGTGCGTACATGGTCGTACGCACCATCGAGGGGGATCCGGATATCTGAATTTGCCGGTCCGCCCATGAGCCGAATTGCGTTACGACAGTGCTGATCTGACCATAGAGTTGACGATGCATTCCCCACGGCAGTTCACGCGTAGGACCGGAGTACCACCAGGGGTCCTCGTAATCCTCGGTCACCGGAACTACCGTCAACCATGGATTCGACAGCGAAATCTGCCACAGCGTTTCGATGTCGTACAGATCGCACGGGTACACGCCGCTGACGAACAGGTGAACGCGTGGGTTGGTGCTGCGCAACGCCATGTCCATGATCTGCGCTCGTAGCGGCGCAATCCCGGTTCCGCCGGCAATCATCAGCACGTCCTCGTGACTGTTTCGATCGATGGACATGCCGCCGAGAGGAGGACTTATCGCCCACCTGTCGCCGATAGACACCTCGGAGACCATCGCGGGACTGACCCATCCTCCCGAGACGCGCCGAACGTGAAATTCGATCTCCCCCTGTGGATTACTCGGTATCGCCGGTGAGAGGTATCGCCACAGATTGGGGCGTTGGGGAATTTGAACGCTGACATATTGGCCCGGGTAGTAGGGAATCGGCTCGTCGACCTTCAGTCGAATGATCGCCAGATCGTCGAGTACCCGGTGGTGCTCGACGACGGTCGCACCCCAATACGGCGGCAACTCGTCGTTGTCCGCTGCTACCGCCATGCTGCGGCTCACTGCATCGAGCGTGTCGGTCCAGGCCGCTTCGACTTCTTCGGTCCACACCTCGTTACCTACGAAACCACGGAAGGCCGCAATGAGCGCGGACTGCCCTGCGCGAAAGTGTGCGCCGGTGATTGCGTGCTTTCGGTGATCGCGTCCGAGTTGCTCGAGAAACGGTTCGACCTGGTCCGTCTTGTCGAGATTGTCGAATATGTAGCCCAGTGCAAGAACGAAATGGCGACGGAGTTGATCCATCGACACCGGAAAGAGCGTCCGGAAGTCCGGATTCTGTGCGAACAGGTGTGCAAAAAAGGAGCGGGCCAACCGATCCGGACCATCCTCGGCGGCCTGCACCGATTTGAAACCGGCCCGGATCAGGGCAATAGCTCGCTCGTCCTGCATGAACCAACCTCCGTCCCAGTAGCCCGACTACCAAACTAGACGAACGGAGGTGACGATAGTCGACCTCTCCTCGATCAGGCGCCGCTCTTCACCGAGGTCCGCAGAACTCCGTCGATGATTTCGACGACGTTGTCCATGGCTGATAGATGAGAGTGGTCGTGCGTGACGACCACTGTAGCGGTCGCGTTGCGGTGCGTCAGGGTGGTGATGAGGTCCAAGATCGCCGCACCGCGCTCTTGGTCCAGCGCGCTGGTGGGCTCGTCGACGAGCAACACCGCGGGGTCGTTCATCATGGCTCTGACGATGTTGACCCGCTGACGTTGACCACCGGACAACTGGTTCGGTCGCTTGTCTGCTTCCTTACCCAGCCCGACAGAATCGAGCATCGCCAACGCCTTTTCTTTTGCCGCCCGCGGAGAGTGGCCGTTGATGTGTGCGATGACCTGCAGCTGCTCGACTGCGGTCAGCGAGGGGAGCAGGTTCGGTTGTTGGAAAACCATGCCGACCTTGTTGCGGCGCAGAGTGGTCAAATCGCCGCGGGACAGTGAATCGGTCGAAACCCCGTCGATGACGACGTGGCCGTGGTCGGGCGTGATCAGGGTTGCCGCGACGGCGAGCAGGCTGGACTTCCCGGAGCCGGACGGCCCGATGATCGCTGTCATCGTGCCCTTTTCGACAGTCAGGTCGACGCTGTCCAGGGCGGTGAGGCGGCCGGCGCCGTCGGGGTAGGTGAGGGTGATGTCGGTCAGGTTCAAGCTCATCGTGCGCTCCCGAGTGCAGTGAGTGGGTCAACCGAGGTGATGCGGTTGATGGACAGTCCGGCGCCCATCGCGCCGAGGATGATGATGATCAGTGCGGGCAGTGCCACGGTGCCGATATCGAGTACGAACGGGACTGCCCCGCCGACCAATGCTCCGACGCCGGCGGCGAGTGCGGTTCCGATCGCCGTGCCTGCAGTCAGTAGCAGGACTGCTTGGCCGAGCGCATCTCGCAACAGGTAGCCGGTGGACGCGCCGAGGGCTTTGAGGACGGCGACGTCGCCGGTGCGCTGGATGGTCCACACGGTGAAGAATGCACCGATTACCAGCGCCGAGATTGCGAACATGAACGCGCGCATCAGCTGGAGCGAACCATTCTCCGAGGTGTAGGAACCGATTGCAGATTTGGCATCGGACGTGGTCACGGTGTCGGTACCGATCTGCGCGTCGGCTGCAGCCAGGTCGGCAGTGTCGCCGCTGGTGGTCAAACCGATCACGGTGGCCGACAGCGGACCGGTCGACGAGCCGCCGGTCAGGGTCTGCCAGGCGGCCAGGTCCATGAAGATCACCGGGGTGTGGCTGTAGGAGGCGTCGCCGTCGATCGCCACGACGGTCAGACGCTGCCCACCGAGGCGGAAGTCGTCGCCGGTGCTCACGTCGAGCTCATCGGCTGCGGACGTCGACAACACGGCAGTGCCGGGAACTATGCGGTCCGATTCGGGAGCCAGGGCCGAGCCCTGCTGCACGCCGAAGGCAGAGATTGCAGCGCTGTGCTCACCGGCCTCGGCCTTGGTGGTGGTGATGCCGAGGGGATCGGCTCGGTCGACGCCGTCGACGCTCGACCACTGTTGCCACATGGATTCTGTGACAGTGGAGTCGGTGAACGACACCGACTTACCCGCGGCAGGCTCGGAAAACGCCAGCCGGTCCGCGGACAGGCCGGTAATGGCGGATGTGCTTTCCTTCCCGAGCCCGGCGGTGAGCCCGGACAACAGGCCGACCAACATGGTGATCAGGATGATGACGGTGCCCATCAGGGCGAACCGACCCTTGGCGAACAGTAGATCTCTCCAGGCGACGAACACGGCTTTTTGCCTCTCCTTGCATGCCACCGAATGGGGTCTCGGTGACTGATCTCAACTCTGGTCGGAACCTGCGTGTTCGGCATCGACCGGCAGACTGCATAGGTGAGGCCGTTAGGGGGAGGACCCGCTACACCTTTCGGACGATGCAGTCAGGGAGTCGACCTCGATAGACTGTGGCATCTATGGATCCGTCTTCGAAGACCCCACTCGTTCGCGTACTGCGCGCCTGCCTACATCTGATGTTCGTCGCACTGGTTGCGCTTTCAATCGTGCGTGCGGTTCTGGACGATGCGCCGGACGTGGTCGCGATCGTCGTCATCGCGGTGCTTCTCGGCGCGGTGTACACGGCAGGCGCGTTGTGGCCGAGGGCGCGAACCTCTCGATCGGCGGCCGCGCAGTGGTTGGTAGCGGTCGGCGTTCTCTGGATCGCGTTGCTCGTGTTGAGTCCGGAGGCCGTGTACGTCGCGTTTCCGCTCTACTTCCTGCAACTACACCTGTTGTCCCCCAAATGGGGGCTGACCGCTGTTGCGGCGACGACGATCGCGGCGATCGGTGGTTTTTCCTGGCATCAAGGTGCCCTCACTGTGGGAGTCGTCATCGGGCCGGCGCTCGGAGCGACGGTCGCCGTTGCGGTGGTCTTCGGCTACGACGCTCTCTACCGGGAGAGTGAACAACGGCGCAGGCTCATCGAGGAGCTCACCGCGACCCGCGGAGAACTGGCGGCGGCCGAGCATGCGGCAGGGGCCCTCGCGGAGCGCGAGCGTCTTGCCCGCGAAATCCACGACACCTTGGCGCAGGGGCTGTCGAGTATTCAGTTACTGCTGCGTGCGTCGGAACGAATGCTCCCCGAGCGGCCGGACGAAGCGAAAGAACACGTCGTCCATGCCCGGGAGACGGCAGTGAGCAATCTGGAGGAAGCGCGTCGTTTCGTTCGTGCCCTCACCCCACCCGACCTCGAGAACAGTTCGTTGTCCGCAGCCTTGGAACGATTGTGCGCCAATGCCTTTCATGCTGGTGGACCGGTGGTCGATTGGACGCTGTCCGGCACTCCGGTTCCGTTGCCGATCGCACATGAGGTCGCATTGCTCCGGATCGCTCAATCGGCCCTCGCCAACGCCGTTCAGCACAGTAATGCCGATCGAGTAGCGGTGACGCTGAGCTACATGGACACCGAAGTCGCCCTCGACGTCGTCGACGACGGAGTGGGTTTCGATCCCGACGCGCTTCCTCCTCGCACGGATCGAGGATTCGGGCTACCGGGGATGCGAGCCCGAGCCCGCTCGTTGAACGGGACGATGGTGGTGGAGACCGCCCCCGGCGAGGGCACCGCTATCGCCGTCACTTTGCCGTTGGAGGCGCGAGCATGATTCGCCTTCTGCTGGCAGACGATCACCCGGTTGTGCGCGCCGGATTGCGAGCCGTATTGGAGACCGAACCCGACTTTCAGGTTATAGCCGAGGCACGGACCGCCGAGGAAGCGATCGAAGTGTCCGCCGAACTCGACGTGGACGTCGTACTGATGGACCTGCAGTTCGGGGCCGGAATGAACGGTGCCGAAGCTATCGCGGTGATCAGTGCTCGCCCGGACGGGCCACACGTATTGGTGCTGACGACCTATGACACCGATGCGGACATCCTTGCCGCCATCGAGGCCGGGGCAGCAGGCTATCTGCTGAAAGATGCACCCCCCGAGGAGCTCGCGGCTGCGGTTCGCACTGCGGCATCGGGCAAGTCCGCGCTCGCACCATCGATCGCCTCGCGGCTGATGGACCGGATGAGGACGCCGGACAACGCGCTGACTCTGCGGGAGATCGAGGTACTGGGGTTGGTGGCAGAGGGCCTCTCCAACCTGCAGATCAGTCAGAAATTGTTCTTGAGCCAAGCGACCGTCAAGTCCCACCTCGCGCACATCTACACCAAGTTGGGCGTGGATTCGCGGACCTCGGCGGTTGCAGCCGCGACTTCTCGCGGGCTGATGCGACGCTGATAGAGCCACTTGTGCGAACTTGAGCGGAACAGACTCAACTTGAGTAGTGTTACATCCAGCGACACACGAAACGCTCAGTCGAGAAAGTAGGTGACCGATGGACAGCTTCACCCCCACAACGAAAACGCAGGCCGCGCTCAGCGCAGCATTGCAAGCCGCGTCCGCAGCGGGAAATCCGGATATTCGCCCGTCGCATTTGTTGGTGGCGTTGCTGGACCAAACGGACGGCATCGCCTCGCCCCTGTTGAAGGCCGTCGGTGTCGACCCGATTGCGGTGCGTACCGAAGCACAGAAATTGGTCGACCGCTTGCCCTCCGCGACAGGGTCGACAACCACTCCCCAGCTCGGACGTGAGGCGCTTGCGGCCATCACCGCAGCACAGGCGCTCGCGACCGAACTGGACGACGAGTACGTCTCCACCGAACATCTGATGGTCGGCCTCGCGACAGGTGGTTCCGATGTCGCCGACCTCCTCACCGGCCTCGGCGCAGGCGCCAACGAGCTACGCGACGCATTCCAGGCTGTCCGGGGGAGTGCGCGCGTCACCAGCGCCGATCCCGAGAGCACCTACCAAGCCCTCGAAAAATACAGCACCGATCTGACTGCTCAGGCTCGCGAAGGCAAGCTCGATCCGGTCATCGGCCGCGACACCGAGATCAGGCGCGTCGTCCAGGTCCTCTCGCGTCGTACCAAGAACAATCCCGTTCTCATCGGCGAGCCCGGTGTCGGCAAGACCGCCATCGTGGAGGGACTCGCGCAGCGGATCATCGCCGGTGACGTGCCGGAAAGCCTGAAAGGCAAGACCGTGGTGTCGCTCGACCTCGGCTCGATGGTCGCGGGCGCGAAGTTCCGCGGTGAGTTCGAGGAGCGGCTCAAAGCCGTACTCGACGACATCAAGAACTCCGCCGGCCAGATCATCACCTTCATCGACGAACTGCACACCATCGTCGGCGCAGGCGCGAGCGGTGAGTCGGCAATGGATGCCGGCAACATGATCAAGCCGATGCTCGCCCGCGGTGAACTGCGACTCGTCGGAGCCACGACACTCGAGGAGTACCGCAAGTACATCGAGAAGGATGCCGCCCTCGAACGGCGATTCCAGCAGGTCTACGTCGGCGAACCCTCGGTCGAGGACACCGTCGGAATTCTGCGTGGACTCAAGGAACGCTACGAGGTCCACCACGGTGTTCGCATCACCGACTCGGCGCTCGTCGCAGCGGCCACACTGAGCGACCGCTACATCACCGCACGGTTCCTTCCAGACAAGGCGATCGACCTGGTCGACGAGGCCGCGTCGAGACTGCGCATGGAAATCGACTCACGGCCCGTCGAAATCGACGAGGTGGAGCGGTCGGTTCGTCGGCTCGAGATCGAAGAGATGGCACTCGAGAAGGAGACCGACGACGCGTCGAAAGCTCGGCTCGAGAAGCTGCGTGCCGAGTTGGCGGACTCCCAGGAGAAGCTCAACCAGTTGAGCACCCGCTGGCAGAACGAGAAGACCGCCATCGACTCCGTGCGTGTTCTCAAAGAAGAGCTCGAGAACCTACGCGGTGAATCCGAACGCGCCGAGCGCGACGGTGACCTCGGCAAGGCCGCGGAACTGCGTTACGGCCGGATCCCGACTCTGGAGAAGGAACTCGCAGCCAAGACCGAGTCGACGCCCGCGCAGGAAGGGCTCATGCTCAAGGAAGAGGTCGGCCCGGACGACGTCGCCGATGTCGTCGCGGTATGGACCGGAATTCCCGCAGGTCGGATGCTCGAAGGTGAGACGGCGAAGTTGCTGCGCATGGAAGACGAGCTGGGCAAGCGCGTCGTCGGCCAGAAGGATGCCGTCCAAGCGGTGTCCGACGCGGTCCGCCGAGCACGCGCCGGGGTCGCCGATCCGAACCGTCCGACGGGATCGTTCCTGTTCCTCGGTCCGACCGGCGTCGGCAAGACCGAGCTCGCGAAAGCGCTCGCGGACTTCCTGTTCGACGACGAACGCGCAATGGTTCGCATCGACATGAGCGAGTACAGCGAGAAGCACGCAGTAGCGCGATTGGTCGGTGCACCTCCCGGCTACGTCGGGTACGAAGCAGGCGGGCAGCTCACCGAAGCAGTCCGTAGGCGTCCGTACACCGTCGTGCTGTTCGACGAGGTCGAGAAGGCGCACCCGGACGTCTTCGACATCCTGCTCGCCGTGCTCGACGAGGGCAGGTTGACCGACGGCCAGGGCCGCACGGTCGACTTCCGCAACACCATCTTGATCCTCACCTCGAATCTCGGGGCAGGTGGTGACAAGGAACAGGTCATGGATGCGGTCCGGCGGGCGTTCAAGCCCGAGTTCGTCAACCGTCTCGACGACGTCGTCGTGTTCGACGCTTTGTCCGAGGAACAGCTCGAGTCGATCGTCGACATCCAGCTCGGCCAATTGGCCAAGCGTCTTGCTGCTCGACGGCTGACGCTCGAGGTCTCCCCGGCGGCGAAGATGTGGTTGGCGTCGCGCGGCTACGACCCGCTGTACGGGGCTCGTCCGCTGCGCAGGCTGACTCAGCAGGCAATCGGCGATCAGCTTGCCAAGCTGCTGCTGGCGGGCAAGGTCCGCGACGGTGACCCCGTCTCGGTGGACGTTTCTCCCGACGGGGATCAGCTGATCCTGAGCTGACGAATGCTTCGCTGATGGAAGTAGGGTCCACCGGATACTTTCCGGTGGGCCCTACTTCGGACGTACCCTCGTGAACATGACGAATCCGGATGAGCCGCGTGATCGGCCTCGGGGCAGCGATCGGTCCTGGGCAGATGGCACCGCGAACCCGCCGCCCGAGGGATCCGAGAACGACCAGCCCACCGAGGTCTGGCAACCCCAGCAGAACCAGGGTGGTCAGCAGTATCAGCAGTACCCGGACTCCCAGCCTTATCCACCGGGTGAGCCCTATCCAGGTGCACAGCCTTATCCGACGGGTCAGCCGTATCCGGATCAGCCCACTCAGCAGTTCGGCTTTCCGCAGTCACAGGGGCAGGGGTACGGGCAGCCGTATCCACAGCAGCCGAACCCGACTCAGGCCATGCCCCCGTACGACCCCAACCAGCAGTACGCAGCCAACCAGCAGTACGCCGCGAACCAGCAGTACGCGTTAAACCCGGAGCAGTATGGTCAGCCTCCCGGTTACACGGGGGAGACACCGGTCGAGGCCTCGGGCGGCGGTTCCGGCGGTGACTCGTCCAACAAGTGGCTCGTTGCTCTCCTTGCCCTGGCAGTCCTTGTCGTCGTGATACTCGCTGGGATTCTCTTTCTCACCAATCGGTCCTCGGATTCCGAGGTCACTGCGTCGCCCGGAATCACCAGGACGCTGCCCCAGAGTTCGGCTCCGCTGCCCAGTACACCGCCTCGCGCGCCCGTCGTTCCTTCGGCGCCCGGTGGACTCGTGCCCGGTGGGATTCCGGAGATCCTCGGTGGGGCCGGTGCTGCGGTCGGAACCATCACCGCGATCGACGGCACCACCATCTCGATCAACGGTGTCGACGGCGCTCCCGTCACAGTGACCACGACACCCAAAACCGAAGTCATCTCCCTGTCGGGTTTCGACCTCGCCGATTTGAAGGTCGGATCCTTGGTCGTCGTCAACGGCGCACCTGTCGAAGGCGGTTCCATCACGGCCGAGGTCATCATCGAAGTGCCCAAATTCGGTGGCTGAACCCTCCCGGCTCCATCGACGCAGGCGCCCCACCCAGCAAGCTATAAGGTGATCACCGATGACGGTTATGTGGTTCGGACTAGCAGTGATCGCGCTCGCGGGTGCGGTCGCCCTTCTCTATGTCGATCGATCGCGCCGCGACCAGCTCGGGCGAGTTCGACAGATGTGGGCGAAGGCCCAGGGCTATACGTACGCCCCGACGGATGATCAATTGATCTCGCATTTCCATCGGGCAGCGCTGGCCAAACTCGACGATGCGATTGCTCTCGATGTCGTCCGCGGCGTTCGCAGGGGCGAGAAGTTCGTGCTGTTCGACGTCGAGGAGACCTCGACCATCGTGGCGGTCAAGCGTCCCGTCGGGTCGGACGTCGATATCGATCTTCGTCTCAAATCGACTCCGCCTCCGCGTGAGAAGGACATGGAATTGCTCGGGTCGATCGGTCCGCGCGTCGTGTTCGCCACCGATGTCGAAATCGCTCGCCGGGTCTGCGATCAGCGCATGGCGGCCTTCACCGAGTCCGTTCCGGCACACGTGTCGCTGCTGTGGAGCGAAAGCGAATGGGCACTGGGGTCGGTGCCGCTGAACAGCACCGGTCGCGACTGGGATGCCGCTATCGACGCGGTGGCCAGACTGTCGGGACTTCTCCACGTACTGCCACCCGTCCGGAACCGCCCGGTAGCTCCCCGACCCGACATGCCGCGTCGCCGTCCCGATATCGACGCGGGTGGGCATCCTCCGAACCGTCCGCAGGCACCCGCTGCCCGGCAGGCTCCGCGCCCGCCCGTATCCGCACCCGTGGATCCGCCGCGACGCCCGAGCGGCCCGACCCCGATCAATCGCGACGCGGAACGGCGTCGACGCGAGTCCTGAGGACCGATGATCGATCGGAACGACGTCGGGTTCCTTCAAGACGCCATCAAGTGGCTTCGAGCAGATAGCCTTCAGTTCTATGACCGCTGAGTCGATCGAACCTATGTCCACACCCGCTTCGCGTCCCGTCGCGCTCGTCACCGGTCCCACCTCGGGACTCGGTGGTGAATTCGCGCGCCATCTGGCATCGCGCGGCTACGACCTGGTGCTGGTCGCTCGTAACGAGTTGAAACTACGAGCCCTCGCCGACGACCTGCGCGTCGGATTCGGTGCGAACTCGGAGATCATTGCCGCGGATCTGGCCACCTCGGCCGGCCGCGAGACCGTGATCGCGCGTTTGGAACTGGGCGTGGAGTATCTGGTCAACAACGCGGGCTTCGGTACCTCGGGCGAATTCTGGACCGCCGACCCGGAACTGTTGCAATCGCAGTTGGACGTCAACGTCACCGCCGTCATGCACTTCACCCGAGCAGCGCTCCCGTCGATGGTTGCCGCGGCCAAGGGAACCGTGATCAACGTCGCGAGTGTGGCCGGTTTGTTGGCCGGACGGGGCTCCACCTACTCGGCGTCGAAGGCATACGTCATCTCGTTCTCCGAAGGCTTGTCCGGTGGTCTCGCCGGCACCGGCGTTCGGATCCAAGCCCTGTGCCCTGGTTTCATCAAGACCGAGTTCCATCAGCGGGCGGGCATCGAAATGTCCTCGATCCCGAGCTTCATGTGGTTGAACGTCGACCAGGTTGTGCAGACCTCGATGAAGGATCTGGACAAAGGCAAGGTCATCAGCATTCCCGGCGCACAGTACAAAGTACTGACGGCCGTCGGCAGCAAGGTGCCCAAAAGTGCGGTCCGGAAGCTGACCAACCTTGTCGGACGAGGACGCGGACGGACCTAATTCGCGCGACGCGGGCGAGCCTGCGGGCGTGTCGGGCAGTACACCGATAAATTCATACCTCGTGACTGTTTTCGTGGTTCTTGCGATCCTCGTACTCGTTCTCCTTGCCTACACGGCGAGCCTCGAACGGCGGGTTCGACGCTATACCTCGCGTACCGCTGCGAGTCGACATCTCGTGACCGTCGAACTCGATCGCCGTCACGTTCAGCTGGAGCCGTTCATCGCTGCCGTCGAGTCCTCGGGGCTCGATGCGAAAACAGTCCGGGCCCTGGTCGGTGCTCGATCGTGGTCCAAAGCGGTCCGCGAGCGCGAACTGGGTCTCAACGCACAGGCTGCCGCGGAGAATGCGCTGTCCGCCGCAGTGCACTCGGTGCTCGCGGAATCGGACATGCATCCCACGCTCAAGACCAATTGGGCCTTCCAAGGTCCCGCCGGGGATCTGGAGACGACCGAGAAGCGGATCGCAGGCGCAGTGCGGGTGTACAACGACAACGCATATCGACTCTCGCTGGCGCGTACGACGTTTCCGTCCAAGTTGGTAGCGAAGGCGTTGAAGGTGTCGGATCCAGAGCCGTTCGTCGAGCATGCAGCGTCGGTAGGCGAACCATCTGACAACATGCCCTCGCAGCGTGCCTGATCCTCTGTCGGTCGACCGACAGAGGAGTCGGTAGATTCTCCGGAGACGACCGAAGGGATTTCTTCATGGCCATCAGCGCCGACAATGCCGAGCGGGCCGAATTGGCCGGCCTCGTACGCGAACTTGCCATCGTCCACGGCAAGGTGACGTTGTCCTCGGGAAAAGAGGCCGACTACTACGTCGACCTACGCCGCGCGACGCTCCATCACCGAGCGAGCGCACTGATCGGTTCGTTGATGCGCGAACTCGTCGCGGACTGGGATTTCGACTCGGTCGGCGGATTGACGATGGGCGCCGATCCCGTTGCGTTCGCAGTCATGCACGCACCGGGCCGCCCGATCGACGCGTTCGTCGTGCGGAAGGCCGCGAAGGCGCACGGCATGCAGCGCCAGATCGAAGGACCCGACATCGTCGGTAAGCGGGTGCTGGTGGTGGAAGACACCACAACCACCGGCAATTCGCCGCTGACCGCCGTCGCAGCGCTGCGGGAGGCGGGTGCGACGGTCGTCGGAGTTGCCACCGTCGTGGACAGGGCAACTGGTGCCGACGACGTCATCGCCGCCGAGGGGCTCGAATACCGTTCGCTCCTCGGACTGGGAGATCTAGGTTTGTAGGAGCCCAACTACAGCAGCTGAGCGACCACGATGAAGTTGTCGTTCGTCGGTTCGCCGCCGCGCACGTCGCAGTTGGCGAGGATCAGCCGTCCGGGCACCGAGCGACGAAGGTCGTTGTCGCCCAGTAGTGAACCCTTCGGCAGTGGGCCGACGCTTTCGACCGCGTATTCGAGAACTCCGTTGGGGGTATCGAGTACGACTCGGTCGCCCGGCTGTGCGACGCCGAGCGCCTTGAACGGTGCGTCCTTCTTCGAATAGTTGTGGCCCACAACCACTACGGTCTGTTGTGCCTCGGTCCCCGGTAGCCCACTCTCGGCCCACCATGCAGGTCGCTCGTCGACAGGATTGAGTACCTGGCCGCTGTCGCCTCCACGAAAGAGGCCGTCGGGATTGACCGGGCTGCTCATGTAGGTGACGCCGTCGGAAGAGCGTAGTTCGATGGCGGCGGGCTGGGCCGGATCGACGACCGCGGCAGTCGGCGAAGGCGCAGAAATCTGCGCCTCCACCGACTCCCTGCTGGGACTGCTCACGTCGGAACCGTCACTTGCGCAACCGGATACAGCGATGAGCAGTGCCGAAGTAGTGACCCAGATGGATCTACGAAGCATCGGCACCGTTGCGGCGACGCAGGTACAGTCCGCCACCGACTGCGGCCACTGCGACGACTCCGACGCCGGCAAGGATCGCCGGCAGCGCGTTGGAGTCGGAAGAACTACTCGACGCCGAATCGACTGAATCACCCAGCGCCAGATCGACGGCGGGCAGTTCACCGGCAACCGTCATGACGCCCTGGTCGTTCGTGGTGAAGTAGTCGGCGACGGTGAAGGAGCCGTCTTCGTTGAAGACTCCGATGAGTTCGACGCCGGTCTCGTCGACGACCACGGTGGTCTCGTCGACCTTGGTGCTGTCGACGTCGTCGTGAGCGGTTCCACCGAGGTTGATGGTCAAACTGAGCTTCGGGCCACTGGCGGCGAGGTCGGCGGCCTTCTTCTTCAGGTCTGCTTCGGCCTTGGCTGCGGCATCGGCGGCGATCTTGGCAGTTTCTGCCTCGGCCTTCGCTGCGGTCACGGCCTCGGCCTTCGTCTTTGCGTCGGCTTCAGCGGCATCCGCGGCGGTTGCGAGCGCCGCCGCCTTCTCGTTCGCGGCGATGGCGTCGGCTTCTGCCTTGGTGAGCGCAGCGGCTGCTGCGGTCGCCTTTGCTTCCAGATCGGCGGCGTTGTCACCTGCGGTCGCGGCAGCTTCGGCTGCAGCGGTTGCGGCGGCCTCCGCTGTCTTCAGATCTGCAGCTGCCTTGGTTGCGGCAGCCCGTGCTTCCTCGGCGGCCTTGGTCGCGGCAGCGGCCTCCTCAGTGCTCGCCGCAGCGTCTGCTTCGAGCTCGGTTGCTCTGGCGTCTGCAGCTGCAGACGCTTCCGCAGTCGCTCTGGCCTCGACGGCCAGTGACGCCGAGCGGGCTGCGGTAGCCACTGCCGCGCGGACGGCTGCAGTCACCTTCGCGAGGTTGAACTTCTTGAACGCTTCTTCGACGGCGGCGACGGACTCGCGCAGTTCCGTCGTCGACTTGTCGAAGTCGGCCTGTGCAGTCAACGCGATTTCTGCTTTCGCGTCGGCCTCTGCCCGTGCTTCGGCGGCGGCTGCGACGGCTTCGGGGTCACCCGCTGCTGCGGCGGCGGCCTCTAGCTCGGTTGCCTTCTTCTCGGCGGCCGCGGCTTCGGTCTTCGCTGTCTCGGCGGCGGTCTTGGTTTCGGCGACCTTGGCATCCAACGCTGCTTTGTCGTCCTTGGCTGCGGTGGCTGCGGCGGAGGCCGCGATGCTGGCAACCTTGGCCGCTTCCGCTGCCTTCATTGCGTCGGTCGCGCTCAGTGCGGCGCCTGCGGCATCGAGCTCGGCTTTGGCTGCGGCGGTGTTCGAGGCTGCTGCTGCGGCGACGGCTGCGTCGTAGCGAGTCTGGGCGGCGACCGAGGCTTCCGCGGCTGCCTTGCTGGCGATCTCGGCGTCGGCGAGCGCCTTCTTCTCCGCTTCGGAGAGCTGCGGGACGACAGTGACGTCGATGGTCGCTGTGCCGTCGTCGTTGATGACTACGCCGGCAGTGACCTGAGGTAGTGGGCGCTCGGCGGACGGCGCCTCGAGAGGAACGATCGGTCCGACCTCGGCGGCGTCACCCTCGTTGGCTGCAGGAACGGCGGCGTTGGGCACCACGCTCTCGGATACGCCTTCCTCGGTACCCGCGGTGGATTCCCCGGTCGGTGTTGCTTCTTCCGTGGAAGTCCCCGGTGTGGTGGGTTCCTGCGCGTACGCGATGCCCGGTGCGGCGACCGTCAGCGACATTGCGACTACCGCGCCGGCTGCGGCAATGCGGGCACGCCGAGACCTAGAGATCGATTTGTGCGACATATATGTGGAGCCCTTCAGTCGGTAGCGGTCTGAGCCGCCGTATTTCCGCCCCGACACGGAATTTCAGGTTAGTGAGACATGCATACGAGCGTTCCAAGACCGTAACGGACCCGACGGTCTTCTAAGCTTTACTTCGGGTTTGGTTATCGAAGTGTTACGTGTGGGACGCTTGTGACTGAAGTGGTTTGGGTGGCTGAGCTGCGTCGATAGGCGACTGTGATTTTCTTTACCTCGTACATGCGGCGGGGGAGTCGTCGACGCGCCATTACCACTGGATCAGGACTGGTCGTTCTCTCCCAGAAGCGCCGCGATCTCGCGGTCCCACTCGTCGTACCTTTGGGCGTCGAGACGGAAGCGGACCGCAAAATAGGTGCCGACGAGAATGGATGCGGCGGCGAAGAGGCTGCCGAATCCGGTGAACAGTGCAGTGACGACGGCATCGGCCCCTGTTGCCGGAGGTGCGGTCGGGTCGCCGTCGCGGTCGACCCAGATCGGGAGCTGGGTGCCGGAGGGGCTGCCCGCAGGCAGAGAGACCTGTCCCTGATGGTCGAGACCGTCATGACTCCACGTCGCGCCGACGGTGGTGCTCGTGACCGATCCGACTTCGCCCTGCAGGACGGGTGCGATATCGGCGGCGGCGGTGGTGGTGGCAGTGACCTGGTGGACACTGTTCTCCTGTGCTGCGACCCGACTTTGCCCGACGGCGAGGGTGGACATGCCGATCCACGCAGCTACCGGCAGCATCAGGATCATCAGAGTGAAGACGGTGGTCTTGATGGTGGACTGAATGCGGTCCGAGCGGCGAACCAGTGGGTTTCGCTCGACAAGATGAGGTGACCGGGGCGTCCCGGCGTGCTCTGCATGCTTTCGGCGCATCGTCATCCCCACGTGTTCTCTCGCGTGTCCAACTATCACCATGACAACCTTGGGGCCTGCGATCAAGCATTCAAGGTCAGCATCACATATCTGCTCAGCTCAACCGACGATGGAGGAAACAAGTCCGATGAAGCGATCGACGTTCTCACGTGTTGCATTCGGTTCGGCTGCCATCGCGACGGTATTCGGTGCGGTTACCGGGAACGAGAAGGTGCACCGGGTGGCCAAGCCCCTGATCGTTCCTGCGCTCGCGCTCGGGATGCGACGCTTCTCGCCGGTCCTCGGGGTAGCGCTCACGGCCGCCACCGTCGGGGACGTTCTGCTGATGGACCCGGATGACGATTCGAAGATTCTGCGCGGAGCCGGGGCGTTCGCCGTCATGCAGGGTTGCTATTGCGCCCTTCTCGCGTCGGCAGGCAGTCGACCGACCCTTACCGCTGCCGTACCGCGCTTCGTCGGGTGGGCGGTGGCGTCGTCACAGTTGGCGCGAAAGTCACCGGAGGTGGCTCCTGGGTTGGCCGGGTACGGCGTAGCTCTGGCGGCGATGTCGACGTTGGCTGCAGATCCAGCGTCCGCACCAGGAGCTGATGTATTTGCGGGTGTGGTGGTGCCTAATGCCGATCCGCGTTCCTGGCAGGCGCTGGGCGGAATCCTGTTCACCGTCTCCGACGCGTTGATCGTGTACCGACGGCTCTACCTGTCGAGCGAGACGTCTCGGCGGGTCGTCGAAGGTGCGATTCTGGCGACGTATTCCGCCGCTCAGCTACTTCTCGTCGAAGGATTCACCAGGCAGAAGTAGGACGCGGTGGTGGTCCGACGGGTCGACCATGATCGGCAAGGTTCGACCGGTTTGGAATCGCGCTGTCTCCGACGGGGGTATCGAATAGACGATTCTGCCGACGTAGGAATCCGAACCGGGAACTGTGAATGCCAAGTCGAGTTCCATTTTCCTCTCGTCGATCCTGCGACTCGCCTCGACCGTCGCCCAGCCCTCGACGCCATTCTTGGCCAGGCGTCGCTGTTCGGCAGTAGGGCGGTTGGCGACCATCATGGCCAACCCGAGTGCGGTGCCGAATCCGGCAACCAAGCCGACAAGTTGGTAGGGCAGGGTCCCGGGCGGTGTGTGCGTTCGCAGCCAGCCGGCCCAGATGATCAACACGACGAGGTAGCCGACAGCGACGAAGGCAACCGCTCGCAGAATTCGTTCGTGATTCACCGAAATCTCCTCGAAGACCTACTAAGGGTAGTCCTGAAATCTGTCCAAATGTTTACCGATAATCCCAGTAACCCCTATCCTGTCGGTGTGACTACTCGAACTGTGTTCATCACCGGCGCGGCAGCCGGGATCGGACGGTCCACCGCATTGAAATTCGCTCGCTCGGGATACCTCGTCGGGGCCTATGACATCGACGAGACGGGATTGGCGTCGTTGAGCAAGGAGATCGCCGCGGCCGGTGGCCGGGTCGTCACGGGAGTTCTCGACGTCACCGACCCGGTTCAGTGGGCGGATCGGCTGACAGAGTTCGACGCGGAGTCCGGCGGGCGACTCGACGTCCTGATCAACAATGCGGGCATTCTTGTTGCAGGCAAGTTCGAAGAGATTTCTCTCGATGTGCACAAGCGTCAGATCGACATCAACTTCAATGGGGTCGTCTACGGAACTCTCGCCGCCTTCCCGTATCTGAAGGCCACCCCCGGTGCGCAGGTCGTCAACCTCTGTTCCGCATCAGCGATCTACGGCCAACCCGAACTTGTCACCTACGGCGCGACGAAATTCGCGGTTCGCGGTATCACCGAGGCCCTGGACCTCGAATGGGCTGAGTACGACATCTCGGTGAAGGCGATGTGGCCGCTGTTCGTGCAGACCGCGATGACCCAGGGTGTTTCCACGGGCACCACCAGTTCGCTCGGGATCAAGCTGACGGCCGACGACGTCTCCGAAGCGATCTTCGACGCCACCCGGCCTTCGAAGCGCCTACTCCACAAGGTTCATTTCCCGGTGGGGTTGCAGTCCAAGGCGATGTCGATCGGTTCGCGATTCTCCCCGGCATGGTTGACGCGGGAGATCAACCGCCGTTTGAGTCACACCTGACCCCACCCCACAGTGCTTGTCTCGGTGCGCCGGTAGGGTCGCACTGCGAAACAGGTCAGCGAGAGCGGGGTCGGGGTATTTCATGGTGGACAAGCGTCTTGCAGCAGCGGCAGTCCTGGCGGTGTCGGCACTGTTGACGGCATGTGGCAGTGAGTCCGGTGCAGAGGTGGCCGTAACCTCGCCGCCGAGTACGACGAGTGCGCCCGCCGCGACCACTACTACGACGGTCGCACCTGTTCCCGTCACCACTACCGAGGCGCCGCTTCCCACCACGACCGAGCCTGCTCCGCCGCCGCCGATGCCGCAGACTACGTATGCCCCGCTACAGGGCGCCTACTATTTCAGTTCTCCGGACGGGCAGTTCCAGTGCGGAATCGTCACTCTTCCTTCTCGAACGGAGGCAGGCTGTCAAGGCGCGACCACGCCGGTTCCACCGCGCCCTGAGTCGTGCATGATCAGCTGGGGCAACGGGATTCGCGTCACCAACGAAGGCGCAGCCGAGTTCATGTGCTCCGGTGGCGCGGTGTACACCTCGGGTGGTGCAACGATCGATCCGCCGCTCGAGGTGGGTCAGCAGATCGTCGGCGACGGGTACACGTGCATCTCGGCTGCCGACGGTATCTCCTGCAACAACGACGAGACCGGTCACGGTTTCCGCATTGCTGCCGACAGCAACGAAACCTTTTGAGCGACATGGAATCCGGAGTCGCAGCCGATGCCGGACCGACGGAGTGGGGTGAGGCCCCCAACGGTGTCGGTCCGTGGATCGAGGAGTACACGGCACCGCGACCGACCGATGCTCGTTACGACGCCGAACTGCTCGACAACGGAGATCGACGCAATGTCGTCGACGCCTATCGCTATTGGACACGTGAGGCGATCGTTGCCGACATCGACAGTCGTCGGCACAGTCTTCACGTCGCGATCGAGAACTTCACGAACGACGCCAACATCGGCACAGTGGTCCGGACGGCCAATGCTTTTGCTGCGCAGGCAGTTCACATCGTCGGTCGTCGTCGGTGGAATCGGCGGGGTGCGATGGTTACCGATCGCTATCAACACATTCACCACCACGCCACGGTCGCCGACTTGCTCGAGTTCGCCCGAGCGAACGCGCTGACCGTTGTCGCCGTGGACAACACACCGGGATCGGTGCCGCTGGAAACGGCGGTTCTGCCGCGTGACTGCGTGCTGTTGTTCGGCCAGGAGGGCCCGGGAGTGACGGAGGAAGCCCGCGGCGGCGCCTCGATGACGGTGTCCATCGCCCAGTTCGGGTCGACTCGAAGTATCAACGCCGGAGTGGCTGCGGGTATCGCTATGCATTCCTGGATTCGGCAGCATGCGGACTTGTCTCAGGCGTGGACCTGACTCCTTGTGTCACTCGTCTTGCCTGTAATGGCAGGATCGGGGCATGCAGGAGCAATGGTCGCAGCGTGCGGACGCCGCGGAGGGGGCGGTCTACGCGCGCCACGTACGTCGATTGTGGGGACTGCCCGGTACCGCGCTAGGAGTGGTGGCGTGGCCCCCCGTCCGGCGCGAACGACTGTTCGGACGTTGGCATTACTGGTGGCAGGCGCACTTGCTGGATTGTGCTGTCGACGCGGCAACTCGAGCGCCCACGGTCAAGCGTCGCAGGAAGCTGTCCAAAATTGCTCGCGCACATCGCATTCGGAACATCACCGGATGGACCAACAACTATTACGACGACATGGCATGGCTCGGCCTTGCGCTGGAGCGATCGCAGCGGTTGCACGCCGTCGACAATCGGTCGGCGATCCACACGATCGAATTGGAGTTGTTCGACGCCTGGGCGCCGAAGAAGGGCGGCGGAATACCGTGGCGTAAGGGTGACGATTTCTACAACACTCCGGCGAACGGGCCTGCGTCGATACTGCTTGCCCGCACCGGTCGGCTGTGGCGCGCACAGGCCATGGCGGACTGGATGGACGCACACCTGCGCGACCCGGCGACGGGTTTGATCCTCGACGGCATTCGCACGGGTGGCGTGCTCGATCGTGCGGTGTTCAGCTACTGCCAGGGCGTCGTGCTCGGAGTCGAGACCGAATTGGCAGTTCGTCTCGATGCGCCGCGGCATCGCGCACGCGTTCACGCGCTGGTTGCCGCCGTCGAGACGCACTTGTGCCGGGATCTGGTGATCGTGGGCGGGGGCGGCGGTGACGGCGGTCTGTTCGACGGCATTCTGGCGCGCAACCTCGCTTTCGTCGCCACGACGCTCCCCGGTGACTGCGACGAGGACGAACAGGCTCGCTCGCTGGCGGCGTCGATCGTGCTTGCATCGGCGGAGGCCGCGTGGGAGAACAGACTCGAGGTCGAGGACCATCCGCTGTTCGGCGCCGCCTGGAACAAGGAGGCGCGCCTGCCCGGGCCGGGGCATTCCATCGCCACGTTCACCGGTGGAACCGTCCGCTCGTCCAAGATTCCCGAGCGGGATCTATCGGTCCAACTCAGTGGATGGATGTTGATGGAAGCCGCCCACGTCGTCTCCGCGGCCGGCTTCCGGTAGCGAAGCTCTACTCCCGAACCTCTTCCACCTCGACGATTTCCGTCGGGCGGGCCATCTCTTTGCGGTACTGCCAGATGCCGAGTGCGGTACCCAAGACGAGCGCGACGATCATCGCGATCAATACCGCCGGTAGCAGCCACGGGACCTGCTCGAGGAAGCTGCCGAAGTAGAAGCCGATCAGCAGCAGTACCGGCGCCCAGATGATGGCGCCCAGGGTGCTGGCAATCGTGTATTTACGATGGTTCATGTTCGCTGCGCCTGCGACCATCGGGCAGAGCGTGCGGACCCATGGAATCCAGCGAGCCACGAGCACAGCCCAGAAGCCGTGCTTCTCTAGCAGAACATTCACTTTGTGCAGGTTCTTCGTGTTGAGGTACTTGCCGTTTTTGCGTGCGACGAGCTTGGAGCCGGTGCGGTGGCCGATGACGTATCCGGCTTGATTTCCGGCGATCGCGGCGATCATCGCGCCCACCGACAGCGCCCAGATGTGGCCGACTCCGGACGAGTGTGTGGCCATGACGATGCCTGCGGTCACGAGCATCGAGTCACCGGGAAGAAACAAGCCGATGATGACAGCGCATTCGAGAAACACGAAGGCGACGACGATGGTCCACACGACGAGGGGACCGGCAGTGGTGAGCGGTCCGAAACTGCCCATCGCCGTCATCGTCTCGGACGCTTGTGCGTTGATCTGGCCGATCATGCTCGACGCACCATGTCAGGAAGTGGCGTCCCGCTGCGATTCGATCGACTCGGTCGCTTCGGCCAACGGAGTCTTGCGTGCTTTGATCATCCGTTTGCCCACCTCGATGACGATCGGGAGCACAGAGACGAGAACGATGACGATGAAGATGATGTCGACGTGCTCGCGAATGAAATCGATCTGGCCGAGCAGGTAGCCGAGCATCGTCACACCCGCACCCCAGAGGATGCCTCCGACGACGTTGTAGGTCAGGAACAGCGAGTACTTCATCTTCGACGCACCGGCGACGACGGGGGCAAACGTGCGAACGATCGGAACGAAGCGCGCCAGGATGATGGTGATCGGCCCGTGTTTTTCGAAGAAGGCATGCGACTCGTCGATGTACTTCTTCTTGAAGAAGCGCGCGTCGTTCGATTTGAAGAGGGCGGTACCGCCCTTGGAACCGATAAGGAATCCCACTTGGTCACCGAGGATCGCGGCGATGGGAATCAGGATCAGCAGGAGCCAGATGGGTGCGAACGGCTCGATGTCCGTCGACTTCGATGCCGCTATCAGCCCTGCTGTGAACAGCAGTGAATCACCGGGTAGCAGGGGAAACAGCAACCCCGATTCGATGAAAACGACTAGCAGCAATCCGACCAACACCCAGGCGCCGAACGAATTGAGCAGGTTGACCGGATCGAGGAACCCGGGCAGCAAAGCCAGGTTGGTCGTCACGGATTCCGAGGCGGCATTGAAACTCACGGCGCTCACACTACCGGCCGAACCTGGGAGAACCTGAACAACAGGTTTCGACCACCGGATACGGACTGCCCGATTAGCCGTGATCGATTTCAGAGCCCTGCGGTGGGTCCCGGGCGACACAGCGTCGGTGAGTTGCCATACTGCAGAGGACACACGGCGCGCGCCACTACGCGTGAGCGCTCGCCGATCGACTCTTTACATGGAGGAATCCACCGTGCCGATCGCAACTCCCGAGGTCTACGCCGAGATGCTTGGCCGGGCGAAGGAACACCAATTCGCATTTCCGGCTATCAACTGCGTAGGTTCCGAGTCCGTCAATGCCGCCATCAAAGGCTTCGCCGACGCAGGTAGCGACGGCATCATTCAGTTCTCGACGGGCGGCGCCGAGTTCGCGTCGGGCCTCGGGATCAAGGACATGGTCACCGGCGCAGCAGCCCTCGCCGAGTTCGCTCACGTGATCGCCGCGCGCTACGACGTCACCATCGCGCTGCACACCGATCACTGCCCGAAGGACAAGCTCGACACCTACGTACGTCCGCTGATCGCCCTGTCCCAGGAGCGCGTCGACGCAGGCAAGAACCCGCTCTTCCAGTCGCACATGTGGGACGGTTCCGCGATCGCGATCGATGAGAACCTCGAGATCGCCAAGGAACTGCTCGCCCTTTCAGCGGCAGCACGCATCATCCTCGAGATCGAAATCGGCGTCGTCGGCGGCGAAGAAGACGGTGTCGAGGCCGAGATCAACGACAAGCTCTACACCTCGAACGAGGATTTCCTCAAGACCGTCGAAGCCCTCGGCGCCGGCGACGCGGGATCGCGCTACCTGCTCGCAGCAACGTTCGGCAACGTGCACGGCGTCTACAAGCCGGGCAACGTCAAGCTGAAGCCTTCGGTGCTCGCCGACGGCCAGAAGGTCGCATCGGAGCACCTCGGTCTTGCCGAGGGTTCCAAGCCGTTCGACTTCGTCTTTCACGGAGGATCGGGCTCGGCGAAGAGTGAGATCGAAGAGGCACTCGGTTACGGCGTCGTCAAGATGAACGTCGACACCGATACTCAGTACGCATTCAGTCGGCCGATCGCTGGGCACTTCTTCAGCAACTACGACGGCGTCCTGAAGGTCGACGGCGAGGTCGGCAACAAGAAGGCCTACGACCCCCGCAGTTACCTGAAGAAGGCCGAAGCAGGGATGACCGCTCGCGTCATCGAGGCGTGCAACGACCTGAAGTCCGCCGGCCGTAGCGTGTCCGCCGGATAGGACCCTTCCTCGACCGACTCGGCCCCGCAACGTGTTTTCGTTGCGGGGCCGAGTGCTGGTCGTGATCAGAGAATTACTCCGGGGGTGCGGGGCTACTCGGGCTGCAGACTTTCCACACATCGCCGTCACGGCGCAGGTCGAAGGTGCGGGGTGAGGAGTCGGCGGGATTGGCCGCGGTGTGCGCAAGAACCTGCGCAATCGCGGCGTCACCGGTCACCTGAACGGCGTCGATGCTCTCCACGACCGGAACATTGCCCTGCTCGACGGCAATGCGGTGGACGTCGGCGAAATCGGCGTCCGGGATATCGCGGTAGAAGGTGGCGAGTTCGCCGCACGAGGCGCTTCGGAGAGTCGTCAGATCTCCGGCGCTCAATGCTTGTGTGAACGATTGGATCGACGTTCTGATCTGCGCATCGACCGAACTGCCCTCGTCGTCGCGCGAGAGGTAGGCGAAGCCCGCGACACCGATAGCGACGATCAATACCAACGCGCCCACGAGTGCGGCGATCCATCTTCTGTTCCCGGACTTCCGGGTCGAAGTGCCCTGCGTCGGTTCGATGCGCTGGGGACGGACCTGTGGCTGCGAGAGCTCACCCCGCGCGGGGATGCGTCGCGGTGCCACTGGCGGCCGGGCAGCGGGCGTTGCGCCGGCGGGCTTCACGGCCGACGGCGCAGGCTGGGGCTGTTCGGTGGTCGGCGGCACCTTTGTAAGAGCGGTGGTCTCGGCTTCGGCCGGATCGGGAGCCGCGGGAGGCGGGGTCTTCGGTGTGAGCGGCTGCTTCGCGGCCGGTGGTTCTTGTTTTCGAATCGCCTCGGTGGCGGGCTCTTCGCCCACCTCGTTCGGCTTGTCCTGCGGATCCGACACCCTGTTCTCCCAACTGACCGGACTGTGCGACGCAGACGAGCCTAGCGAGCGGAAGGGTGGGTGGACGCACGCGCGCGGAGTGTCGGGGCACAATGGGGTCCATGACTTCTTTCGGTGACCTGCTTGGACCGCAGCCGACGCTCTTGCCTGGAGACGAAGAGGCAGAGTCGGCCCTTCTCAATCACGAGGACCCGGCGAAGGTGGCTGCCGACAATCCGACGGCCTCGATTGCCTGGGCATATTTGGCGGAAGCCGCTTTGACCGCTGGACAGACGATCACCGCTTACGCTTATGCGCGCACCGGATACCACCGCGGACTCGATCAGCTGCGTCGCAACGGATGGAAGGGGTTCGGGCCGGTCCCGTACAACCATGAGCCGAACCGAGGATTCCTCCGATGCGTCGCCGTTCTTGCAAAGGCTGCGCGCGATATCGGCGAGAACGACGAGTACGCCCGCTGCCTCGACCTCCTCGAAGACTGTGACCCGAAAGCGGCGGACGCGCTCGGCCTCGGCTGATCGCTTTCGCCCGACGGCGAAGCGTGGCAGGGCACGGCTGAAGACCGGACGTATCCGGCTCCAGTCTTCGTTGCTGCCGATCATTCAGTGTGCTTTGGCGGCCGGTGTCGCCTGGTTTGTCGCAACCGACATCGTCGGACACCCGACTCCGTTCTTCGCGCCGATTGCGGCCGTCATCTCGCTCGGCCTCTCACTGGGTTCTCGGTTGCGGCGTTCGGCGGAACTGGTTGTAGGCGTCACACTGGGGATCGGTGTAGGCGACTTGATCATTTCGGCGATCGGCAGCGGCCCCTGGCAGCTCGCTCTGGTCGTGGCACTCGCGATGGCGGCCGCGGTCTATCTCGACGGCGGTCCGATTTTTGCTATGCAGGCAGGCTCCTCGGCCGTACTTGTTGCGACGCTCATTCCACCCGGAAACTCCGGCGGAATCGACCGGATGGTCGACGCGTTGGTCGGCGGGCTGGTCGCGATCGCGATCGTTGCGCTGATTCCGACGCATCCGGTGTGGCGGGCGCGCAAGGACGCGGCGAAGATTCTGAAAACGGCGTCCGAGGTGTTGCAGAAGGTGGCCGACGGTCTCGTTGCCAACGACCCGAAGCCCATCGAGGAAGCGCTGAAGAAGGCGCGTGCGACGCAATCGGATATCGACACCCTGCGCAGTGAACTCAAGGGTGGCCGAGAGATCGCGCGAATCTCACCGTTGTACTGGAGGCAACGCAACCGCCTTGCGGGTTTGGCCAAGACAGCTGATCCGCTCGACAATGCAGTGCGCAATATTCGGGTGCTGGCGAGGCGTTCGCTGTCTCTGGTGCGTGACGACGAGATCCTCGATCCGCGACTCGTCGACGAGGTCGAGAAGCTCTCGCAAGCGGTGGATGTGCTGCGGCGGATGATTCTCGCCGATCCCGGGCAGCGTCCCGACGCGGCCGACGCGGCGCGGGCACTGCGGTCGGTCGCATCCGGTGCGAAACCTGAACTGATCGACAATGCAGGTCTGTCCGCGACGGTGGTGTTGGCTCAGTTGCGGTCGATCATCGTCGATCTGCTGCAGGTGGCCGGTCTGAAGCGGATATCGGCTCTGGCGACGTTGCCGCCGACCGTCGAGAAGCCGGGTGTGACTCCGGACGTGTTCTGAGGGACGACGCCGTTGCACATATGCGTATGTACGCATATGGTGAGGTCGAATCGAACGACCGGAGGGGAATCATGGGCGCGGGGCATGGACACAGTCATGGCATGTCGGGATCCGCGCCGGCAGTAGGCCCGTCGAGCGGTCGGATCCGCAAGATGTTCATCGCGCTGGCGATCCTCGTGGTATTTCTCATCGTCGAGGCCACGGTGGCGTTGGCGATCAACTCGCTGGGTCTGCTGGCAGATGCCGGCCACATGCTCACCGACGTGCTCGGAATGTCGATGGGACTGATCGCCCTTCTCCTCGCACGCAAGGGGAGTGCCGTCGCCGCTCGGACTTTCGGATGGCACCGCGCAGAAGTCCTCACCGCGATTGCCAACGCAGTCCTGCTCCTCGGTGTCGCGGTCTTCATCATGTACGAGGCCATCGAGCGAATCGGAGATGCGCCCGACATCCCCGGGCTGGCGATGATCCTGACGGCCGCGGCCGGTCTCGTAGCCAATCTCGTTGTCATGCTTCTCATTCGCGGCGATGCCAAGGACAGTATCGCGGTACGCGGTGCCTACATGGAGGTGTTGGCAGATGCAGTCGGTAGCGTCGGCGTCCTCATCGCCGGTGTGCTTCTGCTGGTGTTCGATTGGACGTGGGCGGACGTCGTCATCGGTGTGCTCATCTCACTGTGGGTCGTTCCGCGTGCACTCAAGCTGGCCGGGTCCGCGTTGCGCATCCTGACGCAAGCGAGCCCCGGACATGTCGATGTCGAAGCCGTCGAAGCGGATCTCGCTGCTCTTCCCGGTGTCGTCGGAGTGCACGATCTCCATATCTGGACGCTCACTACAGGTATGGACGTCGCGACGGTTCACCTCGAGTGTGATGGCTCGGGTTCGGTATTGCTCCAGCGCGCAAAGGCAGTCCTGGCCACCTACGGTCTCGATCACGCAACCGTTCAGGTCGAGCCGAGTGCTCAAGGCGCTACGTGCAAGGACGAACTCACCTGGTGAAAGTCCGCACCGGAGCGCCCGGCTTCCACAGCCGAACCTTCAACTTGTCCTCGGCTATTTCCGTCAGGACAACTTCGGAGATATCGAGATCGAAGACGTTGTAGGGGGACAGTTCGGGCGGTGCCGCGTCGAATATCTTGTGCAGCGCTTCGGGATCCACGAGTTCGACGGCATGCCCCGAGATTTTCGCGTCGCCACCCTCCATCGAATGATCTCCGGGGTTGCTGTGGATCGCATATCGCGGATCGCGCTGTAGGTCACGCGCTTTGAGGGCATTGAGCATCGAACCCAAGCGCAAGGTTCCATTGTCGAGGAATTCCACCTCGGTGCCGCTCACTCGAGGTGATCCGTCTGCACGGATCGTCGCCAGTACATGATGCTTGTGCGCGCCGAACCTGGCGGAAACGGCCTTCGCCAGCTCCGGCGCCGCGCTCTCGAATTCTCCCCACGTAGCCATGGACACAGTATGCAACCATGTTGGTCTCACGAGAAGGGGCGCTTACGGCACCAACACCGCCTTCCCGATACATCCGAGGCGATCTCGGTGACGAGACTGCATGGACAGACGATATCGTGAGAGATTCACGATGGTCCCTCGAGTCGAATTCAGGCCCAGAATCTCATGAGGTAATTGCCGTACTGCGCGTAGATCTCTGGAATTCCGGACAGGCCGAATATCCAATAAATTGCGCCGAAGAATGCCGAATTGATAGCCGGGACGAACAGGAATGCGACAAGAACCAGAATTCCGTAGCCCTTGAAATTCGCGAGCGCACGGCGGGTGTCGTTCGACAGATATGGCTCGAGTGCGGCGTAGCCGTCGAGACCCGGAACCGGGAGCAGATTGAGAATCGTGGCCATAACTTGGAGAAATGCCAGAAAGCTGAGTCCCCACCAGAAGACGAGGTGGTTGCCGTCCATCCCCCAAATGCGGATCACCGCCAGGAGTAGAACGGCAATCAGTGCATTTGCAGTGGGGCCGGCCAGCGCGATTCGACGCTGAACTCCGGGCGCAAAAATGCCCGAACGCACATAGACAGCGCCGCCGGGCAATCCGATTCCGCCGATGGCGATGAAGACGATCGGAAGCACGACCGACAGGAGAGGGTGTGAATACTTCAGCGGGTTGAGCGTCAGATACCCACGCAGTTCCACCTCGCGGTCACCGGCACGGAACGCGGTGAAAGCATGCCCGAACTCGTGCAGGCAGACCGAGACGATCCAACCGGCCAGAACCAGCACGAAGACACCCGCGCGCGCCCACGTCGAGGTCGGCTCGGCTGTCCATGCCAGCGCGCCACCGGCTGCGGCGACGGCGACAACCCCGAGAAATATCGGACTCGGCTTCACCGCACCAGCAACCACTCCTGGTCGTGGCGGTAGAACGTCGAGCGTTTGACCTCACGGTCACCCGGGACGCCGTCGCGCGTCAGTTGCGCGGCGTTTGCTCCGAGCTGCATCGCGCGGCCGAAAGTCCACCGCCGTTCGAACAATCGACGACGGCCGATGACGCGGGCCTTCAAACCGGGCATCTCGGGCGTCGGCATCACTTCTACACCGGAGACGGTTCCCGAGAAGAGCTTTGTGTCGTCCACATACGCCTCGCCCTCCAGGTTGCCGCCGGCGTTACCTTCGACCAACGCTTTTCCTACGATTGCCTTGCCCGCGTCGTCACGAATGAGGGGCGTCGGTGTGGCAGTGCCGGTCATCGCTACCTTCGCGGCGCGTGAGCCGCTTCCGAGCCGGTAGTTGATGCCCGCCGCGGTCGTCGTCTCGGGGACGAATGCCAGCTCGATGTGCAGGCGTTCGGTCCGCATGAGCCTGGTCAGTACAGCCGCCAGTGATGCGTCGTCACCGAGGACGATCACTCGGGGATCCAACACTGCTCCCACCGCCGCAAACAACGCGTCGCATTCGTCGTTCGTGGGGATCTTCGAAGCCGACGTCAACGGAACGTCGGTCAACGTGATCGGCAGGAGCGGAGTTCCGCATTGCAGGACGAACGGTGTCACAGTGCTCCCCATGCGGGCCGGTCGGCGGCCCGCGCCTTGTCTCGAGTCTTTCGCGAACTGTCTGGAGTCTTCCGCATACTTTCGCCAACCACCGTAGCGCCACGACGGGCAAGCCGTTGCCTCGGCTAGACTGACGCCCCGGCACTGCCGTGAGCTTGGCAGCACGCTGCAACAGCCACCACTGCACAAGAAGTCACTGCACCAAAAACCACCAGGAGAGCACATGCCGGCGATAGTCCTGATCGGCGCCCAATGGGGCGACGAGGGCAAAGGCAAAGCGACCGATTTGTTCGGCGAGCGACTTCAGTGGGTCGTTCGCTATCAAGGCGGCAACAACGCGGGCCACACGGTGGTGCTCCCCAGCGGCGACAAGTTCGCTCTGCACTTGATTCCGTCGGGCATCTTGACGCCGGGCGTGAAGAACGTGATCGGCAACGGCGTCGTAGTCGACCCCGGTGTGCTGCTGTCCGAACTGGCAGGGCTCGAAGAGCGCGGCGTCGATACCTCTGGCCTGCTGCTCAGTGCCGATGCGCACCTGATCATGCCTTACCACGTTGCCATCGACAAGGTAACCGAACGCTTTCTCGGTGCCAAGAAGATCGGCACGACGGGACGCGGTATCGGGCCTTGCTACCAGGACAAGTTCGCTCGAGTCGGCGTCCGTGCGGCCGACGTGCTCGACGAGAAGATACTCACGCAGAAGGTCGAGGCTGCACTCGAGTTCAAGAATCAGGTGCTGTCGAAAATCTACAACCGACGCGCACTCGACCCACAACAGGTGGTCGACGAGGTTCTCGAACAGGCAGAGGGCTTCAAACACCGAATCTCCGATACGCGACTCGAACTCAACCTTGCCCTCGAACGCGGTGAGACGATCCTGCTCGAGGGCTCGCAGGGCACGCTGCTCGACGTCGACCATGGCACCTACCCGTACGTGACGTCGTCGAATCCGACGGCAGGCGGCGCAGCGGTCGGGTCCGGCATCGGCCCCAACAAGATCACTACGGTGCTCGGTATCTTGAAGGCGTACACGACACGAGTCGGATCGGGCCCCTTCCCGACCGAGCTGTTCGACAACTTCGGCGAGTACCTCGCAGTGCAGGGCGGCGAGGTCGGTGTCACGACCGGGCGTGCGCGTCGCACCGGGTGGTTCGACGCGGTCATCGCCCGCTACGCAACGCGTGTGAACGGCATCACCGACTACTTCCTGACCAAACTGGATGTGCTCTCGAGTCTGGAGACCGTCCCGATCTGTGTTGCCTACGACGTCGACGGTGTGCGTCACGATGAAATGCCGATGACTCAGACCGGTTTTCACCACGCCAAGCCGATCTACGAAGAGATGCCCGGATGGTCGGAAGACATCACCGGTGCTCGAAAGTTCGAGGATCTGCCGATCAACGCGCAGAACTACGTGCTTCGCCTCGAAGAACTGTCCAAGGCATACATCTCCTGCATCGGCGTCGGTCCAGGACGGGATGAAACCATCGTGCGTCGGGATATCCTCGGCTGACTTTTTTCAGTATTCGATTATCGGCCCCGGGAACTCAGGTTCCCGGGGCCGATTTTTTATTTCTGCGTGAAGACATGAAAAAGACCGTCGGCTTACTTTGAAGGTAATTACCGACAGCTAATTCTTTTCAGCGATGAATGTCTAGCATTCTCCCTATTTGGAGGGACTTATTCGTAAACGCTTTTTTGTCGCCATTCGATCAAACTCGATGTGCGACCTTTTTCTGATAAAGGGTAGTTAAACAATTCTTTTGACTTTTAAGTTTACCTAGGTAACAAACCGGCTAGTCTTGACGACACATTGGAAACCGCACCCAGTTGCGTGGGCCAATCGAGGCCAAATAGACCCAATCCGGTCGCACCTATCTGGCCTACTCACTGGGCCACACCAGAGAAAGCAGAACAATATGAAAAAAGCAACCAAAGGCGCAGTAGCCGCAGGTGCCGCAGCTGTATTGCTGCTCGGCGGTTTGGGATCTTTCGCTCTGTGGAACGACAGCGAAGATATCGCCGGTGGAACGATCACATCGGGTGAATTGTCTTTGACCCAAGCGACGGCACCGGTGTGGACTCAGACGACAAGTGATGTGAATCCGGCAGGCGAAATCGCCGACATTTCGGCTTACCGAATTGTTCCGGGCGACATCATCACCTACTCGGCCAGCTACGGCATCTTGGCTGACGGTGACAACCTGTTGGCTGACCTGTCGGTCAATATCGCTGACATCGCCCCGGGCGCAGGCAATGCGGAGCTGGATGATGCTGTCGACGTCAGTATCGCTGCCACGTCGGACACGACGCCTCTACCGACCAACGGCGACAAAGTTCGACTCACGTCGGGCGATCAAACGGTGAACCTCACCATTACATTCGCCTTCGACAGTGCGACCACAGGCCAGGTTGCGCAGAATCAGCAGTTGGACCTCGAAGCCTTCACTCTCGTGCTCGAGCAGTCTCGGATAAAGACTCCGTAGTCGAGTCTCGGGTTGAAGCACAGGCGCTATTGGGCGCTCGCAGCCGCGTCCGTCGTCGTGCTGGTCTTCGGATCAGCACAGACGACGGGCGCGTTGTGGCGTGATCAGGAAGTGGTTGCCGGTGGAACGGTCACTTCGGGCACTTTGGACATCAAGGTGGGTCCATCGGGTGCCGAGGTGAACAACTACACCCTTGCGGCATTGGGGTCGACTAATTTGAGGCCCAACGGGTTCTCGCAGGCACCGCTGTCGATTCGCAATGCAGGTAATCAGCCGTTCAACTACAGGTTGCAAGGTACTTCGGTCAGTGGGGTGAACCCCATCCCGTTCAACTTGACCATCACCAAAGTTGTTGCAGCAGCCAACTGCGTGGTGAACGGCGGTGCGCCTACCGGTAGCACGACCGTTCTGTTCAACGGACCGGCATCCAATGCGCAAGTTCCTGTTGCTCCCGCCGCCAGATTGCTTGCACCCACAGCGAACGAGGTGTGGTGCTTTCGATTGGCGACGGTTTCTGAACCACCACAGAGCGCGACCTCGCAGGTCACGTTTTCGTTCAGGGCGGATCAGACATGAGTTCCGTCGATGACACCGATGTCATCCCGACTGTCTCGGCGGAGAAGGCTGACGAGAAGAGCGGGGTTCGGTGGTGGTTCAGCCGTATCGTTTCCTACACATTGTTGGCGGCGATGCTGTTGATTCTGGCTGTGACAGTGGTACTCCCGCGAGTCACGGGGGCGACCCCGTACACGATTCTCACCTCGTCGATGCGGCCTGCGTATCCGCCGGGCACCCTGGTGGTCGTGAAGCCGGTCGATCCACACGAGCTCGGAGTCGGTACCCCCATCACCTACCAATTTGCCTCGGGCTTGCCGGAGTTGGTGACGCACCGAATTGTGGCAATCCGACAGAGCGGTGCAGGTGAACTCACCTTCATCACCCGCGGGGACAACAACGGCTCCGACGACGAGAATCCGGTGCAGGTTGGCCAGATTCGCGGCAAACTCTGGTACGCAATTCCCTACATGGGCTACGTCAATAATTGGCTCAACGGTGAACAGCGGAAGATCACGGTGACGATTATCGTGATCGGGCTTGCGGGGTATGCGCTCTACATGTTCGGCAGCGCCGGAATGGAGCATCGCAACAAGCGGAAGGCATCTGGAGCGCCATGACACGTAACGTGTCGGTCTGCTGGGTCACCGGGCTCGCCACCTTGGCGTGCGTGCTGCTGATCGGCGCCGGCCCGAGCCGGCCCGTTCCGAGCGTCAGCTACAGCAGCGACGCGGAGTCGTGGACACGCACTCTTTCCGATCCGTTGTTCGACAACGATATTCGGTGGGTTCCAGGAGACAGGCGCAGCACGGAGCTTCACGTCTCGAACGACACGGACGACGATGGTCGCCTGGTTCTGTTCGTGGAGAGTCGGAACCCTGCCCTCCGAGAGATGTTGACATTGTCGGTCGAGGGCGGGGATCAGGCAGTGAGGTGCACGCACATTTCCGTACCCGCCCACGAAACACTCCTGGTCGAAACAACTCTCGAGTTGAATGTCGAGGCGAGTAATGAAACACAAAGTGCAACAGCGGGTATCGACCTCCTGGTCCAATGGGACAAAGAAGACGATGACGTATGTGTCGGGTGGGCGCTACGTAACCTGGTCGATGGACAGGAAGAGGCTCAGCCGTGATCGCGCGTAAGAGTGACGGGTTCGACCCGTCGGCCGCAATGCGGCGTGTCGGCCACGCCCTCGTCAGTGCTCGGGCTCGTGCGATCATGTCGATCGGAATCGTTCTCGGTCTCGGTGCAGTGGGAACCCTGGCTGCATGGTCGGATACCTCGGTGGCGACGTCCGGGCAATTCGAGACGGGCACGATCGACATCAAGCTCGACGGGGTGGACAACAACCCGGCGTCGATCTCGACGGGACTGAAGAAGGCCGCAATGCTGCCCGGTGACGCGGTTTCCGCGTCGTTCGTCGTGCAGAACCAGGGCTCGGTCGTGTTCACCTACACAATTGGAGCCTCGATGACGGACGCACCCTTCGGGCAATTGCTGGTACTCGAGGCCTACGCCGGTACAACATGCACGGGCACCGTGCTCGGGACTCGAACCGGTCTCACTACCTCCACACAGCCGTTCGTGGTCAGTGGCACGACCCCACTGACACGTCCGAACGTGGCGGCAAAGGTTGGAGCGACACCAGGTGCGGACCCACTGTGCATTTCGGCCACGATGCCCTCGAGCGCGATCTTGCCGGGAACGGTGCGGACTGGAACGATCTCGCTCACTTTCACTGCGACGTCGACATGAGCGAGCCTGCAATGACACATGAGATCGACGGACCTTCCTCGAAGGTGTCCACCGCCGCCCGGCGTGTTCTGCGTGAAATCTTGCTAACGGTCGGCGCTATCAGCGGGCTGGTGTGCATCGGGATTGCGCTGGCTGCGGCAATTTTCGGTATCACGCCTCTGGTGTTTCGGTCCGGGTCGATGTCGCCGGCAATCGACACCGGCGCGCTTGCTTTTGCGAGAAGTACGCCGGCTACGGAACTCGAAGTCGGTGACGTCGTCTCGGTGACGAATGCGAGCGGGGACCGGGTAACTCACCGCATCGAATCCATCGAAGTCGTAACGGGTAACAGCGCTACTCTCGTACTCAAGGGTGACGCCAACACGGACGTCGATTCCGAGCCTTACGTAGTCAGCGAGGCGGATCGAATTCTGTTCAGTGTGAACAGGCTTGGGTACGTCGTCACCTGGTTGTCCGGGCCGGTCGCGGTCTTCGCCGGAGGCGTGCTTGTGGGTGTGCTGCTGATGGTTGCATGGCGCCCGGGTGGCCTGCAGCCGACGTCGAGAGTCGATCCAGAGGTGAACGATGAACCCGCCGAATAGATCACCTGTGCGACGTGCGCTGGAATCGCTGACGAGTACTCGCGCTCGAATCCTTCTCACTCTCGGCATCGTTCTCGGGCTGGGCACGGTCGGCACGATGGCTGCGTGGACCGACAATTCGACGGCCACCTCCGGAACCTTCAGCACCGGAACCGTCAGCTTGCTGATCAACAACGTCAGTCCATACAACTTCACCAGCTTGACGCTTGCGAGCATGTTGCCCGGTGAAAGCAGGGCGGCAACCCTGCAGGTTCAGAACAAGGGCACGGTTCCGTTGAAATACAGCATGAGTGCGACGACGCCGGCGGGAAGTCCAGCGCTCACGGAATTCCTACAGATCACCATCTTCCCGGGCGCCTCGCCCACCAACACCACGACCAACGGGATGCGGACCGGGGGTTGCACGGGTACGCAGGTGGGGCAGGCGACGCTCGCAGCCGGTGCATCGGTCAACGTCATCACCACTGTCCGTGATCTTGCCGCGACCACCGGCGTGGACGATCTGTGTGTCATTGCCAAACTTTCCGCGACGGCACCGACCACGGTGCAGAACCAGACGCTGAGCGCGGTCACCTTCAACTTCTCCGCGACGACAGTGTGAGGTCGAGATGAGTATGCAAGCGAATCGAACAAGTCCGAGCCCGGCGCGGGGCGTCCGCAGGACTGCCCTGATATTTGCCGCGACCGTCGGTGCAGTTGTCGGATTCGCGGTCCTGGCGTCACTGATCTTCGGGGTCAAGGCACTCGTTTTCCAATCCGGTTCCATGTCGCCGACCATCGAGACCGGCGCACTCGGCTTCGCGCATTCCGTGCCTGCCGCCGATATTCGCCTCGGTGACGTGATCAGTGTCGACGGTGAGGGTGGTACTCGAATCACTCACCGTGTGGTCGGCATCGACGCCAGCTCCGGTGACGCCGCAGAAGTTCGGCTTCGGGGCGATGCCAACCAGCAAGCAGACCTCGTGCCGTACGCCATCACGTCCGCAGACCGAGTCTTCTTCCACGTGAACGGGTTGGGTTACGTTCTCGTCTGGCTCTCGAACCCGTTTGTCGCTGCGGCCGGCGTACTCGGTGCAGCTCTAGCGCTGTCGACGGCCGTTCGGCCGAACTGGCGACGACGGAACACTCACCTGCACAGTCGAGTTCGTGATGAGGCGTCGAATTCCGAACCGGCTATCCCCGCGCAGGGATCGACCAAGATTCTTTACCGCAGTCCTCTCGTTCTGACTTTGGTGCTCCTGACGGCCGTCAGCACCGCAGACGTTTCGGGCACCAGTGCCGCCCTCACCGCCACGGCAGCTGCGAAGAGCGGTGCGTTCGGTTCGAAGGCGGCCTTCGTACCGAGGATCAATACCCCTCTCAGCGGCGGCAGGCTCGTTGACTGTCAGGAGCCAGGCTTCTACGACATCCTTGTGAGTTGGACACACATCGGTGCGCCGTACACGTACAAAATAGCGCTGAGAACTATGAACAACCAGATCTACACGACGTTCAACGTGACTCCACCAGTAGGGGCTGCCGCAGGGGCCACGGTCACTGCCGGCTACGGGCCGTTTCCCAATACAAATGGACTTGCTTTCGACTTCAACCTCGAAGTACATACTGCGCTCCCCTCCTCCGGTGCGGTGTCATCCGCCTGGGCGGGAACGGTGATCCATCGTCCGGCATCAGGCACACGGGCCCGGTGCGGCAGAGCGAGCAGCACCGGAATTGTGCGGGACGTATCCGGGGACGATCCAGTTCCGGCGAACACCCCAGCAATGGCCGGGGCGCAGCGTCGGTCTCTCGATCCCGAGCGGACCAGCGAAGCCGCGCCGACGACTACTCCCGGTGCAGCGTCGACAACCGATCAGCCGTCGACGACCCAGCCGGCACCTGATGAGCCGTCAACGCCAGCGCCGTCCGCAACGGCCGCCCCCGGAGAGACGAGCACTACCTCGCCGGACTCGCCAGCACCGACCGTCCCACCGATAGCGCCTGCGCCGACGGAGGAGCCGCTCACCTCACCCGTCGGATCGTCGTCGGGCAATTACACGGCACAGGTCGTCCAGTCGGCTACCGGACCCAGCGCCGTGATCAGGAACGGGGATACCGAGGTGTACCGCACCGGTGTCTCGGCCGGAGACGTGGTGGGATGGGTGCCGGGCACCGATGTGCTGCAGATCGTGACGGAGAGCGGCACGTGGACGGTCTCCAACTCCGCTGGCGTCTGGGTCAAGACTGCGGTCGTACCGCCCCCGGCAGCGCCGCCCGTGCCCGCGCCGGGTCAGGCACCGTTGGAACAGGAGCCGGAAGAGCCCGTTCCTTCTACCGAATCTGGGCCTGCCTAGAGATCGCCCGGTGGGGCTGCAGGGCATCCAACAGTGAGCGACTCGCTAGGTAGAAAAACGAATATCTTCGATTCGACTTCCCGGAACGTTGAAAAGGGGGGACAATAGTGGGCAATTAATGCGACGGAAGGTCGGTCGATGCCCACTACATACTGCGGTCTCGAAGTTTTCGGATATCAATTCGATCGCTTTGCCTACGAGCACCCGTGGATCGGCGAGCAGGTCGGCGATTTCATGCTCGGTCCAGGTGGCGGAGGAATGCTCGAATACCGGAATGCGACGGTGTTCGCACTCCCCGAGGGCGGCGCCCACGAAGTGCACGGGGAGATACTTGCCTTCTATCTGAAGCACAGCGGACCGTACGGCTCGCTGGGTTACCCGATCAGCAACGAAAAGC
This sequence comes from Rhodococcus sp. UYP9, assembly GCF_040547235.1. NCBI lineage: Bacteria > Bacillati > Actinomycetota > Actinomycetes > Mycobacteriales > Nocardiaceae > Rhodococcus > Rhodococcus sp. UYP9. The sequence continues at coordinate 481,239 of NZ_JBEPPH010000002.1, forward strand.
CCACGCCCACGGGTTACGGGCGCTACAACCTGTTCGAGCGCGGATCGATCGGTTGGATGCCCGAGACGGGAGCCTTCATCATCGGTGGCCGAAGCGAAGGCGACGCGACGGCACCGGGTTCCGAGGCAGGTAATGCGCCTTCTGCCGACTTACCCGCGGATTCGATCTCCATTCCTGCCTGAAAGATACCGCTGGATTCTTTTCCTGTGGTAATTCAAGCCCGACGGATTGATTCATCGAATTCGAATGAATAAGAAACTTGCGGAATTGATTACCTGAACATTTATTGAATCTGCACTTACACGCAACTCTTCTCGCTCGAGCGCGGTCAAAAAAGTGTCGGCTCCCCGAACCCCGCAACACCCTCGATCGACAGAATCTTCTCCTTGGTGCTCGCCCCGCCCGGTGCGGAGAATCCGCCCACCTCGCGCCCAGCGCCGAGGACGCGGTGGCACGGGATGATGATCGGAACCGGGTTACGGCCCAGCGCTCCGCCCACTGCCTGCGCGGCACCTGGCTGCCCGAGCCGAGCAGCGAGCGCCCCATACGTCATCGTCGACCGAAGCGGTATGGCCCGCGTGACGCTGTAGACCGCACCGTCGAACTCCGAGACGTCGAGGACTACCGGAATTGCAGAAAGATCGACGCGCTTGCCGTCGAGGAGTGCAGTGATCAGTTCGACGGCCTCTCGGGCCGCACCCAGTGGAACTGCCGGTTCACCGCCGAAGCCATGCAGATACTCCGACAGTGCGTCGCCCGATTCCGGTAATCCGACGGCGGTGATACCGGCGTCGGACCAGGCCAGGCCACACCTCCCGAGAGCGGTATCGAAGAGTACGTAGGGCACCCCTCCAGTATGAACCAGTCCACTGGATGGGTCGTTGGATTTGATTCCGAATGCCAGTGGGCGAATACTCGAGCGATGGCAACGAGGGTTCTCCATGCGACATCGCTGGCACGCGATCTAGGACGCTGGCGCACCGATGCCGATGACGGGTCCAGTAGGCGTCGGACGTCCCGGCCGACGTACCGGGCGCTCGCCGACGGCGTCCGACTCCTCATTCACGACGGGCGGATCCCGTTGGGGGTGGGTCTGCCGAGTGAGCGGGACCTCTCCGCTGCGCTCGAGCTGAGCCGCACCACGATCACCTCTTCGTACGCAGTCCTTCGCGAGGAGGGCTACCTCATCAGCAAGCAGGGCGCGCGCAGCACGGTCGCCCTTCCCGACGCGGCGCGCCCCAACGGCATACTCCTCCAGACGAAGTCGTCGAGCGGGCCGGTGGTGGACATGAGCCACGCTGCGATGGCGGCCCCGACCGAGGCGATGCTGGCGGCGTACGGCTCTGCGCTGCAAGCACTTCCAACGTACTTGTCCACGCACGGCATGGAGCCGATCGGCCTCGCAGTGCTACGTGAGGCAATCGCTCGACGGTTCACCGAGCGGGGCCTCGCGACCACCCCCGATCAGATCATGGTCACCTCTGGAGCGCAGCAGGCCCTGGGGTTGTTGTTGGGCACGTTGACCTCGCCGGGTGATCGCGTGCTGATCGATCATCCGACGTACCCCAACGCGCTCGAGGCGATCCGGCGCATCGGCGCGCGACCGGTCCCGGTGCCGATCCGCCCTGACGACGACGCGTGGGATCTGGAAGGTATCCGCAGTGCGGCCAGACAGACCGCGGCGAAAGTCGCGTACATGATCCTGGACTTCCACAATCCGACGGGAAGGTGCTTGGACGCCGATGGCCGCGCTGAACTCGCGCGGATCGCCCGCGACACGTCGATGACACTGATCGTCGACGAGACGATGGTGGATCTGTGGCTCGACAGCCCACCGCCACCACCGGTCGCGTCGTTCGGTCGGGTGTCCGGGACCGATATCGTCACCATCGGTTCGGCGTCGAAGTCGTATTGGGGTGGTCTGCGCATCGGATGGATCAGAGCAAATCCGTCGTTGATCAGTCAGCTCGCGGGCTCGCGGGCCGCGCACGATCTGGGTACCTCGATCATGGATCAGCTGGCTGCAGGGTTTCTACTCGAGGACGCGGATGCGATTCTCGAAACCAGAAGGACGCAACTGCGGGAGCGTCGTACGGTCTTGGAAGATGCTATCGCCGAACATCTTCCGGGCTGGCGTTACCGGCGTTCGACGGGTGGGATGTCGCTGTGGTTGCAGATTCCCGCGCCCGTATCGAGTGCATTGGCCGCGACTGCGCCTGCGTTCGGGGCGGTACTGGCAGCCGGTCCGCGTTTCGGCGTCGAGGGTGCGTTCGAGCGCTTCCTTCGGATGCCGTACACACGCGAACCCGCCGAGCTCGCCGCAGCGGTCACGGCCACTGCGGCGGCGTACCGGGCGTTGGCCCCCACTGTCGAGGGTCAACAACCGGCGCTCGTCTTCTGAACGAAAAGGCTCAGCGCCAGAGTGTCTCGACGTCTGCTGCGGTCGTCGGGGGAGCGGTCGGGGTGCCGTTCGGGGTACGTGAGAAACGCGGTGCCGGGCGGTGTTGAGTGACGCCGTCGACCTCGATGAGCGTGCCGCGATCTTTCAGATGCCGTTGCTCGGGAGCTTCGGCGAACGTCAGGACCGGGGACACGCACGCGTCTGTGCCGTCGAAAATTGCAGCCCACTCGTCGCGGGTCTTGGATTTGAAGGTGGCAGTGAAAAGTTCGGCCATCTCGGGCCAGCGGTCACGCTCACCTTGGCCTGGAGTTGTCGCCGGATCCAGCTGCAGCAGTGTGAGCATCTCGGCGAAGAACTGCGGTTCCAGCGCGCCGACGGCCATGTACTTTCCGTCGGAAGTCTCGTAGGTGTCGTAAAAGGGAAATCCGGTGTCGAGCATGTTGACTCCGCGCTCGTCCGACCAGGCGCCGATGCCGCGTAGGCCCCAGATCATGTGTGAGAGTGCGGCGGTGCCGTCGACCATCGCAGCGTCGACGACCTGGCCCTTGCCTGAAGTCTGGCGTTCGAACAGTGCAGCCAGAATGCCGAAGATCAAGAACATCGACCCGCCGCCGAAATCACCGACCATGTTCAACGGTGGCACCGGGCGCTCACCCTTGCGCCCGATTGCATTCAGAACACCGGTGACGGAGATGTAGTTGATGTCGTGGCCGGCGGCCGCGGACCACGGACCTTCCTGTCCCCATCCGGTCATTCGGCCGTAGACGAGACGTGGGTTGCGGGCGAGGACATCCTCCGGGCCCAGGCCGAGTCGCTCGGTGACGCCGGGACGGAAGCCTTCGATCAGGACGTCGGCACGCTCGAGCAGGCCGAGGACTTTCTCGATGTCGGCCGGGTCCTTGAGGTTTGCTTCGACGATCGTTCGGCTACGGAGTTGCTGATCGTGTTCGGCGATCTGCCCGGCGCGTTGCACTCGGACGACGTCGGCACCGAGATCTGCCAACAGCAGCGCCGCGTGCGGCCCCGGTCCGATTCCAGCAAGTTCTACGACGCGAAGCCCCGTGAGTGGTCCACCGCTACTCGACACATTTCCTCGTTCCGATCAGGTCGGCTCGTTCGGCAGGCCGACTGGGTGTCTGGAGGTTAACTTGTGCTTGGACGTCAAAGTAGTCCGGGTATGGATAATGGGCAGGTGAGCGCGGCAATGGAATCTGGACGGATCGGCACACCTCTTACCTCGGGTGCGACGCGGGTGATGCTGCTCGGAGCAGGTGAGCTGGGTAAAGAAGTCATCATCGCGTTCCAGCGCCTCGGCGTCGAGGTGATTGCCGTCGATCGTTACGACAATGCCCCAGGCCATCAGGTAGCCCACCACTGTTTCACCATCGACATGAGCGATCCGGAACAGTTGCTGTCCCTGATCGACGCCCAGCAACCGGACTTCGTGGTTCCCGAGATCGAAGCCATCGCCACCGATGCTCTTGCCGAGGTGGAGCAGCGCGGACGCACGGTCGTCATCCCGACAGCTCGCGCAACACAGCTGACGATGAACCGCGAAGGAATCCGTCGGCTCGCGGCCGAAGAGTTGCAATTACCCACTTCGCCTTTCGCTTTCGCGGATTCACTCGACGAGGTGCGTAAGTCGTTGTCCACCATAGGTTTTCCTTCGGTGATCAAGCCGGTGATGTCTTCCTCGGGTAAGGGCCAGTCGGTAGTGCACGGCCCCGAGGACGTCGAACAGGCATGGGAGTACGCGCTGAAGGGTGGCCGCGTCGATCTCGGTCGCGTCATCGTGGAAGGGTTCGTCGATTTCGACTACGAGATAACACTTCTGACCGTCCGTTCGGTTGCGGGAACAGATTTCTGCGAGCCGATCGGTCACCTGCAGGAAGCGGGGGATTATATCGAATCCTGGCAACCCCAGCCGATGTCCGACACCGCCCTGGCACGAGCGAAAGACGTCGCCGACCGGATCACCACTGCGCTCGGGGGGCGCGGAGTCTTCGGTGTCGAACTGTTCGTCAAGGGGGACGACGTCTACTTCTCCGAGGTAAGCCCTCGCCCACACGACACCGGCCTGGTCACCCTGCGCACCCAACGCTTCTCGGAATTCGAACTGCACGCCCGTGCGATCCTCGGACTGCCCGTGGACACGACGCTCCTTTCGCCCGGCGCATCCGCGGTGATCTACGGCGGAGTCGACGCGAGAGGAATCAGCTTCGAAGGCGTCGCGGACGCGCTGGCCGTGCCGGAAACCGATCTTCGCTTGTTCGGCAAGCCGGAGAGCTTCGTGCGCAGACGGATAGGTGTTGCGGTGTCGACAGCCGCGGACATAGCCACCGCCCGGTCCAGGGCCGTCGAAGCCGCAGGAAAGGTTCACCCGGTCACGTGAGCGGCTACGCGGAAGTACTCGTGGGACTGGTTATTGCAGTGGGGTTGATCGGAGTCGTCGTTCCGATCCTGCCCGGAACGATCCTGATCTTCGCGGCGATCGGGCTGTGGGCGCTGTTGACCGGCGGTAGCGCAGCGTGGACGGCGTTCGGTATCGCGACGGTCTTGCTCGTGGTCAGCGGTGTCGTCAAGTACACCTGGCCCGGGAGGCGGATGCGCGACGCCGGTGTTCCCACGCGCTCGTTGATCCTCGGTGGATTGCTCGGCATCGTCGGCTTTTTCGTCATCCCGGTGGTCGGGCTGTTCGTCGGATTCGTGCTCGGCGTCTATGCCGCCGAGCTTCCTCGGCATCGAAGTCATTCCGCCGCATGGCAATCCACGATCCATGCAACCAAAGCTGCGGGGTTGTCGATACTCGTCGAACTGTTGGGCGCCCTGCTGGCAAGCGCGGTCTGGCTTTCCGCCGTCTTCGCATTCTGAAGTGTCGGTCAGGTGACGCGATACCAGGCGCGCGCGTTGCCGTCGAGAACTGCGGGTAGGTCGCCACCGACCGCTTCGGCGATGAGGTTCAGATCGGATTCGAGGAACGGGCGCGGTGCGCGCGTGCCGGGCAGATCGGTTCCGAACATCAGCGCCGTCGGATCGACATCGTGAATCCGACGCATGGTCTCCACGATGTCGAGATCCACTCTGCCGAAGCCTGTTGCTTTGACGCGCACTCCTCGGTCCACCAGGTTGAGCAGGTACGACAAGCCTTTGGACGACATGCCGAGGTGGTCGATACTGACAGCGGGCAGCTTCGCCAGAATCGGTTCGAGCGAGAGAAGCATGGACGCATCGACGTAAAGTTCGGCAGGCCATCCGACGAGGTCGAATGCGCGCCGCGCCTGCGTGGTCAGGGTTTGTATGTCGGTAGCGCCGCGCCGGAGATTCAACCGTAGAGCACGTACTCCGGCATCGTCGAGCGCGAGGATGTCCTCGTCGGTGGCGTCGGGCGAGAGTTGAATCACCCCGACCCAGCCGCGGCCCAACGCAGCCAGTGCGGCAACCATGAAGGTCTGATCGCTGCCCTGAAACGATGCGCTGACCACGGCACCACCGGTGATGCCGAGTCCGTCGATTCGGGCCGTGTAGTCGGCGATGGTGAACGGCTCCGGGACGAATCCGTTGTTTTCGACAAGGGGGTAGGCGGGATCGATGATGTGAAAGTGAGCGTCGAACACGCCTCACAGCATGACAGGTGTGTGTTTCGATGGCGTTCATGAAACCTGAAGTCACAGTTGTCCTCGAGAACTACACGTACTTGGAGTGTCCGCGCTGGCACTCCGGCCGTATCTGGGTATCGGACTTCTACAGCCAGCAGGTGATCTCTGCCGAGGCGGACGGCTCCGATGCCCGCATCGAGGCAGAGGTCCCGCAGCAGCCGTCCGGGCTGGGGTGGCTTCCCGACGGCAGGTTGCTCGTGGTGTCGATGCGCGATCAGAAGATTCTGCGGCGTGAGGACGACGGAAGCCTCGTCGTGCATGCCGATCTGTCTTCGTACGTCGGCGCCAACCTCAACGACATGCTGGTCGACGCCGGCGGCCGTGCGTATGTCGGTAACTTCGGCTTCGATTTGATGAACCTCGCGACGCCCGCGACGGCGAATCTACTGCGGGTCGATCCCGATGGCTCCGTCCACGTCGCAGCGAAAGACCTGTACTTTCCCAACGGGATGGCCATGACGGAGGACGGGGAACTGCTCGTCGACGAGACGATAGGCAACCGCGTGAGTGCGTTCGCGGTTCATCCCGATGGATCGCTCGGGGAGCGGCGTGACTGGGTGAAGTTCGCCGAACTCCCCGACATGGGCGACGTGACTGCCGCACTCGGGCAGCTGGTCGTAGCCGCCGACGGGTGCTGTATCGACACCGACGGAACGCTGTGGGTAGCCGACGCGCTCGGGCAACGTGTGGTTCACCTCGCGCACGGCAAAGGCATCATCGATCAGCTCGACTTCGATACCGGTGTCTTCGCATGCGGACTCGGTGGGGACGACGGCCGCACATTGTTCGTCTGCGCCGCACCCGACTTCAACGAACATCAGCGCAAGGTGGAGACGGCAGGAAAACTGCTGGCAGTTCAGATATAGAGGCTGCGCGCATGTGAGTGGAAATACGTCCTTCAGGCGTATTTCCACTCACATGCCGCTAGGCCTTGTCCGGCTCGGACGCCTTCAGCATGTCCTCACGCTCGACGACCTTGACGCGTTCGCGGCCTTCTGTTTCGCCGAGGCTGCGTTCGTGGGCGTCGAGGCGGTACCAGCCGTCCCAGGTGGTGAAGGGGACTTTCTTGCTCTCGAGGAAGTCGGTGACGGCCTGCTCGGTGGGTTCGGGGGCAGCGGTGAAGTTCGGTGCGTCCTCGAGGAGGTTGGCGACGGTTTCGTTGGCGTCGCCTTTGGTGTGGCCGATGAGGCCGACGGGTCCGCGTTTGATCCAGCCGGTGACGTAGGTCGCCGGTACTGCACTGTGCGAGGATGCCGATTCGAGGACGCGGCCTGCTTCGTTGGGGATGGTGCCGGCTTGGTCGTCGAAGGGGAGTTGGGCGATGTTTTTGGAGAGGTATCCGACGGCGCGGTAGACCGCTTGGACGTCCCAGTCGTTGTATTTGCCGGTGCCTTTGACGTTGCCGGTGCCGTCGAGTGCGGTGCGTTCGGTGCGTAGGCCGATGACTTTGCCGTTGTCGCCGAGGATTTCGGTGGGGGATTCGAAGAAGTGCAGGAACAGTTTGTGGGGGCGGTTGCCGACGTCGCGGATGGCCCAGTCTTGGAGGGTGTTGGCGACCATGTCGACCTGCTTGGATCCGCGGCGTGCGGCTTCGGAGCCTTCGTCGTAGTCGATGTCTTCGGGGGCGACGATGACTTCGATGTTGGTGGAGTGGTCGAGTTCGCGGAGTTCGAGGGGGGTGAATTTGGCTTGTGCGGGTCCGCGGCGTCCGAAGACGTGGACTTCGATGGCTTTGTTGGTTTTGAGGCCGGCGTAGACGTTGGCGGGGATTTCGGTGGGGAGGAGTTCGTCGCCGGTTTTGGCGAGGACGCGGGCGACGTCGAGGGCGACGTTGCCGACGCCGAGTACGGCGACTTTTTCGGCCGTGAGGGGCCAGGTGCGGGGGACGTCGGGGTGGCCGTCGTACCAGGAGACGAAGTCGGCGGCGCCGTAGCTGCCGTCGAGGTCGATGCCGGGGATGTTGAGGTCGCGGTCGGCGTTGGCGCCGGTGGAGAAGATGACGGCGTCGTAGAAGCGGCGCATGTCGCCCAAGGTGATGTCGGTGCCGTAGTCGATGTTGCCGAGGAGGCGTACTTGTGGTTTGTCGAGGACTTTGTGTAGGGCGGTGATGATGCCTTTGATGCGGGGGTGGTCTGGTGCGACGCCGTAGCGGATGAGTCCGAAGGGGGCGGGCATGCGTTCGAACAGGTCGACGCTGACGCCGCGGCCGGCGATGTTGTAGTCGGACTTCATGAGTGCGTCGGCGGCGTAGATGCCTGCCGGTCCGGCGCCGACGATGGCGACGCGAAGTGGACGGGTCTGATCAGTCATGTGCAGCGAACTACCTTCGTCGAGGGAAGTACGGATACCCCAGCATAAATTAGGCATCACTTCGCTGGGTCGGTGGTCCTCATCACTGCGCTGTGAGCGGCACGAATCCATGAAATTGCGCTATTGCCCAGTTCCAGGTAGGAATTGCACTGTGCACACGACATTTCTGGTCCGGCGGATAGCCGTCGACTTCTGTCGTGTCTGCACCAATATGTGCTGTCGGTGACCACACCCGACTCGTGAGCCTTTCGGCCATTCCCTTTTTCGTTCGAATATCCCGCGCCCATGTCGGCTCCGCCCGGGATTTGTCGCTGCTCTCCCACGCTCGCTGATGCGTGAGAGACTGCAGGAAGACATCCGCCAGGTCAGAGCCGCGCTGGGTCCGCCGATGACGCGGTCCGCAGCGTAGAAGACTCCGCAGCGTAGGAGACAAGGAAGTCATGACCACCATCGATACGGCCGTCTCCCTCACTCTCGACAAGCTCGGTCCGCGTTTCGGCGCCGAAGTGATCGGACTCGATATTGCGTCGGCTTCCGACGCCGAGGTGCTGGCGGTCCGCCAGGCACTCGTCGAGCACAAGGTGCTGGTGCTGCGCGGGCAATCGCTCGACGACTCGGGCCAGATCGATTTCGGTCGCCGGCTCGGCGAGTTGACTGCCGGGCACCCGGTCCACCACAGCGGTGACATCGCAGAAGAGGTCTATGCCCTCGACAGTGCGGACAACGGGTTCGCCGATGTCTGGCATACCGACGTGACGTTCATGGCTCGTCCGCCGATGGGTTCGATTCTGCGATCCGTCGTACTACCTCCGCATGGCGGGGACACGAATTGGGCCGACAGTCAGCTTGCATACGAGTCGCTCTCGGCGCCGGTGCAGCAGATGATCGATCAGTTGACTGCTGTCCACGACGGCAACCGCGAGTTCGGTTACTACCTTGCTCAGAATCGCGGCGGCAAGGGCAATATCTGGGACGGTAAGGAAGTGACGGCGCTGGTACCCGTCGAGCATCCGGTAGTTCGGGTGCACCCCGAGACCGGGCGTAAGGGCATCTTCGTCAATCCGGGATTCACCTCCCATATCGTCGGTGTGTCCGAGGCCGAGAGTCGCGGAATTCTCGACCTTCTCTATGCGCACCTCACGAAGCCCGAGCATGTGGTCCGCCACCGCTGGCGTCTCGGCGACATCGTGTTGTGGGACAACCGCAGCACCTCTCACTATGCAAATCGCGACTACGGCGCCGAGCGTCGAGTGATGCACCGCATCACCCTGCGCGGCGACATTCCGATCGGCCCCGCAACAGGACAACCCCGGCCGAACCTCGGCGCGTAAAGACAAGGAAGATTGGTCGTATGGCGTCGTGGCGTGAACGAAGACAACAGTGGGCCGATTCTCGTGAGGAAGCGCAGAACAACGCCTCCGAAGCGGCAACCGAGGCAGGTGGGCGTCGTCCGGCGTCGGCCTGGCCGTTCGTGCTTGCAGCCGGGATAGTGGTTGCGATTCTTGCTGCTATTTTTCTCTCCGCCAAGTTTGCACCTGCGGAGAAGAACATCACCCAGGCCCAGTTGATGACGGACAGCATCACCGATTTCGTCGACGCGCAGAACAACGGCGATGCCGAGCTCCTGCGATCGGCGACGTGTCCGGACCAGGTCGCGAAGCTGATCAGCGGCACTGACGACCAGTACCGATCCGACCGGGCCGAATACGTTCAGGAGAACGGCAAGACCACGGTCGACGGCGTACCTACCGACTACCAGGTCAACGGTGACCGGGGCGTCGCGACGGTGCCGACGAAGGAAGCGAAGTCCGGAGCCACGGCCGACGAAGTGTGGAAGTTCGTTCGCTCCGGCGATCAATGGCTGGTGTGCAACGTATGAAAGATGTCGAATCCATCGAAAATGGAAGGCTTGACCCGTGACTTATGCAGGTGACATAACCCCTCGAGCAGCCTGGGAGCTGCTTCGCGCCGATCCCGATGCGGTATTGGTGGATGTGCGTACCCACGCGGAATGGCAATATGTCGGCGTGCCGGACACCTCGACGATCGAGCGGCCGACGCATCTCATCGAGTGGGTCAGCTACCCGGATGGTGCGCGCAACGAGCGCTTCGTCGAACAGTTGAAAGAATCCGGTGTCGACGGCTCCCGTCCAGTGGTGTTCCTGTGCCGATCCGGGCAGCGATCCATCGGGGCTGCCATCGCCGCAACTGCTGCCGGTATCGGCCCGTCGTACAACGTTCTCGACGGGTTCGAGGGCGCAACCGACGCCGAAGGCCATCGCGGCGCGACAGGGTGGCGTGCGGCAGGCTTGCCTTGGAGACAGTCGTGAGCGAAACAGGGAATCGGATGAGTGGCGGGCAGGGCTCGAGTATCCCGAAGGGGGGCGGCTTCGAGAAGCCGTTGCCCACGGGTGTCGGTCAGGGAACTTTGGGGGTCCGCGGTGGGTTGATGCGCTCGGGCTTCGACGAGAACTCCGAGGCGCTGTACCTGTCTTCCGGATTCGTCTATGAAAGTGCCGGTGCAGCCGAGCAGGCATTCACGGGCGAGATCGATCATTTCGTCTACTCGCGCTACGGCAACCCGACCGTGAAGATGTTCGAGGAGCGACTGCGTCTGATCGAGGGCGCTGAGGCGTGCTTCGGTACTTCGAGCGGGATGTCGGCGGTGTTCACCGCGCTCGGAGCGTTGTTGAAAGCAGGCGACCGACTGGTAGCGGCGCGCAGTCTGTTCGGATCGTGCTTCGTGGTGTGCAACGAAATTCTGCCGCGGTGGGGCGTGGAAACCGTCTTCGTCGACGGCGATGACAACGATCAGTGGGAAGAAGCACTGTCGGTTCCGACGACTGCCGTGTTCTTCGAGACGCCGTCGAATCCGATGCAGTCTCTCGTCGATGTCGTGCGGGTATCCGAGCTTGCGCACGCTGCGGGCGCAACTGTGGTGTTGGACAACGTCTTTGCGACTCCGTTGTTGCAGAAGAGTCTCGATCTGGGTGCTGACGTCGTGGTCTATTCGGGCACCAAACACATAGACGGTCAGGGCCGAGTTCTCGGCGGCGCGATCCTCGGGTCGGCCGAGTACATCGACGGACCGGTGAAGAATCTGATGCGCCACACCGGCCCTGCGCTGAGTCCGTTCAATGCGTGGACTTTGCTCAAGGGGCTCGAGACGATGCCGGTGCGAGTGCGGCACTCCACCCAGGCTGCGCTGGAGATCGCGCGGTTCCTCGAAGGGCATTCGGCGGTGTCGTGGGTCAAGTACCCCTATCTCGAATCGCACCCTCAGTACGAACTGGCGAAGTCCCAGATGAGCGGCGGCGGCACCGTCATCACGTTCGAGCTCGACGCGGCCGAGGGCGAGGGGAAGAAGCGAGCATTCGAATTCCTCGACGCGCTACGGATCGTCGACATCTCGAACAATCTCGGCGACGCGAAATCGCTCATCACTCATCCGGCAACCACCACTCACCGCGCTATGGGCCCGGAAGGTCGTGCCTCGGTTGGCATTACCGACGGCGTGGTGCGTATCTCGATCGGGCTGGAAGACACCGTGGACCTGATCGCAGATCTGGAGCAGGCGCTGAACTGACTGCTCGTCCGCACGCACTGTCGGTTCGGCTAGAGGCCCAGGGCAGAGAGAATCGTCCGGAACTTTGCAGTCGTTTCGGCAAGTTCGGCGTCGGGATCGGAAGCTTCGACGATCCCGCCGCCGGCTGTTGCGACGGCCGAGAGTCCGCCTGCCGCAAGCTCGAGGCCTCGGATTGCGACCATCCATTCGCCGTTTCCGGCGCCGTCCGTCCAGCCGACCGTGCCGGCGTAGAAGCCGCGTTTTCCTTCGATGCGTGCGATCGCCTCCATGGCCGCTGCGCGTGGAACTCCGGCGACGGCGGCGGTCGGATGCAGGGCGAGTGCTACCTCGAGCGCGGTTGTTGCTTCGTCTCGGAGAACGCCGGTGATCGGTGTACTGAGATGCCATAGCTGCGGAGTGCTACTGAGCTGCGGCCACTCTGGGATATCGAGCTCTGCGCAGAGCGGCTCCAACGCCGCTCGAATTTCCTCGACCACGAAACGGTGTTCGGCTTGGTCTTTCGTACTCGCCTGTAATCGTGCTGCGATCTCCGCGTCCATCCGGGGATCTTCGCTACGCGCTGCGGTACCGGCGAACGGGTGACAGGTGACCGTGGTGCCGTGGCGTCGTACCAGCAGTTCGGGGCTGGAACCGACCAGGTATTTACCCAAGAAGTCGCCGCCTGCCGCGGACAGGTCGACGGCGAAACCGTTGCCGAGTCGATCTGCACGCACCAACGCGTCGAGAAGCGAGAGTGGGGGGATCGGTCCATCCGCATGCAGTTGCAGTGACCGCGCCAGCACCACTTTCTGCGCCTCGCCTGCTCGCAACGCATCCACGAGCGCCCGTACTCGCTCGACGTGCACCGCCGAGGACGGGATCTGCCCACCGATGTGCACGCTCGGCAGTGGAACCACGGTCCCCGATGGCTGCCACGGACACTGCCGCCGGATCAGTTCGAGCGGCTCGACCAGTGCCGCTGGGTCGGCGACATCGAACGGTAGCGCCCCGACGACGGAGTGCCCAGCGCGGACAGCGTCGACAGCGTCCTGGACGGACGGATAGCAACGATCGGTTCCCCTGGCTTCGACGCTGTAGTCGCTGCGGGACAACACGAACGTGCCACTGTTCAGGTCGGCGGAATGGTCCGGGATAGCTCGGTCCATCAGAAGGGAGTCTGGGTGCGACCGACCAGATCTGCCACCGAGTTGATGACCTTGGTCGGGCGGAACGGGTACTGCTCCACCGACGCCGCCGTCGAAATGCCCGTCAACACCAGGATGGTCTGCAGCCCCGCTTCGAGTCCGGACACGATGTCGGTGTCCATGCGGTCGCCGATCATGAGGGTGCTCTCGGAATGGCCGCCGATCTTTCGGAGCGCAGACCTCATCATCAGCGCATTCGGCTTACCCACGTAGTAGGGCTCTTTCCCGGTCGCCTTGGTGATGAGTGCGGCGACGGATCCGGTGGCGGGCAGTGAACCGTCGCGAGATGGGCCGGTGGCGTCTGGATTGGTCGCGATGAAGCGTGCGCCCTTCTCGACCAGGCGGATTGCGGTAGTGATCGCTTCGAAGGAGTAGGTCCGGGTTTCACCGAGCACCACGTAATCGGGATTGGAGTCGGTGAGGACGTAACCGATGTCGTGCAGTGCCGTCGTCAAACCGGATTCGCCGACGACGTATGCGCTTCCGCCCGGTCGCTGATTACCGAGAAAGTTCGCGGTGGCCAGCGCGGAAGTCCAGATCGCCTTCTCCGGAATGTCCAGTCCGGTTCTTTCCAGACGGGCCCGCAAATCCCGGGGAGTTCGGATCGAATTGTTCGTCAGCACGACGAACGGGATGTCGTTCGACTGCAGTTCGGCAACGAACGCGTCGGCACCGGGAATGAGGTGGTCCTCGTGCACGAGGACGCCGTCCATGTCCATCAGATAGGTCCAACGCTGCGGTTCCTCTGGTGAGCTCACATCACCATTGTGCTCTACCGGGCTGTTCGAGAGCTGCAGATGTGCTCTATCCGGCCCTTTGCGCCCGGGCACGCTCGAGTGCACGTTCACGGGCCGTTGTCCCGCCCCATACGCCGAAGGGTTCGTTGGACGAGAGAGCGAAAAGTCGGCATTGGGTGAGGACGGGGCACTCCGCACACAGGGCTTTCGCCTGTTCTTCGCGCACTCGTCTCGCGGTCCGTCCTTCACCTGAGGGTGAAAAGAAGACCTCCGAGCTGGTGCCGCGGCAGGCCGCGTCCAATTGCCACTGCCACGCTTCGATTGTGGGCGCCATGACTCGATGATGGTCGGGCAAATGGCCGATTGGAAGATTTTCCATCATCGAGAGTCTGACCATGAGGTGAACTTTCGGATTTCATCGAACACCCCATGGCTACTCCTCTACCCGGAGACTGCGGTCCCGGCGTCAGTTCCGAGCGGTGGCGGGTTCGAATGCGCCGGCCGCCGACTCGACCTTTGTCGAAGTGGTCGGACTCTGGAAGCGCGGGATGAAGATGCAGAGTACGAGGGCAAGAATGGAAGCCCCTGCTGCGACTGCCATCGTCACATGGAAGGCTGCTTCGGAGGGGACACTGACCGCTCCGGTGCTGATGGTCATCTGCGCAAGGATGACCCCTGCCACTGCGCTGGCGAAAGATGTTCCGAGAGAACGCATCAGCGTGTTGAAGCTGTTGGCTGCACCGGTTTCCGAGGCGGGAACTGCGCCCATGATGAGGGCGGGCATAGCTCCGTAAGCAAGACCGATTCCGGCGCCGATGATGATCGAAATGAGAACCAGCAGCCACACCGCGCTGAGGGTGAGGGTGCCGAGCAGATATCCGACGGCGATGACGAGCGCGCCCAGCATCATGGTGACTTTCGGGCCTCTCGTTGTGGTGATGTGTGCGGAGATCGGTGCGACGAGCATCATGACCAGCCCGGAGGGAGCCATCACCAGGCCGGCAGCGAGGATCGACTGTCCCAACCCGTACCCCGTGGAGGTCGGCAACTGAAGAACCTGGGGAAAGACCAAGCTCATCGCGAAGAGCGCGAAGCCGACGAAAATCGAGGCGAGGTTGGTGAAGAGAACCTGCCGACGAACGGTGACGCGGAGGTCGACCAGCGGTTCTGCGGTGCGCAGTTCCCACCATGCCCAGAAGACGAACGATGCGAGTGAGGCGGCGAGCATGCCCAGTGTCAGGGCGCTGGTCCATCCCCAACTCGAACCTTTGGAAATTGCCAGAAGCAAGGTGATGAGTGCGACCGACAAGGATGCCGCTCCGGCGAAGTCGAAGCGCCCACCGGTACGGACCTTGGATTCGGGTACCACTGCCATGACCAGGCCGATGACGAAGACCCCGAGGGCGGAGGCCGCCCAGAACAAGTAATGCCAGCTTGCGTACTCGGCGATCAGTGATGCCGCGGGTATTCCGAGGGCTCCGCCGACGCCGAGCGACGCGCTCATCAGGGCAATCGAACTTGCGAGCTTCTTGGCAGGAAGGACATCGCGCATGACGCTGATTCCGAGCGGGATCACACCGGCTGCGAAACCCTGAAAGGTGCGGCCGACGACGAGTGGCACCACGGATGCGCTCAATGCGCCGATGACCGATCCGACGACGAGCAGAGCCAGACCGACGAGGAGCATCCTGCGCTTGCCGTACATGTCACCGAGGCGGCCCATCATGGGGACCGCTACAGCTCCGGCGAGCAACGTTGCGGTGATCACCCAGGCAGCGTTCGACGCAGATGTGTTCAACAGGGTGGGGAGCTGGGGGATCAGCGGAATGACCAAGGTCTGCATGAGCGCGACCACGACTCCCGCAAACGACAGGACCGCGACTATCGGACCCGTGCCGGCGCCTTTCGTGGAATCAGAGACCGCGGGGGCGGTGCCGGCCGAGCGTTGGGACATAAGTGCCTCCGGGGCATATGAGTAATAGCAAAAGCTTTCTAAATCAGTTGACTGAACAAAGTTAATTCACCTGACTCAATCCGTCAATCCGGGGACGCGTCGAACTCGGTGGAGCGAACAGTGTGGTCGGTACCGCGCGGCGGCGGGTCCGTTGCTGCGGCGGGATCGAATGAACCAGGGGTGCACGCGGACCGATTTCGGTGGGTTGCAAGGGTTGAAATCAACGTGATTGCAAGCCGAATATGCACTGCTGCAACATGAATGGAACTACTCGACTTGACGTATCCACTGCCGAAGGCATAGGTTTTCATCACCATCCAGAGCGACCGAGAGACCTTGGCTCTACGACGTCGCAGCAACCCCCTTTCTCACCGAAGGTGTGGGTGCTACCGCCAGGACCGATGGAGGAAACATGAGCTACGACACGTGGCGGCGCCTGCACGTAGATCTATGCCGCGTGGCGACCAGTACCTGTTGCCACGCCTGAGAACATCACAGACATTTTCTCCCGGTACACGCCACCCGAAGGGCGCTTTCGCATGCACACAATCATTCCGTGGTCCCCGTGACCGACATCGCAACCAGGCCCGCTCCCGGCATCGTCGCTGCTGATGCCGAAGAACTGGTAGTCGCTCGAAAGTGGCATCCATGGCGGTGGGTGACGAGCGCAGTCACCGTGGTCGTACTCGCTCAGTTCCTGCATGGATTCGTGACCAATCCTGGTTGGGATTGGGGCACATTCGCGGACTACTTCACTGCGCCATCGATACTGGCGGCTCTATGGCTCACCATTCAGTTGACGTTCTGGGGAACGCTGTTCGGATTCGTCATCGGGATCGCTCTCGCGGTGGCCAGACTGTCGGACAACCCTGTCCTGCAGGTGATCTCCTGGTCCTACATCTGGGCATTTCGGTCCATCCCCTTGATAGTCCAGCTCTTGTTCTGGTTCAACATCGCGTATCTGTATCGGACTCTGTCGCTGGGCGTTCCGTTCGGTCCGGCGTTCTTCGAGTTCGATGTCAACAGTGTCATCAGTGGCTCGACCGCGGCAATCATCGGTCTGGCACTACACCAAGCCGCGTATTCTGCCGAGATCGTTCGATCCGGGATCATCTCGGTCGATCAAGGCCAGCTGGAGGCAGCTGCTGCGTTGGGTATCCCCAAGCGTCGTGAGTTCTTCAAAATTGTTCTCCCACAGGCCATGCGCGGAATATTGCCGAATGCCGCCAACGAGGTCATCAGTCTCTTCAAAGGAACCTCGATCGTATCGGTGATGGCCATCGCCGAGCTGTTCTACCAGGTGCAGGTGGTGTACGGCCGCAACGGGCGGGTCGTACCGCTTCTGCTGGTGGCAACCGCCTGGTACATCGTGCTGACGTCGATCCTCTCGGTGATCCAGTTCTACGTCGAACGGCATTACGCGAAGGGTGCTGTGCGGACAATCCCACCGACCCCGATTCAGAAGCTGCGCAGCAAACTTTCCGAGATCACCCTGGCGCCACGAGGGGCTACACGATGACCGCGCTGCCGAAGAATTCCGAGTACGCCGTCGAGGTACGCGGCATCGAAAAGTCGTTCGGCACGCTGGAGGTACTCAAAGGCGTCGATCTTCTGGTACGCCCCGGCGAGGTCACGGTCATCATCGGGCCGTCCGGTTCGGGGAAGTCGACACTGCTGCGGGTTCTCAACCATCTCGAGAAAGTCGACCAGGGCACGGTTCGAATAGACGGTGAACTGGTGGGATATCGCCGCAAGGGCAACAAGTTACACGAACTGAGCAACAAGGAGATCCTTCGTCAGCGGTCGCAGATCGGGTTCGTGTTCCAGAACTTCAATCTCTTTCCGCACCTGACTGCGCTGGAAAATGTTGTCGAGGCGCCGGTCTCGGCACAGAAGCGCACTCGGTCCGAGGTCGAGATCGAGGCGAAGGCTTTGCTCGGGCGCGTCGGTCTTGCGGACAAGGAGCACGACTATCCGCGCCGGCTCTCCGGCGGGCAACAGCAACGCGTGGCTATTGCCCGAGCACTCGCATTGCGCCCCAAAGTAATTCTCTTCGACGAGCCCACCTCGGCTCTGGACCCTGAACTCGTCGGCGAGGTTCTCGAAGTAATTCGTGTTCTCGCCCGCGACGGAGCGACGCTCGTGATCGTGACCCATGAGGTCGGATTCGCTCGCGAGATCGCGGACAACATCGTCTTCATGGACGACGGACTGATCATCGAACAGGGGTCACCTGCCGCTCTGCTCGACAATCCGAAACAAGAACGAACCAAAGCCTTTCTCGCACGCGTCCTCTGACGCAGTTGCGCCACTTCGAACTACAAGGAACAGCCATGCCCGGATCCACCAGACGTCTCGCCGCAGTCGCCTCAGCGCTCGTCGCGGTCGCCCTCTCGGCCACCGCCTGCAGCGAACCCGCGACCGAGGACACCGTGACCGCATCCGATGGCGTGACCTACGACCTCTCTCCTGAACAGTCCGGCCGTATCCACGTCGACAAGGTCGATGAGATCGCCGCGAAGGTACCTCAGGAAATTCGGGATCGGGGCACGTTGATCGGCACGGGCTCGATCGGTTCGCTTCCCCCACTGGGCTTCTATGCCACCGACGACACGACGCCAATCGGTTCCGAGATCGATATCGCGTGGCTGATCGCCGACACCTTGGGCTTACAGCTCGACCGCCGAACTGCGGACTGGGCACAGAACTTCGTCAAGATCGACTCGGGTGAGAACGACGTATTCATCTCCAACGTCACTGTCACCGAGGAGCGAAAAGACAAGTACGACTTCGCTACCTACCGACTCGACAACCTCGCATTCGAGGCGAAGAAGGACAGCGGTTGGACGGTCGAGGGACGCACGGACGTCGCGGGTAAGAAGATCGGCGTGGGCTCGGGCACCAACCAGGAACAGTTGCTCGTCGACTGGAACGAGCAGAATGCGGCCGACGGGCTCCCTGCCGCGGAGATCGCGTACTACCAGAATGCGTCCGACTACTACCTGGCTCTCGGATCGGGTCGTATCGACGCATACTTCGGCCCCAACCCTTCTGCGGTCTATCACTCCTCCAGCACCGGTGAGAGCGAAGTGATCGGGACCTTCTCCGGTGCAGGGGACGCACTGCAAGGCGAGATCGCAGTGCTGACGAAGAAGGACAACGGCCTCATCGGGCCGATCCAGGAAGCCATCAACCACGTCATCGAGGACGGCAGTTACGAGAAGGTGCTCGCGAAATGGGGCCTGCAGTCCGAGGCTGTCTCCGAGTCGATCATCAACCCGCCCGGCTTGCCGCGCACGGCACCGTAACCAACTCGAACAGGTCAGGAAGTTGCCATGAAGGTAGTAGTCGTCGGCGGCGGCGTCATCGGGGCGGCATCGGCGTGGAGCCTCGCCAAGCGCGGACACGAGGTGACCCTCGTGGAACAGTTCCAGCCCGGCCACAAAAGCGGCGCCTCGCACGGGACGTCGAGGATTTTCCGGCACGCCTATGCCGACGATTACTACGTCGGCCTCGCTGCCCGCGCCTACACCTTGTGGCGCGAGCTCGAAATCGATACCGGTACAGACCTGCTCACCATTACCGGTGCCGTGGACCACGGGCTACCGGATATCGTGAGGCCGAGAATCGAAGCACTGCGACGCTCAGGACGGGCGGGGGAGGTTCTCGACCCGAACGAGGCGCACCGCCGCTGGCCGGGGATGACATTCGATACCACGGTGCTCCACCACCCCGATGCAGGTCGGTTGCATGCAGATCGCAGTGTCGCAGCCCTCACTTCGGTGGCCGAAAAGCTGGGAGTGCGAACAGAATACGGTAGCGCCGTTCGTGAGATTCTTCCAACGGAAGTTTCGACCGACGCCGGTAGTTTTGCCGCCGATCATGTGGTCGTCGCCGCGGGTGCGTGGACCTCTCGGATCGCATCGGCGCACGTGTCGATGCCAGAGCTGGTGACCACTCAGGAACAGCCCGCGCATTTCCTACCGATTCTCGACGCGTCGTGGCCCAGCTTCGTCCACCACCCCGGTGCCGCATTGCAGACGGAAGGAATCTACGGCCTCGCATCGGAGGACGGCGTCAAAATCGGCGAGCACGGTACCGGGCCAGTGGTCGATCCCGACACACGTGACTTCACGCCCGCTCCCGAGGGCGTGGAGCGCCTGAAAAGCTACGCGAGAGCATGGCTGCCAGGCGTCGATGTCGATTCTGCTGATCCACTGACCTGCTTGTACACAACGACCGCTGATTCGAATTTCATCGTCGATCGGTCCGGCAATCTGACTGTGGCCGCGGGTTTTTCCGGTCACGGTTTCAAATTCGCCCCCGCCGTGGGGGAGTTGGTGGCCGATCTCGTGGACGGCCGCACGCTCGGCACGGCACTGTTCGAGCTGGGCCCGCGCACTAGTGAGAGCGCAGCATGAAATTTCTGCTCATGACGCTGGTATCGAACAGTGCCGACCCGATTTCGCGGAAACTGAAGACCCCGGCCGAACGGCTCGGTGAAGTCATCGACACTGCGGTGCTCGCCGAAGAACTGGGTTTCGACGGCTTTGCAGTGGGGGAGCGCCATGAAGATCCGTTCATTTCGTCCTCCCCGCCGGTGATTCTGAGCGCTATCGCAGCTCGGACGTCGGAGATCGGACTGTTCACTGCGGTGACCACGTTGAGTCTTCTGGACCCGGTTCGCGCATTCGAGGACTACTCGACGCTCGACAACCTGTCCGGTGGTCGGCTGCAACTGATCATCGGAAAGGGTAATGGCACTGCACAGGCCGACTTGTTCGCTGTCACACCGCAGGATCAGTGGCAGCGAAATCGTGAAGGTTACGAGCTGTTTCGGATGCTCTGGGACAACGAGAAGGTGACCTGGTCGGGGCGGTTCCGCCCGCCGCTGGTGGGCGCGAAGACGTTGCCGCGTCCGTTGCAGAGTCGTATCCGCATCTGGCACGGCAGTGCAACAAGCAGACAGTCGGTGGATCTCGCTGCGCAGTACGGTGATCCGATATTTTCGGCCAACGTAACCCATCCCATCGAACCGTACGCCGCACTCGTCCGGCACTACC
Source organism: Rhodococcus sp. UYP9 (assembly GCF_040547235.1). Lineage (NCBI taxonomy): Bacteria > Bacillati > Actinomycetota > Actinomycetes > Mycobacteriales > Nocardiaceae > Rhodococcus > Rhodococcus sp. UYP9. Next base: position 502,130 of record NZ_JBEPPH010000002.1, read on the forward strand.
GCGAACGATGGGAGTTCCACGGTCATCGACCCGAGGGCGCTCTTGTCGGTGCAGGAACCGCAGGCTTCCATATCGCTCCGACCTCGCAGGAAGCCGTTGCTGCGTATCGGTTCACGTTCGAAGCACGCTTGGCAGCTCAGCGCAGCGCCGGCATTCCGGTGGTATTCGACTCGCTCGAGGATCTGGTCGAGCGCAGCTCTGCGTTGATCGGTAGCCCGGAGCAGGTGATCGACAAGGTGGGCCGCTACCACGAGCAGTTCGGACACGAAGTGATTCACCTGAGCGCCGACGCCGACGGTGTGACACCGCGGCAGTGGTGTCGAAGCCTCGAACTGTTCCAATCCGCCGTGGCCCCCGTCTTGCGCGAGCGACTTCCGAGCCGCCCGCTTGCCCCATAGTTCTGCTTCACCCTCCACCTTCCGTCCGTCAGCTCGACGTGCCGCTGCTCCTTCGGCGTCGCGGTGGGCTGTTCGGTCCTTCCTCGAGATCCGGAGTAACTCGGTGTCCTCACGTTCCCATTTTGTCGGAGTCAGCGCGCTCGCTGCCGTCAGCATTGTCCTGACTGCCTGCGGCGGCAGTTCCACCTCACCTGCCGACGTCGGCGAACCACGGTCGGGCGGCACGCTGCGCTATGGACTGTCCGGGGCACCGACCTGCTCGGACCCGGCGCAATCGGGCAGTAACCAGACAATCTACGTGGTTCGGCAGGTCGTGGATTCGCTCACCGATCAGGATCCCGACACCGGTGAGATCACCCCGTGGCTCGCCGATAGCTGGGAAGTCGCTCCCGACGCCTCCTCGTTCACCTTCGCACTCAAGGACGGTGTGACGTTCAGCGACGGAACCCCGGTCGACGCCGAAGCGGTCAAAGCGAACTTCGACTCGATCGTCACCGACTTGACCTCGGTGAAGGCCCCTCTCGGTGCGAGCTATCTCACCGGATACAAGGGCACGACCGTCGTCGACCAATTGACCGCACGAGTGGATTTCGACGGCCCGAATGCGCAGTTCCTGCAGGCAACGTCGACTGCGCAGCTCGGAATTCAATCACGCGATACCGTCGCACAGCCTGCGGAAGCGAGGTGCCTCGGAGCCAACATCGGCAGTGGCCCGTTCACCTATGCCGACTACCAGCAGAACAAGTCGGTCACTCTCGCCAAACGGGTGGGATACAGCTGGGGCTCGGCGGCATTCGGCCACGAGGGCGAGGCGTACCTGGACGGCATCGAGTTCACCGTCGTGCAGGAGTCCGGTGTCCGCACCGGAAGTCTGTCCTCGAATCAGCTCGACGCGATCAGTGATGCGTTGCCGCAAGATGCGCCGCAGATCGAGGCAACCGGTGGTTCGATCCTGACGACCTCGAATCCAGGCACGCCATTCGGGTTCCAGCCCAACGTCTCTCGCGGGGTGCTGCAGGATCCGGAAGTACGAAAAGCGCTGATACCGGCGATCGACCGGCAGGAGCTCGTGGACACCGTTCTCGGTCCGGACTTCAAGCCTGCAACAAGCACATTGGCGAGCAAGACACCCGGCTATACCGAGCTGCAGGACATCACGTTCGACCCTGGCAAGGCGACATCCATCCTCGACGCGGCCGGCTGGGTTCTCGGAGCGGACGGCATCCGTGAGAAGAACGGGCAGAAGCTCTCCTTCAAGGTGATGTTCACCGCTGTGTTCGCAGGCAACCAGGCGATCCTGGAACTCACTCAGCAGCAACTGCGCGATGTCGGGGTGGATTTGCAGCTCGAACTCGTATCCAGCCCGGAGGGCACTGCGCGTCAGGGCACCAAGGATTTCGACTCGACGTACTACAACAGCACCAGGGCCGATGGCGACATTCTGCGTACCACCTTCGCTGTCGACGGACGAAACCTGAACGCGCGTGGACCGATCCCGGATCTGGATGCCTCCCTCGCCGAAGAGTTGGCTACCACCGACACCGCCGCACGCAACGAGATCATCGGCTCGACGCAGCAGCAGGTTCTCGACAACGGGCTGTGGATTCCGACCATCGAACTCTCACAGGCCATCGGCGTCGGGCCGTCAGTGCAGGACCTGAAGTTCGAGGCGTCCGCCCGTCTGCAGTTCTTCGATACCTGGTTGAGCGGACAGTAGCCATGATTCGCTACCTCGCGCAGCGCGTAGTACAAGCAGTTCTGGTCCTGTGGGCTGCGTTTACTGTGTCGTTCGCAGTGTTGTTTCTACTTCCATCCGACCCGGTTTCTCTTGCCGCTGACTCGGCAGGCTCCGGCACCCCGGTCGACGCGGCTGCTATCGCCGAACTGCAGGCGCGCTACGGTCTCGACCAGCCCGTGTGGGTTCAGTACTGGCACTCGCTCAGCGGCGCAGTACGCGGTGACTTCGGATTCTCGATCGCCACCGGGCAAAAGGTGACGACGGCAATCATCGACGCAGTGCCGTCTACGTTGGCCTTGGCGACGAGTGCCTTGGTGTTGGCGCTGCTCTTCGGCGGCACAGTGGCATTCTTCGCCACGTACACCAAGATCGGTTGGCTCAGGAACCTGCTGTTCTCGATCCCGCCACTGGGCGTCGCGGTGCCGACATTCTGGGTAGGGCTCGTTCTCCTGCAGGCGTTCTCGTTCCAACTACGGTGGTTTCCAGCGTTCGGCGACCAGGGCGTGCCTTCGCTGGTGCTCCCGGCGATCACGCTGGCGCTCCCCACCGGAGCTGTCATCGCTTCGGTACTCGCCACGTCGATGACGACGACATGGCGGCAGCCGTTCGTTGAATCGGCTCGGGCGAGGGGTGTTTCGCGTCTCCGGGCGCAGACCAAACATGTGGCGCGATTGTCGTCCATCCCAGCGTTCACCATTGCCGGAGTGCTCGTGGGAAACCTGCTGGCGGGGTCGGTCGTCGTCGAAACGGTGTTTTCACGTGCAGGTGTCGGGCGTCTGACACAGACGTCGGTCATGGCGCAGGACATACCCGTGGTACAGGGCGTCGTCGTGTCGATCTCGCTTGTCTTCGTACTCGTCAATCTCGCCGTCGACCTCTTCTATCCCTTGATCGATCCGCGGATCGTCTCGGAGTACACCCGGCCGCAGCCGAAGAAAGAGGTAGTGCATGTCTGACATCCTGACTCGCTCCGTCGACGTCGGCACCGACGATTTCGAGGTCGCGGTCGACGGGGCGCCCTCGCTGCCGAAGAAGCGTCCGAGCCGGCCCATCTCGAAGAACATCTGGCTGGCAGCATCGGTTGTGGTCTTGTTGCTCGCGGTCGGGTTCGCGCTGTTCCCCTCGGTGTTCGCCAGCGGCGATCCGCTCGACGGTGTACCCGCCGACAAGTTGCAGGGACCGAGCGCGGCGCATTGGTTCGGAACCGACAACATCGGCCGCGACCTGTACACCCGCGTCGTCCACGGCGCAGGCCTGTCCCTGACCGCGACGTTGTTCGCCGTCGCGATCGCCCTGATCGTCGGATCCTCGATCGGTCTGCTTGCCGGTGCAGTCGGCGGCATCCTCGACGCCATCCTTATGCGTATCGTCGATGTGCTGCTGTCGATTCCGGCTCTGTTGCTTTCGCTGGCACTCGTCACCGCGCTCGGTTTCGGTACACGCAACGTGGCCATCGCCGTCGGTGTCTCCCTCATCGCCAACTTCGCGCGTGTCATGCGCTCCGAAGTGCTGCGGGTGAGGCGCTCGCTGTACGTGGAGGCGGCATACGCGTCCGGCGTTCGGTGGTACGACGTGTTTCGTCGACACATCCTTCGTAACTCGTATGCGCCGGTGATCGCGCTTGCTGCAGTCGAATTCGGCATGGCGGTCCTCGCGGTCTCGGCGTTGAGCTTTCTCGGGTTCGGTGCAGTGCCACCGACGCCGGAGTGGGGGTCGCTCATTTCCGAGGGTCGTAACTTCCTGGCGACGGCGTGGTGGATGACGACACTGCCGGGGCTCGTGATCGTCGTTGTCGTCCTGTCCGCACACCGCGTAGGCCATGCAATCGAGGGGAATTCATGATGATCCCGGTACTGAAAGTCGATAATCTCGAGGTTTCCTACGGTGACGCGCGGGCCGTCCGCGGCGTCAGCCTGACGGTCGGAAAGGGTGAAGTCGTCGCGATCGTCGGCGAATCAGGCTCCGGCAAATCGACTACCGCACAAGCGATCATCGGTCTGCTGTCCGGCTCCGGCCACATCACGGGCGGTTCGGTGCATTTCGACGGTCGTCGGATCGACGACGTTTCCGAGAAAACATTCGATCGGCTGCGTGGCGCGCACATCGCTCTGGTGCCCCAGGACCCGACCACTTCGCTCAATCCGGTCATCCGTATCGGTGAGCAGGTGGCTGAGGTGCTCCGCGTGCACGGGTTCACCACCAAGCGATCGGCGAAGATCGAAGCCGTTCGGATTCTTGCCGAGGCAGGAATCGACAACCCGGAATTGCGGGCGCGTCAATACCCGCAGGATCTGTCCGGGGGACAGCGGCAACGTGTGCTCATCGGGATCGCTTTGGCGTGCCGGCCGGAACTGGTCATCGCCGACGAACCGACAAGTGCACTGGATGTGACCGTGCAGCGACGCATTCTCGATCACCTCGATGCACGAATAGCCGAGAGCGGCGCCGCCGTTCTGTTGATCACCCATGACCTGGGTGTCGCGGCCGAACGTGCGGACCGTGTGGTTGTCATGCACAACGGCGTCATCGTCGAAACAGGTCTCACTGCAGATGTCCTGTCCAACCCGCAGCACGAGTACACCGAGGCTCTGTTGGCAGCGGCGCCGAGCCTGAATAGAGAGCTGCGTCAACCACGTTCGGCGTCGGAGCCGATTCTGAAGATCAAGAATCTGTCGAAGACATTCCGAATCGGACGGGCCGCGAGCTTGGACGCGATCGAGTCGGTGTCTCTCACGGTCGAGCGCGGTCGAACCATGTCGCTGGTGGGAGAGTCCGGTTCGGGTAAATCGACGCTCGCGCGCATAGCGATCGGCCTCGAAACTCCGACCTCGGGATCGGTCGAGTTCGACGGTACCGAAGTCTCTTCGCTTCGCCGGGCAGGTCTGCGCGCGCTACGTCGTCGAGTGCAGATCGTCTACCAAAATCCCTATGCATCACTCGATCCCAAGCTCGCTATCGAGGCGATAGTTCGAGAACCACTCGACGCCTTTCGAATCGGGACCTCTACAGAGCGTTCGGCACGGACGGTCGAACTCCTCGACCAGGTGGCCCTGTCCAAGGAACATCTGCGGCGCCGACCGGCCGAACTGTCGGGCGGTCAGCGTCAGCGCGTTGCCATTGCACGGGCGTTGGCGCTGAGACCGGACCTGCTGGTCCTCGACGAACCGGTCTCAGCGCTCGACGTCTCGGTGCAATCTCGGATACTCGACCTGCTCGACGATCTGCAGACCGAGCTCGAGCTGAGCTACCTGTTCATCTCGCACGATCTCGCCGTCGTGCGGCAGATCAGCGACACCGTTGCCGTGATGCAGGCCGGAAGAATTGTCGAGATCGGCTCGACAGCAACAATTTTCGATTCCCCGCAGCACGATTACACCCGCGAGCTGCTCGCCGCTGTCCCCGGGCATTCCCGGGAGAAGGAGACCATCGATGTCTGACGGTACATTTTTGATCGGAGTCGACTTACACGGCGCCGGTATCCACCCGCAGGCGTGGCGTCGTGACGACTCGCGCGCCGAGGAACTGTTCACCTCGAAGTATTGGACCGATCATCTCGAGATTGCCGATCGCGCCGGTTTCGACGTCGCATTCATCGGTGATTCCTTCGCACTGCAGTCCGGTGCAGGCTCGGAACTCGGCAGACTGGACGCCGCGTCCATCGCAGCGCGGGCGGCGGCATCGACACACTCGATCGGGCTGATTCCGACCGTCACGGTCACCCACACCGAGCCATTCCACATCTCCAAACAGATCGCGAGCATCGACTTCGCGTCACACGGGCGCGCAGGATGGGAAGTAGAGGTCTCCGAGGACCGGGCGGTGGCCGATGCGTTCGGTCGCAAGCCCGTGCAGCCAGCGGACAGTCTGTGGCGTGAAGCCGACGATGCGATCGAGGTCGTCACCAGACTGTGGGACAGCTGGGAAGACGACGCCGAGATTCGCGATGCGGCGACCGGCAGATTCATCGACCGAGACAAAGTGCACTACATCGACTTCGAAGGTGAGTTCTTCTCGGTCAAGGGGCCGTCGATCACGCCGCGGTCACCTCAGGGCCAGCCCGTGGTGGCCATCCGAGTCGGCGACGGGTCCTCGGTGGCTGCGTCGAGAGCCGACATCGTGCGCATCGCCGCACCCACGCTCGATGCTGCTGCTGTTCTCGCCGGGCGGGTGCGCCGCGCCATCGTTGCAACCGGTCGTGATCCCGCGAACGTGCTGGTGGTGTTGGACCTCGAAGTCCTCGTATCTGACACGGCAGCAGCAGATCTCGATCAGTTGAACGCATGGGCGGAGCAGGTTCCGGAGTCGATCGCGTTTCATGGCGACGCAGAAGGGCTTCGGCTGTTACTCGAGCAGATATTCGAATCCGGAGTCATGGACGGTGTCACATTTCGTCCACTCGCGCTCGCATCGACCCTGCCGACCATCGCGACGCACGTTCTGCCGCAATTGTCTTGGTCGCCGTGCTCGCGGACAGGGTTACTCCGCGAACGACTCGGCCTTCCCCTCCCGGTGAATCGATACACAGCAAAGGAAGCGAAGTAATGGGACAACAGAAGAAACAGATTCACCTCGGCGCACACTTCCCTGGCGTCAACAACACCACCGTGTGGACGGACCCGGCGTCGAAGAGCCAGATCGAGTTCGACTCCTTCGTTCATCTCGCCCAGACCGCCGAACGTGGCCTCTTCGACTTCTTCTTCCTCGCCGAGGGGCTGCGTCTGCGCGAGCATCAGGGCCGGATCCACGACCTGGACGTCGTCGGACGTCCGGATACCCTCATCGTCCTCAATGCGCTGGCAGCGGTCACCACACATCTCGGTCTGGCCGGAACCATCAACACCACATTCAACGAGCCGTTCGAGATCGCCCGACAGTTCGCCTCGCTCGATCATCTCTCCGACGGTCGAGCGGCGTGGAACATGGTGACATCCTCCGATGCCTTCACCGGTGAGAACTTTCGACGCGGCGGCTATCTCGACCGGGGCGACCGTTACGTCCGGGCGAACGAGGTCATCGACACGGCACGCGAACTCTGGGACAGCTGGAGTGCCGAGGCCATCGAAATCGATCGGGAGAAGGGGGTGTTCGCTCGCCGGGAATCGATCACGCAGGTTCGGCACACCGGACCGCAGTTCGATATCGATGCGGCGTTCACGGTTCCTCGCAGCCCACAGGGACATCCGGTGCTGTTGCAGGCAGGCGACTCCGATGAAGGTCGCGAGTTCGGCGCAGCCAAGGCAGATGCCATTTTCACCGTGCACGGGACTCTGGAGGCCGGGCAGAAGTTCTACGCCGATGTGAAGGGCAGGTTGGCGAAATACGGCCGTGAGCGCGGTGATCTCAAAGTCCTGCCGGCCGCAACGTTCGTACTGGGTGACACCCTTGCCGAGGCCGAAGAGCGCGCGATCGGACTTCGTCGCCAGCAGGTCGGGCCCCAGACCGCCATCTCTTTTCTCGAACAGGTGTGGGGACGCGATCTGTCCGAATACGACCCCGACGGTCCACTGCCGAAGGAAGATCCAGCGGCGGATGTGAACATCACCCGTGGGCGTGTTCGCCACGGTGACCCGGCGGCCGTTGCTCGGGATTGGCGTGAGCGCGCCGAAGCCGGAAATCTCAGCATCCGTGAGCTCATCATCGAGGTCACGACGCGTCAGCAGTTCGTCGGCACACCGTTCTCTGTTGCCGAAGAGATCGACAGATATGTACAGAACGATGCGTGCGATGGGTTCATTCTCGTACCGCACATCACCCCGGCCGGGTTGGACGAGTTCGTGGACCGGGTAGTGCCTGAGCTTCAGGAACGCGGAAGCTTCCGGACCGAATACGCCGGCACCACATTGCGTGAGCACCTGAATGTGACTCACCCACATGACACACGAGAAGGAGTACGAGCATCATGACCGACGCTGCGGAGAGAAAGACCTTCGAGGCTTCCTGGGCCGAGTGGCACAGTGAGCGCGAGAGCTTCTACCGCGACCCATTGGGGTGGGTCGCATTGACCGGATTGTACTGGTTGACAGATGAATTCGAGTCCATCGCCGACCTCCCCTGGCGGTGGCGCGCGACCGAGGCCGCCGTCCATATCGAGAGGGCCGAAGGCACGGAGACAGTGAAACCCGTCGAGGGTGCCCCGGGGATCCTCGTCGAGGACGGTGACCGCCGCATCGAAGTGATCCGTCGCACCGGCTCGGTCGCACTTCGGGTACATGATCCGAAGTCGCTCGATCTGCAGTCGTTCGCCGGAATCCCGACTTACGACCCCGACGAGAGGTGGCACGTTCGAGGCACTTTCACGCCCTACGAGCAAACTCGCACCGTCACGACGGGTGCCGTCGTGGAAGGCCTGGAGCATCACCACACTGCCGTCGGTGTCATCGACTTCGAACTCGACGGCCGGCCACAGCAGTTCGTGGCATTCGGCGGCAAGAACGGTGGCCTGCAGATTCTGTTCACCGACGCCACCAGCGGCGTGACGACCTACCCGTCGGCGCGTGCCCTTTCGGTCGCCGAACCTGCGGCCGACGGCGTTGCCGTGCTCGATTTCAACCGAGCCGCAAATCTCCCGTGCTCGTTCACCGATTTTGCGACCTGCCCGATCGCGCCTGCCGAGAACAAGTTGTCGGTGGCAGTCGAGGCCGGCGAGAAGAACCCACGCGAAGGGCGAGTCCTGTGAGCAGAGTTCCACTCTCGGTACTGGATCTCTCACCGATCAGCGAAGGGTCGACCGCCCGTCAGGCACTCCGAAACACTCTCGACCTTGCTCGCCGGACCGAGGAGTGGGGTTACGAGCGCTACTGGGTGGCCGAGCACCACTTCGTCGCGACCGCCAGTTCTTCACCTGCGGTACTGATCGGCTTGATCGCATCGGCTACCAACAGAATTCGCGTCGGATCCGCGGCCGTTCAGATCGGCCATCACACCGCCGCGTCGATAGTCGAATCTTTCGGCACTGTCGACGCGCTCCACCCTGGTCGGATCGACCTCGGTATCGGCCGATCAGGTCAACGTCACGCCGAAGCGCTTGCAGGCAAGGATAATCCGGTCACGCCCAGGCAAGCGCGCGTCGTCGAGGGAATCCTTTTTCCCGAACCATTCGAGACGAAAGGCCTGATTCTCTCCGAACGGTTCCTCGCGTCTGCGTCGATTCTTCAACAGCCAGGCGCGCAGGCCCCGGGCTTCGAGGACCAACTCGACGACATCGTCGATCTCTTGCGCGGGAAGTACGAGACGTCTTCGGGTGTGGCGCTCACCGCAACTCCGGGTGAGGGTGCCGAGGTCGAACTGTGGTTGTTCGGCAGCAGTGGGGGTCAGAGCGCCCAGGTAGCCGGCGCCCGTGGGTTGCCGTTCGTTGCGAGTTATCACGTGAGCCCAGGCACGACACTGGACGCAGTTGAGGCGTATAAGGCGGCGTTCGTACCGTCCTCGGTTCTCGATGAGCCGTATTTCATCGTCTCTGCCGATGTGGTTGTCGCCGAATCCGATTCCGAGGCATTGGATCTGGCAGCGTCGTATCCCCAGTGGGTGCACAGCATTCGCAGCGGTCATGGTGCGATCCCGTATCCGAAGCCCGAAGGGATCGAGCCACTTACCGAGGAGCAATTCGCTCTGGTTCGAGATCGAACCTCGACGCAATTCGTGGGCTCGGCTGCGACCGTGTCCGAGAAGCTCGATGGTCTGCAGCGAGCGAGCGGGGCGAATGAACTGGTGGTGACGACGGTAACGCACGACCACGGTGACAGGCTTCGGTCCTACGAATTGCTCGGCAAGGAATGGGGTCTGCCGCACTTACGCGAGTAGGAGACAACCAGGGATGCAGCGGCGCTCACTTGCAAGGGGGTGGGACCATCATCGGTATGCAGGCAACGAAGTGAGCACGCGGGTATGGACGCTGTTGGCCGCTGCCATCACCACCGAGGTCGCGGCGTCCCTGTCGTTGAAGGCAGCACTCGATGCCCCAGCCTGGTACGCGGTGGTGGTGGCTGGATACGGAACTTCGTTCGTACTGCTGTCGATGATCTTGCGAAGCGGAGCGCCGATCGGCAAGACCTATGGCATTTGGGCGGCAGCCGGTATCGCGCTGACCGCGATACTCGGCACTGCCGTCTTCAGTGAACCATTGACCGTCACCATGATCGCCGGCGTCGTACTCGTCATCGGGGGAGTGGTTCTCGTCGAAGTCGGCTCAGGACGTGCAGCACGCAAGGTCGACATCTGATGTGGTGGTTGTTGGCAGGTGCAATCGCCACCGAAGTTGCCGCGACGCTGTCACTACGAGCGTCGGAAGGCGGGCGAGTGAAACTGTGGCTGATCCCGGTTGTGCTGGGATACATCGCCGCATTCGCGCTGCTGTCACTGACACTCTCCGCGGGGATGGCCATTGGCGTCGCGTACGGAGTCTGGGCCGCCTGCGGGGTTGCGTTGACGGCCATTGCCGGACGGTTGCTGTTCAAGGAGCCACTCACCTGGATCATGACGGCCGGAATTGCGCTCATCATCGGTGGTGTCCTGCTGATCGAGGTCGGATCGGCTGCGCACTGACCCGTTTGCTTCAGTGTGATTCGAAGGGTGTCGCCAGGCGCTGAGGCGAGATACATTGCTCGCTATGGCCTGGATCAAGCGTCTTTTCGACCTGAAGTGGCTCGACGATCACTCTGCTCTTGGGCTCGAGTGCGCCCAAGCCGCAGTGGATTTGTCGATACACGGCTGATTCGCGGAGCAACGCCGTCGACAGCGCAAAATCCAACCGTTGACGCGCACATGAGGCAGTGATGGAGTTGTGGACGTGCCATTTTTCGACGGGGTATCGGGTCCGATCTACTACCGGCATTGGGCTGCGGAGGCCCCACGGGTGTCGGTGGTGTTTCTGCACGGGTACGGCGAGCATTCCGGCCTGTACCACCGTCTTGCGGACTCGTTGAGTTCGGACGGCGTCGAGTTCTGGGCGCTCGATCACCGCGGTCACGGACTCTCTCCCGGCGATCGCGGAAATTTCGGCTCATTTCGTGAACTGGGCGACGATGCCGCGACACTGACTTCGCTCGCCCGATCGGCCGCGTCGGAGCTGCCGATCGTCGTGGTCGGCCATTCCCTCGGTGCCGCGGTGGCCACGCTCGCGGTCCTCGACGCTCCTGATCGGTACGTCGGCGCAGTCATCTCGGGAGCGCCGCTGTCCCCGGTTCCGTGGCTCGATCCCGATGCCCAACAATTCGAACTCGATCCGAGTGAGCTTTCCAACGATCCCTTCTATCTCGACGCATTGGTCAACGATCCGCTTGCCTTCGTCAGCAGCGACGCGGGAGCGCTTCTGGCGCAGGAACTGTCACGGGCGTGGAAGCGATTCGACGCCGACCTGATCTCGCTGCGGCTCCCGGTACTGGCAGTGCACGGCACCTTGGACCGAGTGGCCCCGATCGAGGGTGTGCGACGGTGGGCCGATGTCGTACCGAGCCTGACACTGCGAGAGATTGCCGGGGCGCGCCATGACGTCCTCAACGAGACCGGGCATCGGCGGACCGCGGTGGCGATCGCGAATTTCGTTGTCGAACAAGCGGAACCGACCGAAGAGGAGGACCGGGCATGGCTCGGCTGACTTACCGTGCACCCCGAGGCGTACGACGCACTACCGCGCGTGCGTCCTCGGGGCTGTCCAGGTTCGAGTCGGATTATTCGAGCTTGAAGCCGACCTTGATCATGACCTGGAAGTGAGCGATTGCGCCATCCTCGATATGTCCACGCGTCTCGACGACCTCGAACCAATCGAGATTGTTCAACGTGGAGTTCGCGCGGGAGATGGCCTTGCGAATGGCGTCGTCGGAACTCTCCGTCGAGGTTCCGACGATCTCGGTCACGCGGTAGATGTTGTCGCTCATGTTCACTCGTTTCGCTAGGTGACACGTCCTGAACCCATGTTCTCCGATGCCCGCCGGTTCCAAACCAAAACCGCCGATTAAGTTCCGACTCGGATGGGGTATCTCGGCTTTCGGGATGGAGACTGCCCGTCGAAACGTTGCACCGTCATAGCCCCAGGAGAAAGGTCGGAACGAGTGAGTTCTCAGGTAGTAGATCAGACGCAGGGCGTGCACCCTCTCGACAATCCCGTAGTCGAGTCGCTGCTCGGCGAGCACCGGCGGTTCGCACGCACGCTGGGACGCGTTTCGCGATTCGACCCCGAGGTCGCGCCGTTTCTCGGACACCCGTCGCCGATGAAGGAGCAGGACTGGAAGGACGTACGAACGCTGTTCGGACCCCGCGCCGTCGTATCGCTCCGCGGTACCGGGCACACCCTTCCCGACGGCTGGGAGCTGATCGACAAGTTCGGGATCGTGCAGCTCGACGGCAGTGGCCTCGAGACCAGTCCGTTGCCGGAGGCCGTCCGGCTCGGCGCCGCCGACGTCCCCGAGATGGAAGATCTCATCGCCCGCACACAGCCCGGCCCGTTTCTGCCGCGGACATACGAGCTCGGTACCTATCTGGGCATCCGCGAAAACGGCGCGCTGGTCGCCATGGCAGGCGAACGGATGCATCCACCGGGATGGACCGAAATCAGCGCGGTCTGTACCGATCCGGCGTATCGCGGACGAGGGCTCGCCACCCAGCTCGTCCGCGCAGTCGGGCACGGTATCCGCGAGCGTGGGGAGACCCCGTTCCTGCACGCGTCGGCGGCGAACGTCGGCGCAATCAGGCTGTATCTGTCGATCGGGTTCGTCCTCCGCGAAGAATCTTTGCTGACCTTGGCGCGCACGCCTGCCTAGTGCTCGAATACAAGGGGAACTGGGGCACCATGGGGGCATGACCCAACCCGACCGCCCGGACGAGCGTTTCACCCTCGCCAGCGAACGCACGTTCCTCGCGTGGATGCGCACAGCTCTCGGCTTGCTCGCCGGCGGCATCGCCGTCGTACATCTGGTTCCTGATTTCAGTACCGGATGGGTACGGACCGGTCTCGGCTTGACACTGATCCTGATGGGCGGGGCCGCAGCCTTCGTCGGCTTGCGACGCTGGATGCAGGTCAAGCACGCCCTCGAGCGGGGAGCGCCGATGCCCGAGGCGACAGAGCTGTGGATTTTCTCCGTCGGAATCGGACTCATCGCAATCCTCGCCGCAGTCGTCACCGTGCTCGGTATCACCTAGGACCAGTACCGGTGTGTTCGTCGCCGCGGCGGGAAGGGCACAATCGAGGCATTAGTGACATTTAACGAAGGAGTAGCGCGTGGCACAGGCTCTGAAGCTCGGATACAAGGCGTCGGCCGAGCAGTTCGGCCCACGGGATCTCGTCGAACTCGGTGTTCTCGCCGAGGCACACGGCATGGACTCGGCGACAGTCAGCGACCACTTCCAGCCGTGGCGCCACGAAGGCGGACACGCACCGTTCTCGCTCGCATGGATGACCGCGGTCGGCGAACGAACCAAGACCATCCAGCTCGGCACCTCGGTCCTGACGCCGACATTCCGCTACAACCCGTCGGTCATCGCACAGGCATTCGCGACCATGGGCTGCCTCTACCCGGGACGCATCATGCTCGGTGTCGGCACCGGCGAAGCGCTCAACGAGATCGCAACCGGATACAAGGGCGAGTGGCCGGACTTCAAGGAACGGTTCGCGCGGCTGCGTGAATCGGTGCGCCTGATGCGTGAACTGTGGCTCGGCGACCGCGTCGACTTCGAAGGCGACTACTACTCCACCAAGGGCGCATCGATCTACGACGTCCCCGACGGCGGAATCCCGGTCTACATCGCGGCAGGCGGACCCGTCGTAGCGCGGTATGCAGGCCGAGCGGGCGACGGCTTCATCTGTACCTCGGGCAAGGGCATGGAGCTCTACACCGACAAGCTGCTCCCGGCCGTCGAGGAAGGTGCAGGCAAAGCCGAGCGCGACTCGGGCGAGATCGACAAGATGATCGAGATCAAAATTTCCTACGACACCGACCCCGAGTTGGCGTTGGAGAACTGCCGGTTCTGGGCGCCGCTGTCACTGACACCGGAGCAGAAGCACTCGATCGAAGATCCGATCGAGATGGAGAAGGCAGCCGACGAACTGCCGATCGAGCAGGTCGCGAAGCGTTGGATCGTCGCCTCCGACCCGGACGAAGCCGTCGAACAGGTCAAGCAGTACACCGACGCGGGCCTCAATCACCTGGTCTTCCATGCGCCCGGGCACGATCAGAAGCGGTTCCTCGAACTGTTCGAAAAGGATTTGGCACCGAGGCTTCGCAAGCTTGGCTGACGGTTCGCTGCTTGAATGTGCACCGCTTGAATGTGCGCTTCAAGCTGACTGATCGTATGAATGGACCATTGAAGCGGTGGGTGGGGCTGACCGTCCACCGCTTGAATGTGCGCTTCAAGCTAACTGATCGTATGAATGGACCATTGAAGCGGTCAGGGAGCGTCAGGATACAGCGTCTGCCGACAGCGCAAACATCCGCATATCGCGGTCGGTGCGGGACTGGTACTCGCTATAGGCCCGGGCGAGATCGGCGAACTCGGCGTAGATCCGGACTTTCTCGGGGCCGGTGACCGGTGTCGCTGTCACCGGGATCCGCTTGCCGCCTATCGCGACGGTGGCGAGAGGCTCTTTCAGAAGGTTCGACGTCCAGGCCGGGTGATGTTGTTGGCCGAAGTTGCTGCCGACGACGAAGAGTCGATCGTCTTCGCGGTAGTACAGCAGTGGGTTGCTTCGAATCTTGCCGGACTTGCAGCCGGTGGTGGACAGCAATACGACGGGTGCGGCGATGGGCCCGAGGATCGTGAACCTGCCGTCGGTGCGTTCGAGGAGCCGTCGGTCCACCCCGGCGAGGTGTCGGATGACCCACGATCCCGGTTTCGTTGCCGCGAATGCGATGGCGGGCTTGCGGAGGATACTGCTCTCGCTGCCCCAGCGGACGTCTGGGAATGGTGATTCGGTCATGACCAATCATGCCCGCTGCGGGTGACAGTCTGTCAACACTGCACCGGCTAGTCTGGCTGGCATGGCCGAGTCTGCTTCCTCCATTTACATCGCCTCACCCGAGGGTGACACCGGTAAGTCGACTATTGCGCTCGGGGTGCTGCAGATGTTGTGTGCTTCGGCGGCACGGGTCGGGGTGTTCCGGCCGATTGCGCGCTCGACCACCGAAACCGACTACATCCTCGAACTGCTGATCGATCACACCACTGCGGATCTGACGTACGAGCAGTCGCTGGGGGTCACCTACGAGGAAGTGCATGCCGATCCGGATATGGCGCTCGGGGAAATAGTTTCGCGGTTCCACGACGTGGCCGAGCAGTGCGATGCCGTCGTGATCGTCGGCAGCGACTACACCGATGTCGGTAGCCCGAGCGAGCTGGGATACAACGCGCGCATTGCCGCCAACCTCGGTGCCCCGGTGCTGTTGGCGTTGCGCGGCTCGGGAAGAACGGTTACGGAAGTCGCGCAGTACGCCGAGCTGTGCAAGGCCGAACTCCGCGCGCACCACGCCCATCTGGCAGCGATCGTGGCCAACCGGTGTGATCCGGACAAGCTCGACGAGATCGCGGCTGCGCTGGAGCCGCTCGGCGTGCCTGCGTGGACTCTGCCGGAAGTTCCGTTGCTCGTTGCACCGACGATGGCGGAACTGCTGACGGCGATCGATGGCGAAATGTACAGCGGCGACCCCGAGCTGTTGCGCCGTGAAGCGTTGCGGGTCATGGTCGGCGGTATGACCGCCGAGCATATTCTCGAGCGGTTGAGCGAAGGTGTGGTGGTGATCGCGCCCGCAGATCGGTCCGATGTTCTTCTGGCCATGGTCAATGCGCATGAGGCAGAGGGCTTTCCATCGCTCGCGGGCATCATCATGAACGGCGGGATTTCCCCGCATCCGGCGATCGCGCGTCTTGTCGCAGGATTGGGTCCGCGGCTTCCGATATTGACGACCGGATTGGGAACGTTCGACACAGCGTCGGCCGCGGCGAACACCCGTGGCAGGGTGGCGGTGGGTTCGCAGCGCAAGGTCGATACGGCTATCTCCCTGATGGAACAGCGGGTCGATGCCAAGGTGCTCCTCGACCGCCTCGAACTGACTATTCCCGCGGTCACGACCCCGCAGATGTTCGAGTACCAGCTCATTCATCGCGCCCGCGCCGATCGCAAACACATCGTGTTGCCGGAGGGCAACGACGATCGGATTCTTCGTGCGGCCGGTCGCTTGTTGCAGCGGCGGGTGGCGCAGTTGACGCTTCTCGGCGAGGAGGGGCCGATCCGTCGGCGGGCCGCGGAGCTGGGCGTCCAACTCGACGACGCGCAGGTGCTCGATCCGGCAACTTCCGACTATGCGGAAGTGTTCGCCGCGGAGTACACCGAGTTGCGTAAGCACAAGGGTATGACCATCGAGCGTGCACGCGAAGTCATGACCGATATTTCGTACTTCGGAACGATGATGGTGCACAAGGGAATTGCCGACGGCATGGTGTCCGGTGCCGCGCACACCACCGCGCACACGATCAGGCCTTCGTTCGAGATCATCAGGACGGCCGAAGGGGTGAACACGGTGTCGTCGATCTTTCTGATGTGTTTGTCGGATCGAGTTCTCGCATACGGTGATTGCGCCATCGTTCCCGATCCGACGGCCGAGCAGTTGGCCGACATCGCCATTTCCTCGGCGCAGACGTCCGCGCAATTCGGTATCGAACCGCGTGTGGCGATGCTGTCGTATTCGACCGGTGATTCCGGCACCGGCGCGGGAGTCGACAAGGTTCGCGCGGCCACTGCCCTTGTCCGCGAACGGAGCCCGGAACTGCTGGTGGAGGGTCCGATTCAATACGATGCTGCTATCGAACCCTCGGTCGCCAAGTCTAAGCTTCCCAATTCCGAGGTGGCCGGACGCGCAACGGTGTTCATCTTCCCCGATCTCAATACCGGGAACAACACGTACAAGGCAGTGCAGCGCAGTGCGGGTGCCGTTGCTGTCGGGCCGGTCCTGCAGGGTCTGCGCAAGCCGGTGAACGATCTCTCTCGTGGTGCGCTGGTGGAAGATATCGTCAATACCGTTGCCATCACGGCCATCCAAGCCCAGGAGATCGAACAATGAGTGTGCTCGTCGTCAACTCGGGCTCGTCCTCGGTGAAGTTCCAACTTCTCGACCCGGTGAGCGGCGACTCCATCGCGTCGGGGCTCGTGGAGCAGATCGGTGAACCCGCGGGGCACGTGACCCTCGACTACCTCGATGAGGAAACGAAGAAAACGCAGGAGATCGCCGATCACGGAGTCGGTCTCGCGATCGCTTTCGACATGCTCGCTGCGGCGGGCGTGGAACTGGGGTCCGATGTCATGGCCGTCGGGCACCGGGTGGTGCACGGCGGTGAGGTGTTCTACCGGCCAACCCTCATCGACGACGGTGTGCTGAAGCAGATATCGGATCTGTCCAACCTTGCGCCACTGCACAATCCGGCTAACGTGCTCGGTATCGAGGTCGCGCGGGCGCAGCTGCCGGACGTGCCGCACGTCGCAGTGTTCGACACCGCGTTCTTTCACGGTCTTCCCGCCGCCGCATCGACGTATGCAATCGACCGTGACGTCGCGAAAGCGCACGACATTCGCCGATATGGATTCCACGGCACCTCTCACGAATACGTGTCTCAGCAGGTAGCGGAGTTCCTGGGTCGCGATGATCTGAATCAGATAGTTCTGCACCTGGGCAACGGGGCATCCGCTTCGGCGATCCGGGCCGGTTCGCCGATCGATACGTCTATGGGTCTGACGCCACTCGAAGGCCTGGTGATGGGCACACGAAGTGGCGACATCGACCCAGGCGTCGTCATGCATCTGCGTCGCAGCGCGAACATGGAGGTCGACGCCATCGACGAGCTGCTCAACCGACGGTCGGGGCTCAAGGGTCTGGCAGGTGTCAACGACTTCCGGCAACTGCAGCAACACATCGACGAGGGTGATGCCGACGCCACCCTGGCATTCGATGTCTACATCCATCGCCTGCGCAAGTACATCGGTGCCTACATGCTCGACCTCGGCCGACTGGACGCCATCACCTTCACTGCCGGGGTGGGCGAGAATGCCGCAGCGGTCCGTGCGTCCGCACTGGCGGGCCTCGGTGGGTTCGGGATCGAAGTGGACGCCGAGCGAAATGCGCTGCGCAGCAAGAAGGCTCGGGTCATCTCGACCGACGCGTCGGCGGTGAAGGTGCTGGTGGTGCCGACCAATGAGGAACTGGCTATCGCGCGGGCGGCAGCTCAGCTGGTGCAGTCAGAACAGTGATCGCGGCCTGATGGCGTTCGCCAGATCCACCAGGGTGTAGCGGTGGGCTCGGTCGGTCGCATTGCGGGCAAGCGCGCGTAGACCCGCTTCGGTACCGGTACGCAGGCCTGTCTCGGTGAACGGAGAGCCCAGGATGGGCTCGCGTTCCTCGGCGACGGCGTGCCCGGATCGCACCCAGTCCACTGCCATGGCCAACACCAACGTACGCATCTGCAGGGCACGGCTCTCCCCGCGTGGCAGCATCGCAACTCGACGCGCTGCCTCGCGAAAGTCTTTCTCCTCCAAATCTTTCGACGGTCGATCCATCAAAATGATCAGGACGCTGGTCATCCGCGCGACGGCGTAGTGGCGTGAGCTGATCGGTACCTGGTCGAGAGCGGCTACCGCTCCTTCGAAGTCTCCGCGATACATCATCTGCCGCGCCAGACCGAATGCCGAGCTGACGATCGCGCGGTTGGTTCGCCACACTGTCCGGTAGTAGGACTCGGCGTACGCTCGCCATTTCTCGCGCTCGTCGGTGTCGAACTTCTCGGTACCTTCCCTGATGAGTTCGGCAGTGGCAGCGAGGGCTATCTTCGGCGCGAGCTCCCCGGGAAGTGCGTCGAGAACCTTCTCGAAATGCATCGAGGCGTAACCGAATTCGCCACGAAGCAGTCCGATGAGGCCCGCGTACCACTCGACCCGCCAGGGATCGTTCCCGTCGGTGCGGACCTGTTTGAGAACCGAACTCGCTACTCCGACATCACCTAGGTCGAGGTGTGCCTTGACCTCGGCGAGCGTGATCTCGAGACCGCCGGACGAGCCGTCGGCGAAGCGCTCGATACCGTTGCGACGTGCATGCGCCAGCGAATCGAGTGTCTGCTGGGGTTCGCTGTGTACGGACGCGGCGAGCAGAGGTGCGCTCGGGTCGGCGGGATCGACCAGCGGGACGGGCAGCGCGGTGACGATCTCGCGGCCGTTGATCCTCTCGCCCCGGAGCTTCCCATCGACGTACGTGTCGGTGCGTCCCACCGATTCCTCGGTGCCGAACGTGGTACGAGGCGGACTGAACGCCGTCGACAGCCCAGGTCGTTCGGTTCCCGTCTTCAATGCCAGAATTTCACGCAACACTCCGGTGGCCTGGCTTGCCAGTATTTCGGCCGTCGAAAAGCGTTGTGATGGATCGGGGTTGGTGGCACGCTTCAGTAAGCGATGGAACGACGGATAGGTGCGCAACAACTCGTGATCGTCGGCGGAAGGAATGCCTGCGTCGTATCTGCCCCCACTCGAGGGCATCTCCAGCGTAAGGACCGCAAGAGTGCGGCCGACAGTGTAGATGTCGGAACTGATGGTCGGGCCGGTCTTGGCGATCTCGGGAGCCTGGTATCCGGCTGTGCCGTACAGGTATCCGAAGTCTTCGATTCCCGAGACGGCACCGAGATCGATGAGTTTGATCTGATCGTCGGTCACCATGATGTTCTCGGGTTTGAGATCGTTGTAGACCAAGCCGATGGAGTGCAGATACGCCATTGCCGGCAGTACTTCGAGGACGTAGGCGATAGCTTGCTCCACCGGCATACGTTTGTGCTCGTCCCGTGTCGGCAGGATGTCTCGGAGCGAGCGTCCGCCGACGTACTCCATGACGATGAAACCGATGTCGGTGCCGTCGGCGCGCGGTTGTTCGACGAAGTTGTAGATCTTCACCACGCCCGGATGCGCGACTTCGGCGAGGAACTGACGCTCGGCGACGGCAACGGCATGCGCCTCGTCGTCGCCGGAATGGAGCAAACCTTTCAGCACTACCCATCGATCGCTGACATTGCGATCGATCGCCAGATAGACCCACCCCAGTCCGCCGTGCGCGATACATCCCTGCACTTCGTACTGCCCGACCACCAAGTCGCCGGGCTCGAGCAGTGGTGAGAAGTCGTAGCGGGAACCGCAGCGCGCACACGTTCCCGCAGGCCTGTCCGGTTCCCCCTCGGCGCTTCGGCCGACCGGTGCATTGCACTTCCAGCAGTACCTTTTTCGCTGTGGAACGGTGGGATCTTGCATGACGGCTGTCGCCGGATCCACCGGATCCACCCGAGGGACTTCGACCAATCCGGCGCCGAGCCTTCTTCTGATCCCGGTACCGCGCGTGCGGCCGGACCGTACACGCCCCGATGTCCGATCGGACCGGCGGACGGATGCAGGCGTTCGCTCCACCGCCTGGGTCCGGTCCGCCGTGGGTGTTCGCTCGACGGCCTGGGTGCGGTCCGTGAAATCGGGTGCCGCGGCCGGGGCTGTCGCCGGGCCGGTGGGTGTGTCGGGATCGCCCATGATCAGTCGACGTACGTAGGAGCGGGAGGGCCCGGCGAAGTGCCCATCACCGTGAGCCACTTGTCGTACAACCGATTCCACGTGCCGTCCGACCGGACCCGCTCGAGGGTGCCGTTGACGAATCTGACCAAGTCTTCGCTCTCCTTCTTGATTCCGACACCGTAAGGCTCAGGGCTCAAACTGGCGCCTACCATCTCGAGGTACGGATCCTGCGAGGCGAGACCGGCAAGGATTGCGTCGTCGGTGCTGATCGCGTCGACCTGTCGTTGTTGAAGCACGACAAGGCAATCCGACCACATCGAGGCAGTGACGATCTGCGCCGTCGGCACTATGCGCTGCAGTCGGCGTAGTGACGTGGTGCCGTCCACCGCGCACACGCGCTTGTCCGCGAGATCGGCGACACCGTTGATCCCCGATCCTTTGACCGCCAGAACACGCTGCTGCGCTTGGAAGTACACGGTCGAGAACGACACATCCTCTTTACGGGCGCAGGTGATCGTCATGGTTTTCACCACGATGTCGACCGTGGAATCCTGCAGTCCCTCGATACGTTCGGCCGAGGACAGTATCCGAAAATCCACCCGATCCGGATCGCCGAACAGGTCACGGGAGATCTCCCGTGCGATGTCGACGTCGAATCCGACGAGTTTGCCGGTCATCGGGTCGCGAAAGCTGAAGAGATTGCTACCGGCATCGAGCCCGACTATCAATCGACCGCGGTCCTTGATCGCGTCGACGGTCGGCATCGGTGGGGCATTCTGACCGGCTGCTCCGGGTGGTATCGGCCGCAGGCTGGCGGTGGGGCGATCGCACTGGGGATCCGGGCTCGACGGTTCGGGAGAGGTGGCCGCGGGGCCTGCGCCGTCGGGCAGCGGTGGTTCGGTGTAGCTGACGACCGGAACGTCCGGTACCGCCTCCTCGGTTGCACATCCCGCGATCAGTGCGCCGACGACGGCGAGGATTGCGAACGAGAAACGAAGGGGGGCAGGGTTTTTCACAGGTACTCACGCAACCTCGGAATGAGCCCCGCTCCGACTGCGGCGGCAGCGGCGACGGCGAGGACGATCGCACCCGAGGCAAGTCCGGTCAGGACCGACTTGGCGCGAACCACATTGCCGCGCAGCTCAGCACGTGCGTCGTCGATTCCGTTGTCGAGCATCGTGTCGAGCAAGCGGAATTGGGTCGAGGAATCCTGAACACCGTTACCGGTGGCCACGGTGACAGCGGTAGTGAAATCGCCGACGGCGAGTGCCTGGTCTATCCGCTCGTGCGAGGCCTTCCACGCGGCAACTGAGCCGGTCATATCGGCATTGTCTGCAAACAGTTCGGTCAGACGGTCGGTGTTCTGCGCGAACTCCGCGTCGAACTCTCGGGTGCTTCCGCGTCGGATCAGGTTGAGTGTTTCGTCGGCGCGGGCCTGCTGCGCCAGGATGAACCCGGAGGTCAGTTTCTGCAGCGGAGCAACACCGCGGTCGAGTGCGCGATCGGTGGCTATCGAAGAAATCAGCCCCGCCACCAACATCCACCCGAGCAGGAGCGAGATCGCGAGGGAGGCGCCGAGAAATCCCGCGTTGAGCTTTCGGCGGGTGCGGGTAGAGAGGTATATCTGTGCGAGGACCAGCAATATCAGGCACACCACGACGAGACCGATCGCCACGAACGGAGGATTGACGAAGCGTTCCTGGTCGTTCGATACCCGAGCGGCCTGCTCGGCGTAGAGGCGTTCGGCACGGGGCAGCAGCGAGGACTGCATCTGCGTAGACGCCTCGCCCAGGTACGCCGCACCGACGGGATTGCCACTGCGATTGTTGGCACGGGCGGTCTCCACCAGTCCGGTGTACACCGGCAGGCCCGCGCCGATCTCCATGAGAACCGTCCGTGCTTCGTCGTCCGAAACCGCGAGCCCGTCGGATGCCCGGATCAATTCGGTGCCGGCGTTTCCGATCGCCTGGGTGTATCGATCGCGAACGTCCCGGGGCTCCAGCCCGCCGGCGATGAATGCAGTCGAGGCAGCCGCGTCGGCAACGGACAGTGCGCCGTAGAGGTTCTGCGCCGAGTTGGCGAGTGGCTCGGTCCGAACGAGAAGAGTGTCGAGCGTCCGGGCTCGCTCGGATACCGAGACGGAGATAACGGTGCCGGTGACTACGAACGCGATGACGAGTATCAGGCCCAGAGCGATCATGCGCGCCGGTGTGGACCGAATCAGACGCTGCAGTTCGCGTCGAGAATCGGCCTCCGACGTCACGGCAGCCGTCGTAGGAGGTACGGCAGCCGAGGGCGTAGTGCCGACCACAATCACAGCACCGAGCATATAAGCCGGAGCGACCGTCCGTACGCCTACCGGAAGGTTCACCTAGGGTGTCGGTATGCGTGGCGACGGTGACGGGTGGGTTGTGGGTGAGGACGGCACGCGGCACTGGGGCAAACACGGCGCGGCGGGGCTACTACTGCGGGCCCCATCGCCGGACGGTGAGCCGACGGTCCTTCTGCAGCACCGAGCGCTCTGGAGCCATCAGGGTGGGACGTGGGCGTTGCCGGGTGGCGCAAAGGACTCGCACGAAACCAACGTGCACGCCGCTGTTCGCGAAGCAGACGAGGAAGCCGGAATCGGTGTCGACAACGTCTTCGTTCGCGGCGAAGTCGAGACGGCTCGGATGGCGAGCGGATGGTCCTACACGACCGTCGTCGCCGACGCTGCCACCCAACTCGACACGACGATGAACGGGGAGAGCACCGAGCTTCGGTGGGTTCCGGAGGACATGGTCGATCAACTGCCTCTGCACCCGGGGTTCGCCGCCAGCTGGGCTTCCCTGCGCATCAGCCCGCTACGAGTTCTGCTGGATACCGCGAACGTACTCGGCTCGAGGCCCGACGGTTGGTGGCGTGATCGCAGCGGCGCAACCGGCAAGTTGCTGAGCTCACTGGCGGGCACCCTTCCGCGAACCGTCGAGCTGCCGGGTGTCGGCTTCGGCTGGCTCACCCGGATCGAGGCAGTCCTCGAAGGTGAAGCACGAGCAGCACAGTTCGAGGACACCAGAGTCCCCGTCATCCACGCCGCCGGCAGTGGGGACGACGAACTTGCATCACAGGCACAGGCGTCGACGACACTCACTGCTTTGGTCACCGCCGACCGCGGACTGCAACAACGGCTCCCGACGTCGGTGCAGGTGCTCTCGCCGTCGACCGTGCTGGGATGGCTCGGCTAGGTAGGCCCTAGGCTCCGTCAGCCCTGCAACGCGAGGTCAGCCCTGCAACGCGAGCTTGAGCTCCCGTGCAGCTGCCTGTGGATCGCGAGCTTTGGTGATGGCCCGTACGACGACGATGCGATCCGCGCCCGCGGCAAGAACTTCGTCGACGTTCTCGGCGTCGATCCCGCCGATGGCGAACCACGGCCGCGTCGGAGCGGATTCCGCGGTGCTGCGCAACAGGTCCAGACCGGCTGCTTTCCGGTTCGGCTTGGTCGGTGTGGCCCAGATCGGCCCGGTTGCGAAATAGTCGACGCCGTCCTCGATGGCTGCGAGAGCGGCCTGGCTTCGATTCTGTGTCGACCGCCCGATGACGACGTCGGGGCCGAGGATCTGGCGCGCATAGTGGACCGGAAGATCGCCCTGGCCGAGATGCAGCACGTCGGCGCCCGATGCGAGGGCAAGGTCGGCGCGGTCGTTGACTGCGAGGAGTGCCCCGTGGCGTTTGGTGGCGGCCGACAGAATTGCCAGCGCCGCCAGCTCGTCCTTGGCTTCGAGCGGGCCGAAAGTGCGCTCGCCTTCGGAGTTCTTGTCGCGAAGTTGAATGATGTCGACGCCACCGGACAGTGCGGCCTCGGCGAACTGAGCGAGGTCGCCGTGCTCGCGTCGAGCATCGGTGCACAGATAAAGCCGAGCTGATGTCAAACGCTCACGCGCTTCCGGGTTGCGGATGATCCGATCGCTTTGCACAACGGCAACGGTAGTCTGTTGGCGAGAGTCGATACACGGGAGTCCCGAGGTACGTGGGGCTGAGAGTGGACACGCCAGTCCTTACCGTCAATACCTGAACCGGATCATGCCGGCGCAGGGAGTGAGGTGGTGAGAAGTGCCCAAGAGTCTTTCCGTGGTCGGTGGGGGAGTGATCGGCCTGGCGGTGGCCGCACGATCTGCGCGCGACGGCTGGTCCGTGCGGCTCCACGATCCGTCGGTCGGTACCGGTGCATCATGGGTGGCCGGAGGAATGCTCGCCCCGCTGTCCGAGGGATGGCCGGGTGAACACGAACTGCTCGAACTCGGCGCTCATTCCCTCGCCAGATGGCCCGAATTCGCACGAGCGCTCCCCGGCCCGTCGGTGTTCTCCGCTACCGGATCACTGACGGTCGCCCTCGATGCAGCCGACGCGACGGACCTGCGAACCATTGCCGACTGGGTTGGAAACCAAGGTCACCAGCTCGAGATCCTCGGTCGGGCACAGATCCGGGAGCTCGAGCCTTCCCTCGCACCGAACATCCGCCTCGGGCTGCTGGCACCCACCGAATTGGCCGTCGACAACCGCAGGCTGCTCGAGGCACTGCAGACCGCAGCGGTGAGCGGCGGCGTCGAATTCTCCGCCGACACCGTCACCGATCTCGACGCACTGACCACCGACCGCATCGTGCTGGCAGCAGGCGCTCAGACCTCCGCGCTCCTTGCCGACGTACCGGTCCGGGCAGTCAAAGGCGAAATACTGCGTCTACGACGCAGACCCAGTGCCACACCTGCCCCGACCCGAACGATCCGCGGCAGCGTCCACGGCCGCGCGATCTACCTGGTGCCGCGCGGAGACGGATTGGTTCTCGGGGCCACACAATACGAATCGGGTCAGGACACCCAGGTCACCGTCGCAGGCGTCCGCGACCTCATCGCCGACGCAGAGCGGTTGATGCCGGGCCTCGGCGAATACGAACTTCACGAATGCGCGGCAGGCCTGCGACCGATGAGCCCCGATGGGTTGCCACTCATCGGCAAGATCTCCGACCGCGTCATCGTCGCCTCGGGCCACGGCCGCAATGGAATCCTGTTGACGCCCATCACCGCAGACGCGGTCGCTGCACTACTGGAAGACGACGCACTCATCGAAGCGAAGGCCGCAGACCCGGCCCGATTCACCACAGATAGGAAACAATGACTGCTCTGGCGATAGGTGTCACCGTCAACGGCGAGGACCACCTCCTGACCGAAGAGATGACGATGCGTCAACTGCTCGAACATCTTTCGATGCCACCGAAGGGAATCGCCGTCGCCGTCGACGGCATGGTGCTCCCGAAGAGCCGTTGGGATTCGACGATGGTGGGCAAAGGTTGGACCATCGACGTACTGACGGCGGTGCAGGGTGGTTGATTCGATGAAGATCGCGGACCGAACCTTCGGCTCGCGCCTGATCATGGGCACCGGGGGAGCAGCGAATCTCGCGGTTCTCGAAGAAGCCCTCGTGGCCTCCGGTACCGAATTGACCACCGTGGCAATGCGTCGCGTCGACGCCGCGGGTGGCACCGGTGTTCTCGACCTGTTGCGTCGGCTGAACATCGCACCCCTGCCCAACACCGCTGGATGTCGCGGCGCCGCCGAGGCAGTACTGACCGCGCAACTCGGACGTGAGGCGCTCGAGACCGACTGGGTGAAACTCGAAGTCATCGCCGACGAGCGAACCCTGCTGCCCGACGCCATCGAATTGGTCAAGGCCGCAGAACAACTGGTCGACGACGGATTCAACGTGCTGCCTTACACCACGGACGACCCCGTCCTGGCAAAGCGGCTCGAGGACATCGGCTGCGTCGCCGTCATGCCGCTCGGTGCGCCCATCGGAACCGGCCTCGGCATCTCGAACCCGCACAACATCGAAATGATCGTCGACGCCGCGACCGTGCCCGTCATCCTCGATGCCGGCATCGGAACGGCAAGCGATGCGGCGTTGGCGATGGAACTCGGCTGCGACGCCGTCCTTCTGGCAACGGCGGTCACCAGGGCACAGGACCCTGCGCTCATGGCGTCGGCGATGAAGCATGCCGTCGTAGCCGGTTATCAGGCCCGCCGGGCAGGCCGGATACCGAAACGTTTCTGGGCCCAGGCGAGTTCACCGATGTAGCGGCGCATCATCCCTAAGGATGACCCTCGGTCGCGACTCCTGGGTGATGCGCAGGGGTGGTTCGGTAGTGGACAGTGAGTCCCATGATCGAAGTCAAAGGACTGACCAAACAGTTCGGAAACACCAAGGCGGTCGAAGACCTGACCTTCACGGTGAAGCCCGGCATCGTCACGGGGTTCCTCGGACCCAACGGTGCGGGCAAGTCGACCACCATGCGCATGATCCTCGGATTGGACCGCCCCACCAGTGGGGAGGCGCTGATCGAGGGCAAGCGCTACAACCAACTCAAGCAGCCGCTTCGGACGGTCGGTGCGCTGCTGGATGCCAAATGGGTACATCCCAATCGCTCTGCGCGGGCGCATCTCGAGTGGATGGCAGCCTCCAACGACATCGCGAGGTCTCGAGTGGACGAGGTGCTTCGGCTCGTCGGCCTCACCGACGTCGCGAAGAAGAACGCGGGTGGGTTCTCGCTCGGTATGTCACAGCGACTCGGTCTTGCCGGTGCGCTTCTGGGTGACCCGAAAGTCCTCCTTTTCGACGAGCCGGTCAACGGGCTCGACCCCGAAGGCATCGTCTGGATCCGCAAATTCATGCAGCGCCTCGCCGCCGAAGGCAGAACGGTCCTCGTCTCGAGCCACCTACTGTCCGAAATGGCACAGACAGCAGAAAATCTCGTGGTGATCGGTCGCGGAAAGCTGATCTTCGACTCTTCGGTCCAGGATTTCATCGACCACGCGTCCGAGGCCTCGGTCCGAGTTCGAAGCCCGCAGCTCGACGCGCTTCGCAGTGCCTTGACCTCCGCCGGATTGACGGTGCGCGAACCGGACTCGGCAGAGGAGCTTCAGCCCTCGCTCGTCGTCGTCGACTCGTCCACCGATGCGATCGGTGACATCGCCGGCCGTGCCGGCATCGTGCTACACGAGTTGTCCTCGCAGCGTGGGTCGTTGGAGGAAGCATTCATGAAGCTCACCGGACACGACGTGCAATTCCACGGCGAAGGTGCCGAAGATCCGAACATTCAGCAAGCGATGGGTGGTTCACTCTGATGGGTGTCCTGGCAGCGGAACGAATCAAAATCACCTCGACCAAGTCGCCATGGTGGTGCACGATAGCCATCATCGTGCTCGGACTCGGCTTGGCGGCGATCGTCGGCATCACGTCAAAATTGGGTGTCAATTCTTACAACAATCAAGTCGCACAGGGTGATCAGCCCGACTTCGAACCGTTCTTTCCGTCCGCGTTCGAGGCAGTAGGCAGCGGTGTCGGTGGATTCGGCGCAATGGTGCTGATGATTCTGGCGGCCTTGACGGTCACCAGCGAATACCGCTTCGGCGTCATCAGGACCACCTTTCAGGCCATCCCGAACCGAGCCGCAGTACTGACGTCCAAAGCGCTGCTGATCGGAGTCTTCGGCTTCTTACTCAGTTTGGTTCTCGGCCTCGGAGCGTTCTACCTGGCAAAGGCAACCGCAGGTCCCGACGCCGGAATACTGCTGAGCTTCGACACCGACGGCACCTGGCGCGTCATCTACGGCACGGCCATTCTGGCGTTCCTTCAGGTCATCATCGCGGTCGGTGTCGGCGCGCTGCTTCGGCAGTCGGCGGGTGCTATCGCACTACTGCTGCTGTGGCCGTTGGTCATCGAGAATCTGTTCGGTTTGTTCGGCTCTTTCGGTCGTGCGGTTCAACCGTTCTTGCCGTGGGCGAACACCAGCAACTTCCTCGGTCAGGACGGCGGCATCGACTTCCACTGGGGACCCATCGGTAGCCTGATCTACTTCATCGTGTTCACCGCTGTCATCTTCGGGGCCGCAGTGTTGGTGACGAATCGCCGAGACGCCTGACCTATGTGCAGTTAAGGTGCATGCATGCGACGGATGACCCTTCTTGCAGGTTTCGCAGCAGGCATGCTCGTGGTGGCCGGTTGTTCCTCGTCTTCGGATGAGGAACAACCGGCCATTTCTGCTCCTACCCCGGTTGCGACAGCAGACGGCCGGGGGCTTGCCGATGCCGTCACCGAAGAGAACGTCATCGCTCACTTGGAACAACTCGAGCGAATTGCCACCGACAACAACGGTAATCGCGCAGCGGGTACTGCTGGATACGACGCAAGCGTCGACTACGTCGTCGATCAGCTCGAGTCCGCCGGATTTGCGGTGGAGACACCCGAATTCGAGTTCGATCAATTCACCGCCGACACCCAACTGCTCTCTGCAGGTGAGCAGCAACTCTCGGTCAGCGCTCTGACTTATTCACCGTCGTCTCCACCGGACGGCATCACCGCACGGGTGGTGCGCGCCCCGGCCGATGGGTCACCTGGTTGCGAGGCAACGGATTACAACGGCCTCGAGGTGTCCGGTGCCATCGTCGTCGTCGACCGAGGCGTGTGCCCGTTCGGTGCGAAACAGACCGTCGTAGCAGAACTGGGTGCGCTCGCGATCATCGTGGTCAACAACGAGCCGGGACCTCTCGACGGCGGCACGCTCGGTAGCGCGGACATCGCGAAGATTCCTGCCGGTGGCGTGAGCCAGGAAGACGGACCGATCGTGGCGTCGGCGCCGGAATTGACGCTCACTCTCGACACCGAAACCACAACCACCAAGAGTCGCAACGTCATTGCGCAGACCAAGACGGGCAGCACCGACAACGTCGTCGTCGCAGGCGCTCACCTCGACAGCGTTCCCGAGGGGCCGGGCATCAACGACAACGGCAGCGGCACGGCTGCGGTTCTCGAGACAGCCCTGAAAATGGGAAGCGAGCCCGACATCACCAACGCCGTGCGTTTCACGTTCTGGGGGGCCGAGGAGCCGGGGCTCGTGGGGTCGACCAAATATGTCGAGGGACTGAGCGAGGAGGAAGAAGCGGCAATTGCGCTGTATCTGAATTTCGACATGATCGCCTCGCACAACGCCGGATACCTCGCCTACGACGGTGACGACTCGGACAAGGTCGGCGCTCCGGCGGGACCGCCGGGATCGGAAGCGATCGAGCGGGTATTTCTCGAGCGTCTGCAGCAAGAGGGCATCGCAGCTGACGGGACCGACTTCGACGGCCGCTCCGATTACGGTCCGTTCATCGACGTCGGAATTCCGTCCGGGGGAGTGTTCAGCGGCGCGGACGAGGAGAAATCTCCCGAGCAGGCGGCCAAATGGGGTGGGACGGCCGAGGAAACGTTCGACCAGAATTACCACACCGCCGAAGACACCCTCGCCAATATCGACCGAACAGCTTTGGGCTTGAACGCATCGGCTGTTGCGTTCGGTATCGGAACTTTCGCGCAGGAGATCGACGGCCCGAACGGCGTTCCCTCGGGTGCGGCACGTACCGAGGCACGGTCGGGCGACTGAAGTATGTGTAACCGTCGTTTACAGTCGATCTTGTGAGTCCGTACATCGCGTCGACCGTCGAGTGGGTCCTTAGCGTCAACCGACGCCCCGCTGTGGTCGAGGTAGTGCGCAGAGTGCGGCGAATACTTCCCGGCGATCCGTCCTTCGGTGATCCGCTGTCGATGGCGGGGCCCGGATCTGCGCTGGCAGTGGCACGCGCCGCGGACAAATTTCTCGACGACGAACCCGGAGCCACCCGCGAGGTCGGCTTGGGTGCGCTCCAACTGTGGCAGGCCGTGCTCGAACGAACCGGCCGCGGTCGCGGCGAGCGCGAGATGACCATCGTCTTCACCGACCTCGTCGGGTTCTCCTCGTGGTCACTCGTGGCGGGCGACACCGGGACCCTGACGCTCCTGCGCAGGGTCTCCAAGGCAATCGAACCCGCCATCGAGTTCGCCGGTGGGCACGTCGTCAAACGGTTGGGCGACGGCCTCATGGCAGTATTCCCTCGGCCCGAGCGGGCACTGGAAGCTGCGATAGCCGCACGAGCGGCCCTCGCCGAGGTGAACCTGGACGGGTATACCCCGACGATGCGCGTCGGTATTCATACCGGTAGCCCGCGACAGATCGGATCCGACTGGCTCGGTGTCGATGTCACAGTGGCCGCGCGCGTGATGGAAACCGGCGGCGACGGCAACTTGATGATCTCGCAACCTTCGGTCGACGCGATGCCGCCGGAGACGCTGGAGCGACTGGGACTGGCAACTCGCCCGTATCGTCGCGGCTTCTTCGCACCCAAGCTCAGCGGTGTCCCCGAGGATCTACGCATTCTCCGTGTGGTGCAGTCGCCACAGCGGTGACACCGGGCCGTGGCCCGCGCCGAGGTCGTAGGACGCCTCGAGGCACCGAGTGACCCATTCCTTGCCGAACGCGACGGCATCGGGCACGGAGTAACCGTGCGCCATCGCGCAGGTGATCGCCGCGCCGAGCGTGTCACCACCACCGTGATCGTTGCCGGTGTCGATGCGAGGGCCGGAGAACTCGAGGAATGTGTCGCCGTCGAACAGGATGTCCGTGCTCTTGTCCGACGTACGGAGATGACCACCCTTGACGAGAGCCCACTGGGCGCCGAGTTGGTGCAGCGCCTCGGCTGCGCGGCGTGCGGAGTCGTCGTCGACCACGACGATGCCGGTGATCAACCTGATTTCGTCGAGATTGGGCGTGACGATCGTGGCAATGGGGAAGAGTGTCGTGCGGATTGCGTCGAGGGCCTCCTCGTGCAGCAATGGATCGCCGTGCATCGATGCGCAGACCGGATCGACCAGCAATGGCACCGGCTGATCGCGTCCGATTCCCACCTCTGTACACACGGCGGTGACGGCCTCGATGATGGCTGTGGAGGCGAGCATTCCAGTCTTTGCTGCGCTGACCCCGATGTCGTCGACCACGACGCGAACTTGATCCGCGACGACACTCGGTGGGATCTCGTGAAAGCCGGAAACGCCGACGGTGTTCTGAACGGTGACCGCGGCCACGGCCACGCAGGCGTGGACGCCGCACAGTGCCATCGTCCGACTGTCGGCTTGGATGCCCGCCCCGCCGCCCGAATCGGTGCCGGCGATCGTCAGCGCTCGGACGGGGGTGGATCCGTCGGGCGTCAGCGGTAGGAGCTTCACGAGAGGTGACAGTACCGGCAACGGTTCGCACGGTCTTCGTAGATGTGCCCAGAGTCATGAATGTTGTTGATTCACAGTGAAATAGTGGCTGCCTATATGACGGCTACCAGCCGGGGTGTTGCGACGACGTTGCATGCCCATGTAACCGAAGGTTTGTTCGCGCAAATGGGTGACAAGGCTCAGACGGGCATGTTTAATAGTGGTGCAGGTCACATCTTAGTAACAACTCGAACTTCTCATTCACGTCTCACACAGCAAAGGAGGTGACCTATGCTCGCCAGCTCACCCAGTGCAGAGGTGTCCATCAACACGGACCAGAATCGATTCGAATTGCGGCTGAATGGCGACTTGGTGGGGATTATCGGCTACTACGAAGTCGAAGGTTCGTTCAAGCGTGGTTCTCGCGCTCGCGTCGTCTCGTTCATGCACACCGTGGTCACTGAAGACTTCGGACATCAAGGCCTTGCAGCGATTCTCGTTCGCAGGGCACTCGACAGCGCTCGGTCGTACGGCTGGAAGGTCAAGCCGGTCTGTACCTATGTACAAAGATTCGTCGCCGCCAATCCCGACTACTCCGACGTCGTCGTTCCGCTCTAGAGGTAACGGTTTCACCTTGCCTGCGTCGAATTACTCGGTTCCGTCCCCAATCGGCCCAACTACTGCTCTCATGGTGACATGAATCACAGTCGCATCGACCTAACTTCTGCGGCCGCCGTCACCGCGGCGGTGCGAATCGAGGACAACACCGCGCACAATCGGTTCGACCTGTTCGTCGGCGAAGAACTCGTCGGAATCCTCGGGTATCGAGATGCGGACGACGGTGCCGTCGCATTCATGCACACCGTGGTCAAAGAGGACTTCAGCGATCGCGGGTGGGCAGCTGTCCTGGTCCGCGGAGCGCTCAACACCGCACGCGACCGCCAGTGGCGGATAGTCCCGATCTGCACTTATGTGCAGCGATACCTCGCACGAAATCCCGAGTTTCTCGATCTGGTCGCCTAACTCCTGGGTCAGGAGATGTCGAGGATGACGGGTGCGTGATCGCTGGCGCCCTTACCCTTACGCTCTTCGCGATCTATGGATGCGCCGGAGACGCGAGATGCGAGCGCGGGGGAGGCCAGCGCCATGTCGATTCGCATTCCTTGTTTCTTCGGGAACCTCAGCTGCGTGTAATCCCAGTAGGTGAAGGTTCGCGGCTCGGACGTGAACTGCCGGGTGACCTCGGCGAATCCGGCTTGGGCGAACGCCTCGAATGCATCGCGCTCAGGCTGCGACGTGTGAGTCTTGCCCTCGAACAACTCCGGATCCCACACGTCTGCGTCGGTGGGGGCGATGTTCCAGTCTCCGACCAACGCGATCTGCGCCTCTGGGTCCGCGGACACCCATGCCTGGGCATCGGCCTGTAGCTTGGCGAGCCATTCGAGCTTGTAGGTGTAATGCGGATCGGCAAGATCGCGGCCGTTGGGAACGTAGAGGCTCCACACTCGGACGCCGTCGCACGTCGCCCCGATCGCGCGGGCTTCGCGCACCGCTTCGATCTCCGGATCCTTGCTGAAACCGGGCTGATCCTCGAAACCGATCTGCACATCTTCCAAGCCGACGCGGGAGAGCAACGCGACGCCGTTCCACTGGCTCAGGCCGTCGTGAGCGACCTCGTACCCGATCTCACGGAACCGTTCGTACGGAAACTGCTCGTCCTTGCATTTGGTTTCCTGCATAGCCAGGACATCGATATCGGATCGTTGAAGCCAATCGACGATTCGGTCCTGCCGAGAGCGGACAGAGTTCACATTCCAGGTAGCCAGTCGCACGGCACACACCCTAACCGAGCGCCGACCGTCGGCCCAGCAGTGTGCCAGAAGGTCATCGAGGCGGCTCGGCGTACCGATACCGGTGATGCTCTACGAATCCGAGTTCCCGGTACATGGCGAGGGCCCCGAGATTGTCGGTCGACACCTGCAGGTAGGCGTGAGTTGCTCGCTGCCGCACTCCCCATGCGAGGAGTTCACCGCAGATACGCGTCCCGAGCCCGTGTCGTCGATGAGCCTCGGAGACCTCGATCGCTGACAGGCCGACCCAGCGTCGCAGATCAGGGGCCGTGGTGACGGCTGCGCGTCCGATGGCCAGCATCTCTGTCGCGGAATTGCCGATCCGAGCAAATCCGACAACCCCATCGCGTATGGCCGACACGACGTCCATCGCATCCTCGGGTGCGGCGCGTCCGCGGTAGTGGTAAAACCTCCGCCAGTCCTCGTCGGGGGCGGCGGTGATGACTGCTATCGAGTCGGGCGGCATCACGAGGGAGGTGATGTCCGCGGCCATCACCATGACCTCGTAACCCGTTGTCCAGCCCGCGGGAACTGCGCCGAGACGATCGGGCAACAGCAGCTTCGGCCACTGTCCGCGGTCGCGGAACCATGCGGCGATCTCGCCGAGCGAGGACTCGTCGGCGTGCGGCTCGACCGGAAGAGCAGAGTTTGCTCGGCCGGTGAACCCGCGGCCGTACCGCAACAGCCATCCGTCGATCCACGCCAGCTCCAGGCCCGGCCACCCATCGGCAGCAGCACGTTCGAGTGCTCTGATCTCCGAAGTCCTGATCGGTCGTGGACCGAGGGCCTTCATCGCCACGACACGATCGCGGGCCACCCGCACGACGCGACCGTCCCCGGCCCGAACAGCTACGGCGGTGTCGTTTGCCTCGACCAGTTCACCGATGACGTCGGTCATCGGATGGCTGTACCCCGGGGGCAGCCGATACCGCAGCATGACGCGGGTGCCGGGCATGACGGCCACGAGCTCAGTCGTCCTCGTGGCCGAACGGATCTTCGACGGTTCCCGGTATCCAACTCAGGCCGGGCTTGCCCCAGCCTGCGCGCTTGATGGCCTTCTTGGCTGCGCGGGCATTGCGGCCCACCAGCACGTCGACGTAGAGAAACCCATCCAGATGGCCGACCTCGTGCTGCAGCATGCGCGCGAAGAAGCCGGTGCCTTCGATGTCGACTGGTTCGCCGTGCGCGTCGGTGCCGGTGACCCGAGCCCAGTCGGCACGCCCGGTGGGGTACTGCTCGCCGGGTACCGACAGGCAGCCTTCGTCGTCGTCCTCGGGATCGGGCATGGTTTCGGGAATTGCCGAAGTCTCGAGCACCGGGTTGATCACCTCGCCCTTTCGGCGGACGAGCTTGCCGTCGGGCCCCTCGTCAGGGCAGTCGTACACGAAGAGTCGCAGCGGGACGCCGACTTGATTGGCTGCGAGGCCGACACCGTTGGCGATGTCGAGCGTTTCGTACATATCCGCGATAAGGTCTGCGAGCTCGGCGGGCGTCTGCGTGACTGCGTCAGTCGGGGTGTGTAGAACCGGATCTCCGACGATCCGGATGGGAAGAATTGCCATGGTCGAGAAGAATAGTGTCCGCGTGCAGAGCCGCCTACACACGGTGAGCCAGAGCTGCCGCACGCGCGACTCGCCGCAGACACCGTACACGGCGTGTGACACGCCCATCATGGTTGAATCAGTACCGAACTACACGTGTGCAATTCGCTCGGCCTCCTTCTGCCAGGCCCGATGGGTGACGCGAAGTCGGGCGAGCCCGTTGAACGTTGGCAGGCGATGCTGCACCGAACGTGGATCCGCAGCCGATGCGGGTAAAAGAGAAGTCGAGGAGTGAGATGGACGGCGCAGCAGCGCGTGACTCGAACCAGGCTCCGCAATCCGAAAGCTCCGAAGATCCGAACGAGGTCGGAGCAGACGGACTGACTCGTCGCGAGCACGACATTTTGTCCTTCGAGCGCCAGTGGTGGAAGTACGCCGGCGCCAAAGAAGAGGCGATCAAGGAACTGTTCTCCATGTCCGCTACCCGGTACTACCAAGTCCTCAACGCACTTGTGGATCGTCCTGAATCTCTCGCAGCAGACCCCATGCTGGTCAAGAGGCTGCGGCGCCTGCGTGCGAGCAGGCAGAAGGCCCGCGCGGCACGCAGACTGGGCTTCGAAGTCTAGTTGCCGAGCCGCGATCAACTAGTGTCTTCGAATGTGAGCAGTCCCAATCCGGAATCGTCCGGTCCTCCGCTCCGCGCTCTGGCAATGGTGTTGATTTCGCTGGCGATTCTCTTCGCAGCAATCGGGGCACTGTCGTTGACCGGTTCGGACGAGACCGAGGAATCAGCGGCACAGGCGACGACCAGCGCCGCGCAGCAGGCTCCCACCAGCTCCGCCGCAGCGCGACCCCCTGCCGCAGCGCAGCCTCCCGCATCGGCCACTCGTACATCCGCGCCGACTCCCGCCGGCGAACCGACCGACGTCGAAGTTCGCGTTCTCAACAACAGCAACGTATCCGGTCTCGCAGCCGGAACAGCCGCCACGCTCACCGCCGAAGGCTGGAATGTCGCCGAGACCGGCAATTTCAACGAATCGCAGATCGCACAAACCACGATCTACTACGACACGTCGCCGGGCGCGCAGGTCGCTGCCCAGCAAATATCGACTCAACTCGGCGTCGCCGCATTCCCTCGACCGACGACATTGTCGAGTTTCGGTGAAGGTGTCAT
Source organism: Rhodococcus sp. UYP9 (assembly GCF_040547235.1). Lineage (NCBI taxonomy): Bacteria > Bacillati > Actinomycetota > Actinomycetes > Mycobacteriales > Nocardiaceae > Rhodococcus > Rhodococcus sp. UYP9. The sequence continues at coordinate 538,427 of NZ_JBEPPH010000002.1, forward strand.
CGTCGTCGTGACCGAGTAACTGTCAACCCTGTGGGCCGGTAGTACTACCGGCCATAGTTATGATCGACACAACCGCCCAGCCTGCCCTTCGAAGGAGCAATTTCATGGCACCGATTCGTATCGCTCGGCCAGTGAGTCGAACCTGGCGCCTAGCGACCCCAGTCGTAGCCCTCGCGGCCTTCGGCCTGGTTGCATGCGCTGCTCCCGAGACTGCCTCCGACGTTCCCGGAACGACGCCCCCCGTGTGGACCGGCAAAGAGGATCCGAACGCCAAGGCCGTCGCAGCAGATGCGCCCGTCGGATCGGGTGATATCGAAGCATCGCTGAAGGACGCGTCCGGCGCAGACGTCGGCACCGTCTCGATCGTCGAAGAGGGAAGTTACCTCCGCGTCACCGTCGAGGCCGAAGGACTGACACCAGGATTTCACGGCCTGCACATCCACACCGTCGGCAAATGCGAGGCGAACTCCGTAGCACCGACCGGCGGCGAGCCCGGTGACTTCCTGTCCGCAGGCGGACATCTCCAGGTCGACGGCCGCACCGGACATCCATCCAGCGGCGACTTGACCTCACTGCAGGTCCGCGAAGACGGCACGGGCGAAGTAGTCACCACGACGGACGCCGTCACACTCGAAGATCTCCAGGTCGACGGCGGCCGCGCGATCGTCATCCACGCCGGCGCAGACAACTTCGCCAACATCCCACCGCGCTACACCTTGCCCGACGGCGCAGCGGTGCCCGACGCAAACACACTGATGACCGGTGACGCCGGCGGCCGTGTGGCCTGCGCGGTCATCGACTAGGTGAGTTCCCCGAAGACACCCGATCACTCCGCAGGCTCCGCTCCTGAACCTCCCGGTCACTCCGCAGGCTCCGCTCCTGCAATCCACTTCGAGAGTTCCCCACGCCCCACGCTCGGCGTCGAATGGGAAATCGCGCTCGTGGACAAGGAGTCTCTCGACCTGGTGAACTCGGCCGAGGAGGTCATGGACGGTGTCACGGAGCTCTCGGGTGATCGGACACCACGCGTCACCAAAGAGCTCCTGCGCAATACCGTCGAACTCGTCACCGGAGTGTGCGAGAACGTCGGTGAAGCCATGGACGATCTCGGCGAATCCCTCGATCTCGTTCGCCGAGCAGCGGACCCGCTCGGCATAGATCTGTTCTCCGCGGGCACGCACCCGTTCGCAGAATGGTCGACGCAGGTGCTCACTCGCTCACCCAGCTACGACGAATTGATCGCCCGGACCCAGTGGTGGGGCCGTCAGATGTTGATCTGGGGAGTGCACGTACACGTCGGAGTGTCCTCGCCCGACAAAGTGTTTCCAATCCTGAACTCGCTGCTCCTGCAATATCCACATTTGTTGGCGCTATCGGCCTCGTCACCGATCTGGGCCGGTTCGGATACCGGCTACGCAAGCAACAGGGCACTGATGTTCCAACAGCTCCCGACGGCAGGGCTGCCATTCCAGTTCGAGGACTGGGGGCAGTTCGAAGGCTTCGTCCGTGATCAGATGAAAACCGGCGTCATCGAACAGCTCGGTGGAATGCACTGGGACATCCGCCCCGCCCCCAGATGGGGAACCATCGAAGTACGGGTGTGCGACGGGACGGCCACCAAACGTGAACTCGCGGCGTTGGTAGCGCTGACGCACTGTCTGATCGTCAACCTGGACGAACGTCTCGAAGCCGGCGAAACGCTCCCGACGATGCCGCCGTGGCACGTGCAGGAGAACAAGTGGCGGGCAGCGAGGTACGGCCTCGACGCCGAAATCATTCTCGATGCCGACAGTAACGAGCGTCTTGTCACCGACGATCTGCACGATCTGCTCGAGAAGCTGACCCCGACCGCCGTGCGTCTCGGATGCGCCGACGAATTGGCCGCTGTCGCCGACATTCCACGCCTGGGAGCTTCGTATCAACGGCAACGCCGAATCGCCGCAGAATCCGGTGGAGATCTCAGGGCCGTCGTGGCGTCGTTGGTCGCCGATCTTCGAGCGTGACAGCTCGCTGTAAATAGTTGTTCATCCACCGTTTACTATTAGCGGCGTGCGTTCGGGTGAAGAGGGGGACGGCTCCACCCACGGGGCGGTACCGAATTCCTTACGATTCTATGGCGTCGGTGCGGCGGCGGTAGCTGCGTTTCTCGGATTGCTGCAGCTCGCCGCAAACCACAACGGATTCTCCGGCCCGTTCGCGAGTATCTGGAACGATGTCGCCGGTACGCCCAAGTCGATGTCACTACCATGGGCCGGTCTGATCCTCGGACTCGTCGGTGTGAACAACCGGGTCCGATTGTGGTCGTTGTCGCTCGCAGTCGCTATCGATGTCGTCTTCGCGGTCGGCAGGACCGAATCCGGACTTCCCTTCTCCGTCGGCAACGGCGCGGTGATAGTTCTGATCGGCCTCGCGGTGTACACGGTGTGGACCCGGGACAGCCATGGGATCAAATCCGTGTGCCTCGGCGGCTTGCTCATCCTCGCTTCGAAGGCCGGAGACGCCTGGCTACAGATCACCACGCTGGTCCGGCCGAACGTACTCGACGAGTACGTCCAGCTGGCAGATCACGCGCTCGGAAACCCGTCGTGGGTCGTCGGCACTGCACTTGCCGCCCTAGGCTCGCCCGCGTATGCGGTCCTACATTGGATCTACATCCAACTACCGGTCGCCGCGATTGCCATCGCTATCTATCAACTACGTGGTGTTGCGACGGGACGCCCATGGCCGGCGCACAATCTGGTGCGCACGTTTCTGCTGATAGGCCTCGTCGGGCCGATCCTTTACATCGTGTTTCCGGTGGTGGGACCGATGTTCGCTTACGGTTCGGCCGGGCAGGGCTTCGAGATCGGGGACTTCTGGCCCACGATAGTTCCGATGGACACCTCGCCGTCCGAGATCCCGTTCGACTCGTCGACACCGCGCAACTGCATGCCGAGCCTCCACACTGCCTGGGCATTGAGCTTGTTCATTCATTCACGCAGAGGCCCGTGGTGGCTTCGACTCGGCGGCACGACGTGGTTGGTGGGCACCCTGGCCGCGACGCTCGGATTCGGCTACCACTACGGAGTCGACCTCGTCGCAGGTGTCGTTCTGTGTCTGACTCTCGAAACGATCCTGCGTGACCCCGAACGAGGCTGGGACGGGGGCCGTATCCGGCTGGTCTCGTACGGGACGGCGACCTTGCTGGTGCTCTTGTCGAGCTACCGCTACCTGGCCGTCCCGTTCGCGACGTATCCCGAGGTGTTCGGTCCCCTGGTCCTGCTGCTGATGGGCTCGGTCGTCGTGATGTTCTACGCGACGTTCTTCGCAGCGCCCGGTACTGCGATGGCCAACTGGGGTGGACGCAGCACTAGCGAGGATCCGATTCGTCGGGCTCCATCTCGTTGACGACCAGCAGACCGTCGCGGCCTCGCTGCTCGCGGTAGGCGACACGACCGACGATATGTGCGATGACCGGAGCGGTCGCTAAGGTGAACACCCCGACCAGCACGAGCATCCAGATATCGACGTTGCCGCGCAGTTGGATGACGGCACCGGTCAGTACGAGAATCAGTCCCACGACCTGCGGCTTGGTCGCAGCATGCATGCGCGAAAGAGTATCCGGAAACCGGACGATCCCGATCGCCGCGGTGAACGCCAGCATTGCCCCGATCAAAATCAGAACAGCCGAAATTACTTCGAAGACTGCGTTCATTCGTCCCTCACTCGGAATCTCGCGACGCTGACCGACCCGATGAAGCTCACCAGTGACAGCGCGACGATGGCAGGCACGATCGTGGTGTCGAGGCTGTGGACCGACCACAGGGCCAGCCCACACATCGACACCGCCAGAATCGAGTCCATCGCTACGAGGCGATCGAGGGTGCTTGGGCCGTCGAGAAGTCGATAGGTGGTGATGACGGCTGCTGAGACCAGCAGCACGCCCGCGATCACCAGAACCACGGTCATGACCAGTCGCCCTTTCTCTCGTCATCGATCCGCTTGTCATCTCGAACCTCCGCCGGCGTTGCGATGTCGTCGCCGAGAACACCGTGATACCGCTGGTAGTCCTGGAAATGCAAGGGGCTCGGCTGCCAATCGGAGTCGCGCTCGAATGCCGCGATCAACAACTTTTCGAGTAGTCGAACGGACCGGTAGAAGGCATCGACAGCTTTCTGGCTACCCATGTCGAGGACGTGGACGTAGACGAGCCTGCGTGTCTGATCGATCTCGAGAACCATCGTTCCGGGAATGAGATTGAGGGCATCCACACACAGTGTCAGCACCAGATCCGACTTGATCGCGATGCGGACTCGCAGGACCCCGGTGATGGGAGGGGCCTTCGGCCGGACTGCCAGCCACGCGACACTGAAGCTCGATGCGATTGCGTAGTAGAAGAATACGCAGATGAGCTTGAACACCGACAGGACGTGAACGCGGCCCTCGACGGGAACCTTGGGGAGCGGTAAGAGCAGCATGATGCCGAGACCGACGACGATTCCGCTGAGCACGTTCGCTGGAGAGAGGCTGCCCCACAACAGGACCCACACCGAGGTCAGCCAGGCGAGCGTCCAGAGTCGCAGGAGCAGAAAGCGATTCATGTACTTCATTTGCCCTCCGCAGCTTCGGCAGCACGATCGCCCGCGAATTCCGCTCCGAGTACCGCGTCGATGTACACCGAGCGGTCTCGTAGATCGGCTGCCGCGCGATCGCTGATGTCGATGATCCGACCCGCGAACACTGTCAGTGCCAAACCGACGATGACCAGACCTATCGTCGGGATGAGCATGAACGCCGGCATGCGTCCGACATCCTCGCGGTCACCGAAAGCGATATCCGTCGAGTCATCCAGCAGCGCCGAAGGGCTGTGGTCGGCCAGGTCCCCTTCGGGTGCGTCGGCCCGTGCTCGCCAGAATGCCTTCGTCCAGACACGAGCGATGACGTAGAGCGTCAGCAAACTGGTGACCGTGCCACCCGCGACAAGGATCCAGGCGAGAACACTGCCGTCTGCGCTACCTGCCTGCAGCAATGCGACCTTGCCGATGAAGCCCGAGAACGGGGGAATGCCACCAAGATTCAATGCCGGAACCAGGAAGACGATGGCCAGAACGGGGCTCGCCGCGGCCAATCCGCCGAGCCTTCGTAGCGACGAGGACCCGGCCTGACGCTCGATGAGTCCGACTACGAGGAACAGCGTCGTCTGCACGATGATGTGGTGCGCGACGTAGTAGATCGAGCCCGACAGCCCTGATTGTGTGGACAGCGCGACACCGAAGATCATGTATCCGATGTGACTGACGAGCGTGAACGAGAGCAGACGTTTGATGTCGCTTTGGGCAATCGAGCCCAAAATACCGACCAGCATCGTGAGCAGACCACACACCATGAGCACATTGTCGAGACTGCCGTCGGGAAACAGCAGAGTATGCGCCCGGATGATCGCGTACACGCCGACTTTGGTGAGCAAGCCGGCGAAGACCGCGGTGACCGGGGCCGGAGCCGTCGGGTACGAATCGGGGAGCCATGTCGACAGCGGGAATACCGCGGCCTTGATCCCGAAGGCAACGAGGAGGACGGCGAAGATCGCAGTCCTGGTTCCGGAGGGGATGTCTTCCAGACGCGTCGCCATGTGAGCAAGATTGAGCGTGCCGGTGGCGGCATAGACGAGCCCGATTCCCACCAGGAAGATCAACGAAGACACCATCGAGACCATGACGTACGAGACGCCAGCGCGGACGCGGTCCGCGCTGGCACCGAGGGTCAACAGCACGAACGAGGCGGCGAGCAGAACCTCGAATCCGACATACAGATTGAACAAGTCGCCCGCGAGAAAAGCGTTGCAGATTCCCGCCGTCAACGCCAGATATGTGGGCAGGAAAATCGATACCGGCTGGTTCTCGCTGCCGTCACGAATACCCTGTCCGATCGAGTACACCATCACGGCGAGCAACACGATCGAGCTGACCAACAGCATCATCGCGGCCAACCGATCGACCACCAGCGAGATTCCGATGGGCGAATCCCAGCCACCGACCTGCAGAGCAGTGGCTCCGTCTCGATCGGCAAGATACAGAAGTGCACCGGAGACCAGGACGACAGCGGTCAACGCGACGACGGTAATGAAACGCTGTGCGCGTGGACGACGGCCGAGGACAAGAGTCAAGGCCGCGGCAATCATCGGGATGAGGACGGGGAGAGGGGTGAGAATGTCGGTTGTGCCCGCGGGGATGGTCATGTCGCATCCCCCTTCTTCTTCGTTCTTTTCTCTACTGGGGTCGTATCTTTGACGGCACTGTCGATCCCGTCCAGACCTTGTACCTCGGGTTCGTCGTCGTCATCGTCGAAATCGCCTTCGTGCAGGTCCTCGTAACATTCGAGATCTTCGATATTCTTCAATTCGTCGATGGGTATCGGGTTTCCCTGCGAGTCGAAGGCGTCGCCGCTGAAACTCGGCTCGCCGGTGACGGGGTCGTCGGAGCGGTCGCGGTCCGGTGCGTCGGCGACCGATCGACGCTTGGAGACCTTGGTGTCCTCCGGGTCGTTCTCGACGTCGTCCTTGGTGTTGAGCGTGAAGGAGCGGTACGCCAATGCCAACACGAACGCGGCAATGCCCATCGTGATGACGATCGCCGTCAGAATCATCGCCTGCGCCAACGGATCTGCCATCTCTTCGTAAATGGTCGTCTCGCGCCCCACGATCGGTGGGCTACCCGGGGGGCCGCCGACGGTGAGGATCAGGATGTTGACCCCGTTGCCGACCAGAAGCAGCCCGAGAAGCATCTTGGTGATCGAGCGCTCGAGGAGTAGATACACCCCGCACGAGACGAGTACTCCGACGATGATCAGCATGCCGAGATTTGCGGTCATCGCGCGTTCACCTGCTTCTTCGTTTCCACCTGGGCGTCGAGACGAGCGCCGAGACTGCGCAGTATGTCGAGTACGAGACCGACGACGATGAGATAGACGCCGAGATCGAAGAACAAGGCAGTGACGATTTTGATGTCACCGAGGATCGGCAGTGTCAATTCCAGTGTCGCAGAGGACAATGCCGGTGCGCCGAGGAACAAAGAAGTCACGGCAGTGCCTGCAGCGAAGATGAGGCCGAGGCCGAGGATCTTGCCTGCGTCGATCGGCACCGCCTCGCCCAGTTCGTATCGCCCACCGGCAAGGTATCGGAGTACGAGCGCCAGACCGGCCGTCAGACCGCCGGCGAAACCTCCGCCGGGTGCGTTGTGGCCGGCGAAGAAGAAGTACACCGACATCACCATGATCGTCGGGAAGACCAGGCGAGTGGTGACTTCGAGAATCAGTGAGCGATGCCGCGGGTCGATCAGATCGCCGCCGAGCAACCAGGTCGTATCCGAGCCGACTCCGCTTTCGGAACTGCTGGCCGGGGCGTCGGACACGCGTGGGGCGGTGCCGAACCGTCGGTTCCGGAACACCAGACTCGCGACGCCGGTGGCTGCCACCAGCAACACCGAAATCTCCCCGAGGGTGTCCCAGGCGCGAATATCGACCAGCAGAACATTGACGATGTTCTTACCGTCGCCGAGTAGGTAGGCGGCGTCGGGGAGTTGCAGATACAGCGGCTCGGTGTTGCGGGCGTTCATCGCGAATGCGCCCAGGATCGTCACCGTGGCGCCGACGGCGATTGCCAGCAGTGCACGTGGGATGCGCCAACCGGCAGATCCGCGGTCGTCGACTTCGGCAGGCAGCTTGCGTAGTACCAGAACGAAGACGACGAGGGTCAGTGTCTCGACGAGGAACTGTGTCAGTGCCAGGTCTGGAGCGCCGTGGATGGCGAAGATGATGCCGCAGCCGTATCCGGCGACGCCGACGAGGAGCACGCTGGCGAGACGGTTACGCATGACCGTCGCGCCGAGTGCCCCGGCGATCATGATCAGGGCCACGACCATCTGCAGCGGGTTGTCGAAGAACTTGAAGGTCAAGCCCGGCACGTCCCCGACGGCCAGCACGATCATCGGCAGCAGCACGAGGGTGAGAAGGATGGTTGCCTGTGTGACCGGCAGCGACCCGCGCTGGGTGGAACCGGTCAATCGGATGGACAGCGTGTCCATCCCCTTGAGTACGGCGTCGTAAACGCGGTCGGCGTTGCCGAGCGGTGGGTGCTCGAACTTGAGCCGGTTCAAAATTCGGTGTGCGATGAACAGAGCCACACCGCCGCTCACGACGATCACCGTCAGTCCGAGCGGCAGATTGAATCCGTGCCACAGAGAGAGGTGGTACGACGCTTGCCCGTAGGACGGCGTCGTACGGGCGTAGGGGCTCACGATGGCGTCGACGACCGGGGAGAAGATGCCTGCGAGGAGTCCGAGGACTGCAAGGAATGCGGGAGCCGCCAGGAAGAGAGCGGCGGGTTGGTGCATCTTCTTCACCGCCGGGCTGGGGCGCTTGAGTTGCTTGCGGCCGAACGCGCCCCACACGAAGCGGATGCTGTAGGTCACTGTCAGCATCGACCCGATCACCATGGCGGTGATGACGAGAACGCTGACCGTCGGATTCAGGACAGGGGTGCCGATCACTGCCGACAGGGCTGCTTCTTTGCCGACGAAGCCCAGGAAAGGCGGCAGTCCGGCCATGCTGGCTGCGGCGAGCGCGGCGATGCCTGCCAGTATCGGCACCTTCTTACCGAGGTGCGCGAGCTTGCGGATATCGCGTGTTCCGGTGGTGTGGTCGATGACTCCGACGACCATGAACAGCGTCGCTTTGAACATGGCGTGAGCCAGGACCATGGCCAGGCCTGCGAGCATCGCTTGTTCGGTGCCGATCCCGACGAGGACCATCAGGAATCCGAGTTGGCTGACCGTACCGAACGCGAGGATGAGCTTGAGGTCGAAGGCGCGTAGCGCACGCCAGCCCGCCAGGATCATCGACACCAGACCGAGTGAGATGACCGTCGCTCGCCAGGGTCCTGAGTCTGCGAAACCCGGGGCCATGCGCGCAACGAGATAGATGCCGGCCTTGACCATGGCCGCAGCGTGCAGATAGCCACTGACCGGAGTCGGTGCTGCCATTGCCCCTGGCAGCCAGAAGTGCATCGGAACGATGGCCGATTTGCTGAGCGCACCGATGAGAATCAGTACGACGGCCACACCCGCAAGCCACCCGCCGGGCGCGTCGGCGATGACGGTGGAGAGGCTGTAGCTTCCGGCGACCTGACCCAGGATGATGATGCCGACGAGCATCGCAAGGCCGCCTGCGGTGGTGACGAGCAAAGCCTGCGTCGCTGCACGTCGAGACGAGGCACGCTCGGCGTAGTGGCCGACGAGCAAGAACGACAGGACTGTCGTGATTTCCCAAAAGACGTACAGCACCAACATGTTGTCGCTGGTGATGAGCCCGAACATCGCGCCGGAGAAAGCGACCATCTCCGCAGCGAAGATGCCGAGGCGAGGTTCGTCGTCCTCGAAGTAGCGCGCACAGTAGAGCAGAATCAGCGCCCCGATGCCGAGGACCAGTAGCGACATGATCGCGGCAAGAGAGTCGAACCGCATGTCGAAGTTCATCGACAGCCCGGGAACCCATTGGATGCTCAGCGTCTGCTCGGTATTCCAGTTGGCGAAAACCCAGATGAGGCTCGCCAACGGAACCAGTGCGAGCGGGAAGAAAGCGTTGCGGCCCCAATAACGGACCGCAAGGGGCGCAAACATGGCAGCGACCGTGTGCGCCAACAAGATAGCGAGCAAAAATTACTCCGTCGTCTCGGGTCGTGTCACCGAAGAAGGAGACACGGTGGTCGTGGGGCGGCGTCGAGTAGTCGAGCAATTATCGAGAACACTCGTGAGCCGTGTTCGCGGCCGACGAGATGGATTGGGTTCGATCTTACTTTGCACGGGCGTGGTGCCGTTACCCGGTGCAGAAGGGGTCTTGACGGTTCGAGAAACCCTAGTACTGTAATCAACAGATTAATTGATAAAGGAGATGGTTGATCATCAAGAACGGTGACGATGCCGAGGACCGGTTGGACAAAGCTTTCATGGCCCTTGCCGATCCGGTTCGACGCGCAATCGTCGCTCGGCTCAGTGGCGGCCCGCGGACCGTCAACGATCTTGCCGAGCCGTTCGACATCAGCAAGCAGGCCGTCTCGAAGCACATCGCGGTACTGGAGTCAGCCGGGCTGGTCACTCGATCCCGAGATGCCCAGCGCAGACCGGTCCATCTCGATGCTGCGCACCTGGAGGAAATGACCGCGTGGATCGACCGGTACCGAACCATCCATGAACAACAATTCCGGCGGCTCGATTCGCTGCTGGCAAACATGAAGGAGGAACCCGATGAGTAATCCTGTCACCATCTCCGTCCCCGAGGGCGTCCCGTTCATCGACATCAGCCGCGAGTTCGACGCGCCCGTCGCATCCGTCTTCCGTGCACACAAGGAACCGGAACTGCTCGAGCAGTGGCTCGGACCGCGCGGCTACGACATGAAGATAGAGAAGTACGAATTCGAGTCGGGCGGCAGCTACCGATATGCGCACACCGACCCAGAAGGTGAGGAGTACACCTTCAGAGGTGTTTTTCATGTGGTGCGGGAGAACGAATTCGCGATCCAGACCTTCGAATTCGAGGGCTACCCCGATGTCGTGAGTATCGAATCGATCACCTTCGTCGATCTCGGGAACGGTCGATCGCGCATCGAAGCCCACAGTGTGTATCCGTCGCAGGAAGGGCGCGATGGAATGGTAGAAAGCGGCATGGCGCAAGGCGTCGAGGAGGGTTACGAACGTCTCGACGAGATTCTGGCCAGTCTGTGACGGCTCGTTTGTGATGGCATGAGTGGGATGGGTAGAACGTGAGTGGAAATGTGATCAGAACTGCTGCGCTGGCGTTCGTGCGGGATCGTCGGATGATCCAGGCCAGGTCGGCAGGAAAGTCGGTGTTCTACATGGCCGGCGGAAAGATCGATCCGGGTGAGAGCGCCGAGGACGCGCTGCATCGTGAGGTCCGTGAGGAACTCGATGCAGCCGTCCTCGACGGTTCGTTGGAGTTGCTCGGAGTCTTCGAGTGTGCGGCCTGGGGGCACCCACAGGGCACCGGATTGCGGATGAATTGCTTTCTGGCCGAGTTGGCGTCGGAGCCGGTCGCGACCAGCGAGATTGCGGAAATCCGGTACTTCACCCGCGACGAGTATGCGGCGATGCCCGATGTCGCACCCGGGTCGATGCTGGTCTTCGACCGAATGCGTGAACTCGATCTGATCGATTGAGGGCAATCGGCCCTTCGGGTACGTTGGAGTGAGAACGCACGTTCTCCCGATCGGTATAGGAGCCACACCCATGACGAACCTGTCCCAGAAGGCCACCACACTCCTCGAACTTCACAAGCCAGGCAATCCCGTCGTACTCCCGACCGTGTGGGATGCGTGGTCTGCGAACCTCGCCGTCTCGGCCGGGTTCACCGCGCTCACCGTCGGCAGCCATCCCGTGTCCGACTCACTCGGCAAGCCGGACAACGAAGGAATCACCTTCGAAGAACTTCTCACCCGCGTCTCACAGATCACCGCTGCCGTGGACGCGCCGCTCTCCGTCGACATCGAAGCAGGCTATGGGCAGGACCCCAGGCGGCTCATCGATGGTCTCATCTCGGCAGGCGCCGTAGGCCTCAACATCGAAGACACCGTCCACAGTGAAGGTGGCCGACTGCGTGAAGCGCAGGAGCATGCCGATTTCGTCGGCGCGCTGCGCGCTGCATCGGACGCAACCGACGTACATGTGGTGATCAATGCCCGCACCGACCTGTTCGTCAAGCAGGTCGGTGACGAAAGCGACCGTGTCGACCGGGCCATTGCACGCCTCAAGCTCGCTGCCGCCGCAGGGGCCGACTCGCTCTACCCCGTCGGATTCCACAACGACGCCGACTACAAGCGTCTCGCATCCGAACTGCCGCTCCCGATCAACGCGATCGCACACCCGGTGGACGGCGACCTGGCGCACTTCGCTGAACTAGGCGTCGGCCGCATCAGCTTCGGGCCACTGTTCCAAGCCTCGCTCGGCAAGCATGCAGAAGGCATCCTCGCGCGCTGGAAGTGAGGCTCCTCGCCGGCGGGATGGACATGGCCATCCCGCTAGCGCGTAGCGCTGTAGGCCTTCAAATGCGCAACTTGTGCTGCATCGAGTGAGGGGCGCACCGTCTTTCGGGCAGCCTCGACGTCGGCAGCCGTGACGTCCGCGGCATCCATCGACCGACGCATCGCGGTCAACGCTGCTTCGCGCAGGAGTGCTGCACAGTCCGCAGCCGAATATCCGTCGAGTCCCTCCGCAAGCGCGTCGAGATCGACGTCGGCAGCGAGCGGAACCGACTTTCCCGACGCTTTCAGAATGTCCTTGCGGGCGTCGGCATCCGGCGGTGGCACGAAGACCAGGCGCTCGAGGCGGCCGGGGCGAAGTAGTGCCGGATCGATCAGATCGGGCCGGTTGGTTGCGCCCAGCACGACCACGTCGCGCAGCGGTTCGACGCCGTCCAGTTCGGTCAGCAACGCCGCCACGACGCGATCGCCGACGCCCGAGTCCGAACCCTGACCGCGTCGCGGCGCCAATGCGTCGACCTCGTCCAAGAAGATCAGCGACGGGGCGGAGTCTCGGGCGCGCTGAAACAGCTCGCGCACAGCCTTTTCTGAGGATCCGACCCACTTGTCCATCAGCTCGGCGCCCTTGACTGCGTGGACGCTGAGTTGACCGGAGCTGGCCAGTGCGCGCACGAGGAAGGTCTTGCCGCACCCGGGTGGCCCGTAGAGCAATACCCCGCGCGGGGGATCGATGCCCAGCCGCGCAAAAGAATCGGGATGCTGCAATGGCCACAGCACCGCTTCGGTCAGTGCCTGTTTGGTCTCCACCATGTCCCCGACGTCGTCCAGGGTGATGGTGCCGATTGCGAGCTCCTCTGTGCCCGAACGTGACAGCGGTCGGATCACCTCGAGTGCGGCGAGAAGGTCGGACTGCACGATGACGGGATCGCTCTTGTTGTCACTGGCCCGAGACGCTGCACGTAGTGCGGCTTCGCGCACCAGTGCTGCTAGATCGCCGACGACGAAACCTGGTGTCCGTGAAGCTACTTCATTCAGTTCGAGGGCGTCTGTCGGGACTTTGCGGAGTAGGTGCTCCAGCAGCGCCTTGCGGCCCGCGCTGTCCGGAAGGGTCAGAGTCAACTGGCGGTCGCAGACATCCTGGGCGCGCACTCGACTGTCCGTGCTCTCGGGATGAGCAGTAGTGGCGACGAACGCGATCCCCTCGGTGGCGACGGCCCGCCGCAGATGATCGAGGATCAGCGTCGACGCAGGCTCGGGGACCGAGGGTAGGAGAGCGTCGATATCGGTGACCAGCAGTACACCTTTGCCTGCCAGGCTGTCGATGGCAGCAGCGACCGCATCCACTCGCTCGGATGCCTCCAGTGCGCCGATCGAAGGACCGTCGAGTTCGGCGACAGTACGTCCGGAAAGTACGGCGCGCGCCAGCGTTGCCTTCCCGACGCCTGCCGGGCCGGTCACGAGAACTCCGAGGTGCGGTGATGCACCGAGCTTGGCGAGCAATTCGGACTCGTCGAGAGCGAGGCGAAGCCATTCGAGTAACTTCGCCTGGTGGACCGACACTCCCACGAGTTCGGCGGGCGGAATCGCCGGGATCACCTCGGGGACGGTCGGTGGTCGGCCCTGCCCCCATCCGACGGCGGAGTTGGGCTGAACGCTCACCGGTCCTCCGGATGGTTCGACGGCGGAGACGGTCAGAAGTTCGGTAGTCCATGCAACACCGAAGGTGCGCGAGAGTGCTTGCGTGGCAGCGCTGGAACTGGTTCCCGGTCCCAGGTCGCGGGGGAGCAGTGACACCGTGTCGCCGACGGTCACAATCTTGCCCAGCAGTGCTTGGCGGAGGGTGGTATCGGAGATCGACCCCGCGGCGAGAGCTGACCCGGAGAGTCGAACGGACTTCGCCCCATAGACGGTCACCGGGGCGATGGCTACCGAACCATCTTCTTTGATTCCGGTGTTGGACAGCGTGACGTCGTCGAGCAAAGCCGTGCCCTGCGGGGTGCCCTCCGGTGCCCGTCCTGCAACCGCTGCCGTCCGACGAGAACCGATGAGTGCTACTGCGTCCCACTCCCGAATGCCGAGTGCAGCGAGCACCTCTGGGTGCAGTCGCACCACGCCGCGACGGGCATCGGCTGCCGAGGTGTTCAGGCGTGCGGTCAGGACGAGTTCGGGGGTACTCACCTCGGGCTCCGCGGCCGCCGAAGACCCAGACGGGCGGAGGACCTACGCGCGGTGTTCGGCGCGCGACGAATCGCCCGGCGCTCGGCCCGGCGCTCGGACGGCTTGGCATCCCACGTGTACGGCCGCGCGGCAACCCATCTTTGGGAGCGAATGGCGAACGGGATGTGCGCGAGGTAGACCAACACGAGCACCATCAACAGGATCAACGGATAGGTGATCAGTGCAGCAGCGGTCAACGCCACCATGATCAGGAGTGCCGCCGCCATCCGCGGTGGCACCGACACGGTCTTGAGTGCGAGCGTGGGAATCCGGCTCACAGCCAGCGCTGCAGTGAACAGTGTCCATCCGATGACTACGTAGAACGACGCCCACCAGCCGTCGCCCCACTCTTCGAATGCCGCAATCGGCGCCAGCACGATGAGCGCCCCCGCCGGAGCAGGAACACCGGTGAAATACTCCGCGGCGTAGGTCGGGGTGTCGTTGTCCAGCAGGGTATTGAAACGCGCGAGCCGCAGAACCATGGCCACTGCATAGGTCAGTGCGACGATCCAGCCGAAGCTACTGCCGTCGAGCAGCGTCACGTACAACACGAGCGCAGGGGCCACACCGAACGAGATCGCGTCGGCCAGCGAGTCCAGTTCGGCACCGATCTTGCTCGTCGCGTCGAGGAGACGCGCGATGCGTCCGTCCAGGGCATCGAGGACCGCGGCCGCTCCGATCATGGCCAGTGCAACACCCAGCTGATCGCTCAGTGCGAATTTGACTGCGGACAGACCCGCGCACAGCGCGAGAATTGTCACGACCGACGGCAGAAGTCTGACGGCAGCAGGTGGCCGCGAGCGTCTGGTGATCATCGCCCGGACCCTTACTGGGAAAGCTCGGCGAGCACAGTTTCTGCGCCGACTGCGCGTTGTCCACGCTCGACGAGCAGCTTGGTGCCCAGTGGGAAGTAGGTGTCCACGCGCGAGCCGAATCGGATCAAACCGTAGGTGTCGCCGATGGTGAGCTTGTCGCCGATCTTGGCGTTGTTGATGATGCGCCTGGCGATGAGTCCGGCGATCTGCACAACTGCGATGTTCTGACCTGCAGGGGTGCGGATAAGCATGCTGTTTCGCTCGTTGACCTCGCTGGCTTCGGCTAGATCGGCAGACTTGAACTGTCCGCTGCGGTGCACGACCTCGAGCACCTCGCCACCGACAGGGACACGCTGCACGTGGACGTCGAGGACGGACAGGAAGATGCTGACGCGCGGCACCGGATCGCTACCGAGGCTGAGCTCGGTAGGAGGCACTGCTGTATCGACGAGTGTCACCAGCCCGTCTGCCGGAGCGACTACGACGCCGGGGCGGTTCGGTGGAACGCGGCTCGGATGCCGAAAGAATGTGGCGCAGGCTCCCGCTGCTGTGAGGCCGGCAAGCCGAACCCACTTGTACTTACGGCCGAGGACGGCCACCGCAAGGGGGCCTGCGACGAACGGTAGCCCTGCCGGGTGCAGGGGCGGGACTGTCTCTCGGACCAGGTCGACGACGTGCGCGACCCCAGTTCGGGGCGGTTGACCGATCGGGGTGGGACGGCGTGCCACTTCGCTCCTTATGACTGTTGATATACAAGGCCTCGGCACAGACGACTGCCGGGGCCTCACACAGTACGTGGAAGCCCCGGCAGTCGGTAAGTGTGAGTCGATCAGACCCTGCTACGGCCCATGACCAACTTGACGAGGAACAAGAGGATGACTGCGCCCAGCAGGCAGGTGATGAAGCTGAAGATGAGTCCGCCGCCTTCGACGTCGACTCCGAATACCTTCAGTAGCCAGCCACCGAGTAGTCCGCCGATGATTCCGACGACGATGTTCAAGATGATGCCCATCGAGGCGTCGGTCTTCATGAGCTTGCTGCCGATCCATCCGGCGAGACCGCCGATGATGATCCAGCCGATGATTCCTAGGCCCAACATTTGGTGCCCCCTCTTGCTAATAAGCCGTGGATAGTGCTCAACCAGCATTCCCAGGCGAATCACCAACCAAACATGTCAGCCCTTTTCGGTTTCCGCTTTGATGCGCTGGAGGGTCTTGTTCATGCCGTCGACCAATTCGATGTCGAATCGATCGCTACCGCCGAGCACGTTCTTGACCAGGAACGACGAAATTGCGGTGGTGCCGCTCGGCGCTTCGCGCTTTTCGACGACCGAGGTGCCGGTCCCGTTCGGGGTCAGTGAATACGACCAGATCGTCTTGTTGTCCAGGACGCGGAATGCGATCTTCTTGTTCGGTTCGAATTCGATCACCTTCGACCTGGTCGGCCAGACGAGAAGTCCCTTGCGGTTGATGTTGAGGGTGGTGGTGCCGCGTCGAACATCTCCGCCGAAGACCTTCATGAGCTTGCACTGCGGACTCCACTCGCCCATCCGCTTCAGGTCGGAGATTATTTTCCATACCTGCTCAGGGTTGGCGTCGATGTCGATCGTGGCTTCGAGTGTCTTGCTCACATATACCTCCGTGATGATGAGTGCAACCGGGCGTCACACGCAGTTGGGCAGGATCGTATACCGGGGTGTGGGCATGGTGTTCCGATTCTGCACACACGAAGCGGGATTTCGTTCGGGGAGGACGTAACTGGAACACCATGCCCATCAATTTCGTGAACGCCGGCGCCTGCGCACCACCCCGGCGATCTGACGGGCAGTCTTTTCCGGGTTCGCCATCACATCGAACGCCGAAAATCTCAGTACGAGCCAACCGTCGAGGACCAGATCGTTCTGCCGACGCCGATCCTTGCTGAACACCTCGGGCGCGCTATGGAACTCACGGCCGTCCACCTCGACGACGACCCGTGCGAGTTCGTCGACGAAGTCGCATACGTAATTGCCAACCCAATGGTTGGTTGCGAGCCGGAGACCGCATGCAATGAGCGCGCGATCAAGTACGCGTTCGGGCTCCGAGGCAAATCCCGACGCGGCACTGCGAAGCTGACCGGACGCGCGGGAGTTGCCGCGACGTCTGGGGGTACTTCGAATTTTCGCGGCGATGTCTTGCGCATGGATGTCTGTTGCGAGGCGTTCGTCGACGATTCGAGCGACGGCCTCCGGTGTCATCACGGCGATGCAATCGATCAGCGTTCGTTCGCGGGCGACGACGGGGAGCCGCACGACCTCGGTGGTGTCGGATGCGGGCAGGTCTCGGCGATACATCCTGAGCCAGCAGGGAGTTCGAGCCTTGGATGTCGCGGGCAGCGTCGCTTCGATCATCGAATGCTCGTCCACCCACCCGTACAGCCATGCTGCCGTTCGGTGACTGAGCAGTGCGTTCGGCTGCCACAAGGTGACGGCGTAGCAGCGCGCGATGGTGGTCGGCTGGTCGGCGCTGTAGATCCCAGGCAGCACGCGTTCGTATCTGCGGGTGATGGTGCTGTTGGGTATGCCCGCGGCGAGAAGTTGGCTACGGGTGGCGATTCCGTGGGGATGCACGGCGGTGAGCATCGCCGACGTCCGAACGCGTTCGATCGACGTGAGCTGGGGCAACAGAAACCCTGTGGATGGAGGTGCGGATTGTGGACAACCGCGGGCATGGTGTTCCGATTGCGCTCGAAGGAGACGGCTTCCCGCCTGGTAGAGGTGCAACTGGAACGCCATGCCCATATCGACAGCCGAGTTACTACATCCGTGCGTACCGTGCGAGCACGAAGGAGTACAGCCCGTACAGCGCGATGCCCACGCCTGCCACGATCAACAACACCTGACCGAACGGCTGTTGGCCGAGGGTCTTCAGCGCGCCGTCCATTCCCGTCGCCTTGCTCGGGTCCGAGGTGAAGACAGCAGCTATGACGAGCGCTCCTACACCGATCAGGGCGATGCCCTTGGCGCAGTAACCCACGATCCCGAGGCGCTCGACGGTTTTGCCGGTGTAGCCCTCCAGGTCGTCGAGGAAGTTCTTGGATACGCCCTTGTAGACGTGGTAGCCGCCGACGCCGATGATGACGAGTCCGACGACGACGAGAACGAACTTGCCGAAGCCGTTACCCATCAAGTCTGCCGTCATGGATGCGTTCTGCTTGCCACTCGACTTGCCGGATCCGCTGGCAAACCCGAAGGTCGTCCACGCGAAGACGATGTAGACGAGCGCGAGCGATGCGGCCTTCAATCGGTCCATCACGCTGCCGGAATCGTCGTCGGACTTCTTACCGACGATGGCTTCGACGACCCGCCACAGAGCCAGTGCCACGAAGGCGACGAAGGCAACCCACAGAGCGATGGCTCCGCCGGGCTTCTCGCCGAGCTCGGCGAGCGCGCCGGATTGGTCTGCGTTTCCACCTTGCCCGAACGCCAACCTGATGGCGATGTAGCCGATGAGAATATGGAGCAGGCCACTGACGAAATGGCCGGCGCGTGCGGCCTTCTCGAATGCGCCATTGTCCTGTATCGACTCGACGACGTCGGATGCAGATGAATCCCCGGTCTTACTCAACTTTGTGGCCCCGATCGATTGTGGCTTCCCGTTCGGCTGGACCTTACCCATGGTCGACGGATCCGAAACGCCTCAGCGCGCCTCACACACAACGGGTAACAAGGGGCGAACACTGGCGATAGAACAAACGAGGAATCAGCCAAATCAGTTCGACGGAGTGATCGATCGTGAACCTTCATTCGATGTTGCGACGTACCAGCGCGGATGTGCCACTGCTCGAGTCTGCCCGGATGAGTGGGCGGCCCCGTAAGTGGCCGAGTGAGCAGTTGGAACGGCTGCTGACACCACGGGAAATCGACTTGATAAGACGTGGCCAGATCTGATCTTCGGCCAGAAGGCCTGCGCACGTGGTTCCCGGTGGGTCTGGTGCCGTCGAACTGGCAGCAGTTGCTGAACTGACCCGGCTGCCGAGAACAAGAGCAGGACCTACTAATCCATGGGTACTCGGTAACCTCGGCGTATGACGTTGATCGCCGAGGACCTGTTCCTGCTGCTGGTAGACGATGTCACCGGTAAGCCGATTGTCGACAGCACCAAATTTCCCCGCGTGCTGGCCGGTGCGGTCGTTCTGGAATTGGCTGTCGAGGGTTGCGTTCGCATCACGGAGAAGAATGAGTCCTTCAAGGCGGGACGGCTCGTGGTGACGGGGCCTGCGCCCTCTGATCCCCTCCTCGCCCGTGCGCATGCCTTGATCGGCGCTCGAAACGGTCGGCTGAAGCCGCAGCGTGTGATCGAGAAACTTCAGAGGAATTTGAACAAGGAAGTGGGTTCCAGACTCGCCCAGCAGGGTTTGGTTCTCGAACGTCACGACAAGGTGCTCGGGCTCTTCCCTACGGTGTCCTGGCCGGCGCGCGAGGTGACTCGCAAGAATTGGGCGCGTCAGGGGGTCGGTAGCGCGATCGTCGACGGCACGACACCGGCCCCTGAGATTTCGGTGTTGATTTCGCTGGTGTCGGCCATCGATGCCATCCCCAAGATCTTGCCAGCGGGAGTGGACAAGAAGGCTGCAAAGAAGCGCGCCAAAAAGATTGCCGAGGGCGATTGGGCCAGTTCAGCGGTCCGAAAAGCAGTGGAGGATGTCAATGTCGCGGTCATGGCTGCCGTCATGGTCCCCATCATCGTTTCGTCCGGTTCGTAACGGACCTGCCGGCAACCGACTGCTCACGCGGACAGCAGGCGCAGAACCAGCGCGGCAATGGCGACAGCGCCGAGGAATGCAGCGGGACCGAAACCGCTGTCCTTCACTCGGAGGTGAGCGATGACCGCGCCCACGAAGTACAAGATCACTCCGACTGCGGCGGCGACCCCGATGGGCCAGACGAACAGTCCGAGGATCAGTCCGATCGCGCCGAGAATTTCGATGTAGGCAAGCCAGGGGATCTTGTCGGCAGGCACACCGACCTGTTCCATGATGGGGATGACCTTGGGGTTCTTGGTCAACTTTCCGACCGCCGAGAAGGTCAGCGATACAGCGAGGAAAATCGATACTGCGACTGTTGCGATGAACATCGGTGCCCAATCTATTGTGTCGCCCGAGTTCTCACCGGGCGTCCGTTGTCGAGAACAAGAATAGGGTCGACGGCGGCGGTCCGGGGGAGAGTTGTGAGCATGAGTTTCTGTCCGCCGTCGACCTTGGGCGGGTGCGCCCTGAGCGAACGCTGAGCAAGTCGGGCCAGCAAATCGACCATGTAGTGCCCGTCGACCTTGCACTCGCCATGGTCGAGTGCTAGAAATGCAGTTGGCACTCTCGATACGTGAGTGCCAGGTCGGGACACGGTGAGGCTGGGGATCAAGGACACCCCTGGTCGTCCGTCGCGGGCACCCAACTCGGCCAGAAATGTGTCACCCCCAATCCGGAGGATCACTTCGTAATGGCCAAGATCATCGCGTTCGACGAAGAGGCACGCCGTGGCCTCGAGCGAGGCCTCAACGCCCTCGCTGACACAGTAAAGGTGACGTTGGGACCCAAGGGTCGCAACGTCGTGCTCGAAAAGAAGTGGGGAGCTCCCACGATCACCAACGATGGTGTCTCCATCGCCAAGGAGATCGAGCTCGAAGATCCCTACGAGAAGATCGGTGCCGAGCTCGTCAAGGAGGTCGCCAAGAAGACTGACGACGTCGCAGGCGACGGCACCACCACCGCCACCGTTCTCGCTCAGGCTCTGGTCCGCGAAGGCCTGCGTAACGTCGCAGCCGGCGCCAACCCGCTCGGCCTCAAGCGCGGCATCGAGAAGGCTGTTGCAGCCGTCACCGAGTCGCTGCTCGCTTCCGCCAAGGAGATCGACACCAAGGAGCAGATCGCTGCTACCGCTGGTATCTCCGCGGGCGACCCAGCCATCGGCGAGCTCATCGCCGAGGCAATGGACAAGGTCGGCAAAGAAGGCGTCATCACGGTCGAGGAGTCCAACACCTTCGGCCTGCAGCTCGAGCTCACCGAGGGCATGCGCTTCGACAAGGGCTACATCTCGGCGTACTTCGCCACTGATGCAGAGCGTCAGGAAGCCGTCCTCGAAGACGCGTACATCTTGCTCGTCAGCTCCAAGATCAGCACCGTCAAGGACCTGCTGCCCCTGCTGGAGAAGGTTATCCAGTCCGGCAAGCCGCTCGTCATCATCGCCGAGGACGTCGAGGGCGAAGCTCTCTCCACTCTCGTGGTGAACAAGATTCGTGGCACCTTCAAGTCCGTTGCCGTCAAGGCTCCCGGATTCGGTGACCGTCGTAAGGCACAGCTTGCCGACATTGCCATCCTCACCGGTGGCGAGGTCATCAGCGAAGAGGTCGGCCTCTCCTTGGAGACCGCTGGACTCGAACTGCTCGGCCAGGCACGCAAGGTCGTCATCACCAAGGACGAGACCACCATCGTCGAGGGCTCGGGCGATTCCGACGCTATCGCCGGTCGCGTCAGCCAGATCCGTGCCGAGATCGAGAACTCCGATTCCGACTACGACCGCGAGAAGCTGCAGGAACGTCTGGCCAAGCTGGCCGGCGGCGTTGCAGTCATCAAGGCCGGAGCAGCGACCGAGGTCGAGCTCAAGGAGCGCAAGCACCGCATCGAAGATGCTGTGCGTAACGCCAAGGCTGCTGTCGAAGAGGGCATCGTTGCCGGCGGTGGCGTCGCGCTTCTGCAGGCGTCCCCCGCACTCGACTCCCTCAAGCTGGACGGCGACGAGGCAACCGGCGTGAACATCGTTCGCGTCGCCCTCGAAGCACCGCTGAAGCAGATCGCGTTCAACGCTGGCCTCGAGCCCGGCGTCGTCGCTGAGAAGGTCCGCAACTTGCCCGCAGGTCACGGCCTCAACGCCGCGACCAACGAGTACGAGGACCTGCTCGCTGCAGGCATCAACGACCCGGTCAAGGTCACCCGCTCGGCACTGCAGAACGCAGCGTCCATCGCGGCTCTGTTCCTCACCACCGAGGCCGTCGTAGCCGACAAGCCCGAAAAGGCCGGAGCGCCTGCAGGCGATCCGACCGGTGGCATGGGCGGCATGGACTTCTGAGTCCGTTCCCCAAGCTTTACCGCTGAAAAAGCCCGACTCCCTCGTGGAGTCGGGCTTTTTCGTGTGCGCAGAGAAAGTGCAGCGATGCGGTGGAGCTGCACCTAGGCTTTCGAGCATGGCCCGCGCAGCATCACCGTCGATCGAACTCGAGGTGGGCGAACGTACGGTGCGCATCTCCAACCCCAATCGCGTGTACTTCCCCGAGAGTGGGGCGACCAAGCTCGACTTGGTGAACTATTACCTGAGCGTCGGAGATGGAATCGTCCGCGCTCTACGTGAACGTCCCTGCATGATGCACCGCTTTCCGAGTGGCCTCGCAGGGGAGAAGGTCCACCAGAAGCGAGTGCCCCACGGTGCGCCGCCGTGGCTCGAGACCGTGCGCGTGAAATTTCCGCGCTACAACCGCACCGCCGACGAGCTGTGCGTGACCGAGTTGGCGCATGTGGCGTGGGCTGTGCAGATGTCGACGGTCGAGTTTCATCCGTGGAACAGCCGTCGGGCCGACGTCGAGAAGCCCGATGAATGGCGTATCGACCTCGATCCGATGCCGGACTGTCCGTTTGACCGAGTTCGTCGCGTCGCAGGTGTCGTGCAGGAAGTGTTGGAGGACCTCGGAGCCGTCGGCTGGCCGAAAACCTCTGGCGGACATGGCCTTCACGTCTACGTGCGGATTCAGCCGGACTGGGGTTTCAAGGATGTGCGAAGGGCCGCACTGGCTTTCGCGCGGGAAGTCGAGCGCCGGGCACCCGAAGACGTGACGACCACCTGGTGGCGCAAGGACCGTGACCCGAAGAAACTGTTTGTCGATTACAACCAGAATGCCCGCGACCACACGATCGCGAGCGCCTACTCGGTACGTGGAAACCCGGAAGCAACTGTCTCGACGCCGATTTCCTGGGGCGAGTTGGGCGATGTCGATCCACAGGCATTCACGATGTTCACCGTCCCGGCGAGGTTCGCCGAACTGGGCGACCTGCACGAGGGCATCGACGACGCCGTGTTCTCCATCGATCCACTCTTGGAATGGGCCGAAAGTGACGAGCGGGAGGGATTGAAGGAGCCGGAGGAATAACCCGGAATCGACCCAAGATTCGCACGCCCTCACCCGAACGAGAGGTATCACTTCTGTGTCTCACATCGCCCTGCTGACCACTGGCGGAACCATTGCCAGTAGCCGTGACGAGAACGGCATCAGCCGTCCGGGCAGTGATCCGCTCGGGTTCTCGTTGGCCGCTGATGTCGAGGTTCGTGAGGTCATGTCCAAGGACAGTTCAGCGTTCGATTTCGCCGACATGGATGCCGTTGCCGACGCTGTCGGGAACGCGCTGACCGATCCGGACTGCGTCGGTGCCGTGGTTCTGCACGGTACGGACACGATGGAGGAGACGGCACTTCTCGTCGACCTGTTCCACGATGATCCGAGGCCGGTGGTGTTCACCGGTGCGCAGCGGACGTCGGATCACAGCGAGCCCGATGGGCCCGACAACGTCACAGCAGCGATCGAAGCTGTGCGGAATCCGAGTAACCGGGGAAAGGGAGTCCTCGTTTCCTTCGGAGGCAGAACTCTGTCTGCGCGGGGGTTGATGAAATGGCATACATCGGACCTGGACGCATTTTTCGGATCGGCGCAGGAACGCACCGTCTTCGACCGGCAGAAAATTTCGGACACCAGAGTCGACATCGTTGCGCTGTACCCAGGTGTGGATGCGGTCGCCATCGACGCTTATCTCAGCGCCGGAAGTCAGGGGCTCGTGCTGCAGGCTCTCGGTTCGGGGAACACGAACAGCATGGTCGTGGCGGCGGTGCAGCGCGCCACGGCCGCAGGGATCCCCGTCGTGGTTACGACGCGGGTTCCGCTCGGCTCTGTCGAACCCAGCTACGGCGGCGGAGGTGGCGGTGCAGACCTCGTCGACGCGGGCGCACTGTTCTCAACATTGCGAGCTGGTCAGGCGCGAATTCTGCTTGCCGTGCAGATAGCGACACGCGATCGGTAATTCGTGGACAGTGGAGTGATGCGTCGCAACGAGCCCGATATTCCCGGTGCACCGGTAGGTCGACGCCTCTTCCTCGGACTGGTCGTCGCCGGCGCGGCAGGAATTCTGGGCGGTGGCGCCATTCAAAATGGGCTCGCAACCGTGATGGGCCCGATCGGTAACCACGATCCCACCGGACTGGTCGGCCTGATCCCGCTGGGCAACAACTTTCGATTCTATTCGGTGACCACGGGTGCACCGCGCAAGGACGAGAGCAGCTACCAATTGACTGTCGGTGGTTTGGTAGCAACACCACGCACTCTCGGACTACAGGATTTGCGGGCAATGCCCCAGACGTCTCTGGTGCGAGACTTCCAATGCGTGACCGGATGGCGTGTTCCACAGGTTTCGTGGAGCGGCGTGCGCCTGTCGGAGATCCTCGATGCAGCCTCGCCGACGGCCGATGCGACGGCAGTCCGATTCACCTCGTTCGACGGCACTTACACCGAGAGCTTGACGCTGGAGCAAGCACGTCGCGACGACGTCATTCTCGCCCTCACCATGCTCGGCGGCCCGGTCACTCATGATCATGGCGGTCCAGTTCGGCTCTACGTTGCACCGATGTACGGCTACAAGAGTCTGAAATGGCTCGGCGGAATCGAGTTGACTTCGGATGTGGTGCCCGGTTACTGGGAGCCGCGGGGATACTCGATCGACGGCTGGGTCGGCGCGTCGAACGGACGTGACGATGACGCCACGAGCTGAACTGCTGCGCTTCCACCGAATCGAACGTTGGGTGCACTGGTCCGTCGGCGTGCTGACCCTCGTATGCATTGCGACGGCGGCGATTCTGTACAACGGTTCGTTGGCAGTCCTCGTCGGCAATCGGCACTTGGTCGAAGTGGTGCACGTCTATTCAGGTTTCGGTATCCCGATACCGCTGATTCTCGGTCTTCTCTCGCGGGCCTATCGGCTGGATCTGCAGCGCCTCAACCGGTTCGTCGACGATGACTGGAAGTGGTTGCAGTCCAAGGCTCGTCGGCTCCGGGCAGTGGGCGTCGGAAAGTTCAATGCCGGCCAGAAGCTCAACGGCGGGTTGAGTGGTGGATCGATCGCGGTACTGCTGCTCACGGGGACGGTGATGTTCTTTCCGGAGTGGAGTCCGCTGAACTGGCGGACAGGAGCGACGTTCGTACACGACTGGTTCGCTCTCGCCTTCGGGCTTCTCGTCGTAGGCCACATCTTCTACGCGTTCAAGGATTCCGAAGCGATGCGCGGTATGCGCGGCGGGTCGGTTCTGCGCGCGTGGGCCGAGAACGAGCATCCGGAATGGGCTCGCGAAGTCAAGGCAGCAGAGCGGCCCGTGACTAGCGATCGAGACCCGAAGATTCCTCCTCGAGAACGGTGAACTCGTCCCCGACCGACACCCGGCCGACGGTCTTCACCGAGAACTTCGCACCGAAGACGACGCCTTTGGTGGGGCCGCGGCGGTAGGCGGCGAGGGTACGCAGTGGTTCGGGGCCGGTGCGAATGCCGGTTGTCTGCTCGACGGTCGTGACGGCGCACCGGATGGCAATCTTGTCGAACGCGAGTTCGCAGGCGCCGACGGAAGCCCGGCGTACCAGGTCCTCCCGGTGCGCATCCGCCCAACCGGTGACGACGATGTTGGGCCGGAACCGATCGAACGGAATCGGTGCGTCGAGCCGGGCGTTGAGGCCGCGCATCGACGCATCGGACAGGATGTGGACTGCGGTGCTGTCCGCGAAGCTCGGGGCAGTCGAGGTGATCCTGACCAGTCGGCACTCCTCGCCGAGGATCTCACCGAGCCAGCGTGCAACCTCGTCGCCCTGGTCGATGCCCTGAAACGGTTCGCCGAACATCGTGACATCTCGTGGCCGGGAATGCCGATTCACCTCGACGGTGATCGATCCGAAATCGGCGTGCGACAGGGTGAGGACGTCGTCGACGATCGAGGGATGGACGACGGCGAGGACAGGATCGCTGCGTTGACTGCGGAACGATCCGTCTGCACCGACGATCATGAACTCGCGATCGTGTTCGAGCCCCCGGAACGTCATCGACGCGGTGCTGAGCGACAGGCCCGCGCATCCCTTCACCGGGTAGCACATCAATTCGGTCACTGTCGCGTTCATGCCCATCTCACGTTCAGAGGATACTGGTCACCATGACTCGTGCTTTGTTGGTAGTGGATGTACAGAACGATTTCACCGAGGGCGGCGCCCTGGGCATCGAGGGCGGCGGCGAAGTAGCACGCAAGGTCAGTGAGTTGCTGGCGAAGAAGGGCGACGAGTACGACGTCATCGTGGCCTCGCGTGACTGGCACGACGCTCTCGGCGACAACGGTGGCCACTTCGCGACCGATGAGGTGCCCAACTTCGTCGACACGTGGCCCATGCACTGCGTCGCGGACACGGTCGGGTCGGAGTACCACGGCGAGTTCGTCATCGGATCGGTGGACGTGCACGTCTACAAGGGTCAGGGGAGGCCGTCGTACTCGGCTTTCGAAGGCATCACCGACGAGGGCGTCACGTTGCCCGAGGTGCTGCGAGGCAACGAGGTGACCGATCTCGACGTCGTCGGACTGGCTACCGACTACTGTGTGCGAGCTTCGGCTCTCGACGCGATCGCTCTCGGGCTGAAGGTACGTATTCTCACCGATCTGATCGCCGGTGTTGCTCCCGAGTCTTCGGAGAAGGCACTGACCGAGCTCGTCGCCGCGGGTGCAGTGCTGGTCTGACGAGTCAGTCGTCGATGGTGGTGGTTATGTAGGTGACGCTCGGGGCCTGGGGTGTGGAACCGAATCCGAATCGGACCGGCGGTGTGACGCGGGTCAGTGAGCCGAGATTCTTTCCGTCCCACGACGCCTCGACTGCGGTGACGCGGTATTGGGTGTGAGCCCCGTAGTACTCGCGGCGCCCACCGCCGGCGCTGCCGCGGGTGCGTACGCCGCGGAGCGCCACTCGGGCGATGGGGTCGGTCAGAGTGCAGAACCACGGGGCGGTCGAGATGGCCGTGGGGACGAGCTTCAGCAGCACGCCGAGCGGTGTGATTCGGCCGGTGTGGATTCGCAGGGCCAGTCGACCTGCCTGCACTTTCCTCGATCCGTCCGGTAGGCGCTCGAAGATCACCGGCGTGAGGATCGTCTCGTCGAATGTGTATGTGGCCGAGACGAATTCACGCACCTCGTCATCAGGGGCCAAGAGTAGGCGGTGGCCGTTCTCGAACTCGACCATGACGTCGGTGAAGGTGCCGAGCGGAGACCGCGTCCAGTTGCCGACGACGATGCGTGTGCCCGAGGATGTGCCCATCCCGTAGATCTCGCCGTGGAATTTCGATCGTGTCACCAGATCGACTTTAACCACACCGCACGATCGGTGCGGGCATGATGGAATCCATGGCGACTTTGCAACCTACGATATTCGTCCTGTTCGGTGCGACCGGTGACCTCGCGAAGCGCATGGTCCTGCCCTCGTTCTACCAACTCCATGTCGAGGGACTGCTGCCCGAGAAGTGGCTGCTCATCGGCAACGGTCGTCACGACACCGCCGACGACGAGTTCCGCGACCACGTCCACGGAGCGTTGAAGGAATTCGGCTCCGAACTCGGCAGCAAGGACTGGGACGAGTTCGCGAAACGGATCCGATTCGCAGGCAACGGATTCACCGTCGAAGACCCGGGTGCGCTACCGGAGGCGGTGGCGTCGGCCAAGGACGAGGTGGGCGAGAACGCGCAGTTGGTGCACTACATTGCATTGCCGCCGAGCACGTTTCAGGACTACACCAAGGCCCTCGGCGCGCACGACCTCGCCGATGGTGCACGGGTGGTCTACGAGAAGCCGTTCGGCACGTCGCAGCAGGCTTTCGAAGAGCTCGACAAGGTGGTGCACGAGGTTCTCGACGAGAAGCAGGTCTACCGAATCGACCATTTCCTCGGCAAGGAAGCGACCCAGAATTTGCACGTCCTGCGGTTCGCGAACGGCATGATCGACGGCATCTGGAATGCCGAACACGTGGCCCAGGTGCAGATCGACGTCCCCGAGACCCTGAACATCGACGACCGAGCCGAATTTTACGACAGCACCGGGGCCGTGCTCGACATGTTGGTGACTCACCTCTTTCAGGTCGCCGCCGAGATCGCGATGGAACCGCCTGCGTCCTTGGCTGCCGACGATCTGCAATCCGCGCGGGAAACGGTCATCGGATGCTTCCGTCCGATCGACACGGCCGAGGTCGTACTCGGCCAGTACGACGGCTATCGCGACGTCGAGGGTGTCGCCGACGATTCGACCGTGGACACGTTCGTCGCAGCCAAGCTGTGGGTCGACACCGATCGATGGCGCGGCGTGCCGTTCTTGCTTCGAACCGGAAAGATGTTGGGAGTCAGTGCTCAGCGTGTGTCTCTGGTGTTCCGGAAGCCGGAGAACAGCCCGCTGACCGATCTCCCGGACGACGGCGCGGTGCTGTCCTTCGACTTGTCCGGCAGCGGTTCGATCGATATGGCGATGACGGTGAAGGAGCCGGGACCGGACTTCGATCTGTCCGTCGGGCATCTGTCTCTGCCGTTGCCGTCCGTTCCCAACGCCGACCCACTGTCGCCGTACTCACGCCTGATTCTCGACGTGCTCAACGGTGATCGTTC
The DNA here is from genome assembly GCF_040547235.1 of Rhodococcus sp. UYP9. Classification (NCBI taxonomy): domain Bacteria; kingdom Bacillati; phylum Actinomycetota; class Actinomycetes; order Mycobacteriales; family Nocardiaceae; genus Rhodococcus; species Rhodococcus sp. UYP9. The sequence continues at coordinate 567,215 of NZ_JBEPPH010000002.1, forward strand.
GTTGTTCACTCGCCCCGACGGGCTTGCACACGTCTGGGAAGTGGCGGCACCGCTGTTGAACGATCCACCCGAGGTGAAGCCGTACGCGGAGGGGTCGATGGGTCCGGAGGGATCTGCCGATCTCGCGGCGCCGTGCGGATGGTTGGTGCACTGACGCATTCCTCGGCCGTGTCGGGTTCGTTGGGGCGATGAGTTTTGCTCTCCGTCGAGGTCTGAGGCTCATGATCATTGTTGCTGGGTATCTGACTGTCGATCCGAACGAAAGAGATCGGTATCTGCAGGGTTGTGTCGAGGTGGTTCGGCTCGCGCGCGAGTCCGAAGGATGCGAGGACTTCGCGATCGCTGCGGACCTGTTCGACGAGCGACGGATCAACGTGTACGAGCGTTGGGCCGACGAAGCGCAGCTGCACGCCTTCCGTGGATCCGGTCCCGATTCCGAACAGCAGGCCGCGATCCTCGACGCCAACGTCCGCGAATTCGATGCTTCCGAGCGGGCTTAGCGGTGGATTCGGCGTGTCGCAGGCTTCAGATATATAGTCCCGCTTGGTCGATCGGCGTTGTGCATCGAATCCGGGTGTATCCGGCGTAGCGTGCACTGTGCAACGCCAGTGCACTGGCTGGCATGTCATAGGTGAGGATTCCGAATGGCACAGCGAGCATCTCGGGGCGTCATGGACCGGCGAATCGGTAACACGTAATGACGGTGCGGAGTGGCGGCGGGCGCACGGTAACCGCCGTTCGAGGTGCCGTCTCGACTCTCAACCCGGGTTACTTCGCGTTGGTCATGGCCACCGGAATCATCTCCGTCGCGATGAAGAACAACGACCAGCCGCTCATCTCCTCGGCGCTGTTCGTGATCGGGGTTCTCGCCTGGGTAGTTTTGGTGGTGCTGCACTGCTGGCGGTTACTGCGCTTCGGGTCTCTGCTGCGCGCGGATTTCACCGATCCGCGACGCGGATTCGGATTCTTCACCTTCGTCGCCGCCACAGACGTCCTGGGCACCCGCTTCGCCGCCGGGGGAGTGCACACGGTGGCCCTGGGGTTCCTGGCTCTCGGGGCGCTGAGTTGGTTCGTGCTCGGATACGTGGTGCCCTCGACGGCGATACTGAATCCTTCGATTCGCCCGGCACTCATGGGCGCGAACGGCACCTGGTTCATCTGGGTGGTTGCCTGTCAATCCGTTGCCGTGCTCGCTGCTGCCCTCGAACCTGTGGTCACAACCGGTAGGAACGAACTCGCACTGGTGGCCGTGTTCTCCTGGTCCGTCGGCGCTTTTCTCTATGCGGGCGTAGCGATTCTGGTCGCGGCGAGGCTGCTGCTCTATCCGCTGAACCCGGTCGACCTCACTCCGGTCTATTGGGTTGCGATGGGCGCAACCGCTATCACCGTCCTCGCAGGCGCTCGCATCGTTCAAATGGCCGATGCCCCTATGGTCGATGCCACCCGCGGCCTGATCGGTGGCACTGCGGTGATGTTCTGGTCCTTCGGAACTTGGCTCATCCCAGTCCTGTTCGCCGCGGCGTGGTGGCGGCATGTCAAGAATCGAGTTCCGCTGGTCTACGACGCGACTCTGTGGAGCATAATTTTCCCGCTCGGGATGTACGGCGTCGCCTCGCACTACCTGGGCCAGGCGGACAACCTACCCATGATGGAAGTCGTCGGCGACGCGGTGTCCTGGGTTGCGTTGGGTGCGTGGTCGATCGTTTTCGTGGCGATGATCTGGCATCTCGCCGACCGATTGGTGGTTCACCCCTGAAGGTTTCGGCTTGTCTTGCCTCGCTACTCCAATTCTCGGGAGGACTTTCATGAGCGCCACCATCAACAGTGGATTGACAGATGCTTTGATCAAGACTCGTCGATTCTTTCGAAGCAACCAGCCTGTTTCTGCCGATGGGCGGACGCTGCTCGCGATCGGGGGACGTTCGGGCGATTCGTTCTACCGGGATCGTTGGAGTCACGACAAAGTGGTCCGGTCGACCCACGGGGTGAATTGCACCGGATCGTGCTCCTGGAACGTCTACGTCAAGGACGGCATCATCACGTGGGAGACCCAGGCCGTCGACTATCCGACTGCCGGACCGGACAAGCCTGAGTACGAGCCGCGCGGGTGTCCTCGCGGTGCCTCCTTCTCCTGGTACACCTACTCGCCGACGCGAACCCGGTATCCCTACATTCGTGGGGTACTGCTCGAGATGTACCGGGAAGCGAAGTCCCGGTTGAAAGATCCAGTGCTCGCCTGGGCAGACGTGACCGAGGATCCTGAGCGCGCCGCACGCTACAAGCGCGCGCGAGGCAAGGGTGGCTTGGTGCGTGCCACGTGGGACGAGGCCATCGAGATAGTGGCGGCGGCGCACGTGCACACGATCCGAAAATGGGGCCCCGACCGCGTCGCCGGGTTTTCTCCCATTCCCGCGATGTCGATGGTCTCGCACGCGTCCGGTGCCCGCTTCGTGAACCTCATCGGGGGATCGATGCTGAGCTTCTACGACTGGTACGCGGACATGCCGGTCGCTTCCCCTCAGATGTTCGGGGATCAAACGGACGTCCCCGAATCCGGGGACTGGTGGGATTCGAGCTACCTGATCATCTGGGGTACCAACGTGCCGGTCACCCGGACACCGGACGCGCACTGGATGATCGAAGCCCGTTACCGCGGACAGAAAGTCATCGTCGTCTCACCGGACTTCGCCGACAGCACCAAGTTCGCCGACGAGTGGCTCCCTGCCGAGCCCGGTACCGATGGTGCTCTGGCGATGGCCATGGGACACGTGATCCTCAAAGAGTTCTACGTCGACCGGCAGACTCCCTACTTCACCGAGTACGTCAAGAAGTTCACGGATCTGCCGTTTCTTGTCACTCTCGACGAAACACACGATCCGGAGGGCGAGGTCACCTATACCGCCGGAAAGTTCTTGACCGCCTCGGACCTCACCGACGAGATCGTGAGCGAGCAGGAGAACTCCGAGTTCAAGACGGTCATGGTCGACGCGAGAACCAACCGGCTCGTCGTGCCCCCTGGCACGCTGGGCCATCGCTACGGTGAAACCGGCGAGGGCAAGTGGAACCTCGATCTCGGCGACATCGATCCGACACTGTCGCTGATCGACGGCGCGGATCAGTACGTTCCGATCGATATGCCGCGCTTCGATGCAGGCCAGGGCAATGCAGGCCAGGGCAAGGTCGGCGTGATTCGACGCGGTGTACCGGTACGCCGCGTCGCAGGGCGACTCGTCACCACTGTCTTCGACCTGATGCTCGCCCAGTACGGCGTCGGTAGACCCGGACTACCCGGGATCTGGCCCAGCGGCTACGACGACGCAGAATCCCCCTACACGCCCGCGTGGCAAGCTGCGATCACCGGAGTCTCCGCGGACGCTGCCGAACGGATCGGCCGCGAGTTCGCCCAGAACGCCGAGGACTCCAAGGGTCGGTCGATGATTCTGATGGGTGCGGGCACCAATCATTGGTTCCATTCCGACACCATCTATCGGACCTTCCTGACGATGACGACGATCACGGGATGCCAGGGCGTGAACGGTGGCGGTTGGGCGCATTACGTCGGCCAGGAAAAGGTCCGTCCGCTGACCGGGTACAACCAGTTGGCCAATGCCCTGGACTGGGTACGACCGCCGAGAAACATGGTGCAGACGGCCTACTGGTACCTGCATACCGACCAGTTCCGCTATGACCAATTCGGTGCCGACACGCTGACGGCACAGACCGGCAAAGGCCAACTGGCGGGCAAGACGACTGCCGACGTGATCGCACAGTCCGCGCGTCTGGGCTGGATGCCGTCCTACCCCACATTCGATCGAAATCCCTTGGTGATCGGTGCGCAGGCCGAGCAGAAGGGGCAGTCGGCCAAGGACTATGTCGTCGAGGAGTTGAAGGCCGGGCGGCTGAAGTTCGCGGCCGAGGATCCTGATGCGCCGGAGAACTTTCCGCGGGTTCTGTCGTTGTGGCGGTCGAATCTGTTCGGTTCCTCGGCGAAAGGAAACGAGTACTTTCTCAATCACCTCCTCGGCACGTCACACACCGTCAGCGCCCGGGAGACTGCGCAGCGCTTCCGACCGCAGGACGTTCGCTGGCACGACGAGGCGCCCATCGGCAAGCTCGATCTCCTGACGACCCTCGATTTCCGGATGACGAGTTCGACGCTGCTCTCGGACATCGTCCTGCCGGCCGCAACCTGGTACGAAAAACACGACCTGTCGACGACGGATATGCATCCGTTCGTCAACTCTTTCAATCCCGCGATCTCCCCGCCGTGGCAGTCGCGTACCGATTGGGATGCGTGGCAACAGATTTCCCAGGTATTCAGCAAACTTGCAGTGCGGCACCTCGGTAAGCAGACCGATGTGGTCGCCGCACCCCTGACCCATGACACTCCGGATGCGATGGCAGCGCCGCACGGGAAGGTCCGGGACTGGAAGTACGGAGAATGCGAACCGGAGCCGGGCGTCACGATGCCGAAAATTATCGAGGTCGAGCGGGACTACACGGCGATCGGTGACAAGATGCGCGCCGTCGGGCCGTTGCTGGACACCTTGGGTGCGACCACCAAGGGAGTCACGTTCGATCTGAGCCGAGAAATCGCTGATCTCAAAGAGAAGAACGGGGTCGTGCGCGGTGGTCCGGCCGACGGCCGGCCCGATATCCTCCGTGACATCCAGGCCTGCGAGATGATCCTGGCCCTGTCCGGCACAACCAACGGAAGGCTCGCCACTCAGGGGTTCAAGACACTCGAAAAGCGCACCGGCAGAATGCTGCACGACCTGGCCTCCGAAAACGAGGGCAAGCGCATCACGTTCTCCGATACCCAACACGGCCCGGTACCGGTGATCACCTCACCCGAATGGTCCGGATCCGAGACCGGTGGCCGTAGGTACTCGCCGTTCACGATCAATGTCGAACGGGAAAAGCCGTGGCACACGCTGACCGGTCGTCAGCACTTCTACCTCGATCACGACTGGATGACCGAACTGGGTGAAGGGCTGCCCACCTTCAGGCCACCGCTGAACATGACGGCGCTCTTCGACGAACCGGAGATCGGAGCAACTCCGGATCACGGTGTGGCGGTTCGCTATTTGACGCCGCACAACAAGTGGTCGATTCACTCCGAATATCAGGACAACTTGCTCATGCTCTCGCTGTTCCGCGGCGGGCCTGGAATCTGGATGAGCCCGCAGGATGCGGAGAAGATCGGTGTGCGGGACAACGAGTGGATCGAAGCGGTCAACCGCAACGGAGTGGTCGACGCGCGTGCCATCATCTCGCATCGGATGCCCGAAGGCACTGTCTTCATGTATCACTCGCAGGACCGCCTCATCGACACACCGATTTCCGAGACGACCGGCCAGCGAGGCGGAAATCACAACTCGCTGACCAGGCTCATGATCAAACCCACGCACATGATCGGCGGATACGCCCAACAGACGTACGCCTTCAACTACATGGGACCTACCGGCAATCAACGCGACGAAGTCACCGTGATCCGCCGTCGTAATCAGGAGGTGAAGTACTGATGCGAGTAATGGCTCAGATGGCGATGGTCATGAATTTGGACAAGTGCATCGGGTGCCACACGTGCTCGGTCACGTGCAAGCAGGTGTGGACCAACCGCTCCGGCGCCGAACACGTCTGGTTCAACAACGTGGAAACGCGACCCGGTCAAGGGTATCCGCGGACCTACGAGGATCAGGAGAAGTGGAAAGGTGGCTGGACACTCGACAAGCGCGGCCGGCTGAAGCTGAAGGCAGGCGGTCGATTGAAGAACCTCGCGACCATCTTCGCCAACCCCAACCTGCCCGGCATCAACGACTATTACGAGCCGTGGACCTACGACTACGAGAACCTCACCACCGCTCCGGCGCAGGACCATATGCCGGTGGCACGACCGAAATCCTTGCTCACCGGTGAGAATACGAAAGTCACCTGGTCCTCGAACTGGGACGACGACCTTGCCGGGTCGGTCGAGCACGGGCACAACGATCCGATTCTCGAGAAGATCGGAAACAAGATCAAATTCGAGTACGAGCAGGCATTCATGTTCTACCTGCCACGTATTTGTGAACATTGCTTGAACCCGTCGTGTGTGGCGTCGTGCCCCACCGGGGCGATATACAAGCGAGTAGAGGACGGCATCGTCCTCGTCGATCAGGATCGCTGCCGTGGCTGGCGGCAATGCGTCAGCGGTTGCCCGTACAAAAAGATGTACTTCAACCACAAGACCGGCAAAGTCGAAAAGTGCACGTTCTGCTACCCGCGTATCGAGATCGGCCAGCCCACAATCTGTTCCGAAACCTGCGTGGGACGGCTGCGCTACCTCGGACTGATGTTGTACGACGCAGACCGGGTGCTCGACGCGGCGTCGGTGACCGACGAGCACGACCTGTTGCAAGCTCAACGCAACGTCTTTCTCGACCCGAACGATCCGGAAGTCGTTCGGCAGGCGCAGCGTGCCGACATCCCGGACGACTGGATCGAAAGCGCGCAACGTTCACCTATCTGGGCGTTGATCAACGAATACAAGGTCGCGCTTCCGTTGCATCCGGAATTCCGAACGATGCCGATGGTCTGGTACATACCGCCACTGTCTCCGGTTGTGGACGCAGTCCGCGAAACCGGTGAGGACGCCGAACGCAAGGGAAACCTGTTCGCCGCCATCGACTCGCTGCGGATCCCCATCGAGTATCTCGCCGGGTTGTTCACGGCCGGGGATACCGCTCCGGTGGACAAGGTGCTCCGCAAGCTCGCCGCGATGCGTTCGTTCATGCGCGATATCAACATGGGTTGGGAGGTAGACGAATCCATCCCGGAGTCCGTCGGGATGACCGGGCAAGAAATGATGGACATGTACCGCCTGCTCGCCATCGCAAAGTACGACGAGCGCTACGTCGTACCGGCCGCCCACTACGAAGACGCCCACAAGCTCGAGAACATCGCCACCGAGTGTTCTCTCGACGTCGAGGGTGGGCCCGGGATGGGTGGGATGGACGGGTCCTTCGGAGGCGACACCGGCATGGGTGCCGATCCAGGTGTCGGCACACCGGACGGGCCGGGACGCCCGGCGGGTGTGCGGATCAATCTGATGGACTGGAACGGGCAGGGCACCCCCGATGGGCTTTTCCCCGAGGCTGCCGGACCGTCCGGATCGACCGATACGGAGCACCGGTCATGACTCCACGCGTGCCCAAGCTCAAATACTCCACCGACGAACTCACCCGCACCTGGCAGTCCGCCTCGATGCTGATGGACTACCCGGACGCACACCTGGTGTCTCACCTCGACCTTCTCGGCCGAGTCGCTGCCACTCTGCCCGCGAAACTCGGTACGGGACTGCAGGAAACGATCGATCAACTCCGCACTCGGCCGCTACCGGAGTCCGAAGCCGATTACGTCGACACCTTCGACACTCGCAGGCGCGGCTGCCTGTTCTTGACCTACTTCTCGAACGGAGAGACTCGAAAACGCGGACTCGCGCTACTGCGTATCAAGCAGGTGTACACCAAAGCGGGGCTGATTCTTGACGAAGGTCAACTACCCGATCACCTCTGTGTCGTATTGGAATTCGCCGCAACGACCGATCAGCAGGCGGGCCTGAAGATGATGTTGGACAACCGCGCCGGCCTCGAATTGCTCCGCCTGCATCTACGCGACATCGAATCGCCGTGGAGCGGGGCGATGGAGGCAGTGTGCGCCACCTTGCCTCCGCTCAAAGGCAAGGATCACGAAGCTGTCGAACGCTTGATCGCCGAGGGACCGGAAGACGAGCAGGTGGGTCTCGATCCCTATGGTTCGCCCGATTTGTTACCGATGCCTGGAGGTGCATGATGGACAATGCCCGGGATGTGTTCCTGTGGTTGATCTTCCCTTACATCTGCCTGACCATTTTCGTTCTCGGCCACATTTGGCGCTATCGCTACGACAAGTTCGGCTGGACCTCCAGATCGAGTCAGATGTACGAAAGCCGCATTCTGCGCTGGGCGAATCCGATGTTCCACTTCGGCATTCTGGCTGTATTCCTCGGACATGTAATGGGCCTGGGAATTCCCGAAAGCTGGACCGAGGCCGTCGGGATTTCGGAAAACATCTACCACTTCATGGCGGTGACGGTGGGCATCGTGGCCGGTGTCTTCACCCTCGTAGGCTTGGCAGGTCTGCTCTATCGCCGCCGCTTCACCAAGGCCGTTCTGGGAGCGACGACCAGGATGGACAAGCTGATGTATCTCATGCTCACCCTGGTGATACTGGGCGGCCTGGTCAACACCGGGTCCGGCGTCGTCGGTGAGTACAACTACCGCGAAGGTGTGTCCGTCTGGTTCCGTGGCATCTTCTTCTTCGACCCGCAGCCCGAATTGATGGCGAATGCCCCGTTCAGCTTCCAATTCCATGCGCTCGCCGCCATCAGCCTTTTCGCGGTATGGCCTTTCACCCGATTGGTCCACGTATTCACCGCCCCGTTGGGATATCTCTTTCGGCCATACATCATCTACCGCAGCCGTGATGCGCACGAAGGATCCCGTGAACGCCGTCGTGGCTGGGACAAGGTCGACACGATACCTCGGCGAAGGTGAACGTCGAATACGATGTGCCGCAGTAGTTGTGGTGGATGCCTTTAGGGCGAGCTCCGGCGACCATTGACAGAAGCCATCTCGACGGCCGACCCTTGAACCAGCCTACGGTAACGAGGAGCGGTCATGACCGGGAACAGTTTCGGTGCGCTGGATCAATTGACGGTGGGCGAGACTGCCTACGACATCTTCCGCCTCGATCGTGTCGAGGGGTCGTCGCGGCTGCCCTACAGCCTCAAAGTGCTGCTGGAGAACTTGCTGCGTAACGAGGACGGGCACCTGGTCACCGCGGAGCAGGTGCGGGCGCTGGCAGGGTGGGATCCACATGCGCAGTCCAGTTCGGAAATACAGTTCACACCGGCACGGGTTCTGATGCAGGACTTCACCGGAGTGCCGTGCGTGGTGGACCTGGTGGCCATGCGGGACGCCATGACTGCACTCGGTGGTGACCCGCAACGGATCAATCCGCTCATCCCCACCGATCTGGTCATCGATCACTCGGTGATCGTCGACATGTTCGGCCGACCCGAGGCATTCCACACCAACGCCGAACTCGAGTTCGATCGCAATCACGAGCGCTACGAGTTGCTCCGGTGGGCTCAACAGGCGTTCGACGGTTTCCAGGTGGTCCCGCCCGATACCGGAATCTGCCATCAGGTGAACCTGGAGTACCTGGCTCGGGTGGTGTTCACCAAGGACGGACCCGATCGCACGGTGGCTTATCCGGACACCCTGGTCGGGACGGATTCGCACACCCCGATGATCAACGGGCTCGGAGTACTGGGTTGGGGTGTCGGAGGAATCGAAGCAGAGGCGGCCATGCTCGGCCAGCCGATGAGCATGCTGATTCCGCAGGTGGTCGGGTTGAAGTTGAGCGGCGAGTTGAGCGAGGGGACTACCGCCACCGACCTGGTCCTCACCGTGGCAGAGGTGCTTCGCCGCACCAGGGTCGTCGGCAAGTTCGTGGACTTCTTCGGTCCAGGGGTGGCCAACGTGCCGCTGGCCACCCGCGCCACCCTGGGGAACATGAGCCCGGAGTACGGGTCGACAGCCGCTGTATTCCCCGTCGACGACGAGACGTTGAGTTACCTGCGGCTGACCGGCCGGCCGGCCGAGCAGATTGCGCTGGTGGAGGCGTACGCCAAGGCGCAAGGACTCTGGCACGACCCCGATCACGAGCCGGAATTCAGTCAGGTCGTCGAGCTGGACCTGGGTACCGTCGAGCCGTCGATCGCGGGCCCGAAGCGACCGCAGGATCGGATCCCACTGCGCGTGGCCCAGCGCGCGGTACGCGGTCTGCTGGCCGGCCGCTCGCATTCCGACGCGGTCCAGGGCGGTCTCGACGACGCTGTGGACGGCTCGTTTCCCGCCAGCGATCCCGTAGCGATCAGCCGCGGTATCGAGCGCGACGAGCCGCCTCGGTCATCTTCGTACGACGAGACACTCACCTGGCCCGAGGACCCCACGAAGGTGACCCTCGACGGTACCGAGTTCGACATCGATCACGGGCACGTGGTGATCGCGGCGATCACCTCGTGCACCAACACTTCCAACCCGACCGTGATGATCGGGGCGGGACTGCTCGCGAAGAACGCGGTCGAGCGCGGACTGCGCAGCAAGCCGTGGGTGAAGACGTCGCTGGCGCCCGGGTCCAGGGTCGTCACCGACTACTACAACCGCGCCGGGCTCACCCCGTACCTGGAGAAGCTCGGATTCGACTTGGTGGGTTACGGCTGCACCACCTGCATCGGTAACTCGGGCCCGTTGATTCCCGAGGTCAGCGCGGCAGTCACCGGCCACGATCTGGCGGTGGCCTCGGTGCTGTCGGGGAACCGGAACTTCGAGGGCCGGATTCACGCCGAAACGAAGATGAACTTCCTGGCCTCGCCTCCGCTGGTCATCGCCTACGCGTTGGTCGGCACCACCCAGGCAGACCTACTCATCGAGCCACTCGGCCAGGACGCCGAAGGCAATGATGTGTTCCTGCGCGATATCTGGCCCACCACGGCGGAGATCAAAGCCGTGGTCGACGAGTGCGTGGAGGCGAGCATGTTCACCGACGGATACGCCGATGTCCTCGCCGGTGACGCGAATTGGCAGGGCATGGACGTATCGAAGTCCGGCACTTTCGACTGGAGTGACACGTCCACCTACGTGCGCAATCCTCCGTACTTCGACGACATGCCCCGCGAGCCACTGCCGGTCCGAGACATCATCGGTGCTCGGGTATTGACGCTGCTCGGAGACTCGGTCACCACCGATCACATCTCGCCGGCAGGTGCGATCGGTGCTGATTCCCCGGCGGGCCGGTATCTGAGCGAGCATGGGGTGGATCGGAAGGATTTCAACTCCTACGGTTCGCGTCGCGGCAATCACGACGTGATGATCCGTGGAACGTTCGCGAATGTCCGTCTGCGCAACCAGCTCGTCCCCGGCGTCGAAGGCGGTGTCACCCGCTACCTGCCCGACGGCTCTCAGCAGTCGATCTTCGATGCCGCGATGGCCTATAAAAAAGACGGCGTGCCGTTGCTGGTGCTGGCCGGCGCCGACTACGGCTCGGGATCTTCACGAGACTGGGCCGCCAAAGGCACCATGCTTCTCGGGGTGAAGGCGGTCCTGGCCACCTCGTTCGAGCGGATACACCGATCGAATCTGATCGGGATGGGGGTGCTGCCGCTGCAGTTCAGGGAAGGGGAGAGCGCCGAACAGCTCGGGCTCACCGGCGAAGAAACGTATTCGGTGATCGGGCTAGAAGGCGCAGACCCGCTCCCCAGTGAGGTCACCGTCCGGGTCGAGACCGACGGGAAGGGGCGTGAGCTGACGGCGACCGTGCGCATCGATACTCCCGCGGAAGCGGCGTACTTCCAGCACGGAGGGATTCTGCCGTACGTCCTGCGCCGTATGCTGGCCGGCTGATGACAGCCGACTCGACGCCAGCTCCCCAGTCCGACAGTCCTGATGCCGACCGTGATGTCGAGCGTGTCCTGGTGTTGGCCGCCCACCCCGACGACGTCGACTTCGGTGCGGCCGGCACGGTCGCCGGCTGGACCGAGCGCGGAATCGTGGTCAGTTATTGCCTGGCCACCTCGGGCGACGCCGGCGGATTCGAAGACATTCCGCGCGAGGCGATGGCGGCGATGCGCGAAGCCGAACAGCAGGCCGCTGCGGCTGCGGTCGGTGTGCACGACGTGGAGTTCCTCCGGTTCGACGACGGCGCGCTGTACCCGACGATGGAGCTGCGCAAAGGGTTCAGTCGGGCAATCAGGAGGGTTCGCCCACAGCGGGTGCTGATCCAGTCACCGGAGTTCGATTGGAGCAGGGTGGGTGCCTCGCACCCCGATCATCGGGCGGCGGGTGAGGCCGCCTTCGCCGCCGTGTACCCCGATGCCAGAAACCCGTTCGCGCACCCGGAGCTGCTCGCGGACGAAGGTCTGCAGGCATGGTCGGCGCACCAACTGTGGATCATGGGTGGACCGCACAACAACAGGGCCGTCGACATCACGGCAACGTTCGATTCCAAGGTGGCCGCGTTGCGGGCCCATCGCAGTCAAACCGGGCATATCCACGAGCTCGACGCACTGTTGCGTGGGTTCGCGGGTGCGGCCGCGTCGCAGGCAGGGCTGCCCGAAGGTCGACTTGCGGAGGCGTTTCAGGTAGTCGCGGTTACGTAAGCTTCTCGCACGAAGTCAGGGACCGATTATCTGCTCGGCATGAGCATCCACGCGGCAAGGTAGATCAGCGCGATGGTTCCGCCCGAGACGACAGTGCCGAGCACGGTCAGGACTCGGACGAGGTTGGCGTCGATGCCGAAGTACTCGCCGATGCCGCCGCACACACCTGCGACCATCTTCTGCGAGTCGGAGCGGACGAATTCTTTGGGTGGGTTGGTGGAAGTCATGCCGACAAGTCTCTCGATGTGGATGTCTTTGCACATCGGGAAGTCCACCCATCTTCACCCTGAAGTTGCCTACGTTGTGCGCGGTGCCCAACCCCTCGATCAAGAGTCAAGACACCTTTCGGATAAAAAACCTCATGCCCGAATGGACGTCCAAAGGCGTTTATTCGTGTGGTTTGCGCATTGTCCCGAGTGAAATAAATGTTGTACGGGTACCGATGAGGGCGTAAGAATTCGACACGACCACTCAATGCTGCGCCGCACTGCCGAGTGCGGTAGGAACGACATCAGGTCGTACTTTCTACGGCTGTTCCAAATGACTAGTACAGGAGATTTCATGGGTTCAGCAGCAGGGTTCATCAGTGACATTTTCTCGGGCGTTCTCGACGGGCTCGTCGAGTCGATCGTGGACCAGATCGTAGGCGTACTGACATCCGGTAGCGCTGCCTGATTTTGTTCACGGTGCACGCTGTAATCGCAGTCGGGGGCGGTTACGGTGGCATCGAGAACGCGTCCGATAAGTGACGTCAGCAATTCAGTGAGTCGAATTTCAGATTTCGACGTACAAGATGTGATCTCGTGAGGTAGACATACCGCTACAGAGACCGTTTTGTGATTACCGTCGCAGAATCTCTGATCCATTTCCTCTCACGAAGGAGTTCTTATATGGGATCCGCCGAACTTGCTGGAATTTTCGGTCTGCTGGCCAAGCTTCTCGGAGCAGCATCGGGTAGCTCGGACACTGCGCCTGCCGCAGCCCTCTAAATCTTTCGACTATGGCCGGTACCCCGCAATACTGGGGTACCGGCCATCGGTCTGTCCGGCGACGCACGCCCTAGTCTGGGTCGGTGCACACCGTTCCCATACAGATGCCCGACGGTTCGACAGTGCCGGTATCGCTTTTTCCGGCCGACGGACCGGACGATGCGCCGGTCGTGGTGATCATGCCGGGTCTCGGAATTCCGGGCGGCTACTACCGCCTGTTCGCCGAAGCCCTGGTCGCCCGCGGTTTCCACGCCGCTGTCGGTGATCTCCGCGGACAAGGCGACAGCGTCCCCAAACCCAGTTCCGCCAGCAAGTACGGCTATCAGGAACTGGTATCGGTGGACTTTCCTGCCATCTTCGAGGTGGTGCGCGAGGAATTTCCGGCCGCCACTCCCTATCTTCTGGGCCACAGCATGGGTGGCCAACTCGGGTCGATGTATGCAGCTCGAATCCGCGGTCGCCTGGCCGGGCTGATCTTGGTGGCCTCGGGGTCGCCGTACCACCGAGGCTTCGGAACCGTGCGCGGTGTTCCATTGCTGTTCGGCGCCGCAGCCATGGCGTTGACGAGCAGCATTGCCGGCTTCTGGCCAGGGGATCGCGTCGGTGTCGGTGGTTTCGGGCGGCAGTCGCGTGTGTTGATCGAAGACTGGTCCAGATTCGCCCGGACCGGACTGATCGAGCCGTCCGGCGCAGATATGGACTACGAGGAGCGGATGCGCCGACTGAAGCTACCGGTCCTGACGATCACGATCGAAGGGGACGAGGTGGCGCCGCCCGGGTCGATGAAGAACTTGGTCGACAAACTCGCCAACGCCGACGTCACCGCCGCGCATGTCGCCGAGTCACTCGGCCACAACGGCTGGATTCGGAATCCAACGGCCGTCGCGGACCTCGTGAGCTCGTGGATACATCGCTGAAAGTTCCTGTCGCCGACGTCAGGGCCGTAGCGCGTTCCACAGGAATCGGAAGGACAGTGCCGTCTTGAAGGCCAGCTGAGCGTTGTCCGCAGCGCCGCCGTGCCCGCCTTCGATGTTCTCGAAGTAGGTGACGGGCTGGCCCAGTTCTTCGAGCCGCGCGGCCATTTTGCGGGCATGACCGGGGTGCACCCGGTCGTCGCGTGTCGAGGTAGCAATGAGGATCGGCGGATAGCGTTTCTCGTCCGGGGCCACGATGTTCTGGTACGGCGAGTATTCGGAGATGAACGCCCACTCCTCGGGGTCGTCCGGGTCGCCGTATTCCGCCACCCACGACGCCCCTGCCAGCAGTAGGTGGTATCGCTTCATGTCCAGCAGCGGTACCTGGCAGACCAGCGCGCCGAACAATTCGGGGTACTTGGTCAGCATGATTCCGATCAGAAGTCCGCCGTTGCTTCCGCCCTGAGCGCCGAGCCGGCTGGGTGTGGTGATCTCGCGCTTTACCAGATCCTGTGCCACGGCCGCAAAATCTTCGTGGACCTTGTGCCGGCCTGCGCGCAGCACCTGGGTATGCCATTCGGGGCCGTACTCGCCGCCGCCTCGAATGTTGGCCACTACGTACGTGCCGCCCTGCTCGAGCCAGGCCAGACCGGTTGCACCGCTGTACGACGGCGTCATCGAGATCTCGAATCCTCCGTAGCCGTAGAGCATCGTCGGCCCGGGGCCCATGCCTTCCTTGCGGACGACGAAGTAGGGCACGGCAGTGCCGTCGAGTGAGGTCGCGAAATACTGGGTGACGGCCATCGAATCGGTGTCGAAGAACGACGGCGCCTGTTTGAGGACTTCGAGGTCGCCGCCGACCGTGCCGAACAGCAGCGTGGCAGGCGTCAGATAGCCACTCGACGACAGAAAGAACTCGTCACCGTTCTCCTCCGCGTCGGTGCCGACGATCTCGGTGGAGGTCGAATCCGGTAGGCCGAGCAACGGCTGATCGTCCCAGGCATCGGGCCCCGGAGTGAGCACTCGGAACTCGCTGCGCACGTCTACGAGCAGGACGACGAGCAGGTGGTTCTCGGTCCAGGCGAACTGATGCAGGGAGCGGTGTGCGTCGGGCGAGAACAGTACGTTCATCTCGCGGTCCCCGGCGAGGAAGCTCTCGAAGTTCGCGGCCAATAGCGCGCCCGACGGATACGTCTTGTCGCCGATCGTCCACTCGGTCATCGTGCGGACCAGTAGCCACTGCTTGTGGACCGAAGTCGTCGCATCGGTCGGCGTATCGATCAGCGTCAGGGTTGTGTCGTCGAGCAGATACAACTCGGCGTTGAAGAAGTCCGTCGCGCGTTGCACGAAATCACGTTCGAATCCGGGAGTTCGGTCGTGCCACGCCGAAATCGAGATGTCGTTCGGCGTTCCCTCGTACACGGTTTCGGCCTCGGCAAGCGGGGTACCGCGGGTCCACCGCTTGGCGATACGCGGATATCCCGAGTCGGTGAGCGAACCGGCACCGAAGTCGGTTCCTACATAGACGGTGTCGGCGTCGATGTACCCGATGTCGGTCTTGGCCTCGGCAACGAAGAATCCGCCTTCCGACTGTTCGCGGAACGTGCGCGTCTGCAAATCGAACTCGCGGACGATCGACGCGTCGGCGCCGCCGCGGGACATCGTGACCAACGCGAGGTGCTGATCGGGACGCAGCACCTGCGCACCGCTCCACACCCAATTCTCGCCTTCGGCCTCGGCGACGGCGTCCAGATCGAGCAGAATGTCCCACTCGGGAGAGTCCTTGCGGTATTCCGTCATCGTGGTCCGACGCCACAGTCCTCGGATGTGCTCGGCGTCGCGCCAGAAGTTGTACAGGTACTCACCGCGCCGACGTGCGTACGGAATTCGTGCGTCGGTGTCGAGGACCTCTCGCACGCGTGCTTCGATGGCGTCGAATTCTGGGCCGGCCAACGCGGCGGTGGTGGCGGCGTTTCGGGTGCGTACCCAGTCCAACGCGCGCTCTTCGGTGACCTCTTCGAGCCACAGGTACGGATCAGAGGTGTTGCTCATGCCCTATTTGTACCCTCGTAGGTACTGTCCCTCCGAGGGTGACCGGCCACCTGCCGGTGCTCGCTCTCGTGTCGGGTAGTGGTGTTCGAGAAAGGTACGGCTGAGATGAATCTGTGGGAACAGCACTGCTGTCTGCCGCTGGTGCCCACTGCGGACATCACGGAATTGGCTCGTTACCCGCTCGGGTCTTACGTGTCCGTCAACGTCGGTTTCTCGCCGCATTCGAAAGCCGTCGTGACTGCGCTGGCGCAGGACTTCCGTCGTAAAGCCCTCGCCGACGGGCGTTTTCGTATGGTCGACGCGGTCGACGCGGTGGACGAACCCGAAGACGCCGAGCTGATCACCCTGGCGTTCGATCTGGAGGATTCCGGTCCGCTCGAGGGCGATCTCGACAATGTTCGCTTTTTCCACAGCCTCGGTGTGCGGTCCATGCTTCCGACCTACAACCACGCCAATGCAGCCGGAGGGGGGTGCCTCGACGTCGAAGACACGGGTCTGACGGCGTACGGGAGGGACGTGGTTCGCGAGATGAATCGTGTGGGGATGCTCGTCGACGGCTCGCACTGCTCGGTTTCGACCGGGCTCGACGTGGCACGTTGCACCGAGCACCCGATGATCTACTCTCACTCCAATTTCGCTGCTCTGTGGCAGCACCCGCGGAACATCACCGATGAGCAGGCACTCGAATGCGCCCGCACTTCAGGGGTCGTGGGGATCAACGGTGTCGGCATCTTCCTCGGCGTCAATGCGCCCGAGGACGATGACAAACGGGTGCAGGCGATGGCCGACCACATCGAGTACGGCGTGGAGTTGCTCGGCATCGAGCACGTGGGTATCGGCTCCGACTATTCGTTCGACCACGAGGATTTCAATCACGAGCTGAGAATTCACCCCGAGGCGTTCTCGGAGATGTACACGCGCTGGGGGCCGCTGCAGTGGGTTCCGCCGGAAGGAACGCTCACCCTGCCCACGGTGCTGCGTAGTCGTGGTTTCGACGACAAGGCCGTCGACGCCGTGTTCGGTGGGAACTTCCGGCGCGTCGCGCAGGCCACGCACGCCGCTACCGGCAGGTAACCCGACCGTCTCGAGACAGAGAATCAGTACGCGACTAAGCTCGGGAATCGTGACCTCACACTATGACGTCGTTGTCCTCGGAGCCGGTCCCGGTGGGTACGTCGCTGCTATCCGCGCGGCACAACTCGGACTGAGCACTGCCATCATCGAGAAGAAGTACTGGGGCGGTGTCTGCCTCAACGTGGGCTGCATCCCCTCGAAGGCGCTTCTCCGCAATGCCGAACTTGCGCACCTCTTCACAAAAGAGGCCAAGTTGTTCGGCATCTCGGGCGAAGCGAGCTTCGACTTCGGCGCAGCCTTCGACCGCAGCCGCAAGGTCGCGGAGGGGCGCGTCAAGGGAATTCACTTCTTGATGAAGAAGAACAAGATCCCCGAGTTCGATGGCCAGGGCACCTTCGTCGACGCCAACACCATCGAGGTGGAGTTGACCAAGGGCGGTACCGAGACGATCACGTTCGACAACGCCATCATCTCCACCGGCAGCACCACCAAACTGCTGCCGGGAACGTCGCTGAGCGAGAACGTCGTCACGTACGAAGAGCAGATCATGACCCGTGAACTCCCGGGTTCGATGCTCATCGTCGGTGCAGGCGCCATCGGCATGGAGTTCGGCTACATCATGAAGAACTACGGTGTCGACGTCACCATCGTCGAGTACCTCGATCGCGCGCTCCCCAACGAGGACGCCGACATCTCCAAGGAAATCGAGAAGCAGTACAAGAAGCTCGGCGTCCGCATCGTCACCGGTGCCGCTGTACAGAGCATCGACGACGACGGCTCCAAGGTGACCGTCAAGTTCAAGAACAACAAGTCCGGCGACGTCGAAACCGTCACCGTCGACAAGGTGATGCAGTCCGTAGGCTTCGCCCCTCGCGTCGAAGGGTTCGGTCTCGAGAAGACCGGTGTCGAGCTCACCGATCGCGGTGCCATCGGCATCACCAGCACGATGAAGACCAACGTCCCGCACATCTACGCAATCGGGGACGTCACTGCCAAGCTGCAGCTCGCTCACGTGGCCGAGGCTCAGGGCGTCGTGGCGGCGGAGACCATCGCGGGCGCGGAGACGCTGCCGATCGAGGACTACCGCATGATGCCGCGTGCGACGTTCTGCCAGCCGCAGGTCGCCAGCTTCGGACTCACCGAAGAGCAGGCTCGTGAAGAAGCACAGGCACGTGGCTCCGACATCAAGGTCGCGAACTTCCCGTTCGCCGCCAACGGCAAAGCGCACGGGCTGGGGGACGCTACCGGTTTCGTCAAGCTGATCGCGGACACCGAGCACGGCGAACTTCTCGGTGGACACCTCATCGGCCCCGACGTGTCCGAGCTACTGCCGGAACTGACGCTGGCCCAGAAGTGGGATCTGACCGTCAACGAACTCGCTCGCAACGTCCATACACATCCGACGTTGTCCGAGGCACTCCAGGAGGCCATTCATGGCCTGGCAGGACACATGATCAACTTCTGACCCTGAAGGCAGTTCGAAGCTCGTTCGTCTTGTGTGCGCACAAGACGAACGAGCTTTTTTCTTGCCCTGTCCGGACTCGTCCTCGCGTGGCAGGATGGGCTTGCCGACCGGTGTCGGTCGCGGCCAGGACGATACGACCGAGGCGAAAGAAGTGCACCTATGAGAAGTTTCGACAACAAGGTCGCAGTCGTCACCGGAGCTGGATCGGGGATCGGCCGCGCGCTCGCCCTCGACCTCGCGCACCGCGGCGCCAGGCTGGCCCTTTCGGACATCGACGGCGAAGCGTTGACGGAGACGGTCGTGTTGTGCGAGAAGATCGGTGCACGCACAGTGTCCTACCAGTTGGACGTCTCCGACCGGGCGGCAATGTATTTCCATGCCGATGCGGTCGTCAGCGAATTCGGACGCGTCAACCTCGTGGTCAACAACGCAGGTGTCGCGCTCGGCGCGGATGTTCTGGATATGACCTGGGACGATTTCGAGTGGGTCATGAACATCGATTTCTGGGGAGTTGTCAACGGCTCCAAAGCGTTTCTGCCGGCACTCATCGAGTCCGGTGACGGTCATCTGGTGAACGTGTCGAGTGTGTTCGGATTGATGGGCATCCCCGGTCAGAGTGCCTACAACTCGGCAAAGTTCGCGGTGCGCGGATTCACCGAGGCACTGCGCCAGGAAATGAAAGTCGCCCGCCATCCCGTCGGAGTCAGCTGTGTCCATCCCGGCGGAATCAAGACGAACATCGTTGCCAACGCGCGAGGAATGGCAGATCTGGGAGATCACGACGCCGTCGTCCGACGCTTCGAGCAGATCGCCGTCACCTCGCCCACACGCGCGGCCAAGGTGATCCTCGGCGGCGTCGAACGTAACAAGCCGCGGATTCTGATCGGCCCGGATGCGCGTCTGTTCGATCTGATCCCTCGCGTGGTGGGGCCACGGTATCAAGATATTTTGGCGCCGCTCAACAGGATTGGGCGAGCCACCGGCGCCAAGTTCGGGTCGAGCAAGAGCTAGCTACAGCGAATCTCTTTTCAGAAGTCGCGTTCTATTCGCAGAGTTTCGATAGTCGTCGCCAAGCTGTCGTACTGCCCGACCAGCAACAGGAATTCGATCAGCTGGCGTTCGTCGAACTCGTGTGCCAAGGCTGCCCAGGTTTCGTCCGACAGATTCTTGGTGGCCAGTAGTTCGTCGGTCGCGGTGAGTATCGCTCGATAGCGATCACCCAGACCGACCGCTGTCGGCCCTTCTTTCACTTGTGCGAGTAGGGTTTCGGTCACTCCGACGCGTCTGCCGATTCGGCGGTGATGGTCCATCTCGTACCCGCAGTCACGTACGTGCGCGACGCGGTTGATCACCACTTCCGTTTCCTTGCGGGAGATCCGGCCGCCGGGCATCAGCTTCCCGCTGTAGAACAACCAGCCTCGGAAGAGGCCGCGGGTGCGTCCCAGGGTGCTGAAAAGATGCGCGTCGGGCGCGCCGGCGGCTTTCGACAGGATGCGCCACAACACCCAGTTGATCGGGCCGAGATCCCTGAACGTTCCGGACGCAATACGCGGTGAGCTCACGCCCCGACGCTACCTGCGGATCTTTCCGTGTACCAGGCGAGAAACGATTTCAGGAATGTCGCCAGTGATCGAAACGGTTCTTGATGTCGGATGCGACGTCGCCGATTCCGTTGCCCACGGCGTCGACGGCACCGGTCAATCCGCTGCCGAGATCGCGGATCGTGCGGATCAGTGGATCCTCTGAAGTGTCGAAATTCTGCTTGTACGTTTTGGCTGCAGTCCGGAACTCGTCGCCGATCTTGGCGCCGTCATCCTGAGACCTTCGGGGGTACTCACCGCGGAGCACCGCCGCGTATTCGCCGCTGTCCACCCACTTCTTCAGTTCGGCCGCGCGCAGTACCGAGAACGGGTGCGAGAGCAGTTCGATGTTGAGTAGTTTCAGCACGCCGTCGCGTAAATCCCCGCTGGCCTCGTACTCGGCGGCCTGTGCCAGAAATGCGTCGATGTCGATTTCGGAGATCCTGGCTCCGCCTGCAAGTTTGAGTTGAACGCGCAACGCGCTGTGAACGTCCTGGCCGCACAGCAACCCAGCACGATCCCCGGAAAGTTCGGACTTGCGTTGCCATTCCATCAAACCGGCGATGATGGCACGCAGAGCCCATCCGCCGACAGGAATCCATCCGATCGTGCCTGCCAGTCGCATGAGGTGCATGAGGATGGTGCGATACACGGCATGACCGGACAGCGCGTGGCCGAGCTCGTGGCCGACGATGAAACGCTGCTCCTCGTAGGTCGTGATGTCGAGCAGGCCGGTCGTGAGCACGATGAACGGGCGATCCATGCCGATGGTGAACGCGTTGACCATCGGCGACTGCAGAACATACAGCTCCGGGGTCTCTTCGGCACCGAGAATCTGCACGCAATCAGCACGGAGATCGTCGAGATCGGTGAATTGCCGAGAGTCGACGCGCACCGACGTCGCCAGATACATCAATCGATGTTGCCGCTCCTGCAACAGACCCGACAAAGTGCGTAGGACCGTATCGAAGCCCTTCAACGTTCGCAGGGTGACCAGTGCCGCCCGGTCGGACGGATGCTCCCACGCGCGGGAGCTGATGTCGGGAAACTGAATTCGCGTGCGGTCCGGTGCGGCGGTCAAAGTAGCTCTCCCAGCGTTCGATGCATGTCCGATTTCAAAGTATCAGCAAAACGGACACGTCGGTCGGTATCACTGCTCGGCGGCCCGCTCTCCATCCTGTGAAAGCAACAGCTCGGCGGCATCTACTGGGTGGGTATACGGCCACCAATGCTCGGCATCGACTTTCATCACGTGGAGGTCCGGTATCCAGCGCTCCAGTCCGTCGGCAAGGTCGCCGGAGAGAAACCGGTCATGGAGTGGAACGACGACGGTGGTGGGCACCACGCACTTCGGATCCGGTCCCGAGAGAAGACGGCGGAGAATGTTTGCGCGATACAGCGCAATTCCGCGTTGTTGGTTCCGCCGCGCTGGTTCCGGGGCATCCTCGCTGCCGATCGATGCCATCATCGCCGGTACGAACCGGCGAAGAACAGGAACGTGGAAACTCCAGATGTACCAGGACCGAACGAGTTGCGTCGCCAGCGATACCCACTGTGAGGGCGAAACGGCGCGTGCACGGCAGAGATCGCGCAGGTGGTCCAGGCTCGGTCCGGACACCGATACGAACGATGCGAAAGTCGTTGCAGCACGGGGTGAGGCCATCGTCTCCCACATCTGGACCGAACCCCAGTCGTGTGCGAACACATGCAAGGGTCCGGTTCGGTCGGGGATCGAATCGACTACGGCGAACGTATCCTCGGTCAAACGGGCCAGGGTGTAGCTCTCGACACTGTCCTGATCGTCGACAGTGGTGGCCCAGCCGCCTCGGGTGTCGTAGGCAACGATTCGCACGCGCTGCTCCAATGCGCGGATCATCGGATCGAAGACGTGGTGATCGTCGGGGTAGCCGTGCACCAGAAGCGCCGTGGAGCCGGCCAGCGGATCTCCGTACTCGTACACCGCGATACGGGCTCCGAAAGAATCGACGGTCCAGGTTCTCACATCGCCTCGATCCGGTTGTAGATGGTTTCGCCTCGTAGTAGTCCGGCGATGAGCTGCAATCGCAACTCCTCCTGCTCGGGCTGCGGATGGACGATTGCCGAGAGCGCTTCACCGTCGAGTAGGTGCACCACGGTGAAAATGACCGTGTCCAGTTGCGCGGGTGGGATGCTGCCTGCGATCGGAAGCGTGCGGGCCAGCGCAGAAATCTGCTCGTGGTAGCGAACCGTGAAGGGAATCAATCGTTCCCGCAGGTCGGTGTCACTCCGGGCCGCAATGAGAAGTTCGTACCAGGCACCGTTTATCGGGGCTCGGCATGCCGCTCGGAGCAGAAGCAGACAGTGCTCGACGGACGCCGTACCGAAACCCGCGAGACCGGTTCGAAATTGGTCGAACTGCCGTCGACGCACGTCGTCCGCAGCAGCGACGACGATGTCGAGGCGTGTAGGGAAATGCCGAAACAACGCACCCGAGGACACCCCCGCACGGGAGACGATTTCGCTCACCGTCGTTGCAGCGTAGCCGTTTTCGCACAGTGACATGATCGTTGCATCGAGTAGCTTCCCGATCGTCTCGGTACGTCGTTCCTGCTGGGTTTTGCTCATACTCGCTCTCGTGGATGCGGTGCCGTGGTGGTACCGGCGCGCAGGAAGCTACCGGCGCGTTCGGATACGCCGAACCATGGCGCGAATTCACCTTCACGGTAGACGATCCGTCCGGCGATCAGCGTTGCGGTGACGGCCTGATCGTTTCGGTTGACCATCCGGCTCAAGCCACCGAACTCGGGCATCATCTCCTCGCGATACGCGAGGACCTCGTCGTCGAGGCCTGCCGGATCGATGACGACCACATCGGCGCGGTCGCCCACCCTCAGGTGTCCTGCGTCGACGCCGTAGAAGTCCGCGAGCTCGCCGCTGAGCTTGTACACGGCATTTTCCACGGACATGAACGGCCGTCGATCTTCGCGGGCGCCGTGCACACGATGCAGCAACCGGATCCCGAAGTTGTAGAAGGCCATGTTCCGTAGATGTGCCCCGGCGTCGGAGAACCCGACGGTGACGCCAGGCCTCGTGATCAGCTTGTCCATCTGCTTGCGTCGGTGATTGGCGATAGTGGTGTGCCAGCGCAGTTTTCGGCCATGCTCGACGACGAGATCGAGGAATGCGTCGACCACGTGGATGCCGCGTTCGGCCGCGACCTCGGCGATGTTCTTGCCGACGACCGAGGCGTCCGGACATTCGGTGATCTGGGCATCGGCGAAGTCTCGGTGCCATACCCGTGAGCTGAACTTCTTCTCGAAGTCGGCGCGGAACCAACGGCGGTAGGCCTCGTCGGACAGCAAGTCGTTGCGGCCCAATTCCTCTCGTAGATGCAGAGCTGCGCGGCCGGATCCGAACTCCTCGAAGACGACGAGGTCGATCCCGTCGGAGTAGACGTCGAACGTGGTGGGCAGGTGTTGCCAGCGGAACTGTCCGCGCCCGGGCCCGTTCACCAGTTGTGCGAGCGGCCCGAAGATGTGGTGAATCCAGGGGGATGCTTTGGCATCGGCGGCAGCAAGAAGTGAGATCTTGAGTGGAGTTCGGCCCAGTCCCGTCGCGCTGCCGAGGAAGAAGAGCATGTCGTATTTGGTGTTGAGGTTAGGGATGCTCTGAAGCAAGCGGCCGCGTCGGCGCAGAATCTTGTGCAGTGCGCGGAATTCCTTCCAACGTGCGTACGAAGACGGCAGTGAACGCGAGCGGTATCTGTCGCCGTCGAGTTTGTCCCAGGGGTTGGTCATGGTGGACATGCCGAGAAGTCCGGCGTCCAGAGCGGTGTTCAGCGCATCGGCCATCGCCGAGAATTCTTCACGTGTCGGTTTCTGGCTGCGGTCGGTTGCCCGATCCAACCCCATCACGTGGGCACGCAGGTCGGAATGCCCCACCAGCGACGCGATGTTGGGCCCGAGCGGGAGTCGCTCGAGCGCGTCGATGTATTCGTTCGGGTTTGTCCATGTCTTGTGTGCATCGACGGCCTTCAGAACGTGCTCGCGCGGCAGCGCCTCCACGCGACTGAAGAGGTCGGCGATGTCGACGGGAGTCGAGTACAACGTCGACAACGAGCAGTTTCCCAGCAGGACCGTGGTGACCCCGTGTCGAACCGACTCGGTGAGTCCTGGTCCGACCAGTACCTCCGCGTCGTAATGGGTGTGTACGTCGACGAAACCCGGCACGACCCACTGGCCGGTTGCGTCGACGACCTCGGTGCTCGGACCGACGGTGAGAGGCTCGGTCGTGATCGCGCGCACGACGCCGACCGAGATGCCTACGTTGCGAACTACCCCCGGCCCGCCGCTGCCGTCGTAGACAGTCCCTCCGGTCAGCACTGTGTCGTACGGCAAGCTCTCGTTCATGTGACCTCCATCACCATGGTTGCTGCAACCATAACTTAGAGAGTGAACGCTCGCAATGTTTGGTTCATGACTGAAAGCAGTGCATCAGATCCGCAGTGCTCCCGCCATCGACGCCGCTTGCTCGGCACGAGCAATAACAGTTTTCTCGTGCGAGGAAATGTGTGCGAGCAGAGCGGACCTCGCCTCGTCGAGCCTTCCTTCGAGGACCGCCTCGCCGATCGTGATGTGCTCGTCGACCTGAGACCGTATGTCCTGCTCGGTCATCGATCCCACCATCCGTACCGGCCGAACTTTCGCGTTGACTGCGCACAGAGCCACGGTCAATGCCGGATTTCCGGACGCGCTCAACAGTGTCGTGTGAAACTGCTCGTCCATCAACACGACCTCGGTGATGTCGGTGGGCGGGATCTTTCGTGCTCGAGTCCAGAGCTCGAGCTCGGTGACGATCGCCGATGCGTCGTGACGGAGCGTCGCGTCTTCGATGGCGCGGACGATGCCGCGAATCTCCAGCGTCTGCCGGAGCTCGTAGAGCCCGGCGAGATCGTCGACGTGTGGTCGATATGCGTGCAACCCGTCGTGGCCGCGGAGGACCAGCCCGTCCGCGAGCAACCGTGCGAGCGCCTCACGCACGGGAGTGCGCGAGACGCCGTACAGCTCGGCCAGGCGTTCCTCGCCGAGCCTTTCCGTTGCCGGGATCGCTCCCGACACGAGGTCGCGACGTAGCGACAGATACACCTTCTCGCGAAGGTCCTTGCGCGGCATGGAAGTACCGGTCAAATCGCCATGGCTGCACGGACATCGGCCTCGGACTCGCTACCGCCCACACCGGTGGACGTGATTCGCCCGGCCTCGAGAATATAGTAGTTCTGGGCAGATTCGAGCGCGAAGCCGATGTGTTGTTCCACCAGCAACACTCCGAGTCCGCCGCGGCGGGTGAGATCGAGAATCGTGCGTTCGATCTCGGCGACGACGGATGGCTGAATGCCCTCGGTCGGTTCGTCGAGGATGAGCATCTTCGGTTCGGTGATGAGCGCGCGTGCGATCGCCAACTGCTGACGTTGACCACCGGACAGAAGACCCGCACGCCTGGTGAGCAGTTCCTTCAACGCGGGGAACAGGTCGAGGGCCTCACCGATCAAAGCCTTACCCCGCGTGCGTCCGTCGGCGACGACCTGTAGGTTCTCGGCCGTGGTCAACTGGCCGAACGATTGCTGGCCCTGCGGGACATAGGCGAGACCGCGTGCGACGCGGGCGCTGGGTCGTAGCGAGCTGACGTCCTCACCATCGAAGAGGACCTTGCCCGAGTTGACTGCAAGCAGGCCGACGGCGGCCCGGAGCAGAGTCGTCTTGCCTGCACCGTTGTGGCCCATGACCGCGGCGACGCCGTCGGCGGGGACGGTGAGGGAGACCCCATGGACGACCTCGCTGCGGCCGTAACCGGTGCGCACGTCGATGAGTTCAAGCATGCTTGTCTCCTAGTGTGGCGTCGGCGCTGTCCTGTGCAATCTGATCGAGTTCGCCGCCTGCGGCTGCGGTACCGAGGTAGACCTCTTGAACCTTGGGGTCGGCCTGTACCTCGGCGACGGTGCCTTCGGACAGGATGCGCCCGGCAGCAAGAACTGTCACCGACGTCGCGAATGCTCGCATGAAGTCCATGTCGTGCTCGACGACGACGACGGTCCGTTCGCCGCCGATCCGGCGAAGCAATTCGCCGGTCTGCTCGCGTTCATCATGGCTCATCCCGGCAACCGGCTCGTCGAGAAGCAGTACATCGGCGTTCTGCACCAGCAGCATTCCGATCTCGAGCCACTGCTTCTTCCCATGGGCAAGGATTCCCGCCGGTTTGTTCCGCTCTTCGGTCAGACCGATGGTCTCGAGCGCCTCCTCGATCTCGGGCGAGACCGCAGTGCGGCGGCGCAACATGGTCATGAGCGAACGTCCTGCCCCGGCTGCGATGTCGAGGTTCTGCAGGACGGTGAGCTGTTCGAAGATGCTGGCAGTCTGGAACGTTCGCCCGACGCCGAGTCTGGCGATCTGGTGCACCTTCTTACCGAGCAGTTCGACGCCGGACTTGGTGATCGACCCGGTGGCGGGTACCAGTCCGGTGATCGCGTCGATCAGGGTGGTCTTGCCTGCTCCGTTCGGCCCGATGAGGAACCGCAGATCGCCCTGCATGAGTGTCAGGTCGACGTCGGTGTTGGCCTTGAATCCGTCGAAGCTCACGGTGAGGCCGCGTACTTCGAGGTACTGGCTCGACATACCGGCGTTGCCACCGAAAGTCGGCTGATGGTTGTCGAGGTGAATCATGTGACAAGCTCCTTCTCTTCGACATCGACGACGGCACCGGGTTCGTCTGCAGCTTTCTTGCGACGTCGGAGAGCGAACAGGCCTGCGACGCCTGCGGGGAAGAACCCGACCACGACGATGAACAGCAGTCCCTGGGCGTAGGTCCAGCCTGACGGAAATTGCTCGGACAGGGTTGTCTGCGCCCACGCCACACCGAGTGCGCCGAGGACCGGTCCCAGCAGCGTGCTCCGTCCGCCGATCGCCACTCCGATGAGGAACGCGATGGACGGAACGATGCCGACGTCGTTGGGGGAGACGATGCCGACGATCGGCACGAAGAGTGCCCCGGCGAGGCCGGCGAAGAATGCCGCAGTCACGTAGGCGACGATCTTCACATTGGCGGGGTCGTACCCCAGGAAACGCACTCGTTCTTCCTGATCGCGGACGGCGACGAGCAGTTCCCCATAGCGGGAATACATGAGCTGTCGGGTGATGGCGACGACCGCCAGCAGTACACCGGCCGCGATGAAGAACAGCATCTGTTTGTTGGCCGGATCATTGAGATTGAACCCGAAGAACGTCCGGAATCTGTTGAGCCCGTTGGATCCGCCCGTGGTCTGCTGACCCACCAACAGAATTGCGAATGCAGCCGCGAGCGCCTGGCTCAGGATCGCGAAGTACGCGCCCTTGACTCGTCGTTTGAAGACACCGAGGCCGAGAACGAGCGCGACGAGAGCCGGGATGAACAGAATTCCGAGAATCGTCACCAGCGGCGAAGCGAACGGAACCCAATACGACGGCAGTTCGCGAATCCCGGCGATGGACATGAAATCCGGCACCGCGTCGCCGCGGAGATCGGCGTCGGAGATCTTCAGATGCATGGCCATGATGTAAGCGCCGAGCCCGAAGAACACTCCCTGGCCGAGCGTGAGCATTCCGCCACGGCCCCAGGCCAATCCGATACCGACCGCAACGATGGCGTAGCAGATGAACTTGCCTAGAAGGTTGAGCCGGAACTCGCTGAGCACGGCCGGTGCGACCGCGAACAAGAGGACGGCGGCAAAGGCGAACCCCAGCCACGCGCCGCGCTTGTGGACGAAGGTGCTCATACCAAACTCCTTGTCTTGACCGCGAACAGACCCTGTGGGCGGGCTTGAAGGAAGAACACGATCAGCACGAACACGATGACCTTGGCGATCGAGGCAGTCGTGCTGTACTCGATGAACGAATTGAGGATGCCGAGCGCGAACGCTGCGATCACCGCGCCCTTGATCTGGCCGAGTCCGCCGACGACGACCACCAGGAAAGCGTCGATCAGGTAGCTCTGCCCGACGGTGGAGCTCGTCGAACCGATGAGCGTCAACGCCACACCGGCGACACCGGCGAGGCCGGACCCGATGAAGAACGTCGAAATATCGGTCCGACGACTCGAGATGCCCGAAGTCTCGGCCAGGTCCCGGTTCTGCACGACCGCGCGAATGCGTCGACCCATCGGTGTCTTCGCGAGGGCGAACGACAAAGCGAGAACACAGATCACGGCGAGAACCAGAATGAAGATGCGAGTCTTGGGAACGACAGCGCCGAGGATGTCGATGCCCCCGGACAGCCAGCCCGGCGAGACTACGTTGACGGCGGGGGCGCCGAAGATATCGCGCGCACATTGCTGCAGGATGAGCCCGACACCGAATGTCACCAGCAGCGTGTCGAGCGGGCGGTGATACATGCGACGGATCAGAGTCACCTCGAGCAGGACGCCCATGGCGCCGCCGACGAAGAACCCGACGATCAGCGAGATGAACAGCGATGCACCGCCGGTGGAGACGAGTTGCTGTACGACGTACGCGGTGTACGAACCGGCCATGATGAACTCACCATGAGCCATGTTGATGACACCCATCTGACCGAAGGTCAGCGAGAGTCCCAATGCGGCGAGTAGAAGAATCGAACCGATACTCAAGCCGGTGAAAAGCTGCCCGACTACGACATCCATGAGCGCTCCTTTACAGTGCAGCTCCGCACAGACGAGCGGACTTGCTTTCGCGAGCTGCATGTCCACTCATCTACGCGAAGTGCCTTGGAATTAGTTGAGGTCGGAAGCCCACTCGTAGGTCTCGAGGAACGGATCGGGTGCGATCGGTGCCGGGGATTCCCACACGGTGTAGATCAGGCCGTCGGCGCGAACTTCGCCGATACGTGCGGTCTTCGAGATGTGGTGATTCGCGCCGTCGATGACGACCTCACCTTCGGGGGCGGCAAAGCTGACACCATCCGCTGCGGCCTGAATGTCACCGACTGCGAAGGACTTTGCCTTCTCCACGGTGTTCTTCCACAGGTACACCGAGGTGTAGGCGGCTTCCATCGGGTCGGAGGTGGGCTTGTCCGCACCGTATTTTGCCTTGTAGTCGGCGACGAACTTCTTGTTCTCCGGGCTGTCGACAGTCTGGTAATAGTTCCACGCCGTCAACTGGCCTTCGATGTTCTGTGCGCCGATTCCGGCAACTTCTTCCTCGGCGATGGAGACCGAGAGGACCGGCATGTCAGCAGCTTTGAGGCCTGCGTTGGTGTACTCGCGGAAGAAGGCGACATTGGAATCGCCGTTGAGGGTGTTGAACACGGCGTCGGCGTCGGCGGAGCGGACCTTGTTCACGATCGTGGAGAAGTCCGTCGAACCGAGTGGGGTGTAGTCCTCACCCTTGATCTCGATACCGTTGGCCGCCGCGTAAGCCTTGATCTCACGGTTGGCGGTCTGCGGGAATACATAGTCGCTACCGACCAGGTACAGAGACTTGACGCCCTTTTCCTTCAAATAGTCGAGTGCCGGAATGATCTGCTGATTCGTCGTTGCGCCGGTGTAGAAGATGTTGTCCGAGGACTCGAGGCCCTCGTACTGGACGGGGTAGTAGAGCAGTGCGTCGTTGTCCTCGAAGACCGGCAACATCGCCTTACGGCTCGATGACGTCCAACCGCCGAAAACAGCTGCGACACAGTCACTGCTGATCAGCTTCTCGGCCTTCTCGGCAAAAACTGTGGGCTCGGATGCGCCGTCCTCGGCGACGACCTGGATCTGCTTGCCGTCGACTCCGCCTGCTGCGTTGATCTCTTCGATGGCCAAGGCGATCGAATCACGCACCGTCACTTCACTGATCGCCATGGTTCCGGAGAGTGAGTTGAGCGAGCCGACCTTGATGGTGTCGCCGGATGTGTCCACGCAGGATTCGGCTGCTGCCGCGCCGTCCGCTGAGGTGGTGTCACTGGCTTTGCTACCGCACGCGGTGAGCGCCAAACCGACCATGGCCAGAGCGAGAGGAGCAACCAGTACACGTGTGGCCATTTTGCTCGAGGAAACTGCAGGCATCTTTGACGCCCTTTCGCTTGTATACGGAGTTGTATTCGCGATTGCAGACAGTAAAGGGGAAGTATTGCGCGGATATGTTGCCCGGTGACGGCTCTATTTCGTCCGTTACGCCGCTGTTAACTTCTCGGCGCGTGGATGATTCGTCCGAGGGGAAGGGCTTCGGCGATGTCGAACCCTGCAGAAATGGATGTGGCTTGCCGCTTGGCGATGACAAGTAGGGTTGACATTCGATGACAAGTCCGCTTGACTTTCGTTATGGCTGCCGCACTCAGGACCAACACGGTGCGTGAACACCGAAAAGCGGCCCGGCTCACCCAGGCGGAGCTGGGTAGAGCATGTGGAGTCAGTAGGCAGAGCATCGTCTCCGTCGAAGGAGGCGACTATGCCCCCAGTGTCTATTTGGCGCTCGAGCTGGCCGCAGCATTGAACACCACCGTCGAAACACTTTTCGCGACAGGCGAAGTGCCCGCGGCACAACCGGAGACATGAGGAGCGATGACCATGAGTACATCCATCACGGCAGGTCCGTTCATCAAGGCGATGCGGTTCGTCGGAGATCTCGACGATGAGTTCTATGACGACGAACGCCAGCGCGATGTGTGGAACGAGGCCTCTGCCATCGGCTTTCAGCTCTTTGCGTGGGTATCGCTGATCAGCGCCGCGATATTGCCGTGGGCGGCGGGCACAACCGGAGCCTGGATCGGTCTGGGCATCCTCGTCGTCTCGACACTGATCAACTTCGCGACTGCAGGCTACTCGGCGGCCCGCGGAGTCAACCTCTACACGGCGTCGAAGCTGGTTCGTGTTCGCGCGATCGTGGTGGGTGTGCTCTTCGCAGTCGGATACGTCAGCGTCCTGGTTGCCTTGCAGCCGAGCGTGTACTCGCAGGCCAGTTCATGGGCGGGTGGCGTCGTCGGCGCGATTCTCGGCGGCGGAGCGGTGGGAGCAGCGATCTGGTACATGCGCAAACGTCATGCCCGCTTCGAAAACGAAGAGATCGACGGCAGTTGACCGGCCGCGGAAATGCTCGACTATGGCATCTCACCGCAGGTAACGTGCTCGCCCATGAGTGCCGGTGAAGGACTGAAACAGATCGCCGACGGGGTGTGGGCGTTCCTGCGACCACCGGGGAGTTGGGGTCAGACGAATACCGGGCTGATCGTCGACCCAGGTGCGGCGTCGATGGTGATCGACACCGTGTGGGACACCCGATGGGCGAAGCGGGTGGCATCGGCGACGTCGGAACCTACATGAACACAGTTCGTGGAGGAGCACGGTTCCCACGCAAGCTGCCGAGACTGCCAGATCAGACGTTCGAAGTGACCGAGCGGATCGACGTAGGGACACGTCAGGTCCAGTTGCGATATCTCGGCCCGGCACACACCGCGGGAGACCTGATCGCCCACGTACCGGACGCAGGCGTGGTGTTCGCAGGCGATGTGCTGTTCATCGGATCGACCCCGATACTTCGGCACGGCCCACTCCCGAATTGGGTGGATGCCCTCGATCATCTGATCGCGCTCGATGCGGAGGTCTACGTTCCGGGCCACGGCCCGATCTGTGGCCTCGACGAGGTGCTCGAGCTCCGTGCTTATTGGACGTGGGTGGACGCGGCCGGACGCCAACACTTCGATGCGGGAGTCGAATCGGTCCATGCCGCCCGCAACATGATGGCGTCCCCGGAATTTTTGTCTTTCTCGAAGTGGGGCTCACCGGAAAGGTTGTTTCTGAGCATGTCCACGCTGTACCGCCTGTGGGAGGGCAAACCGGCGGCGCCGCCGACACTCGTCCGCCGGGTCGCGGCCTTCGCTGCGGCGGGCGCGACGCTGCGCAAGGGGAAGCGAACCCGAGAAAGCGCCGAATCGATGATCATCACCGAACGCGATACGGCGAGACCGAGCTCCGATGCTCATCGATATCGAGGTCTTTGCCGAGCGGGGGGAAGGCACGTTGCGGGCAGTTCGAGCGCTCGCACACTCGGCAACCCGCGCCGATCGGGGTGGCGACAGCCGAACCATGTAGATCGAGCCCATCGGCGTAGACCAACCGAGTTGCATGCCGGAGCTCGCACCCCAAGCCGATGGCGAACGTCTTGGTCGGCTGGCCGTAGCGCGCGGCCCGTCGCTCGACCGTGCGGGCAATCCACAGGTAGCTACGCCCGTCCGGCATCTCGGCGATCTGCGTCATGATCTTGCCCGGGTAGGCGAAGGTTTCGTACACATTCCACAGTGGGCACGTACCGCCGCTGGAAGAAAAGTGAAAACCGGTCGCCGATTGTCTCTTGGACATATTTCCGGCACGGTCGACACGGACGAAAGAGAATGGAACTCCACGAAGCTTGGGCCGTTGAAGCGTCGAAAGGCGGTGGCAGACGGTCTCGTAGCTGACCGAGAAGAAGGCCGACAATCGCTCGATGTCGTAGCGAAATTCCTCGGCCACATCATGGAACTGGCGATACGGAAGAACTGTGGCAGCAGCGAAATAATTGGCGAACCCGAGGATCGCGAGCTTCTTCGATTGTTCGCTCGTGAAACCGCCCTCTTCGACCATTCTGTCCAAGAGATCGGCACATTCGAGGTAGGCCAACTCTGCCGCGTACTTGAAAACCTTCTGCCCGCCCGAGAGGTGCGTGGAAATTTCCAGGACCCGGGTACGCGGATCGAACCGGTGCAGAACATTCTCGCCGAGGTCGATTCGATTGACGATCTGTACCTCGTGGACCGTTTCGAGTCGGCGGGCGATCTCACCGCCGACGTCGGCGCGGTGGAATCGGATCCGAGAGGTCAACTCCTCTGCGGCGGTATCCAATTCATGTAAATAGTTCTGCCGTTGGTAGAAGTAGTCGCGTACTTCTTCGTGCGGTTTGCTGATGGAACCGCTGCCACTGCCGTCGCTGAATCGCTCGTCGGTGGCGGCCGCGAGCTGAGCCGTCGTATTGCGGTACCGGCGGTGCATGTTCACCATCGCCCGAGCCAACTGCGGATGAGAAGAGACCATCTGTGCGATCTCGTGAGCGTCGGCAGCGATGCCCATGTCCTGATCCAGTGCGACCTCTCGAAGCTCGGCGACGAGTCTGGTGTCGTCCTCGGAGGAGAAGAACGAGGTATCGACACCGAAAACCTCGGAAATACGAAGCAGCACGGGCACTGTCAGTGGGCGGACGTCGTGTTCGATCTGGTTGAGATAGCTCGCCGAGATCTCGAGCTGACCAGCCAGTGCAACCTGGCTCATCTTGCGCTCGGACCGAAGCTGCCGCAGCCGCACGCCGACGAACGTTTTGGACATGCGCCCAGGCTACGCCTGTGAAGACAGTGCTTAACAACGTTCGCCTCGGTCGCTCGCGGGTCACGATTCGGTGATGTAACGACCCCGAAGTCGCATCTCGGCGTATACCGGAATGGGAGTTGATTTCAGCCTTCGAACCAAAGATTCAGCCGCGAACAAGAGGGAGTCTGCAGATGTCGGACCACACGAACGAAGTTGTACGCGACGCCATCGTCCTGATTACCGGAGTGGTCCTCGTGACGTCCACCATTTGGCTTCCCGTCGATGGAGACACCGGGGTGTCCGGCGCCATCCTCATCCTCGGCATGCTGTCGGCAGGCACTGCTCTCTGGGCGATGTCCAGTGCGTCGAGATCGAGCCACTGGGCGCACGTGGTCCTCGGGGTGACGCTGGCGCTCTCGCCGCTGATTCTCGCGTTCCCCGCGGATCTGTTGGTGACCGACATGTTCGCCATCGTCGGCGGCGTCCTCATTGCGTCACTCGGTGTACTCGGGGTGGTCTCCAGCACGCGTCGAGCCCCGGAAGCGAGTCGATTGATCGCATCCTCTCTCTCGCAGCCGGCTGCTCGGGATCGCGTGCGGAGCTGATTTCTAGCAGGGAATGCATGGGCCAGTCTCCATCCTGCTGTGATTACGCTCACACCACTAACAAATCGACTTCGTCACTGTTTCGATTCAGACGCCCGCAATCAAACAGTACAAACGTCCGGTAAGGCATCCGGTGGGAGTTTCTCAAATTGCGTTCGTAGCCTGCGGTTTCGGCCTACTGGCCGGTAACCAGCCTGTCCGTTCGGCGAGGGTTCGCGTCGGCTGGAACTTTGCAAACTTAGCAACGGGTGTTGAAAAGCTAGCCAAGATTGGCACTAGCAACAGGTGGACGGGCATTTTTGGGTGTGCCATTGTTTTGGAGTACACCCGAAGGGCCTGGCAACGATGTGAAGAATTCCTTTCGACGCAGGCCGAGAAGATGAGAAGAGACTGGAGCTCCGATGTCGACCACCGGCACCCCGAAGACCACCGCCGAGATCCAGCAGGATTGGGACACCAACCCTCGCTGGAAGGGCGTGACGCGTAATTTCACCGCAGAACAGGTTTCCAAGCTGCAGGGCACCGTGGTAGAGGAAGCAACACTTGCCCGCCGCGGCTCCGAGATCCTGTGGGACCTCGTGACCAACGAGGACTACATCAACTCGCTCGGTGCACTCACCGGCAACCAGGCCGTGCAGCAGGTTCGCGCCGGCCTGAAAGCCATCTACCTCTCCGGCTGGCAGGTTGCCGGCGACGCCAACCTCTCGGGCCACACGTACCCGGACCAGAGCCTCTACCCGGCCAACTCGGTGCCGACCGTCGTTCGCCGCATCAACAACGCACTGCTGCGCGCCGACGAGATCGCCAAGGTCGAGGGTGACACCTCGGTCAGCAACTGGCTCGCCCCAGTGGTCGCCGACGCCGAAGCAGGATTCGGTGGCGCGCTGAACGCTTACGAGCTGCAGAAGGCCATGATCGCTGCCGGTGCCGCAGGTGTGCACTGGGAGGATCAGCTCGCTTCGGAGAAGAAGTGCGGCCACCTCGGTGGCAAGGTGCTCATCCCGACCCAGCAGCACATCCGTACCCTGACCTCGGCTCGCCTCGCGTCCGACGTCGCCGATGTCCCCTCGGTCATCATCGCCCGCACCGACGCCGAGGCCGCAACCCTCATCACGTCCGATGTGGACGAGCGCGACGTGGAGTTCCTCGACGGAACCCGCACCGCAGAAGGTTTCTACGGCGTCAAGAACGGCATCGAGCCGTGCATCGCTCGTGCGAAGGCTTACGCACCGTACGCGGACCTCATCTGGATGGAGACCGGCGTTCCTGACCTCGAGGTTGCCAAGCGCTTCTCCGAGTCGGTTCGTAGCGAATTCCCGGACCAGATGCTCGCCTACAACTGCTCGCCTTCGTTCAACTGGAAGGCGCACCTGGACGATGCGACCATCGCCAAGTTCCAGAAGGAGCTCGGCGCGATGGGCTTCAAGTTCCAGTTCATCACCCTCGCCGGATTCCACTCGCTCAACTACGGCATGTTCGACCTGGCCCACGGTTACGCCCGCGAAGGCATGACGGCGTTCGTCGACCTGCAGGAGCGCGAGTTCAAGGCTGCCGAAGAGCGTGGCTTCACCGCCGTCAAGCACCAGCGTGAGGTCGGCGCAGGCTACTTCGACACCATCGCCACCACGGTCGACCCGAACACCTCGACCGCAGCGCTGAAGGGCTCCACCGAAGAGGGCCAGTTCCACTGATCGCCACGTCCGACTCGAACGACCAGTAAGGCCAAGGAGCTGACGTGACCAGCGAGAAAATTCAGCGAGTCGGCGTTATCGGCATCGGGCAGATGGGTGCCGGAATTGCCGAGGTGTGCGCACGCGCACACGTCGACGTGCTGGTCTACGAACAGACACGTGAGCTGACGGCTGCAGGACGCGCACGCATCCTGCGGTCGTTGGACCGTGGTGTCAGCAGCGGCAAGATCACCGAGCGAGAACGTGAGCAGGCAGCCTGGCGGTTGCGGTTCACCTCCGACCTCAGTGACTTCGCCGACCGTCAGCTCGTTGTCGAGGCCGTTCTCGAGGACGAGAAGATCAAGGCCGACATTTTTGCCGAGCTCGATTCGGTGGTGACGGACCCGAATGCAGTACTCGCGTCCAACACGTCGTCGATCCCCATCATGAAGCTGGGAATTGCGACCAAGTCACCGGATCGTGTCGTCGGTATGCATTTCTTCAACCCGGTGCCGGTGCTCCCGCTCGTCGAGCTCGTCACCACTCTCAAGACAAGCCAGGCTGTCGCCGAGCGTGCGGAGAAATTCGCCAGCGAAGTACTCGGCAAGCAGGTCGTCCGGTCTGCAGACCGTTCGGGTTTCGTCGTCAACGCGCTCCTGGTGCCGTACCTGCTCTCGGCCATTCGCATGGTCGAGTCCGGGTTCGCCACCAAGGAAGACGTGGACAAAGCGACAGTGCTGGGCCTCGCACATCCCATGGGGCCCTTGGCATTGGCCGACCTCGTCGGACTCGACACCGTCAAGTCGATTGCCGACTCGATGTACGAAGAGTTCAAGGAACCGTTGTTCTCCGCCCCGCCGCTTCTGCTACGTATGGTCGAGGCAGGGCTGGTCGGCAAGAAGACCGGATCAGGTTTCTACCAGTACGAGAACGGTCGTTTCGCAAAATAGGTAGGCGCTTCGCGCAGGTGAGTGGGAATACGTTGTCGGCAACGTATTCCCACTCGCGTCTGCCGTTGCACCCTCACTGGAAGGAACCCTTTCGTGGCGAGTAGCGCAGCCGAATTCGGTTCGAGCATCCTGGGATACCCGAGAATCGGCCCGCGGCGAGAATTGAAGCGCGCACTCGAGACCTACTGGAACGGTAGGTCGACGCCTGCCGCCCGCGCCGCACTCCAGTCCGTAGGTCGTTCCCTTCAGGAAGACACCTGGGACGAACTCCATGCAACCGGGTTGACGCAAGTCCCCGGAAACACCTTCTCCTTCTACGATCATGTCCTCGACGACGCATTGCTTTTCGGGGCAGTTCCGACGCGCTTCGCCCCGCTCGAAGGGGAGATGCATCCGCTCGATTTCTACTTCACCGTTGCTCGCGGCAAGCCTGATCTCCCGCCGCTGGAGCTGGTGCGGTATTTCGACTCCAATTACTTCTACCGCCAACCCGAGATCGACGAGTCGACGCCGTTCTCACTGCACGCGGAGAGCCTGCTCGATGAGTTCGATCGGGCGAAGGCCCGCGGTATCGAACTGCGCCCCGTTGTGCTCGGCCCGGTATCGCTGCTGTTGTTGTCCAAGGCCGGATCTCTGGCAGCGCAAGGATTCTCCCCGCTCGATCGGCTGGGGGATCTGCTTACGCAGTACAGTGCCCTCTTCGAGTTGCTTGCCCTGCGAGGTGCTACCTGCGTCCAGCTGGACGAGCCCGCATTCACTGCTGAACGAACAGCCGAGGAGCTGGCAGCACTCGACCGCGCGTACACCGCCCTGTCGACGACGGCGTTGCGACCCCGACTTCTCGTGACAGGTCAATACGGGTCTCTCGGCCCTGCGCTGCCGATTCTCGCAGCCACCAAGATCGAGGCAATCGGTCTGGACCTCGTCGCAGGCAGGCTCGAGCCGGAAGAGCTCGCCGCCATTTCCGGAATGAAACGCAAACGCCTCTACGCTGGAGTCATCGACGGCCGCACCGTGTGGCGTGCCGACCGCGTCGTCGTGCTCGACTACCTCGAGCGATTGAAAGAGGTGTGCGAAGACCTCGTCGTCTCGACGTCGTCGACACTGCTGCACGTTCCGTACGACGTGCTGAGCGAGTACGACATCGACGGCAACGTCGCCGATCGTCTTGCGTTCGCGAAGCAAAAAGTCGGCGAGGTCGTTGCCTTGGCAAAGGCGCTCACCGACGGGCCGTCGGACAGGTGGCGCAAGAAGCCGACCGAGGTGCACTTCAAGCAGAAGCACGCGGTGCGGCACCGGGTTTACAACGTAACGCCCGACATGCGGGTTCGACTGCCGTACGCCGAGCGGAAGATCGCGCAGCACAAGAAGCTGAATCTTCCGCTGATGCCCGCCACCACCCTCGGTTCGTTCCCGCAAACTTCGGCAATGAGGCAGGCGAGATACGAACTGGGACAGGGCCGTATCGATACTGCTGACTATCACGCGCTCGTCGAGGACGAGATCGAGCAGGTCATTCGGCTGCAGGAGGACATCGGGCTCGACGTCTTGGTGAACGGCGAGGTGGAACGCAACGACATGATTCAGTTCTTCGCCGAAGCGCTCGAAGGGTTCGCCACGACGACCAACGGGTGGGTCCAGACGTACGGTTCACGATGCGTGCGTCCGCCCATTCTGTACGGCGACGTGGCCCGGCCGGAACCGATGAGCGTCGAGTGGACAGCGTTCGCGCAGTCGTTGACGGACAAGCCGGTCAAAGCAATCCTGACCGGACCGGTCACCATGCTCGCCCGTTCGTTCGTGCGGAAGGATCTCCCACTGCACGAGGTGGCCGACCAGGTTGCCCTGACCATTCGTGACGAGATCGCCGATCTCGAGAAAGCCGGGATCGGGATCATTCAGGTCGACGAGCCGGCGTTGCGTGAACTGTTGCCCTCGCGTGAGAAGGGGCGCAAAGAATACCTCCGTTGGTCGGTCGAGGCGTTTCGGCTGGCGACGTCGGGTGCACAGGCCGAGACCCAGATTCACACGCATCTGGGGTACTCCACTCGTGCGTCGGTGGTCGACGCGATCGAGAACCTCGATGCCGATGTCACGGCGATCGTGGCAACACGATCCATCGACTGGGTTCTCGGTGCTTTGCAGGAGAACGTCCTCAGCCATGGAGTCGGTCCGGGCGTGTACGAGAGTCGTTCGGCGCGTATCCCCGACATCGACGAACTCGACGAGCTACTGACACAGGCAGCCGCGACGATCGACATCGACCGGTTGTGGGCCAATCCCGACGGTGGCCTCAAAACACGCCAGTATTGGCAACTGGAACCGTCGTTGCGTAACTTGGTGGCAGCGGCGCGACGGGTGCGCCGACGCGCAGAACAGGGGACAGCAGAGTGAGCAAGTCGAAGAAGTCCGGCGGACTCGTTCCGAAGGTGTTCGGAATTGTATTGGCAGCGACGGGTGCCGCGCATTTCGTCGTTCCCGAGGCGTTCGAAGGAATCACCAAGCGTCCTTTCCCTCGCGACACCAGGACCTGGATCAGCCGCAACGGAGCTACCGAACTCGCTGTCGGTGCTGCCATTGCGTACCCCAAGACTCGTAAGATCGGCCTCATCGGACTCGGCACGTATGTCGGCTGGCTGGGTCTCAATATCGCCCGCAACGGTTAGAGCACCGGTCCGGATTGTTGTGAATCACTCCCGCCTGCTGGGAATACCCTGCTGGCGGGAGTGTCCGCTTTGCATGGCTACCGATGGGTAGGTAGCAATGTAGCTATGACTTCAGCTACTGCATATACCGCGACGGCCCCTGATGCTCCGCTCGAGAAGGTCACCATCGAGCGTCGTGAGCTCGGACCCAACGATGTCCTCATCGAGGTCAAGTTCGCCGGTATCTGTCACTCCGATATCCACACCGCCCGGAACGAGTGGGGCGGCACC
Source organism: Rhodococcus sp. UYP9 (assembly GCF_040547235.1). Classification (NCBI taxonomy): domain Bacteria; kingdom Bacillati; phylum Actinomycetota; class Actinomycetes; order Mycobacteriales; family Nocardiaceae; genus Rhodococcus; species Rhodococcus sp. UYP9. The sequence goes on from NZ_JBEPPH010000002.1 coordinate 606,990, forward strand.
ACCTACCCCGTCGTTCCGGGACACGAAATCGCGGGCATCGTCTCCGAGGTCGGTTCCGATGTCAGTAAGCACAAGGTCGGCGACCGCGTCGGCGTCGGGTGCTTCGTGGATTCCTGCGGCGAGTGCGAGGCCTGCCTTGCCGACGAAGAGCAGTACTGCAGCAAGGGTGTGACGGCGACCTACAACTCCAAGCAGGCCGACGGCACCATCACCCAGGGCGGATACTCCACGCACATCGTCGTCACCGAAGGGTTCGTTCTTTCCATTCCGGAGGGAATCGAGCTCGACGTCGCGGCGCCTCTCCTGTGCGCAGGCATCACGCTGTACTCCCCGCTCAAGCATTGGGGAGCCGGACCCGGAACGAAGGTCGCCATCATCGGTATGGGCGGACTGGGACATGTCGGCGTCAAGATCGCCAATGCACTCGGCGCCGAGGTGACCGTGCTCAGTCAGTCGCTCAACAAGGAAGAGGACGGCAAGCGCCTCGGTGCGCATCACTACTACGCCACTTCCGACGCCGCGACGTTCAAGAAGCTTCGTGGTGAATTCGACCTGATCATCAATACCGTGTCGGCAGAGATCGACATGGACAAGCACATGTCATTGCTCGCGATGAACGGCTCGCTCGTCATCCTGGGGCTTCCGTCCGAGCCCATCAAGGTGCGCGGATTCACCCTTGCGGCCAACCGTCGTAGCCTCGCGGGTTCGATGGTCGGTGGCATTGCGCAGACGCAGGAAATGTTGAACTTCTGCGCTGAACACCACATCGGTGCCGAGATCGAGACCATTGCCGCCGACAAGATCAACGAGGCGTACGAGCGCGTGTTGAAGAGCGACGTCCGCTACCGGTTCGTGATCGACGCCAAGACATTCTGAGTTCTCGTACGCCTTTCGTATCCGAAAATGTATGCGAAAGGCGTACTACGCGGGCGTAGCGTCGAAGTCGGGTCAGCACAGTTCTCTTCGGCGAAGGGACCCGAGATGAAACTCAATACGTTCGCAGGCTGGGTTGGTTACGGACTGGCATTGCTTGCCGTCACTGCGATGGGCTTGTTCCTGGTCGCAGTAGGTTCTGGCTACGACGCTCTGGCAGTGTTGGCAGGCAGTGTCTGCGTGGTGGCAATTGCGGGGGCCATGGGCCTGGTGGGCGGAGTGGTCAAGCACGATCACCGACTCCACCGCACTACCCCAAGACTGCTCTGACGGTTCGGCACTAGCTTTCAGCCAGCCGCCTTTTTTCCAGCTCGACGTCGAAATCGGCAGCGGGCCAGTCGAGTTCGAGCTGTTCCAGTGCATCGATCAGCAACTCCGTTACTGCCAGTCGGCTGTACCACTTCCGGTCGGCCTGGATGACGAACCACGGTGCGTAATCGGTATTCGTTCGATCGATGGCGCGTTGGTACGCGGTGCGATATTGCGGTAGGAATTTACGCTCGGTGACATCGCTCGGATTATATTTCCAGTGCTTGTCTGGACGGTCCAGCCTCTCCTGCAGTCGCGCTCGCTGCTCTTCCGGCGAGACGAACAAGGCGACCTTGATGATGAGCGTGCCCTGTTCGGTGAGGTCCTTCTCGAAAGCGTTGATCTCGTCGAATCTTGGTTCCCACACCTGGCGCGGAACCAGGTCGTGGACCGCTACGACCAACACATCCTCGTAATGCGACCGATCGAAGACCCCTATCTTGCCGCCGCGGGGTAGGGCCTTACGAATTCGCCACAAATAATGGTGCTGCTTCTCTTCCTTGGTGGGAACCCCGAAAGAGGCAAGGTCGACGCCCTGCGGATCGACCATCCCGATGACATTGCGGACCATCCCGCCCTTGCCCGCAGTGTCCATTCCCTGCAGTACCAGAAGAATCGAGCGCAGATCTCCGGCACGTCCGTTGGCGTACAACTTTTCCTGAAGGGCGGAAAGAACTTCACCGCGCTCGAGGAGGAGATCCTGACCCTCCGCTTTCGTGCCCTCGAATCCGGGCGTCTCATCGAAGTCGATGTCCTCGATACGCGTCGAATCGGTCGCGCGGAGGATTTTGCCGGGCGGGGTAGACCACAACGAAGGCTTCTCGTCCTTCGATTCCGCGTTGTCCGGTGACGCCGACTTCTCGGATGACTTGGCCATGAACAGACCCTAGTCCGCGGCGGAGATCTACCCTGGGATTCATGGCCCCGAAACTTGCGTCAGCACAATCCGTCGACCGCTCCACGATGCTCGACTTCGTTTCTCCTCGACACCACCTGACCCTGATCACCCGTAAACGCGACGGCGGAGTGCAAGTCTCGCCGGTTACGTCCGGGCTCGATTCGGAAGGCCGCATCGTCATTGCGACGTACCCGGAGCGCGCGAAGGTCTACAACATTCGTCGCAACCCGTCGGTGACCGCGTTGATTCACTCGGACGAGTGGAACGATGCTTACGTCCAAATCGACGGTACGGCCGAGATCATCGACCTCCCGGATTCGGTGGAACCGCTCGTCGAGTACTTCCGTAGCGTCGCCGGTGAGCATTCCGACTGGGACGAGTATCGGGAGGCGATGCGCAAACAGGGAAAATCGTTGATACGCATCACGATCGAGAGCTGGGGGCCGATCGCCGAAGGTGGCTTCCCGCCGGGGAGAGTGTGACCAGCCCGCCAGAGAGAGTGTGACCAGCCCGCCGGGGAGAGTGTGACCAGCCCGCCGGGGAGAGTGTGACCAGCCCGCCGGGGAGAGTGTGATCAACCCTTTTCGAAGAGCGGTACCGCGTTGTCGAGGGCGTACTGGGTGCCTGCCGCGGACGCGGAAGAGAAAGCGTTGTTCAGGTTCTGGTCTCCGAGGACGACGAGTCGGCCGTCGCGAGCGGAGGGGAGTGCTTGGATGGCAGCGTCGTTGGTGATCGACTCGGCACTGCTTCCGATCGGAAACATCACGGTCAGATCGGCGTCGAGGGCAGCTGTGTTCTCGGCAGAGAGCGTGATTGCGTACTTGTTCGGCTCGGCGAGCGCCTGAATTTCGGGCTTGTTGACGAAACCGAGCCTCTTCATGAAGTCCACGCGGACGTCCCCGTCGACGTAGGCGCCGAGTTGGCCGCTGTAGAGGGTGCCGACGGCAACGGTCTTGTCGGCGAACTGCGGGTTCGCCGCGACGGCCTCGTCGAACTTTTCGTTGGTCTCGTCGATGATCTGGCGACCGTCCTCGGATTTGCCGAGCACGTCGGCGATCAACTGGGTCTGCCCGTCCCACGTTGTTCCGTAGGCGATGTCGGTGCCGACGGGTGCGCCGACGGTCGGAGCGATGTCGGAAAGGTCCTCGTAGACTGCCTGGTCGTTCGTGCTGCGAGTCCACAGGATCAGGTCTGGCTCGAGTGCGGCCACCGATTCGACGTCGATCTCGTAGGTACCGAGGATCGTCGGCGCGGTGTCGTAGCTTTCCTCGACCCATGGTCCGAGTCCGTCACCGCCGACGGCGAGCCAGTCGCTTGCAGCGACGGGCTGCACTCCGAGTGCTAGCGCCGTCTCGGCGTCCGACCATCCGAGTGCGACGACGCGTTGAGGAGCGGCCGGTACGGTGACTTCGCCGAATATCGTGTCGACGGTGGGTCCGTCGGCAGCGGGTTCGCTGCCGGAATCGGTGCCACAGGCTGTCATGGTTACTACCGCGAGGGCAGCGATCACCGGGGCGAATGTCGAGAGTGTCCGTAAGCGCATAGGCAACGCTAACCTACATTGCTTGTTTTTGAGTACCTGCCCCCACGTGTCCTGCTCAGGGGCGGTCCTCGTCGACGAGCGGGTGCGGCTGCGATTTGAACTTCGCCGGCGATCCGTCGGCCTGCGCGACGCCGTGGATTCCACCCCACATCAACATGCATAGATAGTCGATGAGGTCCTCGGCCGACATTGACTTGTTCGAGATCCACCAGTGCGTGGCCAGCTGGACGGCGCCGACGATCGCGAACGCCCAGGGCACCGACCCGCCGGAGTCCATTTCGCGAGCGCGCAGTCGTTCGCCGAGGACGGTCGCGAGCAACTCGGCGATCATGCGCTCCGACTCGGCGACAACGTCACGATTGGTGCCGGCATTGTTGGCCATCACATAGAGGTAGACCTCGGGGTCGGTGGCGACCGTCTCCACGTAGGCCGCGATGACAGCCCGGGTGAGTTGATATTCATCGAGTTCTTCCGAGATGGCCGTGTAGATCCGTGGGGCGAGGGTCGTCTCGACATAACGAGTCATCGTTGCGTTGGTCAGATCGTTCTTGTCGGTGAAGTAGCGGTAGAGAACCGTCTTCGAGATCCCGATCTCCGATGCGATCTCGTCCATGCCGATCTCGCGGCCCCGCAAGCGAATTGCGGCCAACGTGCCGTCGACGAGTTCTTCACGCCGGGCGATCTTGTGATCGCGCCACCGCCGTTTTCTGCCGTCCGGCTTCGCTGGCTTCGTTGCCGCCTCGGTATCTGCCTTCTTGGTGTCGACTTCTGCTTCGAGTGTGCCGTCTTCCGTCGCTTTCGGACTGCTCACTTTTGCCGCTGTCGTCGCATTTCTCGCCACGTGTGTCCGCCGTATCCCGTCGTTTTCGTTCCCGCCTCAGCTTAGGCGTCCTGTTGTATCGATTCCTGCCGCACCGAGCTGCCTGTGCGGATCGGTGCATCCGGGACGACCGCTCTCGCCGAACGCAGGCACAATGGCGAGGTGCAGCTGATGAACTTCGACGATGCGACCAAGCGTCGCGACCTTCGCAAGATGAAGGGCCTCGCAACGGGGTTCCTGGTATTCGCCACCGTGGTCTACATGTTCTGCAGATGGCAGGAGTCCCGAGGCGCAGGCGAGTGGGTCGGCTACGTCCGGGCCGCGGCCGAGGCGGGAATGGTCGGTGCGCTGGCGGACTGGTTCGCGGTGACCGCACTCTTCAAGCACCCGTTGGGTATTCCGATCCCACACACGGCCATCATCAAGAAGAAGAAGGATCAGCTCGGTGCCAGCCTCGGCTCGTTCGTCGGAAGCAATTTCCTGGCGCCCGATGTCGTGTCGGAAAAGATCGGTTCGGCACAAATTCCGCTCCGGCTCGGGACCTGGTTGGCGCAGCCGGAGAACGCGGACAGAGTCGCGGCCGAATCGGCGACGGTGCTGCGCGGGGTCGTCGAAGTGCTCAACGACGACGACATCACGCAGGTGATCGACAACACCATCGTGCGGAGGCTCGCCGACCCGGAATGGGGTCCGCCGATCGGTCGGGTGTTGGGCGAACTCATCAAGGAGAATCGCCAGCTGCCGTTGATCGACATGCTCGCCGAGCGTGCTCACCAGTGGGCGCTGGGAAGTCAGGAGACGATCGAACGCGTCGTCAGTCGCGATTCTCCGACCTGGTCGCCGAAGTTCGTCGACACGCTGCTCGGGGAGAAGATATACAAGGAACTCGTCGAGTTCACCTGGAAAGTCAGGTCGACGCCGGAGCACGAGCTGAGGCTGGCCGCCAACAAGTTCCTCGTCGACTATGCGCACGATCTCCAGCATGATCCGGCGACGATCGAGAAGGCCGAATCGCTGAAGTCCCAGATCATGGGTCGCGCCGAGGTCACGGGGCTTGCATCCGCCACCTGGAAGGTCGCCAAGCGGTTGATCATGGAGTCGGTGGACGACCCGTCGAGCACCTTGCGACGCAAGATCAGCGAGAACGCGGCCGGCTGGGGTGTTCGGCTGCGCGACGATGACGAACTCCGCGGCAAGGTCGATGGCTGGCTGCTCGGCGGAGCGCGCTACATCGCCGCCAACTATGCAGACGAGATCACCACGATCATTACCGACACGGTCGCTCGCTGGGATGCGGAAGAGGCGAGTTCGAAAATCGAGTTGCAGGTGGGTCGCGATCTCCAGTTCATCCGTATCAACGGCACCGTTGTCGGGGCGTTGGCAGGTTTGGCCATCTACTCGGTGTCGAATCTGATTTTTTGATTCGCCAACCCGCCATTGTGTCCCTGGGCAGGAGTGCTAGCAGAGTGCTTGCAATAGCAAGCACCCTTGGGTATGGTCGGTCCTGACGCCGAGACCACAAGTTTCGATGCAGGAACGAGTAGTGAACATGACCCCCAGCAATGATGATCAGACCGACAATCAGGGGATAGTCGCCAAGGTCTCCGAAGCTACGGAGGTCGTGGCGGAGGCGAGTGATCTTGTCGCCAGTGTCGTGACCACAGCAGCATCGGACATCGGCAGTTACATCCGTTCGCAACGCGAGGCCGCGCAGGTGTCCATGCGGCAACTCGCGTCGAGGGCGGGGGTGAGCAATCCGTATTTGAGTCAGATCGAACGCGGGCTTCGTAAACCCTCCGCCGACGTGCTCGCGCAGATCGCCAAGGGTCTGCGTGTGTCCTCGGAAGCTCTATACGTACGGGCCGGGTTCTTGGAAGAACGTCCACACGGTCCGGTTCGAGACACGCTGCTCGGCGACACCGAGATCACCGAACGGCAAAAGCACGTGCTGATCGAAATCTACGACTCGTTTCGTCGTGAGAACGAACAAGCGCGTAAAGCGAGCGACGCAGCGTCGTCGCCGCCCGAACCCGATGTGTCAACAGACCCAGAATCACCCACACAGGAGTCTTCTCATGACTGATCCCAAAAACTTCGATATTCAGACCCCTCTGTACGCCGCAGTCGGCGCAGGCGACGCAGTTGTCCAGGCTGTCGCGGACGTCGTAGCGCAGGTTCGTTCACGCGCCGAGTCCCGCAGCACCGAGGTCACCGAGCGTGTCGACACCGCACGGGCCCGGATCGCCGACCTGTCCGAAGATGTGACCGAGGGCGTAGAGGGTCTTCGTGAGCGCCTCGCTAAGTTGCCCGCCGAACTCCCTGACGAAATCGCCGACCTGCGTGAGCGTTTCACCCAGGACGAGCTGCGCAAGGTGGCAGAGGCATACCTGAAGGTTGCATCGGATCTTTACACTTCTCTCGCCGAGCGCGGCGAAGAGGCCGTCGAGCGCATCCGTCGCACACCGGCTGTCGAAGAAGGTCTCGATCGTGCGAACGCCGCAGCCAACGACGTCGTCGATCTCACCGAGCAAGCGCTGGGAACCGTTGCTTCGCAGACGCGCGCTGTCGGCGAACGCGCAGCTGCACTCGCAGGCATTGCGTCGGACAAGGTCCGCGACACCGCGGACGAACTGGCCGACGAGATCGACGAGGCCGGTGACAACGCCAAGGAAGCTGCCACCGACGCTTCGCAGAAGGTCAGCGGAACCGCTGGAAAGGTCGAGTCCAAGACCCGCGGCAACGTGGATGCTCCCTTGAAGAAGGCGGCTCCGGCGAAGAAGGCCGAGTCTGCCTCGACTCCCACGCCTGCTACCGCAGCCAAGCAGACCGCAGCGCCTGCCAAGAAGGCGCCTGCAAAGAAGTCCACTAGCTGATTTTCAACCCTGAATGCCCCCTGCATCGAGCGGTGTGGGGGGCGTTTTGCGTAGTATGGGTCTCGTGTTAGCCGTCGACAGTCTCACTTCGTGGATCCTTCTCATCCTTCGCTTCATCGCGCTCGGCGGTGCTGCCTACGCGGTGTTCCACGCCGTCAGGCAGCGGCCCGACGCCTTCACCGCGGTGGACAAGCTGACCAAGCCTGTATGGCTCGCCATCCTGATCGTGGCGTTGCTGGTCATCTTCGTTTTCGGAGCCATCAACTTCATCGGCCTGATCGGTGTGGTCGCGGTGTGCGTCTACCTGATCGACGTGCGACCGAAGGTGGACAGCATTCAGCGCGGACCGCGCTGGTAGCTGCACCACGGCGTTGCTGCAGCGGCCGGGCCGTTGGCGCACGCGTGTGACCCGTACAGATCCGATACGACGCAAAGCCCTCGGCTGCGTCGTATCGATCAGTCCTGTCACCAATATCGAAGGAGTTCGGTTCGTGGTTTCACGTAGAGCTGTAGAAGGTGCCATCCTCGGCATCGGGGGACTGGCTGCCGCGGCAGGAATCGGTGTCTACCTCGTGCGGCGACGGGCTCGCACTTCGATCACAAGGACCACCGACACTGCCCCGGACGCATTACTTCGGACGCCGACGTTCGTTCCCCGCATCGTCCCTGTCGTCACCGATGACGGTGCAGAACTTCACGTCCGTGTGTACGGCGACCCGGATGCTCCACCGATCGTGTTCAGTCACGGGTGGACATGTTCGGCGGACTACTGGATCCCGCAGATCAACGCGTTCGCCGAGAACTACTCGGTCATCGTGTACGACCAACGCGGCCACGGTCGCAGCGACGTCGGTACCAGGTTGCTCGGACCCGACGTTCTGGCCGACGACCTCGCCGGCGTCCTGGCCGCTACCGTCACCGAGGACAACAAGGCCGTTCTGGTCGGGCACAGTATGGGCGGCATGTCGATCATGGCGTGGGCCGGCCGCTACCCGAAACAGGTCGACCGACTCGTCAGTGCGGTACTCCTTGCAAGCACTGCCACCGACAGCCTCGTTCGCGAGACAACGGTCATTCCACTTCCGGAGCGTTTTCGTCGAGTCCCGTTGCCACTGTCGCGCGCGGTACTCGGGTCGGCCGTGCCACTTCGGCCGTCACCGGTGATGAGACAGGCCATCAAGTACGTCTCGATGGCCCCGGGTGCGACACCTGCCGAGGTCGCGTTCTGCGAAAAAATCGTGCTCGAGTGCCAACCTCGGACGCGGGGGATCTGGGGAGCTGCGCTGACCGAGCTCGACATTCACGAAGCGTTGGCCAACATGAGCGTGCCGACGAGTGTGCTGGTCGGTACCGCGGATCGGCTGACTCCACCGGTGCAGGCGCGCAAGCTTGCGCGGGCGTTGGAGAGCCACGATCACCTCAGCAGGCTTATCGAGATACCGCGGATCGGGCATATGAGCTCCGTCGAGGCGATCGACGAGTTCAACGAAGAGGTCTTGCGCCTGCGGCTTCTCTGATGACTCCGGGGCCTCAGCTGAAGACGACGGTCTTCTTGCCGTGAACGAGGACTCGGTCCTCGAGGTGCCAGCGCAGTCCGCGGGACAGAACCAGTTTTTCGATGTCGCGGCCTTGCCGGACCATGTCCGCGACCTCGTCGGAGTGGTCGACGCGGATGACGTCCTGCTCCAGGATCGGGCCTGCGTCGAGTTCGGCTGTCACGTAGTGACACGTTGCCCCGATCAGCTTCACGCCGCGGGCGAATGCCTGATGATACGGACGCGCGCCGACGAACGACGGCAGGAAGCTGTGATGGATGTTGAGGGCGCGGCCCGACCAATGGGCGCATAGCTCCTCCGGTAGCACCTGCATGAACCGGGCGAGTACGACGGCATGTGGGTCGTACGAGTCGACGAGGTCACGGACTTCGTCGAAAGCAGGGCCGCGCTCAGCGGGGTCCTTGGCGAATTCGACGTGGTGGAACCGAACGCCGTGCGCGGTCGCAACCGACTCGAGAGACTTGTGATTGCCGATCACTGCGGAAATCTCGGCGGGCAGCTCGCCGCCGGCGGCGCGCCCCAGCAGGTCGTGCAGGCAGTGGGCTTCCTTGCTGACCAGAATGACGACACGCTTACGTTCGCCCGAATCATGGAGCGTCCATTCTGTTTCCGGGCCGATCTCGGCGGCGACGGCCTCGAAGCGAGCCCGTAATTCGTCGATGCTCATATCGACCGAAGACGCACGGACCGCTTGCCGAGTGAAGAACCAGTCGGTGTCGGGATCGGCGTGGTACGCGGCCTCGACGATCCATCCACCGACGTCGGCGAGGAATGTCGAGATCTTGGCGACGATGCCCGTGCGGTCGGGGCATCCGAGTGACAGGACGTAGCGACGGTCGTCGGCGACAGCAGCGGAACTCATTTCTCGATTGTCTCAGGTGGTCCGGACCGCTGTGTCCACCAGTGTGCGCGCAGCGCGCGAGTCCTCCTCGGCCGTCGGGCTGTGGTTGGCTTGCCTCCATGTCTCTCACCCGCGCCGAACTGGCCCGCATGGTCGATCACACGCTGCTCAAACCGGAAGCGACCCGCGCAGACGTGGAGGCCCTGATTGTCGAGGGCCGCGCTCTCGGCGTGCTCGCGGTCTGCGTCTCGCCGTCGATGCTGCCCATCCACGCTGAAGGTTTGGTGACCGCCGTCGTGGCCGGATTTCCGTCCGGCAAGCATCATTCCCTCGTCAAGGGGGCGGAAGCACGACTGGCAGTCGATCAGGGCGCCCGCGAGATCGACATGGTGATCGACATAGGTGCGGCGGTCGAGGGAGATTACAACGCGGTGCTCGCCGACATTCTGACGGTTCGTGAAGCCATCGGATCTTCGGCGATCCTGAAGGTCATCATCGAATCGGCCGCACTGTCCGAGGAAGCGATCGTCGAAACCTGTGTGGCGGCGGAGAGAGCGGGCGCCAATTTCGTCAAGACCTCCACCGGCTTCCATCCCGCCGGAGGCGCTAGTGTCGAGGCAGTGAAGTTGATGGCCGCCACCGTAGGGGGCAGGCTCGGGGTGAAAGCCAGCGGCGGTATACGGACGACCGAGGCGGCGTTGGCCATGGTCGAAGCAGGTGCAACGCGATTGGGTCTGTCCGGGACGCGAGCAGTGTTGGACGGTCTCTGAGTCCGGTTTTCTCGAAACTTCGTCGAAGTTCGGTAGCTATCGGGCCTTATCGGCTTATCCTCCGAAGATGAGTAGCGCCGACGAGATTTTTTCCGCGATTGCGGAGGAGCGTCGGGCTTTGGCTGCAACGGTGTGGGATCTCAGTTCTGAGCAGTGGGCGACTCCGTCGCTGTGCAGCGAGTGGACAGTGAAAGACGTTGTCGCGCATCTTGTCGTGCCGTTGGTTACCCCAGTCTGGAAGTTCGGGTTGACGATGGTGAGAGCGCGTGGAAATTTCCACCGCGCAAATCAACTCATGGCGAGAGGTGTCGGCCGACGGTACTCGACACGACTCCCCGAACTGCTTTCTCGGAATGCGGACAGTCGATTCACCCCACCGGGCAACGGCCCGCTGGCGCCACTCACCGACGTAGTCGTGCACGGCTACGACATCCGCCGTCCGTTGCACCTCGTGCATCGGATTACCGACGAACGTCAGGTCGCGGTACTCGACTTCATCACGAGTACACCTTCACGCGGCATCTTTCCGATCCCGGACGCCACACTGCACTGGAAGGCCACCGACCTCGACTGGACCTTCGGCAGCGGACTTACTGTTCAAGGTCCGGCGGCATCGCTGATGCTCGTTCTCACCGGCCGAACTTCGGCTCTTGCCGATGTCACCGGACCAGGCTTCGAACGTCTGGCGAATTCGGCCGAGTGACGCAGTAGTGGGGGGGGGGGGGGGGGGGCCCCCCCCCCCCCCCCCGGGGGGGGGGGGGGGGGCCGCGGGGGGGGGGGGGGGGGGCGGCCCCCCCCCCCCACTCCAGGTCAGGCGATCAAGGAGCAGCCCTCGGGCGTCTGCTGGGTCTGGTCCGCCGAAACGGGCGGGAGGGTGTACTGATCTCCCTGCAAAGTGAGTTCGATGCCGGAGTCGGTGACGGTCAGCGAGGTCGGTGCCATGTCGAGTGGGTACTGCTGCAAGCTGTCCGACAGAACCCCGACGATGCTGTCCACCAGATCGGTTGGGATTCCGAGTCCCAGAATCGACGCGCCGACGGTCTGGACGTCCACGCGGCCACCTGAGACGACCGGCTTGACGGTCAGCTCCGCAAGGCCGCCGACTGCGAAGGCCAACGTGCCCGCACTTGCATCGCTTGTCACGCCGGTGACGAGCGCGCCGATGCCCTGCGACTGCAGCGTCGACGCGATCCCGGCTGTGGACCAGTCGATGTCCGCGCTCGACGAGCCGATCGTGCCGTTGCTGTCCGCGCTCTGCTGAAGGTTCACGTCGTTGACCTCGGCGTGCACTGTCATGCCTTCGGCAGGCCCGAACCGTGCGTCGTCGCTGTCCAGGGTCACCGAGGAGACCTGCTTGTCGATCAGCGAGACCAGTATCGGCTTCCAGCCGAGGCCGACATCGACCTGACTGCCGATCTCACTTTCGAGCTGGCCTGCCAGGCAGGACTTGATCTGCTGACGGAAGAACAGTTCTCCGCCGAGCAGCGCCGCGACCACCAGGACGGCAACGAGCACCAAGATCAAGGGAGTTTTGCTTCGTGTCATTCGGAGCAGTCTTCCCGAAGAATCTGAAAGAGCTCTGTGAATCCGGCCGATGCGGCGAGTCGGAGGACATGGAAGTGAAACGTCGACGCAATCCGCCGCGCATTTTTGTGATCTGCAACACACCTTGACGTACTGTCTAGTGCATGAGCACGATAGAAGGAAGCGCCGCCGAACTCCGTCGTCTCGCGGCGAGTCAGGACGGATATTTCACCACCGAACAGGCCGAAGGTCTCGGGTTCGGTCGCTCGGCGCTCCACGCCAACTTCGTCGCCGGTGATTGGATGCGAGTCGAGCGCAACCTCTGTCGGCTCAGCGATTGGCCGCGAAGCGACCTCGAAAAGTTCGCAATGTGGTGCGCGTGGTTCGGCGGCGATGCCGTCATCTCGCATCAGAGTGCGGCGGAACTACACGGATTCGGTCACCTGCATCCGCAGTTCGTACACGTATCCGCGTTCACCGATCTTCGTCTCACCGACACCCGCCTGGCCGTTCATCGGCTCCAACTCGCACCTCACGACTTCGAGTCGACGGGCACCTTCAGGCTCACGACGCCGATCCGCACGGTCCTCGACCTTGCGGGAGGCGGAATTTCCCAGATAACCCTCGACGAGGTCGTCGGTGACGCTGTTGCCATCGGTCGCGTCGACGCAGGAGCGTTGTATCAGGAAGCTACTGCTGGATCCGACCGTGTCTCCGAGCGCATCGAATTGGCTCTCTCCGCCTGTATCTAGGTGTTGGGCCGCACGAGGTCCCACGGCACCGTAAGAACGTTGTCCCGCATCCGTCGACGGGGAGGCACCGTCGGTACTCCATTGACGGCGAGCTGTCTCAGCGCGGCGTGCCACCGCACCCGCGGTCCGAACGGTGCCAACGGCGCAGCCGTCGACCAGGCGCGGTCTGCGGCCTGGAGTAATCGGTGAATGGGTTCGCCTGGGATATTGCGGTGAATGAGCACTTTGGGTAACCGCTCGGCGATATCCGAGGGCATGGCCACGGTGAACGGATCCCATGCGAGGGTCAACGAGATCGGTCCGTGAGCGTCGAGCAGGACCCATGCACAGCGTCGGCCCAGCTCGTCGCAGGTGCCGTCGACGAGCAGTCCGCCGGGCGCGAGTCCGGACAGAATGCGTGACCAGGCTTCGGGCACAGCTTCTTCGGGATACTGCCGAAGCACGTTGAATGCGCGAACGAGGTTAGGACGGAGCCCTGCCATTTCGAAGCCGCCGCGGGCGAAATTCACCCCCTCGACCGAGTCCACCACGCGAGCGGGATCGATTTCGAGTCCGGTGACGCGCAGATCGGGCCGGATCGTGCGTAAGCGACGGGCCATTTCCAGAGTGGTGTCCGGTCGAGCTCCGTAGCCGAGATCGACGACGAGCGGATCGGTTGCCTCGACGAGCGTGTGCCGCACGGCCGCGCTGTGGGTGAGCCACCGATCGCTGCGACGGAGTCGGTTGATTCCGGTAGTGCCTCTGGTTATGACGCCTTCAGGAGTGGAGCCTGCGGAACGACCCGGGTGAGCAGGAGTGGAGCCTGCGGAACGACCCGGGTGAGCAGGAGTGGAGCCTGCGGAACGACCATGAAAAGCAGGAGTGGAGCCTGCGGAACGGCTGTGGTGGTCAGGAGTTCTGCGCAAGCCAGTCGGCTGTCACTTCGCCTTCACCGCGCCACAGGTCGATGAGGTTGACCAGCATGAGCTGCTCGAGTTTGCTACCGATGAACGGCAGGAAGACTTTGGCTTCCGAGGAGGTTCGAAGGGTGGATCCGGCTTCGGTTGCGAACAGTGAGGTGGAACCTTTCAGGCTGCCGGGGCCGGCCGGGATGGAGGCATCGTATTTGCCCGATGTGGTTTCGCCGAATGGATCGAAGTGCACGTTTCGGGTGATGATCATGTCCTTTTTGAGGACTGTCTGCGCGATGTCCGGCAGTTCGGTCCGCGGAATGATGTGGTGCATCACGATGTCGATTCCCCCGTCTCCGACCTCGAAGCTTTTCAGCTCGTTGTGGGAGTACTTCTTCATCTCCTCGATACGAGCGTCCCAGTGATCGCGGCTGGACAACGCGGCGTACACCTGCTCGGTGGAGTGGGTGAACCGGGCTGAGTAGTTCATGCGGCGAGCCATAGTGCAACAGGGTACCGGCTTCGTCGGCGGGCCTGGCCAGGGTGCCTACCCGCCGGTATGTCCGGTCAGCTCAGGTTTTCGGCGATCCATTTCGCGGTGAATCCGTGCTCGTTGTCGATGAGCGAGAGAACTTGCTCGCTGATCATGGCTTCGATCTTTCCGCCGAAGATCGGAACCTTCACCTCTGTGGTGCCGGACAACGACATGGTCGACGCCTCGGCGTTTCCTTCGAGCAGCGTGGTTCCGGAGACTGCGGCGGGAGCCCCCTCGACCGTGGCACCGAATTTGCCTTCGGCGCGGTTTCCGCCGATCGGGCCCCAGGATTCGGTGCGCTCGATGACGAGCGGGCCCTTCTTGAATGCGGTGACGGCAGCGGGCAGTTCCTCTTCCGGGATGGATTGGGACATGACGACGCTGATCGTCCCGTTGATCGCATGCACGCTGACCAGGCGTGCGCTGGGGCCGCCGATCTCCTCGATACGGTCTTTCCAGTACTGCTCGGACACGAGCGCGGCGTGCACCTTGTCGACGGGTGCGGGAACGGACGCGCTGTGCGCGATGGGGCGAGGCATACGCGGAGATTACCGGGTGGCTCGGACGTACATGTGAGACCGGTACCCTGGGTTCCCGTGCCTACCGCAATTTCCGAGCTCACCACGATGCGTGTCGGCGGCCCGGCTCGTGAGTTCGCCGTCGCCGCCAGCAGTGACGAGCTTGTCTCCCTGGTCCAGGATGCCGATGCGTCGGGGACGCCTGTGCTGCTCGTCGGTGGAGGATCGAACCTCGTTGTCGGTGACGACGGGTTCGACGGACTGGTCGTCAAGGTCGAGACGTCGGGGACGCGAATCGACGGCGAGTCGCTCTGGGTCGCTGCAGGGACGTCGTGGGATTCGGTGGTGGCCGCCTCGCTGGACGAGGGATTGGCCGGACTCGAAGCGCTCTCGGGGATCCCCGGTCTTTCCGGTGCGACGCCCGTGCAGAACGTCGGCGCGTACGGCACGGTGACGTCGGACGTGTTGGCGAGCTTGACCGTCTACGACCGCGAGACCGGTGAGAGAGCAACCTGGTCGCCGGATCGGTGTGGGTTCGGATTGCATCGCCAATCGGTGTTCAAGCACTCGAGCAGGTACGTCATTCTCGATACCACGATGAAGCTTCGTCGGTCCGAATCCTCGGATCCGGTCCGGTATGCGGGGCTCGCCGACCGACTCGGGGTGAGCATCGGCGACACGGTCGCAGCCAAGGAAGTCCGTGAAGCAGTGTTGGATCTGCGCGGGCAGAAGGGCATGGTCCTCGACGCCGAGGACCACGACACCTGGAGTGTCGGATCATTTTTTCTCAACCCGGTGCTGACCGAGGTTCCGGCCAAGGCAGCGCGCGCTCCGCAGTACCCCGACCCGTCGGGTATCAAGGTGCACGCTGCATGGCTCATCCAGAACGCAGGCTTCGCGCACGGGTACGGCCGTGAATTCGGTGCAGGGACCGTCTCGCTGTCGACCAAACACGTGCTGGCCGTCACCAACCGGGGCGGTGCACGCACTGCGGATGTCATGGCGTTCGCATCACATATTCGCGACGGAGTCGAAGCCGAGTTCGGCATCACCCTCGTCCCCGAATGCGATTTGGTCGGTTGCTCGCTGAACTGACCTGTTCACTCGGCCTACCATCGAAGCAGTTACATGGGAGTTCTGATCCACGGCAGCTGCGGGAGTGCAGGCTGTGGGTACCACGCATGAAAGAGGAGTAATTCTTTGCAGGTCACAAGCGTCGGGCATGCCGGATTTCATATTCAGACCGATGCCGGCAGCATTCTGTGCGATCCGTGGGTGAACCCCGCCTACTTCACCTCGTGGTTCCCTTTCCCCGACAACTCGCAGCTGGACTGGGACGTTCTCGGCGACTGTGACTACCTCTACGTCTCGCATC
This sequence comes from Rhodococcus sp. UYP9, assembly GCF_040547235.1. NCBI lineage: Bacteria > Bacillati > Actinomycetota > Actinomycetes > Mycobacteriales > Nocardiaceae > Rhodococcus > Rhodococcus sp. UYP9. The sequence continues at coordinate 623,127 of NZ_JBEPPH010000002.1, forward strand.
TGCACAAGGATCACTTCGACCCGAAGAACCTGGCCGAGCACGTCAACAAGGACACGACCGTGCTGTTGCCGGACTACCCGGTCCCGGACCTTCGGCACGAACTCGAGAAGCTCGGTTTCCATAAATTCTTCGAGACCACGACGTCGGTGAAGCACACGGTGTCCGGCCCCAAGGGCGACCTGGACATCATGATCATCGCGCTCCGCGCACCCGCGGACGGCCCCATCGGTGACTCGGGACTCGTGGTGTCCGACGGCAAGACCGTCGCGTTCAACATGAACGACGCGCGGCCGGTCGACCTCGATGTCCTCACCGAGCAGTTCGGGCACGTGGACGTGCACATGCTGCAGTACTCCGGCGCAATCTGGTACCCGATGGTCTACGACATGGTCGAGCGCGCGAAGCGAACGTTCGGTGAACAGAAGCGTCAGCGTCAGATGGACCGTGCGCGTCAGTACATCGAGCAGATCGACGCCACCTGGGTCATCCCGTCCGCTGGGCCCCCGTGCTTTCTCGACGACGAGTTGCGGTTCCTCAACGACGTCTACGAAGATCCGTCGAACATCTTCCCGGACCAGATGGTCTTCCTCGACCAGATGCGTCGCAACGGCCACGACAAGGGTTTGTTGATGATGCCGGGAACCACCTCGACCTTCGACGGCAGTGAGTTGCTCGCGCATGAGCATCCGATTCCGGTCGACGAGGTCGAGGCGATCTTCACCACCGGAAAGGCCGACTACATCGAGGCGTATGCCCAGCGTCAAGCCGGGGTCATCGCCGCCGAGAAAGCTGCCTGGGCTCCGGCTGAGGGTGAGCTGTTGCTCGAGCCGCTTCGCGCCTTGTTCGAACCGATCATGATTCAGTCCGATCAGATCTGCGATGGCATCGGCTACCCGGTTGCGATGATGCTCGGCGAGGAAACCGTCGTACTCGATTTTCCGAAACGGATCGTGCGTGAGCCGATCGTGAAGGAACGGTTCCGCTACAGCTTCACCATCGCGCCCGAACTGGTTCGCACAGCCGTGCGTGACGAGGAGCCCGATTGGGTCAACTCGATTTTCCTGTCCACACGCTTCCGGGCTCGCCGAGTCGGCGGATACAACGAGTTTCTGTACACATTCTTCAAATGCTTGACGGACGAGCGTATTGCGTACGCGGACGGTTGGTTCGCCGAAGCACACGACGACACCGCGACCATCGTCAAGGACGGCTACGAGATCCAGCGTCGGTGCCCGCACTTGAAGGCAGATCTGTCGAAGTTCGGAATCGTCGAGGGCAACAAGCTGACCTGCAATTTGCACGGGTGGGACTGGAACCTCGACACCGGACGCTGCCTGACATCGAATGGGCACGAGCTGAGGACGAGAAAGCTCGACTGACGGTTCGGGCCGAAGTGAATTCGATGTGAATCTGGCCGCACCGGCGGCTCGGATAGGTCGGACCGCGATTTCCGCGGGTACGTTGGAAAGCGTGCATACGCAGGTAGAACGGACAAATCGAACGCGATTGCTGTGGTTGATCACGGTTTTCGCAGCATTGGCGGCATTGGTTTCGGGCTGCACCATAGGCGGTAACGACGCGGGCTCCTCCAACGGAGCGCCGGCAGCCGAGGCGGCTCCCGTCGCCGAAGTATCCTCGACTCCCGCCGACGGTGCCGAGGACGTCAGTCCTATCGCGCCGATTTCGGTGTCGGTGAAGAACGGGACGCTGGGCGAGGTCACGCTCACCAACGAAGACGGCAAAGTAGTTCAAGGTGTCCTTGCGCCGGACAAGACGTCCTATGCCGTCACCGAGCCGCTCGGATACGGCATCACCTACAGCTGGGCGGGCACTGCCGTCGGCACCGACGATAAGTCCGTCGCCGTCGAGGCAGGCTTCACCACGGTCGAGCCCGACAGTCGTACTTCGGTCAGCACCAACATCGGTGACGGCCAAGAGGTGGGCATCGCGGCGCCGGTCATTCTGCAGTTCGATTCGGCGATCGAGAACAAGGCCGCGGTCGAGAAGGCATTGACGGTCACGACCAACCCGCCGACGCCCGGTGCCTGGGCCTGGTTCCCCGATGACAACGGCTCGCGCGTGCACTGGCGTCCGACGAACTACTGGGCGCCCGGCACCGCCGTATCGGTCGAGGCAAAACTGTACGGCTTGGATTACGGCGACGGCGCGTACGGCGCCGACGATGTGTCCATCGACTTCACTGTCGGGCGCAGTCAGGTGGTGAAAGCCGATGCCGCCAGTCACCGCATGCAGGTCGTCCGTGACGGTGAGACCATCATGGACATTCCCGTCAGCTACGGCGAGGGCGACGAAGAACGCAATGTGACGCGCAGCGGTATCCATGTGGTGACCGAGAAGCACGAGGACTTTCTCATGTCGAATCCGCCGTTCTACGAGAACGTGCGCGAACGCTGGGCAGTGCGGATTTCCAACAACGGCGAGTTCATTCACGCCAACCCGCTGACCACTGGAGTTCAGGGCGCATCCAACGTCACCAACGGCTGCATCAACCTCTCGGACGCCGATGCTCAGCAATACTTCGCTACGGCGATGTACGGCGACCCGGTGGAGGTCACGGGTACGCGCATCGACCTCTCCGCCGCGGACGGAGACCTGTACGACTGGGCTATCGACTGGCCGACGTGGCAGTCGATGTCCGAATTGCCCGTCGGAGCAGCAGTTCCGGCGCCGGTCCCGGCAAGCTAGCTACCGGGCCCGGCTAGGGAGGGCTACGTGCGTGAAAAGCGTCCAGGACCCGCTTGATCACGGGGTTTGATGATGATCTGGTCCAGATTCACATGAGACGGACGCGACGCCACGAAGCCGATCACCTCGGCGATGTCCTGCGCAACGAGCGGGGTGATTCCCTGGTACACCGCGTCGGCCTTGGCCTCGTCACCATCGAATCGCACCAGCGAAAACTCGGTCTCGACCGCACCCGGTGCGACCTCGGTCAGGCGGACGGGTTGGCCCAGCAGTTCGCCGCGCAGCGTGCGATGCAGGACCGCCTGTGCGTGCTTGGCCGAGGTGTATCCCGATCCGTTGTCGTACGCCTCGAAGGCCGCAACCGAGGTGATGGTCACCACGAGTCCGTCGCCGGATTCGATCAACTTGGGCAGTAGCGCCTTGGTGATGCGCAGGGTCCCCAGAACGTTGGTCTCCCACATCCAGCGCCAGTCCTCGAGGTCGGCATCGATGACAGGTGCCAGACCTTTGGCGCCGCCGGCATTGTTGATCAGCACGTGAACCCTGGGGATGACTGCGGTGAACGCGGCCACCGAATCCTCGTCTGTCACATCGAGTTCCAGTGCGGTGCCGCCGATTTCGTCGGCAACCGCTTCGAGTCGGTCGAGGCGACGTGCCCCAATGACGACGTGGTATCCCTGGGCGGCGAGTTGGCGAGCAGTGGCTTCGCCGATTCCCGAGCTTGCGCCGGTGACGACGGCGATGCGAGCGTCGGGCGAAATGTGTTCGGACAATGTCATGCATCGATTCTAGACGCCGATTTCGCCTGCATACGGGACCCGGGATTGGTGAAGTGGCCGTGCAGTGCTAATTTTGCCCACATGTCCGCAAGCCTCACCCATGCATTGCGGGTCACCTATGTGACCGCCGCCCTGGGTTCTCGGCTGCCACTTCCCAGGGAACTGTGTTGTCCCGGTCTCGGAACCTCCCGCTAGTTTCCGCACTCGCCGGGCTGAATCGCGTCGTATTGCGTGTTTTCTGCCTCGAGTTTCATGCACCACCTGTCTCGCGAAGACGGGTCTACTGCTGAGGACCGAACACTGTGGCTATCGCTATTTTGCCTACCTCGCCGCCGATTCCATTGCGGCGCAACGCTCGATCCACTCCCACACTCGTGCGTTCGCCCGCACCGCCGAGGACGGGTGTGCAGGTCGTTGCTCCGGATCTTCGGATCGCGGACAACCCCGCTGCATCGGTCCTTCGTGTCGCTTCCGCGGAAGGTCCGATCTCACGCGATAGTGCCGCTCGTGCAACAGGATTGAGCATCGCAACCGTCAACCGGCAAGTATCCGCACTGCTTGGCGTCGGACTTCTTCGTGAACGAGCAGACCTCACCGCCTCCGGTGCCGTCGGACGTCCGCGGATACCGTTCGAGATCAACCACGAGCCATACGCCACCATCGGAATTCACATCGGTGCCGTGGTCACCAAAGTCGTCATCAGCGACTTGCGTGGTCGCATTCTCGGCGCTGTCGAGATCTCGACGCCTCCAGGGTCGGCGCCGGCTGCACTTGCGTCCATCACCCGTAGCGCAGGTGCTTTCGCCGCGCGGTGGCATCGCCGCACCCCACTCTGGGTGGGAGTTGCCGTGGGTGGTCGCGTCGATACGGCGACCGGCTCGGTCGATCATCCACGACTGGGTTGGGAAGGCGCTCAGGTCGGGACGATCATCGGTGGGGGGTTGGGGCTTCCGGTGTCCGTGTCAGGGCACGTCGAAGCCATGGCCGCATCGGAGCTGTTGCTGGCGCCGGTGCGGACCGCCGAGGTCACGACCGGAACGAGTCTGTACTTCTACGCCCGTGAAACCGCTGGAATCGCGCTGACCATCGACGGACGCGTCCACACTCCGTCGACCGGCCCGGGATCGATCGCACATGTGCCGACCGGATCGAATGCGCAGTGCTTCTGCGGCAGTCGCGGATGCCTCGAAGCCACCGTCAGCGACCGAGCCGTCGTAGCGGCGGCCGTCGAGCGAGGTGTGTTGACGGCGGCCGAGCCACGCCGGTCGGTTGCGACGCTGCATCAACTCGCACAGAACGGATCGCTCGGAGCGCAGGAGGTGCTGACCGAGCGAGCGCAGGCGCTCGGCAAGACCGTCGGGTTGTTGCGTGATCTCTTCAACCCGGATCGGGTTTTGCTCGGTGGCCAGGCTTTCACTGAGTATCCCGCCGGAATCCCACACGTCGCATCGGCGTTCTCGCGATCATCGACGTTGCCGCGTAGGGACATTCGCATCACCGGCTTCGGCAGCAAGGTTCAAGAGTTCGCGGCAGCAGTGGTCTCGCTCAGTTCGGTGTACTCCGATCCGCTCGCCTCCATGCGTCGGGCCGCAGCCTGAACGGGCGTTGGGCCGCTGCCGAGTCGGGCCCTGCTCTCGGCGACAATGGGCGCCATGGCAACGAGTGAGGTTCGGCAGGCATGCAGCATCGACGGCACCAACATCGTCTACCGAGTTTCCGGTGATCCTGCCGCTCGGCCGTTGATATTGCTGCACGGCTGGGCGCAGTCCTCGGCGTGCTGGGGTGAGGGCGTGTTGAACGGGTTGGCCGACTCGTATCGGTTGATTGCCGTGGATCTGCGCGGACATGGGTATTCGGACGCGCCCGCCGACGGTTACGCGGACCCCCTCAATTGGGCGGGTGACGTCCACGCAGTCCTCACCGCGGAGGCAGTAGCGGCGAATGCCGTTCTACTCGGCTGGTCCTACGGCGGTCTCGTGATCTGCGACTACCTCGCCGAACACGGGAGCGAGGCGACGGCGGGGGTCGTCCTCGTGGGCGCGATCACCGGTATCGGCCGAGGGGAAGCCGGCGGAAAGGTCGGGAGTTCGATGCGCGCGGCGATCCCAGATGCGATGTCGGAGGTGCCGAGCGTCGCCATTCGCGCACTCGGTAGCTTCGGTAATGCACTCACCGGCCCGGTCGAGGGGAAGGGAGCGCAGGCACAGCAACTCTTCGGGCTCACTCTCGCGACACCCCCTCGCGTCCGGGCCGCATTGTTCGACCGGACGGCCTCCCACGATGATCTTCTGAGCAGCCTCGGGGTGCCGGCCCTCGTCCTGCACGGAACCGCCGATACGGTCGTCGACGTCTCGTCCGGACGACACGCTGCATCGTTGATCCCGAAGGTCACCGAGTCGTATTGGGAGGGTGTCGACCACGGTCCGTTCGTTACCGACCCTGCTCGTTTCGTGGCGGAGGTCGGGGCCTTCATCGAGGGTCTGTGAACGTCCGTACTGTGGGGGAGTGCAAACTGGAACGGTGAGTGGTCGCCAGTTGAACCGGGTTGCGGTGCTGTCACTGCATACCTCTCCACTGGCACAGCCCGGCATGGGTGATGCCGGTGGCATGAATGTCTATGTGCTTCAGAGCGCCAAAGAGCTGGCCAAGCGCGGCGTCGAGGTGGAGATCTTCACCCGGGCGACGTCCTCGGCCGACGAACCTGTCACCGAGGCAGCACCAGGTGTTCTGGTGCGCAACATCGTGGCCGGGCCGTTCGAGGGCCTGGACAAGCAGGATCTGCCGACCCAGTTGTGCGCATTCGCGGCAGGTGTACTTCGCGAAGAAGCGCGTCACGACATCGGGTACTACGACCTCGTTCACTCCCACTACTGGCTATCCGGACAAGTCGGTTGGCTTGCGCGCGACCGATGGGGTGTGCCGTTGGTGCATACCGCTCATACGCTCGCCGCCGTCAAGAACGCATCGATGGCCGCTGGTGACTCACCGGAACCAGCAGCCCGGCAGATCGGTGAACAACAGGTCGTGGCCGAGGCTGATCGGTTGATCGCCAACACCTCGGGAGAGGCCCAGCAGCTCATCGACATCTACGGGGCATCACCGGATTCGATCGACGTCGTTGCGCCCGGCGCCGATCTGAGCAGGTACCGACCAGATGACAAAAAGGCAGCCCGCGCAGAGTTCGGAATCGACCCGAGCGAGACTGTCGTCGCGTTCGTCGGCAGGATCCAACCGCTCAAAGCACCCGACGTGCTGCTCCGGGCAGCCGCCGAGCTTCTCGCACGTGACCCGGGTGTGCCGCTTCGAATTCTCGTGGTCGGTGGACCGTCGGGTAGCGGTCTGGACCGGCCCGACAGTCTCATCGAACTTGCTGCTGTACTGGGCATTTCGGCGCGTGTGACGTTTCTGCCGCCACAGCGTTCGGAGAAGCTCGCGCAGATCTATCGCGCCGCTGATGTGGTAGCCGTTCCGAGTTACAACGAATCGTTCGGATTGGTTGCCATCGAAGCGCAAGCATGCGGAACCCCGGTGATTGCCGCCGATGTAGGCGGTCTCGGTGTCGCGGTCCGATCGGGCGAGACCGGTGTGTTGGTACAGGGTCACCGCACCGAGGACTGGGCTACTGCATTGGGAAACATGCTGCGCGACCGTACTGCGCTCGCGCGCATGGCATCTGCCGCGCCGATTCACGCCGCAGACTTCTCGTGGGAGCGCACCGCCGAAGGCCTCATGGAGAGCTACCGGGCCGCCAAGTTCCACTTCGATCGCCATGAAGCGCCGAGTGAATTCTCGCCGCGCCGATCACGGGGACTCTGGAAACTACGACGAACAGGAGCCGTCACGGCATGAGCGACACGATCACTCTCATCGACGAGGTCTTGACCGAGCGCGGACTCGAATATCAACGCAAGAACGACAATTCCTTCATCGTCGAGTTGCCGGGGGAGCGCAAGCTCAAGACCGCGACGATGCTCACTGTCGGTCGTCACGGTGTTCGCATCGAGGCATTCGTGTGCCGCAAGCCCGACGAGAACTTCGAAGGCGTCTACAAGTACCTCCTCCGACGCAACCGGAGAATGTACGGAGTTCACTACACGATCGACAAAGTAGGCGACATCTACCTCGTCGGTGGAATGTCGCTGCACGCGGTGACCGGGGACGAGATCGACCGAGTGCTGGGCCAAATTCTCGAGGCTGCCGACGGTGACTTCAATGTTCTGCTCGAACTCGGTTTCGCCGAATCCATCAAACGTGAATGGGCATGGCGTGTTTCGCGTGGAGAACCGTTGACCAATCTGGCAGCGTTCGAGCATCTCATCGACGACTGATCGGTGTGGCCGACAGTCGGTTTCGAATGGGTCTATCACCCGTTGTGACGGGGTTCACTGTAGGATTTCGAGCATCTGCCGTAAGCGTGTTCGAAGGAGAGCCATGAGCTTCAACAGCCCCTTTCCCGATGTCGAGATCCCGAACCTCAGTGTCTACGACTATCTGTTCGGGTCCATCGCGGAGGCTGATCTCGACAAGCCTGCGCTCGTCGACGGCAGCTCCGGAGCAGTCACCACCTACAAGGCTCTCATCGGGCAGATCGACGGCATCGCCGGAGCCCTCGCAGCCCGCGGTCTCGAACTCGGCGACGTCGTAGCGCTGCACTCGCCGAACATCCCCGCGTTCGCCTCGGTGTTGCACGGCATTCTTCGCGCAGGTGGTACCGCGACGACGATCAACGCGCTCTACACGGCCGAGGACATCGCCAAGCAGCTCACCGGCTCCGGCGCGAAGTTCCTCTTCACCGTCTCACCGCTGTACCCGCAGGCCAAGGTCGCAGCCGAGAAGGTCGGAATGGCGGACGATCACATCATCGTTCTCGACGGTGCAGAGGGCCACCCCAGTCTGCGGGACCTCCTCACGCAGGGCGCGCCCGCGCCGGAGGTGTCGTTCGATCCGTCGACACATATCGCCGTGCTGCCGTACTCCTCGGGCACGACCGGTGTCCCGAAGGGCGTGATTCTGACGCACCGCAACCTCGTGGCGAACGTTGCCCAGATGGAGCCTCGCGTCGGCATCGACACCGACGACGCGATCCTCGCACTGCTGCCGTTCTTCCACATCTACGGGCTGACCGTTCTGCTCAACATCGCGTTGAAACTGCGTGCTCGTCTGGTCACGATGCCGAAATTCGACCTCGTCGAATTCCTGCGCATAATCCAGGACAACAAGCTCACCTACCTCTTCATCGCACCACCCGTTGCCGTGGCGCTGGCCAAGCATCCACTGGTGGACCAGTACGACCTCTCGAGCGTGCACACCATCTTCTCCGGTGCTGCCCCGCTCGACGAGGAGCTCGGCAAGGCCGTCGCGAAGCGTCTGAATACGCGAGTTCGTCAGGGCTACGGGATGAGCGAGCTCAGCCCCGTCAGCCATGCCATTCCATTCGACCGCGACGACATGCCGCTGAGTTCGGTCGGGTTGCCGCTGGCGAACACCGTCAACAAGATCGTCGACCCGGGGACACTCGAAGAGATCGCTCTTCCGACCGAGGGGCGCTCGGAGCCCGGCGAGCTGTGGGTCAAGGGCCCGAACGTCATGGTCGGTTACCTCAACAACCCCGAGGCGACAGCCGAAACACTTGACGCCGACGGTTATCTGCACACCGGCGACATCGCCGTCGTCGATGCCGAGGGCGTCGTGTACATCGTCGATCGCCTGAAGGAACTGATCAAGTACAAGGGCTACCAGGTGCCGCCCGCAGAGCTGGAAGCGCTACTGCTGACGCACCCGGATATCGCCGACGCGGCCGTCATCGGAGTCATCGACGAAGCAGGCGAAGAGGTTCCGAAGGCATTCGTCGTGCTGCAGGCCGACGCGAAGATCGACGCGGACGGCGTGATGGCCTTCGTCGCCGAGCGCGTATCGCCGCACAAGAAGGTGCGCAAGGTCGAATTCATCGATATCGTGCCGAAGTCCGCGGCAGGCAAGATTCTGCGCAAAGACCTTCGCGCCGCGGAATCGGGCAAGTAGCAACAGCAGGTAGAAGACAAGCGCACCCCGTTCCGCGAGGAGCGGGGTGCGCTCGTGTCGGTGGGGGAACTCGAGGGGGGCGTCGTCATGGTGGGGACAAGCAATCCGTACACCCCTGGCGCGGGGGAAAGACCGCAGGCGTTGATCGGGCGAACCCAACAACAAGGCTTGTTCGACGCGTTGCTTACCGGGTTGGAGCGGCAACGATCCATGCGTTCGATGCTCGTTGTCGGGCTACGCGGGGTGGGCAAGACGGCACTGTTGCGCGATTGCGTGGAGAAGGCACGTGCACGGAACTGGGTGATCATCGATATCGAGGTGAGCAAACGCGAGGACGACGCGTTTCGCCGTCAACTCACCTTCGAATTGCGTGGAGCACTACTCGGACTCTCACCCCGCTCACGGTGGGGCAAGGCTGCCACTCGCGCAGCCGCGGTCCTGCAGTCCTTCGGACGCGGTGCAGACGGCTCGATGATGGCCAAGTGGGACGTCGCAACCGCTGATGGAGTAGCGGACAGTGGTGATCTGGCCGCCGACCTGACTCAGGTGATCTTGGCAATGGGTGACGCCGCACTCGAGAACTCGCGAGGTGTGGTGATAGCAGTCGACGAAATCCAGCTCTTGTCGCAGACTCAATACGCTGCATTGGTCTCGGCATTTCACCGACCGTTCCTGCGTGAATTGCCGATTACGTTGGTGGGGGCAGGTTTACCGCGCGCGGGCCTGACCGAAGAGATCGAGCGCTACGCCAAGCGGATCTTCGAGTTCCCTGCCCTGGGTGCCTTGACGGACGCAGACTCCCGGCGTGTCCTGAGCGAACCGGCGGCTGCACTCGGAGTGGAGTTCGAGGAAGCCGCGTTGGATGCCGCCGTCGAACTCACCGGCCGGTACCCTTACTTCCTGCAGGAACTCGGTGGTGCGGTCTGGTCCAACAAGGCCGGCAACACGATCAGCGCGCAGGATGTTGCTGCCGCGTCGGCGCAGTATTGCAAGGCGCTCGACGCCACGTTCTTCGCCAGAAAGTTCGGTCCGACAACTGATCTGGATCGCTCGTATCTGCGGGCGATGGCCGAGGCCGGTTCCGATCCGCAGCACGAGAGCGATATCGCCCGAATGCTCGACCGCACGGTTACACAGTGTTCGCAGACCCGCCGATCGTTGTTGGACCGAGGGCTGTTGTACGAATTCGACAGTGGCGGTGTGGCATTCACTGCTCCTCATTTCGACCGCTTCATCATCAGGGTCATGCCTTCTCTCACCGTTCCCGCTCGGGCCGCGCGCCGACGTCGGTTCGATCCGTAACAGTTTCGAAGAGCCGTCCTATTTTGAACTCGCCTTCGTCGGCGCGGCGCGGACGTGCGCGCGCTCGCCCTGCTTGCCGACCAGACTGAGAAACTCCACCGGGCCGGAGCTGGTAGCGCCGAACCAGTGGGGGGTCCTGGTGTCGAACTCCGCGGCCTCGCCGGGTTCGAGGATGAGATCGAGCTCGCCGAGGACGAGCCGTAATCTGCCGTCGAGAACGAAGGCCCAGTCGAAACCTTCGTGCGTGCGTAGCACAGGAGTTGCGTCGTCACGACCGGCGGGGAGGACGAACTTGTAGGCCTGAATACCACCAGGTCGACGCGACAGAGGCACGATGGTGGTGCCGTCGTCAGTGGGTAGTGGGCGCATGTTGATGCGGGGGTCACCGGTGGGCGGGGCGTCGACAAGCTCATCCAGAGTGACGCCGTAAGCGCGGGCCAGCGGTAACAGCTGTTCGAGGGTGGGGCGCCGAAGTCCTGCTTCGAGTCGGGACAGCGTGCTGGTTGAAATGCCTGTCTCTTCGGCGAGAGCGATCAACGTGATCTCGCGGCGCTGTCGTAATTGCTTGAGCCGCGGTCCTACGGCATCGATGGTGCGATCCGTGGCCTTGTTCATGCGGTTCGACTTTGCCATTCGGCAACAAGGTTTGCAATACCGCGCTGCTCCGGTCACTGTCGAAGAAGCCACCTATATCGAGAAGGAGAACATGCGATGACGCACTCGTTCGACAAAAATTACTGGGACCAGATCTGGCAGGGCGACCGCGCTGCGGGGATGGCTGCCAGTGAACCGAACCCGCACCTGGTCCGAGAATTCGCAGACTCGACCCCCGGCACCGCACTCGAAGCGGGATGTGGCGCCGGAGTCGAAGCGATCTGGCTCGCCGAACGCGGTTGGCAGGTCACGGCAGCCGACATTGCGACCGATGCTCTTGCTCACGCGGCCCAGCGAGCCACCGCCATGGGCGTCGCCGATCAGGTGCAGTGGATCGAGGCCGACCTGTCCACCTGGGAACCCGACGCAAAGTACGACCTGGTGACCACTCACTATGCGCATCCCGCGATGCCGCAACTCGAGTTCTACGACCGCATCGCATCCTGGGTCGCCCCCGCAGGCACCTTGTTCATCGTGGGCCATCTTCATCACGAGAATCACGGCGCGGACACCGAGCATGGTCATGGTCATGGGCACGAGGATCCGCCCGCGTCGGCCTCTGCGACGGCCGCCGGCATCACGGCACGCCTCGACCCTGCCGTCTGGGAGGTCGTCACCGCCGCCGAATCACACCGAGAATCGACGGCACCCGACGGCCGCCGTACCCCGATTCACGACGTGGTCGTCAAGGCCGTCCGCCGCCCGTGAGCTTGTGGGCGACCGGCGTGTGGGCATGGTGTTCCACCAAGACGACCTTTCGGCGGGATCCCGCCTGATAACCGCGCAACCGGAACACCATGCCCACTTGTTCGGGTACCGATGAGGGATGGACGTCACTGTCGAGATCGCTCAGGGCCGGTTGCGCGGACAACGCGCCGGCGTTGTCACGTCGTTCCTCGGAATTCCGTAGGGAGTGAGCTTCGGATCGCGGTGACGACCGGGGGTGCGCTGATCGGCAGCAGGTGATGGTGGTTCGTCGTTTTGGTGCGAGCATTTTCACCCGAGCTGGAGTGCCGTTCGGGTCACGATTGGGGGAATCGTTGAAGGTCGACACCGAAATTTTAAGCATGTTCGCCGCGTTGCCTGGGGCGGTTCCAAGGTCATGCAGAATCTGTGGGATTGACATGGGTTCTGAAAGAGGCCATCCTCAACCTCGCACAGATCTTCCTGTGCTCCAGTGGATTCCACGGTGGCCGCAGAGAATTCAGTGGACGGGTTTCTCGAGTGCTGTGTTCATCGCAGCCTTCGCCGTACTGGTTTTCGTAGCGTTGTTCAATGGAGTTGCCAACGGAAGTTGCCTGGCTACTGCCGGATTCGCCGGTCTGGCCATCGTGTTCGTGATCATGGCCGCGCACATGTCGGGCATAGCGGGTATTCGGTACGTGTCACTTTCTCGACGCGTGAGAAGCTGTGACCACCTCCGCTACGGGACAGGCGTCGAGATGCTGCGGCCGCCCCTATTGTCTACTCGTTTCGGCTCTCCAGCCTCCAATGCGGGATCCGCATAATCGGCGTGGACGAGCACAGGTGGGGAGACACGGCGAACCCAGTTACGTCGCAGCGATCTTGGATCTGACGCCGGTCCACGATGGGACCGGGCCCGCCCGTTTGCCGGCGATGACCCCGGGACGTCCCACCGCGACGCTGCTGGACGGTCAGCGGCCGCGCCACTGGGGCGGACGCTTGTCGAAGAATGCGCTGATGCCCTCGCTCATGTCCTCGGAGGCGCGGAATACCTCGATGGCCTGTTCGGTGGCCTGCCAGCCGAGGGTGTCCTCGGCGGCTGTGATGGCGCGCAGCGCGCGCAGGGTTTCCCCCACGGCCATGGGGGAGGACAGGCAGATATCCTCGGCGAGGGCGAGCGCCCGCTCGAGCGCGCGGCCGGGCTCGGCCACCTCGTTGACCAGACCCAACTGGTATGCGCGTTCTGGCTCCAGGTGGCGGCCGGAGATGAGTAGCTCCCGCGCGATGTTCGGTGGCAGCGCCCGGGCGGCGCGGAAGAGCGCGCCCGAGGTAGCGACGAGTCCGCGTCGGGTCTCGGGAAGCCCGAAACGCGCGGTGCGGGAGGCGATGATCGCGTCGCAGGCGAGTGCGATCTCGAATCCGCCGCCGAGCGCGAGTCCTTCGACCGCGGCGATCAGCGGCGTGCGGCGCTCGCGCCGGATGACGCCGTACTCCCCGCCCCGCTCGGTCCGCAGGCTCACGCCCGCGCTGAGGTCGGTGCCCGCGCTGAACACCTGAGCGGTCCCGGTGATGATGCCGGCCCACAACTCCGGATCGTCCTCGAGCCGGTTCAGTGCCGCGTCGATGCCCTCGGAGGTGGCCCGGTCGATCGCGTTGCGTTTGGCCTCCCGCTCGAGGCGGATGACGAGTACCCGGCCCTGACGCTCCTCGACGACGCTCATGCCCGCACCCAGGTCGCGGCCGTGCCGATGTCCGCCCGCGGGGTGCGGAAGGAGTTGGCGGGGTGCGCGTCGTCGGCGTAGCCGAACGAGATGGAGCAGACCACCTTTCGGTCCTCGGGCAGGCCGAAGAACTCGCGCAGATAGGGTGCGCTGCCGGCGAGCGCGGCCTGCGGGATCGTCGCTACACCGAGGCTGTGTGCGGCGAGCAGGAAGGTGTTGACGTACAGGCCGCAGTCGACGGCTCCGTATATCCCGAGGGCCTCGTCCGAGGTGATGACGGCGACATGGGGTGCGCCGAACAGCTCGAAATTCTTCATCGTCTGCGCCGACGATGCCTGGCGGTCGCCGGCCGCGATGCCCACACTCGCGTACAGCTGCATCGCGCAGTCCTTACGGCGGGCGCCGTAATCACCCTGATACGCGGTGGGGAAGGGGAAGTCCGGCGCCTGCGGAGAGGTCAGCACGTACTCGCCGAGCCCTTTCCTGAACCGTTCGGTGCCCTCGCCCTCGGTGATCGACACCTGCCAGGGCTGGGTGTTGCACCAGGACGGCGTGCGCTGCGCCATCTCGAGGATCTGCTCGATCGTGCTGCTGGGCACGGGGTCGGTGCGGAACGCGCGGCAGCTGCTGCGCGTGTCGAGCAGCGCTTTCAGCTCGGAGTGGTGGCTGGGGGCCTGCGCCTCTATCACGATGGGACTCTCCTGATTTGATTGCCGGACAAGGGGATAGCGCGGTGGTGCTAGTCGACGCCGATGGGCGTGTCGCCGACGATCGAGATGCGCTCCATGACGCGACGCGCCGGGAAGTAGTCGCTCGAGGCGTAGTGCTGGCTGGCGCGGTTGTCCCAGAAGGCGATCGTATTCGGTTGCCAGCGCAGCCGAACTTGCAGCTCTGGGCGCATGGCATGCCGGTAGAGCATGCGCAGCAGCTCGTTCGATTCGTCCGCCGAGATGCCGAGGATGCGCTGGGTGAAGGCGACGTTGACGAACAGCACGCGGCGGCCGGTCTCGGGGATGACCCGCACCACCGGGTGCGTGACCGGCGGGAACTGGGGTCGCAGCATGTCGATCGCGTCCTGTGGCATCCCGGACCCGAACGAACGTAGCCAGTCGTGCTCGGCCTCGAGGTGGTCGATCCGCGCCTTGATGTCTTCGGGCAGCAGATCGTATGCCGCGCCCATGTCTGCCCACAGCGTGTCCCCGCCGACTGGGGGGATCTCGACCGCGCGCAGGACTGCCGCGAACGAGGGCGTCCGATGCCAGGTGACGTCGTTGTGCCAGATGTTCTCGGCGCCGACGGCGGTCGCGTCCTTGGCCAGCGTCGCGACGTCGATGTCGCTCTGCCCGGGCTGGGTGTACTTGTAGAACGGATGCTGCTCGAGCTCTCCCCACCGTGCGGCGAACGCGCGGTGCTCAGCCCGCGTGATGTCCTGGTCGCGGAAGAACAGCACCTTCCACTCGAGCAGCGCGCGGCGCAATTCCGCCAGGACCTCCTCGGTGAGGTTCCCGCCGAGTCGGATGCCGGAGATCTCGGCGCCGATGGTGGGGGTCTGCGGGTTCAGCGTGAACAGTTCGTAGGGCCGATCGTCCGCGGCTGCTGTCAGACGGGGGGCGATGATCGGCCCGAAGTATGCCAGCGGGTCGGTCGGAGTGGGGGCTGCGGTGCTGGGAAGCGCGTAGGTCATGGCGTGGCTCCTAGAGATACGGGGTGGGGGTCGAGACCGGGGCTTCGATCATGGCGGCGAGGGTGTCGACGAGGTTGGAGACGATCGCCGTGGTCTCGGCGTCGGTCCGGTCTGTGCCTTCCCGCGTGGCGAGGGCAGTCATGCTGAACATGACGGCGTTGTTGGTGCGCCAGGTCGCGATCTTTCCTGGCGCGGGGCAGAGCGCGACCAATAGCTGGTGGACGCGACGGTAGCTTTCCGCCTGCAAGTGTTTCTGGGTCACCTCGGCGAGTACGGGATCGATCACCGCCTGCACGAGAAAGCGCGCATAGCGGCTGCCGGGCCGGCCGAGTGTCTCGGCGGCGAGGGGGTGCACGAGGGCTTTCACGGCTTGTCGGACGGGCGTTGGATCGCCGGACGTCTCGATTTCCTCGAGCAGCTGCGTCCTGCGGGCGTTGATGGGTCCCATACGCGCCGCGACGAGGGCCTCGATGAGTCCCTCGCGGGACCCGAAGTGGTACTTGGCCGCCGACTTGTTCGACTGGTCCGCCGCGAGCTGGACGTCTTTGAGCGTGAGCGCGGGCAGTCCGCGTTCGGCGATGATCTGCTCGGCGGCGTCGATCATCGCGATTCGTGCCGTGATGGGGGTCACAAGATGTAGGTTAAGGTCGTAACCTTAAGCTGTCAAACGTCGCCTGAGCTGTGCGGGCGGCGAAGTCTGGCATGCCTCCGACTGAAAGAAAGAGTGCGATATGGCCTTGCGTGCACTATCGGGAACCGGCCGCGTGTTGGCTGCGTGCGCCGCGGTGGGACTGCTCCTCGTGGGTTGTTCGAGCGGCGAATCCGCCTCATCGGCGAGTTCGGACGACGTGGCCAACGGGCTCGTCGGGGTGCAGGCCGATGGTGATCCGAGGCCGGGCGGGACCATCGCTTACGCCGGCTACTCCTCGGTGAGCAGCCTGGACCCGGCCGCCCGGCAGGACGGCGGCTCCACTGGCGGCACCGAGATGGCCGCGCTCTACGACCTACTGCTGCGCTATGACCAGGATTCCGGCGAATACGTCCCCCAACTCGCGGAGTCGATCGCCGCGAACGAGGACAACACCGTCTGGACCGTGAAACTCCGCGACGGCGCCACCTTCAGCGATGGCACGCCCGTCGACGCGGCGGCGGTGACCTGGAGTATCGAGCGCTACCTGGAGAAGAAGGGCACCCACACGCAGGTGTGGGCGGCCTCGGTCGAGAAGACACAGGCGACCGACGACTCGACGGTCACGTTCACTCTCCAGCGTCCGTGGCGGGAGTTCCCGGCACTGCTGACCAGCGGACCGGGCATGGTCGTCGCGCCGTCGTCGATGGCCGGCGGCGAGTTCGCTCCCATCGGGGCGGGGCCGTTCACGCTCGAGCGGTTCGCTTCGCAGGAGGAGCTGGTGCTGACGGCGCGGGCGGACTACTGGGGTGGCAAGCCGTACCTGGACTCCGTGCGCTTCCCCGCGATCGTCAACGAGACCACTCGTCTGGAGTCGGTGCAGTCCGACAACGTGCAGATCGCCTACCTGCGCAATCCCGAGAACGTGCACAAGGCAGAGGAGGCCGGCCTGCCTGGCGCGTTGTACACGGCCAACATGAGCGGCACGGTGATCATCAACAACCGTGAGGGCCGCCCGGGTGCGGACGAACGGGTCCGTCGGTCGCTGGTCGCCGCGTACAACCCCGATCTGTTCAACCAGCGCGTGCAGAGTGACAGCGGAGTGGCGAGCAGCGACATGTTCGCGCCGCAGTCGCGGTGGCACTCCGACGTCCCGGGCGCCGGCTATGACCCGGACACGGCCCGCAGCCTGCTCGCCGAGGCCAAGGCCGATGGTTACGACGGCAAGATCACGTACGTGGGCACCAACGACCCCGAGACCCAGCGCAGCGCCCTCGCGATCCAGGCGATGCTTCAGGACGTGGGTTTCGAGGTCCAGATCAACTACGCCAGCTCGATCAACGACCTGGTCAAGATGCTGTACGCGCAGCACGACTACGACGTCTCCTACGCCGGCTTCAACGTGCTCGACGAGGCCCCGTTCATCCGGATGTACGGCAACCTCCACAGTGCGTCCGCGTCCAACGTGCTCGGTTACGCCAACCCCGCCATGGACGAGCTGCTGGGCCGGCTTCAGACGGCTCGCGAGGACGACGACCAGCGCCAGACCCTGGCGGAGATCCAGACTCTGGTCAACGAGACCGCGCCGATGGCAGTGACCGGGCCCTATCGGTTGTTCATGCCGTTCGCGGACAACGTGCGCGGCGTGCAATTGAGCTCGGACGGCATCCTGTTGTTCGACAAAGCGTGGACCACCGACTGATCACCTCTTCCGGGGAGCGCGAGGCGATGCTGCGGCAACGGACCGAGCCCGGACGATCATCAGTTTTGTAGAGACGAAAAAGTCCCGGCTCCGAGCCGATGAAACCAATCGACCAACACTGGAGGACCTCGATGTACCCCGCACTGCACGCCCGCACCCATCCCGACCGCGTCGCCGTCCGGATGAGCGATGGCCCCGGCGTCACTTACGCCGAGCTCGACGAGCGCTCCATCCGGCTGGCCCGTGAACTGCGGGGGCGGGGTCTGCAGGTGGGTGACGGCATCGCGATCCTCGCCGAGAACCACGTCCGGTTCTTCGAGAGCTATTGGGCTGCAGTGCGTTCTGGTCTTTACATCACTGCGATCAACCGGCACAGCACGCCAGAGGAAGCCGCCTACATCATGGCGGACTCCGGCGCGAAGGTGCTGATCTGCTCGCACGGCCTGCGGGAGACCGCCGCCGGGCTGCTGCCGCTGCTCGACCCCTCCGTGCACCGCATGATGTTCGACGGCGTGATCGACGGCGTCGAGCCCTACGAGGAGCTGCTGGCGCGGCAGTCGGCGGAGCCTCTCGACGACGAGCCCCGCGGACAGCTGATGCTGTATTCCTCCGGCACGACGGGCCGGCCCAAGGGCGTCAAGCGTGCACTGACCGGTCTGCGGGTCGACGATCCGGCCGCACCCCGGAGCTCCGGCCTGGCCCGCAAGATCACCACGATCGACGAGGAGTCGGTGTATCTCGTGCCCGCGCCGCTCTATCATGCGGCGGCGTTCAACTGGTCGATCGCGGTGCAGGAGATAGGCGGCACCGTCGTGGTGATGCCGAAGTGGGATCCTGAGGAGTTCCTCGCGCAGATCGAGCGGCACCGCGTCACCCACACCCAGGTCGTCCCCACGATGATGGTGCGGCTGCTCAAGCTCGACCCGGGGATCCGCACTCGCCACGACCTGTCCTCGCTGCAGGGTCTGCTGCACTCGGCCGCGCCGTGCCCTGTCGACGTCAAGCGGGGGGTGCTGGACTGGCTGGGCCCGATCGTCGACGAGTACTACACCGGCACCGAGGGCATCGGCGTCACGTTCATCGCGGCGCGGGACTGGGGGGAGCGGCCAGGCACCGTCGGCCGATCGGTGACGGGCGTGATCCACATCTGCGACGACGACGGTGCGGAGGTGGACACGGGGGAAGTCGGGACCGTGTACTTCGCGCGGGAGGACATACCCTTCAATTATCACAACGACGACGCGAAGACCGCCGGCGCGATGCACCCGGACCGGCCGACGTGGTGGACGATCGGCGACATGGGCCGCGTCGACGCCGACGGCTACCTGTACCTGACCGACCGCAAGGCGTTCATGATCATCTCCGGCGGCGTCAACATCTATCCCGCCGAGATCGAGGGCCACATGATCATGCACCCGGCGGTCGCCGACGTCGCGGTGTTCGGCCTGCCCGACGCGGACATGGGCGAGTACGTGCACGCCATCGTGCAGCCGGCGGCAGGCATCGTTGCTGGTCCTGAGCTGGCAGCGGAGCTCCTGGAGTTCGCGCGCGAGGGGCTCTCGCGGTTCAAGGTGCCGCGGGTCCTCGATTTCCGGGAAGAGCTGCCCCGGATGGAGTCCGGCAAACTCCGTAAGGACGTCCTGCGCGCGGACTACCTTCCCGTGTGAGCTGAGAGAGTCCGGCTGTGGGGGTGCGGGGTAGGACGAATGTGGCCGCGGCACAACGGGATGCCCACTGAAGATCGAAATGCAGTTGAAAGAGTTGATGGTAATCGCGATGAGGATCAGCAACGATATCTCGTCGTCGGAGAGAGATTGCCGAACCAGATCGTAGTCTTCGTCGCTCGAGTGTTCTTTGTTCACCAGGGTGACGGCTTCGGCGATGTGCAGAGCCGCACGTTCTTTCACGGTGTACAGGGTGGTTTCGCGTCAGCTGGGTAGGACCGCAACGCGTTGCAGGGTTTCACCGGCCTTGAACGCGGCGGCGCTATGCACGTCGAGGCAGAAGGCACACCCGTTGATCTGTGAAACCCGAAGGTTTACCAGCTCCAAAATGATTCGATCGAGCCCTACGTCAGCGGCCTGCGACCGGAGTTCGCCTGCAGCAGCGGCCATTGCCTTGTATACCGTTGGGCTTTGCTTGTCGATGAATACTCGACCCTGCGGTCACTTGTTCTCGGCCCGGACGATTTCGAGTGTGGCAGGTGTAACCGGGTCGAGGGCGTCGTCGAAGTCGTGGTGCTTTTCGACGAATCTGGCAACGTACGAGCAGACCGGGACTATGCGCTTACCGGCATCGCGGGTGCGACTCAACGCAGCGGCAACCAATTCTCCGGCCAGGCCTCGTCCGGAATACTGATCGTCGATCACAGTGTGATGAAAAATCCGCTGGTTGTCGGCATCGATGTAGGCCGCGAACCCGGCGCGCTGCCCGTCCACATGGATTTCGTAACGCTGGTGATCGGGAGCATCGACTATTGTCGAACCGTGGCCGTCGTCGTTGTGGTCTCCATTGGTCATGATCCCACTATGCCCCAGAATGCCGGGCCGTCGTCCGAATCGGTATCCCGGATGCTACCGAGATGAGGGTCGGTTATGAGTAACCTGGAAGCCTCGCCGCAGGAGTTGTCGTGTGAATCGCGTCTTGATCGAGTCGTACAAGTTCTCGAGGCGCGGGAAGTCCCGTTGGGTGGTCCTCGCGCAATGACCGTCCGGCGCACTCTGCCGCAGCGCACTCGATCATTGATCGGGGCATGGTGTTTCGTCGATCACTACGGGCCAGATGACGTCTCTACCGGCGTTGGCATGCAGGTCCCGGGTCATCCACATACTGGGCTGCAAACCGTGTCGTGGCTTTTCCGCGGTGAAATCGAGCATCGTGACACCACTGGAACGCGCGCGATGGTCCGCCCCGGCGAATTGAACGTGATGACGGCGGGCACAGGAATAGCGCATTCGGAATTCTCGACACCGAACACTTCCGTCCTGCACGGTGTGCAGTTGTGGATCGCATTGCCGGCCGATCATCGGTTCACCGAACCTGCATTTCACCACTACGTTCCGCCGATAGTCGAGCATGGCGGGATTCGTGCAGCGGTCTTTCTAGGATCGCTGTTCGGCCAGACTTCGCCCGTCGAGATGTTCAGCCCTTTGGTGGGAGCCGAGATAGTCGTGCCGGCGGGAAGCACTGCGCGTCTCGATGTCGATGTCACGTTCGAACACGGCGTCCTCGTCGACACGGGTGAGGTCACCGTGTCCGGGATAGCAGCCAGCACCGGGCAATTGATCTATCACGAGCCCGGCGTGGAGACGATCACCGTGCACGCATCCACAGACCTCGACGCACGAGTTCTGCTCCTCGGAGGTGAACCGCTGAACGAGCGAATCATCATGTGGTGGAACCTCATCGGACGCAGTCACGAGGAGATAGTCCAGTTCCGCACGGAATGGGAGCAGGCGCGTCGAGACAATTCGTCCGCCACGCAGTACGGGGCATTTCCCGCAGAATGGGAAAGCACGCTGCCAGCACCGGAATTGCCGAACACCCGGTTACAACCACGCGGATGAGACGCACTCGGCAGACCGAACACCGTTTTTGTAAACCGCGCACACGTGCTCGGACCTGAATGTGGCGCGCAGGTCGGTAAAAACGGTGTCCGGTCCACGCGCGCCAACTGTTGCGCAGTTCATGAGAAACTGACCCCATGAGTATCGGAACCTTGATTCTGCTCCGCCACGGCGAGAGTGAATGGAACTTCTCCAACCAGTTCACCGGGTGGGTCGATGTCCGCTTGACGGACAAGGGAGAGGCCGAAGGCAAGCGTGCCGGCGAGCTCCTGGTCGACGCGAACCTGCTGCCCGACGTGTTGTACACCTCGCTTCTGCGTCGAGCGATCAGCACGGCGAACCTCGCGCTCGACGCAGCGGACCGGCATTGGATCCCCGTCGTTCGTGACTGGCGCCTCAACGAGCGTCACTACGGTGCGCTGCAGGGATTGAACAAGGCGGAGACCAAGGACAAGTACGGCGACGAGCAGTTCATGCTGTGGCGTCGTAGCTACGACACGCCGCCGCCCGCGATCGAAGCAGGCAGCAAATACAGCCAGGACGCGGACCCGCGCTACGCCGACCTGCCGACCGTGCCGCTGACCGAATGCCTGAAGGACGTAGTAGACCGGCTCATCCCGTACTTCGAGGAGACGATCGTCGCCGAGCTGAAGGCGGGCAAGAACGTTCTGGTCGCGGCGCACGGCAACTCACTGCGGGCGTTGGTGAAGTATCTCGACGAGATTTCCGACGCCGATATCGCGGCACTGAACATTCCTACCGGCATTCCGCTGCGCTACGACTTCGAAGCCGGCGAGGGCAAGCTGATTCCGAGCAACGGGGGAGGAACATACCTGGACCCCGAAGCAGCGGCAGCGGGAGCGGCAGCCGTCGCCAATCAGGGCGGAAAATAGGCTCTCCGGTGGTTCGGCGGCTCCATTCGGTGTCCGATTCCCCGAACTTCAGATGAACGGTCGAAGAACACTGTCGGCGAGGCCGGTTGCGACCAGGGGAATGCCTGCGCCCTGCGTATACGAGCTCCACATCGAACGTACGATTCCGGTGTGAGTGTTGCATCGGCTGTGCTGCTGGCTATCGCAGCGGCCTTCGTTGGGTACCTCGTCGGCGGTGTTCTGATCCCGTACCTCGCGACTCGGCATTCGGCGCGGACACGCGCGGCATCGGGATTGACGATGCCGCAGGTGCTGGACCTGATCATTCTCGCGTCCGAGAGCGGCATCGCCGTCGTAGACAGGTTCCACGACGTCGTCCTGTCGAATCCGAGGGCCGAGGAACTCGGTCTGGTGCGTAATCGACTCATCGACGGTCGTGCATGGGAAGCCGCACAAAAGGTTCTCGGCGACGGGAATCCCGTCGAGGTCGACATCAGTTCGAAGGAAGCCAGGACGACGACGAGTCGAGACCGGATGGCGGTCCGGTGCGTGGCTCGGCTGCTGAGCAAAGAGGACCAACGTTTCGTTGTCCTGTTCGCTGACGACGATTCCGAGCAGGCCCGGATGGAAGCGACGCGTCGGGACTTCGTCGCCAACGTCAGCCACGAATTGAAGACTCCAGTCGGTGCGATGAGCCTGCTGGCCGAAGCTCTACTCGAATCAGCTGACGACCCGGACTCGGTCCGTCATTTCGGCGGTAAGGTCGTCGCCGAATCCAAGAGGCTGGGCAGCATGGTGAGCGAGCTGATCGCACTCTCGCGCCTGCAGGGGGCCGAGAGGCTCCCCGACCTCGACGTCGTGGATGTCGATACCGTAGTCAACGAAGCCCTCGATCGGTCGAAGCTCGCATCGGAGAACGCCGGAATCAGTGTCACCACGGACCACCCGAGCGGCCTGGAAGTACTGGGGGACCAGGCGCTACTCGTGACGGCACTCGCCAACCTGATTCAGAACGCGATCGCATACTCGCCCGATGGTTCACCCGTTTCGGTGAGTCGAGGTCTTCGTGGCTCGAATGTTGCATTCGCGGTTACCGATCGTGGAATCGGCATCGCCAAGGAAGATCAGGAGCGGGTCTTCGAGCGATTCTTCCGCGTCGACAAAGCGCGTTCGAGAGCCACCGGCGGCACCGGCCTCGGTCTGGCGATCGCCAAACACGTCGCAGCCAACCACAACGGCAGTCTTTCGTTGTGGAGCAAGCTCGGCACCGGATCCACCTTCACCCTGCAGATCCCGGCGTACTTCGAAGAAGACGACCCTGCGTCGACAGAAAGAGAGACACAGTGACCAACGTGCTTATCGTCGAGGACGAGGAATCGTTGGCCGAACCTTTGGCCTTCATCCTCCGGAAGGAGGGTTTCGAGGTCACCGTCGCCGTAGACGGCCCTTCGGCGCTCGCAGAATTCGATCGGGCAGGTGCGGACATCGTGCTCCTCGATTTGATGCTTCCCGGCATGAGCGGAACGGACGTGTGCAAGCAATTACGTTCGCGCTCAGGTGTTCCCGTCATCATGGTGACGGCACGTGACAGTGAGATCGACAAGGTGGTCGGGCTCGAACTCGGCGCAGACGACTACGTCACCAAGCCTTACTCCGCCAGAGAGTTGATCGCACGTATCCGCGCGGTCTTGCGTCGGGGCAACGATGCCGAGCTCGACGGCATCGTCGACACTGGTGTGCTCGAAGCCGGGCCTGTTCGCATGGACGTCGAACGGCACGTCGTGCTGGTGAACACCGAGCAGATCACGTTGCCGCTCAAGGAATTCGATCTACTCGAATATTTGCTGCGCAACTCCGGGCGCGTACTCACCCGGGGTCAGTTGATCGATCGGGTGTGGGGTGCGGACTATGTCGGCGACACCAAAACCCTCGATGTGCACGTGAAACGGCTGCGATCGAAGATCGAGCAGGATCCGGCCAAACCCGAACGTCTCGTCACCGTACGCGGGTTGGGCTACAAGCTCGAGGGGTAGGCGACCGCATCGCAGGGGAGTGGAAGTGCTTGTCCACGAAGCATTTCCACTCGCCTGAAACTACTTGGTCCGCTGCGCCTCGCGGGTTGCCGGGTGGACCGCTATGAGGCCCAATCCGCGACGGCGTTTGCACAGCGACGCCAACTCGTCGTACGCGGGCTTTCCGAGCATCTCGGTCAGTTCGGGCTTGTACGACTCGAAAACCTGCTTCTCTCCGACGTGCGCGTCGGGGGAGCCGGAGCAGTACCAGGAAAGGTCGTGACCGCCCTCGCCCCAACCGCGACGGTCGTACTCGCCGATGGTCGTCTTGAGGATCTCGGTGCCGTCTGGCCGGGTGATCCAATCCTGCGTGCGGCGGATGGGCAACTGCCAGCACACGTCGGGTTTGACCTCGAGCGGCTCGATGCCTTTGCGTAGGGCCATCGAGTGCAGCGCGCAGCCGATGCCGCCGGCGAATCCGGGGCGGTTCTGGAAGATGCACGCACCCTTGTACCGACGTGTGCGCAGCGATTGCTCGTCGTCGAGGTCGTCGAGTTCGACGTAACCCTTCTTCCCGAGGCCCTTGTCCATCAGTTGCCAGTCTTCCGGCGTCAGTAGCTTCACCGACTCGTCGAGCTTGCGCTTGTCGTCGTCATCGGACAGGAAGGCGCCATGTGAGCAACAACCGTCGTCCGGGCGACCGGCAACCGTGCCCTGACAGGCCGGAGTGCCGAAGACACACGTCCAATTGGACAGAAGCCATGTCAGATCGGCCGCAATGATGTGCTCGGCATTGTCGGGATCGGGAAATTCCACCCATTCGCGAGGGAAATCCAGATCAACTTCTGCAGCAAAAGTCTGCTGCCCACTACCTGGTGTCACAAGAGAGGACGGTAGACCCAGTACCGTGGTCATGTGCGATTAGGGGTGCTCGACGTCGAAAGCAACACCACACATCCATCGGTGATGGATGCGATTGTCGGTGGCCGTCCCGACCCGGAACTAGCCGCGAACGA
The DNA here is from genome assembly GCF_040547235.1 of Rhodococcus sp. UYP9. Taxonomy (NCBI): domain Bacteria; kingdom Bacillati; phylum Actinomycetota; class Actinomycetes; order Mycobacteriales; family Nocardiaceae; genus Rhodococcus; species Rhodococcus sp. UYP9. Next base: position 648,474 of record NZ_JBEPPH010000002.1, read on the forward strand.
ACGCTTCGACGTTCTGCGGAGTGGGCTCGAATCGGAACTGCCGACGTATTTACCTACTGTGGGCAACCCGGACCGTACGGTGGGAACGTCGAGGACGATTCGATCGTTGGTCCGAAGGTCGGGCGCGGACCGTGCAGGATGGGGATGCGTCGGTGACGATCGGTCACCACAGTCGGTGTCAGGAGCTTTGGTAGCGGAGGCGAGCATGCGAGCACTGTCGATCGACCCGATCGAAATCCGTTCGAGGGCGCTGAGGGAAGGTTTGATTGTGCGGAAGCTGGACACCGAAACGACCGGCGATCCGGTAGTGAGCTCGACATGACGAACAACAACGCAAACCCGGAGGACACCGGGCAGATTTCCGTTGCCGAGCTACTCGCGCGGAACGGTCAGAAGTCGAACCTCAATTCGGGCGGACGCCGCCGTCGAGGCGTCAAGGGCGGTATCTCCGTCGCCGAGTTGACCGGGGAAATCCCCGTCGTGCGCGACGAACCGGTCTCTGCCGAAGCGCCGGTCGTCGAACCGCCGCGTGCCGCCGCGCCGTCACCGCAGCCGACGCCCAAGCCTCAGTTCCAGCAATCTTCTCGCAGGCAGCAGGAGCCGGAACTGTTGTCGGGATCGACGACAGCTGCAGCCGATCTGCTGAATCAGGCTCACGACGAGAACGAGCGTCGGCCTTACGGGTCGGCAGCCACACCGCGACCGGTGCCGGTCCGTTCGCGTCAAGACACCGTGTCGCGTCAGGAAGCAGTGTCGCGTCAAGACCCAGTGCCGCGTCAAGACCCAGTGCCGCGTCAAGAACCAGTGTCGCGCCAGGAAACAGTGGCGAAGCCGAACCAGGAAGCGAAACCGGTCGAGCGCAGTTCCCGCACGTCAGGGTTCGTTCAACGCAGTCGGTTCTCACGCACCGAAGCAGACGCTGTTCCGAAGACCGACGTGGTCGACAAGCCGTCGCAGGCTCGGCCGCGGGCGGCCGATCAGCCCAGCACAGCCGCGATGCCCGCTCAGTCGCGACCGCAACCCTCCAACCCGGTCGCGGTGGCTCAAAAGAAGGCAGTCGAAAAGAAGGCACCGGAAACCGAGAAGAAGACAGCGGCGTCGCCCGCTGCAGCACCGACACCGGATGCGAAGCCGAAATTCGGGAGAGCGTTCGAGCGCCGCGCGGCATCGAAGCCCGACGACGCTGTGACCGAGGTGACCGATGCCGTCGTCCTCGAACCGGTCGACAAGAAGGTCGGACCGGTCGACAAGAAGGTCGAGGCGGTCGACAAGAAGGATGAGAAAGACCAGATTGTCGCCGAGGACGATCTCGCGACTGAGGCCGCGGACGCCTCGAAGGAACGATCCGACAAGAAGAATGCTGCCAAGCAATGGCTCGCACTCGCAGGACAGGGCGCCGTCGCAATCGTGGTGGGCGCACTCTTGTTCAAAGGCTTCGAGAAGCTCTGGGACATGCTGCCATGGGTTGCCCTGACTCTGGCAGTCATCGTCATCGTCGGGTTGGTGGCCGTGGTGCGAATTCTGCGTCGAACCGACGATTTGCTCAGCATGGTCATAGCCATCGCAGTCGGGGTGTTCGTGACGTTGGGACCGCTGGCTTTCCAATTGAGTACGGGCTGAGTCGACGGTGGCGTCGAAAGGCTTGGTAGCAGTCGGATTGTCGACAGCTTCGGTGTATCCGCAGAACACCGAAGCGGCGTTTCGCTATGCGGCAGAACTCGGCTACGACGGCATCGAGCTGATGGTGTGGGCCGAATCGGTGAGCCAGGAAGTCGATGCCGTCGCGGCGCTCTCTCGTAAGTATTCGGTTCCGGTGCAGGCCATCCATGCCCCTTGCCTGCTGATTTCCCAACGAGTCTGGGGCGCCGACCCGGCCGCAAAACTGGAACGTTCGGTGCAGGCTGCAGAGAAATTGGGTGCCTCGACAGTCGTGGTGCATCCGCCGTTTCGGTGGCAGCGGAAGTATGCCGACGGATTCGCCGATCAGGTGGCGGACCTCGAGATGGGTTCGGACGTCGTGGTCGCCGTCGAGAACATGTTTCCGATGCGTGCAGATCGGTTGTTCGGCCGCAAGGAAGGATCTGCGGCGAGACTTCGCAAGCGCGGCGGCCCTGGTGCTGCGCTCTCGGCGTTCGCGCCGTCCTACGACCCGACCGATTCCGGGCACGCGCACTACACGCTGGATCTGTCACATACGGCAACTGCCGGGACCGATGCGTTGGAGATGATGAATCGCATGGGTGCGGGTCTGGCCCATCTCCATCTGGCCGACGGTCGAGGTGCGTCGGTCGACGAGCATCTCATCCCCGGGCACGGCGAACAACCATGCGCCGAGGTGTGCACAGAGTTGGTTCGTCGAGGTTTTCGCGGGCAGGCCGTCATCGAGATCAATACGCAGAACGCACGCACGCTGCCCGAGCGGGCGTCGATGCTCGGGCAGGCTTTGGCATTCGCACGGCGGTATCTCGGATAGTTCGGCTCCTGCGACAGCGCACTCATTTTCGGACTCGCACGGTGGGGGATCGCCGAGACCGACCTGGCGATGACGCCGGTGGAATCCATGCGCAAACGATCTTCACCCCCCATGACTTCACCCCCCCCCACGAAAGGCCCGACCGATGACCGAACCCAGCCCCTTTCGTTCGGCTACCGCACTGACGATCCTCGCGCGTACCGACGTCGAGGGTTCCTTCGCAGCAGTGATCGACTCCGTCTGGACCATCGGCCCCAAAGTGCACGGTGGCACGATGCTCGCCACCTGTGCAGCGGCAGCGAAGGCTCAGCTCGACGACGCGGAGGCGCAACCTCTCGCCGTCAGCGTCAGCTACTTGAATGCGCCCGACCCCGGCCAGGTGGATCTGACGACGATCGTCCGCAAGCGAGGCAAGCAAGTATCGAGCGTCGACGTCGAAATGTCCCAGGCCGGCCGGGTGGCGGTGCGGGCCGTCGTCACTCTGGGGCGCCCGGATACCGACTCGCCGCGACACGAAGTTCCCTCGGCGCTCGCGTCGATGGCTATCGAACCCCCTGCGGATGCCGACGCGGTCGGCGGGGAACATCCGATGGCGTCGGTAGTGCACCTGGCGCAGGGGTGCGATATGCGAATCGACCCGACATCGGCGCACTTTCTTACCGGTAAACAGGGCGAATCGGAGATTCGCATGTGGGTCCGGCCCCGTCCGGGCGACGAGGCCGATGCCGACACCGCCGTCCTGTTCGCACACATGACCGGTGACATCTGCGCACCCGTGACGATGAACCGCGGACTGTTCGGCTGGGCTCCGACCGTGCAGTTGACGTCCTACCTTCGTCGTCGACCCGCTCCCGGTTGGTTGCGGGTAGCTGCGAGCAGCACCGTGATCGGCGCTACGTGGTTCGAAGAAGATCACCTGGTACTGGACTCGACCGGAGCCGTGGTCGTGCAGAGTAGGCAGCTGGCGATGGTCCCGCGCTAGGCACGGTGAGGTCGCCTCTAGAGTTGCGGCCATGACGAGAATTGCTGTAATCGGCGGCGGCCGCATCGGTGAAGCGCTGATCGCGGGCCTGCTCGAATCGGGGCACCCTGTCCGCGACCTGGTGGTAGCGGAGAAGTTCGAGGCCCGAGCCCGCGAGTTGGCCTCGGCGTTCGGGATCCTGACGGCGTCGATCGCGGAGGCATCGGAGAACGCCGACGTCATCGTGCTGGCGGTCAAGCCTGGCGATGTGGATGCCGTGCTCGTCGAGGTCGCCAAGATCGACTTGGACGGAGAACGCGAACAACTGATCGTCTCACTCGCCGCCGGGGTGCCGACTTCGAAGTTCGAATCCAAGCTTCCAGCAGGCTTCCCGGTCGTCCGGGTGATGCCGAATACGCCGATGCTCGTCGGCGAAGGCATGAGCGTGCTTGCCCCGGGTCGACACGCGAAGGCCGAACACCTGGCACTCGTACGGACCGTTCTGTCCTCGGTCGGCAAGGTGGTGACGGTGAAAGAGTCTCAGCTCGACGCTGTAACAGCTGTTTCGGGGTCCGGGCCGGCGTACTTCTTCCTCGTCGCCGAGGCGATGATCGACGCGGGTGTCGGCCTCGGATTGGCCCGGGATGTGTCCACTTCTCTCGTCGTTCAGACGATGGTGGGGTCCGCGGCGATGCTCGATCGGTCCGAAGAGTCCGCAACGGAGCTTCGTTACGCGGTAACTTCTCCTGGCGGAACGACGGCCGCAGCAGTGCGTGAATTGGAAACAAACGGCCTCCGAGCAGCGTTTTTCGACGCTTTGGGGGCCGCGAAGCGTCGATCCACTGAGATGGGCATCACAGCTGAATAGAGATTCGATTGCCTACACCCGTCGCAGTAACCCCATTGGTCCCGCTAAGCTCATCAATAGCACGTGCGTGTCTGTTCGGCAGGAGGGGAAGCCTGCCGCGCGAGACGTGCCGGAGGTAAGTGGATCAATGACGCCTATAAGCAAGTCTTCCAAGGGTTCGTCCCTGGATGGCCAACCAGCTTTTGCTGGAACGCAGTTCCTCACAGTCGCCGAAGTGGCGTCACTGATGAGGGTGTCCAAAATGACTGTGTACCGATTGGTACACGGCGGAGAGTTGCCCGCTGTACGGGTGGGTCGATCGTTTCGTGTGCATGCAAAAGCTGTGCACGATTACCTCGAGACCTCGTACTTCGATGCGGGCTGAGTAGCGCTCGCGCTCTCGGGTGAAGTCGGGCCGGTTTCGCAGACGAATGTCTGCACCGGTAAGATCTACACTCGTCGTGCCAGTCGCTGTTGTTGCATCGGGCTCTGGCTTCTGCAGCGCCCGAGCGCCAGCTTGGGGATCGACAACTCCGTAAGGGGTTCGAGGATGCCAGGTAGGCGTACGCAACTTCGCGTGCGCGAAAACGTAGACAGAACGTGAGGAACACCCGCCATGGGTTCAGTGATCAAGAAGCGTCGCAAGCGCATGTCGAAGAAGAAGCACCGCAAGTTGCTTCGTCGTACCCGAGTTCAGCGCAGGAAACTCGGTAAATAGAGTTCCTCGAAAGAGGCCCGTCACCTTATGGTGTCGGGCCTTTTTCGTGCAGTCGATGCACCCAGTTTTCGACATCGAGAGTCCTGAAAAGCACTCTTGTCCGAATCTGCATTCTTCCTGCACAGGGTGCCATTTCTCGTACTCTCACATCTTCGCTGGATTCCAGTAGGCTGCTTGTTGCGGCACGAATCCTGGGGGTGTGTGTGAACTCGAACGATCGAGGCGTAGCGGCGCCGAAAGTGGTCCTCGTGACCGGTGTAAGCCGTTTTCTCGGGGGTTACCTCGTCACTCGGCTCGCGCAGAATCCATCGATCGAACGGGTCATCGCTGTCGATACGCTCTCACCGAGCAAAGACCTGCTGCGCAAGATGGGCCGCGCCGAGTTCGTGCGCGCCGACATCCGCAATCCGCTCATCGGCAAGGTCGTCCGCAGCGCGGGCGTGGACACCGTCGTCCATGCCGCCACCATTGCCAAACCACCCAGTTCCGGCGGTCGAGCAACCATGAAGGATCTCAACGTCATCGGGGCGATGCAACTCTTCGCCGTCTGCCAGAACTCACCGACTGTGCGCAAGGTCGTCCTGCGGTCTTCGTCGTCCGTCTATGGGTGCAGTGCCAAAGACCCGGTCAATTTCACCGAGGAGATGAGTGCCCGGCGTCCGCCGCAGGGCGCCTACGCTCGGGACACCATCGACATCGAGGGCTACGTCCGCGGGCTCGGCCGTCGCCGTCCGGACGTCGCTGTGTCGATTTTGCGGATGGCGCCGCTGATCGGACCACGGCTCAACGGGACCATCTCGCGGTACATGACGTCCCCGATCATCCCGAGTATCGTCGGCCGCGATGCACGCATGCAATTGCTGCACGAAGAAGACGCCCTGGCCGCACTCGAGCGGGCCACGATCGGCGGACCGGCAGGCACGTTCAACGTCGGAGCCGACGGAACGATCATGCTCTCTCAGGCTATCCGGCGTGCGGGTCGCATCGAAGCGCCCGTTCCGTTCGCGTTGTTCAAGAGCGTAGGTCGAGCACTGATGGGTGGCATGATGCGCGAGTTCACCACCGAACAACTCGACTATTTCCATTTCGGCTGCGGGCTCGACACGACCCGTATGAGATCCGACCTCGGTTTCGAACCTCGGTGGACGACCGTGCAGGCATTCGACGACTTCGTGCGCGGCGCAGCACTGCGTCCGGTCCTCAAAACCGAGTGGATCGATGCCGCAGAGAAACACCTGTTGTCGATCGTCGATGCAGGTGCAGCAGTGTCGACGAAGGTACTGACCGTCGCGAGTCCAGGACGAAGGAGGTGAGCGACGTGGCGAAGGTAATTCCGCTGCACGGCGGTGGGTCCGGTAGAACGGCGTCCGCGAGAAACACAGACCAAAGCCGGGTAGAACGAAGTCGCAGCCGCCACCCGTCCTCGTACTCCGAGGTCCGGCCGCCCACACCACTCATCACTCCGACCTTCGCCGCACCGCCGGTGGCAACAGCTCCGGTGTCCGTGCCCATCGACGCGATCAGAGAAAAATTGGTCGACCAGATTGCCGGAACCGCCGAGTTCCTGCGACGTCGGCTCGCCGGTGACTACCAGATCGACGAATTCGGGTACGACCCCCACTTCGCCGATGCCGTATGGCTTCCGCTGCTGCGGCCATTGTTCGACAAATGGTTCCGCGTCGAGGTCAAGGGCATCGAGAACATTCCGAACGACGGTGGTGCACTCGTTGTCGCCAATCACGCCGGCGTCATCCCGATCGATGCGTTGATGACCTCCGTCGCCGTGCGTGATCACCATCCCGCGCACCGACCACTGCGAATGTTGGCTGCTGACATGGCTTTCGAGATGCCCGGGGTCGGATCGATCGCACGCAAAGCGGGACACACGCTCGCCTGCAACCCCGACGCCGAGCGATTGCTGCGTATGGGGGAGGTAGCGGCGGTCTTCCCCGAGGGCTTCAAGGGAATCGGCAAGCCGTTCAGCGAGCGCTACAAGTTGCAACGGTTCGGCCGCGGCGGTTTCGTATCGGCCGCCCTGCGTACGGGGGCCCCGATCATCCCGTGCTCGATCGTGGGGTCGGAAGAGATCTACCCGAAAATCGGCGACCTCACCACGCTCGCTCGGCTGATGGGGATGCCGTACTTTCCGGTCACACCGCTCTTCCCGCACTTCGGCCCACTCGGTCTCATCCCGCTGCCGTCGAAGTGGTACATCGAGTTCGGTAAGCCGATCTACACCGACTCCTACGAAGCCCAAGCTTCGGACGATCCGATGGTGCTCTTCGAGTTGACCGACCATGTTCGCGAAACGATCCAGCACACGCTCTATCGACTTCTCGCCAAGCGTCGCAACGTCTTCCTCGGGTAGCTCTGTAAAGTCCTCGCGGTGCTGATCCGTGACACCATCACCGAAGACCTGCCTTCGATACTCGCCATTCACAACGACGCGATCGCCACCACGACGGCGATCTGGGACGAGACCGAAGTGGGACTCGACGAGAGAATCACCTGGTTCGACGGCCGTCTTCGGGCTGGATTTCCCGTCCTGACGGCCGTCGTCGACGGTTTCATCGCTGGGTACGCGTCGTACGGGCAGTGGCGTCCGAAAAGTGGGTACCGGCTGACGGTCGAGCACTCGGTATACGTCGACAAAGCTTTTCACCGTCAGGGCATTGCCAGCGCCCTGCTGGCGGAGTTGATAGCGCGCGCCCGTGCCGCAGGAATCCACGCAATGATCGCGGGTATCGAAAGTGGCAACACCACCTCGATCGCGTTGCACGACAAATTCGGCTTCGTCACCGTCGGACAGCTCCCCGAAGTGGGGGTCAAATTCGACAGGTGGCTCGACCTGACGCTGATGCAACTGAGTCTGTGACGTCTTGAACCCGAGCTGGTCAGGCAGCCCGACGGCGACCGAGCACGGCAGCGAGTCCGCCGCCGACGGCACCGATGGCAAGGGCCGTCGGGACCCCGATCCTCGCGGCCTTACGCCCCGTCCGGAAATCACGGATCTCCCAGCCTCGGTTCTTGGCCACTTCCCGCAGGTCTGCGTCTGGATTGACCGCGACGGCCGTGCCGACCAGCGACAGCATGGGAACGTCGTTGTGGCTGTCGGAGTACGCGGTGCACCGTTTGAGGTTCAAACCCTCGCGGACGGCGAGTGTGCGAACGGCGTGAGCCTTGCCGAGTCCGTGCAGAATATCTCCGACCAACAGGCCGGTGAATATTCCGTCCTTGCTTTCGGCGACGGTTCCTAGTGCACCGGTAAGGCCGAGTCGTTTGGCGATGATCTGAGCCAGCTCCAGTGGTGTCGCGGTGACCAGCCAGACCTGCTGACCTGCATCCAGGTGCATCTGTGCAAGTGCGGCGGTGCCCGGCCAAATCTTGTCGGCGATCATCTCGTCGTAGATTTCCTCGCCCAGGCGAGTCAGTTCGGCGGTCGATCTTCCGGTGATGAAGGACAAGGCTTTTTCTCGGCCACTGGCGACATCGTCGCTGTTCTCCTTGCCGCTGACTCTGAATTTCACTTGCTGCCAAGCGAACTGGGCCAGATCGCCGCTGGTGAAGTACTTTCTGGAGGCCAGACCGCGGGCGAAGTGAATGATCGACGCGCCCTGCACCATCGTGTTGTCGACGTCGAAGAACGCGGCGGCGGTCAGGTCGAGTGGCACCGAGCCGTCGCTGTCGAGTTGGAGCGCGAGTGCTGCATCGGCACTTGCCTCTCCGGCGACGTTGGCGCGGACCTGCGCGTCGGTAGGGCCGAGTGGACTGCGGAATCGACGTTTGCGGCGCTTGTCGGCCGCGGGCTGCCGGGTGTCGACCATGACTGCGTCCGGCACCTCCGCTATCGGCAAGTCCGGCACTGTCGAGTCCCCACGAACTTCCTCGGCCCTATCTGCTGCCTCGGGCTCGTGCGCTGTCGAATCATGTGAATCCGACACCTGCGTGTGTGAATCGCCGGAATCTTCGCTGTTGATGTCGGGCTTTTTCGGGTTCTCGTCGTTCATCGTCTTGCGCACCTCCCTGCTCGAGCACTGCCACAACCCTAGTCCGTGTCACTGTGGGCGAGCGCGTACGCGCGGGCTCGATCCATACCCGTGGCGTCTCGGCCTGCCTGTGAGCTTCGTCTCTGCATCTGGCAGTGAGACAGTAGGGGTATGAGCTCCAACGAATCTTCCGTGGTTCTTCTCACCCGCGCCGGTTGTCACACCTGTGTCGTCGCGTTCGAGAAGTTGACTGCGGTGTGTGCTGATTTCGGAATCGTTCCCTCGGCCGTCGATGTGGACCAAGCGGCGGCCACCGACCCTGACCTGCGAGCGGAGTACGGAGACCGTGTTCCGGTGGTGCTGCTCGACGGGCGCGAACACAGCTACTGGGAGGTCGACGAGCCACGATTGCGAGCGGATCTGACGGTCACCAGGGCACCCTAAGAACGTGCGATTGCTCTCGCTTTGCAGGTGAGGGCCCCTCTAGCACGGATCCAGCGACTTTGTTCATTCGTTCACAAGCGGTTACCGTGGTGCGAACAATATCAATGCTCGTAAAGAGTCGTGATCTGGATGTATCAGGATCAGCGTGAGGACCGGCATCGCTGCCGTTCGGACGAGGAGCCATGAACGTGACCGAAGAGCGCCCGGCTGTACCGGCGACCGTTGAACGGTCTGCTGGGGTCGAACGCGTTATTCCACAGGCTACGGTGACGCGTTTAGCGGCCTACTTGCGGGTCCTCGGAATTCTTGCCGACGACGGAGTAATCATCGTATCGAGCGAAGAACTGGCCAACGCCGCGGGTGTCGGCTCGGCAAAACTCCGCAAGGATCTCTCCTTCCTCGGCCCGAACGGCGTGCGTGGAGTCGGTTACGACGTCATGCGCCTGCGGGCCAAGATCGAGAGCGCACTCGGTCTCGATCGCGGACACAAGGTTGTCCTCGTCGGTGTCGGGAACCTCGGTGAGGCACTTGCGCGATACGGCGGCTTCGGCCGTCGCGGATTCTCGATGGTCGGACTGTTCGATCGGGATGCGAAGAGAGTCGGCACCGACATCGATGGACTCGAAGTCCGACACGTGGACCTGTTGGAACAGTCGTGTCGCGAACTCGAGGCCACGATCGGTGTGATCGCCACCCCCGACGCCGCCGCTCAGAGTGTGGCCTCCGCGTTCGTCGCAGGCGGCGTCGAGTGCATCCTCAGCTTTTCCCCGGTGATGCTCGACGTGCCGGATAGTGTCGAGGTGCGTCGAGTCGATCTGGCAGTGGAGATGCAGGTTCTGTCTTTCAACAGTTCGCGGAACGAGGCCGCTCATGGATCACCGAGTCTGCCCGGAAATCCGCGCCTCGGACGTAGCCGAGGACCACGAGTGACGCCCGGTTCACTACCCGGAGCCATCAGCCCTAGCAGTTCGACAAGAAACGGATCGGTGATTGCACCGTGAGTGTCCTTCTCGTCGGGATTTCGCACCGTAGCGCTCCCGTCGCAGTTCTCGAACGTGTCGCTGTCACCGACACGGATCGACCGAAACTTACCGACAAGCTCATGGCTACCGGGAGCATCTCCGAAGTCATGGTCGTCTCGACGTGCAACCGCGTCGAGATCTACGCCGTAGTCGACGCCTTCCATGGCGCTCTGACCGCCGTCGGAGAAGTGCTTGCCGAGCACTCCGGTCTGGAAGTGCAAGAACTGACCCAGCACGCCTACGTTCGATACAGCGAAGCAGCCGTCGAGCATCTCTTCGCCGTAGCCAGTGGCCTCGATTCGATGGTCATCGGCGAACAGCAGATTCTGGGACAGATTCGTGCTGCGTACGCGGCTTCGGACAACCAGCAGGCGTCCGGTCGAGTGCTCCACGAACTGGCGCAGCAGGCGTTGCGCGTCGGAAAGCGTGTTCATTCGGAGACCGGAATCGATTCCGCTGGTGCATCCGTCGTCTCGGTGGCGATCGAGCGCGCAGCGGCCATGTTCGGTGGAAGCCTGGAAGGAAAGACCGCCGTAGTTGTGGGCGCCGGCGCTATGGGCGGACTGTCCGTAGCGCACCTCGGACGTGCCGGAATCGGTCGCCTGATCGTGGTGAACCGCACCCGCGAACGCGCCGAGCACCTCGCCGAAACGGCACTGTCCGCCGGTGTTCCCGCGTCGGCGATGGATTTCGACCAACTCCCCGCTGCGCTGTCCGACGGCGACGTGCTCGTCACCTGTACGGGCGCGGTCGGTGCTGTCGTCTCCCTTGCGGATGCACACCTCGCGCTTGCTCAGCGAGACCCGGGGCGGCTTCTCGCCATCTGCGACCTCGGACTGCCCCGCGACGTCGATCCCACGGTCGCTGGGCTACCCGGCGTCAGCGTGTTCGATATGGAGTCCCTACAACGGGACCCGGCTGCAGGCGCGGCATCTTCCGACGCTGCTGCCGCGCGCGAAATCGTCTCCGCCGAACTCTCCGGATACCTCGCCGGTCAACGGCTCGCCGAGGTGACGCCGACAGTGACAGCGCTACGCCAGCGTGCCGCCGAGGTCGTCGAAGCAGAACTCATGCGACTCGATTCGCGACTGCCCAGCCTGGACTCGCCGCAGCGCGACGAGGTCGCCCGGACAGTGCGACGCGTCGTGGACAAGCTCCTGCATTCACCCACTGTCCGCGTCAAGCAACTAGCCACCACCCCTGGCGGCGACTCCTATGCAGCAGCGCTGCGGGAGTTGTTCGAACTGAGCCCGGGAACGGTCGACGCTGTCGCCAGCCCGATCGAGATCAATGGAATGGAACTCGTGGACGATTTCACTGCCAGCCGGATCGACGGCAAGAAGGGACCACAGCGGTGACCGTCGTAAGAATCGGAACACGAGGAAGCCTGCTCGCAACGACCCAGGCCGACACAGTCCGGCGAGGGCTGATCGCAGCAGGTCTCGACGCAGAACTCGTGATCATCAAAACTGCCGGTGATATGTCGGCCGCTCCGGTGCAGACCATCGGAGTCGGCGTGTTCACTGCGGCGTTGCGTGAGGCACTCACCGACGGCAAGGTCGACATCGCGGTGCACTCCTACAAGGACCTGCCTACCGCTCCCGACGAAAGATTCGTCATTGCTGCGATCCCCGAGCGGGAAGATCCGCGCGACGCGCTGGTCGCTCGTGACGGCCTCGTGCTCGGCGAGCTACCCGTCGGAGCGACCGTCGGGACGTCGGCGCCGCGCCGTGCCGCGCAGTTGCGTGCACTCGGCCAGGGACTCGATGTCAGGCCCTTGCGGGGAAACCTCGACACCCGTATCGGGAAGGTGGCGTCCGGGGAACTCGACGCCGTCGTCGTGGCACGAGCCGGACTCGCTCGGATCGGCAGGCTCGACGTCATCACCGAAGCACTCGATCCGGTACAGATGATCTCTGCTCCAGCGCAGGGTGCATTGGCTGTCGAATGCAGGATCGCCGATACCGAGCTCATCGAGGCGATTCGCACGCTCGACGATACGAACACCCGCACCTGCGTTGCCGCCGAGCGTGGTCTGCTGGCCGAACTCGAAGCAGGATGCTCGGCTCCGGTCGGTGCCATCGCCGACATCGTCGAGTCCATCGACGAGAGTGGCCACGTCTTCGAAGAACTGTCACTGCGTGCCTGCGTGGCAGCCCTCGACGGCAGCGATTCCATTCGCGCGTCGATTGTCGGTGCCACCGACAATGCCGAGGAGCTGGGCCGCGACCTGGCCCGCGAGATGCTCGATCTAGGCGCCCGCAGGCTGGTCGACATAACCGAGCCGGCCGCCACTACGTCTCACCACCCACACAAGAAAGCACTGGAGAACAACCGATGAGCCCAGTCCGCAAGAATGCCAACGGACGGATCCTGTTCGTGGGATCGGGGCCGGGTGACCCAGCTCTGCTGACGGTCCGAGCCCGCGAAGTACTCGGCTCCGCCGAACTCGCGTTCACCGACCCCGATGTCGACAAGGGCGTTATCGCGCTCGTCGGTCACGATCTTCCGCGCGACCCGGAAACCGGCGAGACCGGAGTCGATGTCCGGCCGGCACTCGGCGAGCCTGCCGAGGTTGCCAAAACCCTTCTGGCCGAGGCGAAGAACGGCCACGATGTCGTGCGCCTGGTGTCCGGGGATCCGTTGACCACCGACTCGGTCATCGCCGAGGTCAACGCCGTCGCACGCACACATGTCCAGTTCGAGGTTCTTCCCGGACTACCGTCCGGTTCAGCGGTGCCGAGTTACGCCGGAATGGCGTTGGGTTCCGGACACACCGAGGCCGACGTCCGAGGCGAGGTCGACTGGGCGGCGCTTGCTGCCGCACCAGGGCCGCTCGTACTGCACGCGACGTCGGGGCATCTGGCCGAGACGGCCAGTGCGCTCGTCGAACACGGTCTGGCTCCGCAGACACCCGCGGCCATCACGGTACGGGGCACGACCCGTCAGCAGCGCACCGTCGAGGCCACCCTCGCCACGCTGAACGATGCAGGCAGTGAGCTCGTCGGATCGCTCGTCGTCACGGTCGGCAAGGTCGTTTCCGGCCGAAACAAGATGTCCTGGTGGGAGTCTCGCGCACTGTACGGCTGGACCGTTCTGGTGCCACGTACCAAGGATCAGGCTGGGGAGATGAGCGATCGTCTCGTGACGCACGGTGCCATCCCGATCGAGGTTCCGACCATTGCCGTCGAGCCTCCGCGTAGCCCGGCTCAGATGGAACGTTCGGTCAAGGGACTCGTCGACGGCAGGTACCAGTGGGTCGTCTTCACCTCGACCAATGCAGTTCGCGCCGTGTGGGAGAAGTTCGAAGAGTTCGGTCTCGATGCCCGTGCATTTTCGGGTGTGAAGATCGCGTGCGTCGGCGAAGCGACGGCGGAGAAGGTTCGGTCGTTCGGTATCAACCCCGAACTGCTGCCGTCGGGCGAGCAGTCTTCGCTCGGTCTTCTCGAGGACTTCCCGCCGTACGACGAGGTGTTCGACCCGGTCAATCGGGTTCTGTTGCCGCGTGCCGATATCGCTACCGAAACGGTTGCCGAGGGACTTCGTGAGCGCGGGTGGGAGATCGACGATGTCACTGCCTACCGAACTGTGCGCGCCGCGCCGCCTGCCGCTGAGACCCGCGAGATGATCAAGACCGGAGGGTTCGACGCGGTGTGCTTCACGTCGAGTTCGACCGTTCGAAATCTCGTCGGTATCGCTGGAAAGCCGCACGCGCGCACGCTCGTTGCGTGCATCGGTCCGAAGACAGCAGAGACTGCTGTCGAGTTCGGTCTGCGCGTCGACGTTCAGCCGGAGACCGCGCAGGTCGGTCCGCTCATCGAGGCACTGGCCGAGCATGCTGCTCGTTTGCGTGCCGAAGGTGCATTGCCGCCCCCGCGAAAGAAGAGTCGCAGGCGCTGACGCCCGAGCTGCGTGGAAATAGCTCTGGTAGAGGTGTTTCCACGTAGCTGCCCGACGAAGGAGGGCCCGTACAGTTGTTTCCCGTAGACCGCCCCCGCCGACTGCGCCGGACTCCGGCGTTACGTCGGTTGGTGGCTGAAACGTCTTTGCAAGCGCGGCATCTGGTGCTGCCCATGTTCGTGGCGGACGGGCTGAGTGAGCCGCGCGAGATTTCTTCGATGCCCGGTGTCTTTCAGCACACGCTCGACTCTCTGAGCGCTGCGGCAGAAGAGGCCGTGGAGGCGGGCGTCGGTGGTCTGATGCTGTTCGGCGTGCCGCGCCCCGAGGACAAGGACGCGCAGGGTTCCGGAGCTAGTGATCCCGGCGGAATCCTCAATCGCGGACTTCGGCGCCTGAAGGCCGATCTCGGTGACTCGACTGTGCTCATGGCGGACACGTGCCTGGACGAATTCACCGATCACGGACATTGCGGCGTACTGACCCCCGACGGTGTCGTGGACAACGATGCGACGCTGGCACGGTACGTCGAGATGGCTCTGTCGCAGGCAGATGCCGGCGCGCATCTATTGGGTCCGAGCGGAATGATGGACGGCCAGGTGGCCGCGATCCGGGAAGGTCTGGATGCGGCAGGCCACGACGCCGTCGGCCAGCTCGCTTATTCGGCCAAGTACGCGTCGGCTTTCTACGGCCCTTTTCGGGAGGCGGTCGGGTCTTCGCTGCAGGGTGATAGGCGTACTTACCAACAGGATTCGGCTAATCGCCGCGAAGCTGCCCATGAAGTCGAGCTCGACTTGGCGGAGGGGGCGGACATGGTGATGGTCAAACCAGCCATGTCGTATCTCGATATTCTGCGAGACATCGCCAATATTTCTCCGGTTCCCGTTGCCGCATATCAGATTTCGGGTGAGTACTCGATGATCACCGCGGCCGCGCAGAACGGTTGGATCGATCGCGACGCGGCAATATTGGAGTCCCTGACCAGTATTCGACGGGCCGGCGCCGATGTGGTGTTGACCTATTGGGCGACGGAAGCAGCTGGGTGGCTATGACCGAGCATGGTGAGAGATGACCGATCCATCGCAGCCCGAAGGCGATAGTCCCCGGCCACAGCCGGACTGGGAACGCTGGGAGGCCGAACACGGCCCACCGTCGATGAAGATTCCGTCGTTCGATGTCCTGCCGCTCGAGTCCGTCCAACGACCGGCGCCGGTGGATGTCGAGACTTCGCGGCATCTGTGGTGGGGTGTAGCGCTCCTGGGCATGCTCGAGTTGCTGATGACGCTCGTTGTCGTCTACGGCGACAAGTCGATCTTCGCGCAGCAACTCGTCGACGATGTCGCGCTCCAGCAGCCATCAGTGCCGTTGACCGCGGAGTCGGCGGAGAGTTACCTGACCGCAGCGCTCGTCTTCATGGTCTTCCTAGGAGTGGGTTTCGGAGCGCTGTTCTTGTTCTGGGTGAACAAGATGCGGCTCGGCCGGATGTGGGCACGGATGGTCCTGACGATGATCGGGACGGTGACAGTGGTTCTTGCCTTGCCTCAGCTGTTCGGACTCGGTTCCGCCGACGGTGCGTTGGCGCTGTCGATGGCGGTTGCGGGTATCGCGCAGGGTGTCCTTGCAGCCGGTGCGATCTATCTGATGCACCGCAAGGAGTCCACCGAGTATTTTCTCGCTTCACGCAAGAAGTGAATGTCGGCGTGTCACTTGCGCCCCTCTCTGATCATGTGAATAGCATCACTCGGTACCATCCTCGAGTGATCGGATCCCACATGACGCAACCGGAAGTCCGCGAGGTCGAGCAGGAGCGCGGTAAGCCCTGGGCGCTTCTCGGTTTGCTGCTGGCAGTATCCGTTGCGGTATTCATCATGGCGCTCGGATTCAGTGCGGGTTGACCTGCGGTTTTGTCTTCCGTGGCCGCCTGAGCTAGCGTGACAGCCATCACAATCGGCGGTCAGAGGAGTCGTATGCAGGTTCGGACCGAGTCCAGGCAAACGCCCCATGTCGATCGCACCGAGCGTGTGGATCACAGCATGCGGATGGAGTTGCTGTTGATCGGCCTCGTAGTGACCATGGGCATCCTCGCGGCGTTCGCGATCGTCCTGCCCGCTGTCGTCAGTAGCTGACGCTTCCGACCCGGGCGCTTGCACAGTGACATATGGACGCCAGGCCGGTTCGCCGTTGCCGGACATGGAATTGCTGTTCGGCGAGAAAGGCGCTCGCTGGCGGGCACTGCTGTGGGGGCCGCTGTTCTGCGTGCTGGTGTTGGTGATCGAACTCCTGACCGGCCCCGTTGTCCACTGGTTCGCTCTGGCACTGTTTGCGCTCATCCTGGTCGGCTTCACCTACGTACAGGTCAGTGCCGCACGTAAGCATGTGAGCGTCGCGGTTACGCCCCAGCACTTACGGCAGGGGTCCGAGACCCTCGACATCTCGGACATAGAGGAGGTGCTGCCTCCGATCGATTACTCCGATGGCGACTACGAACCGAAGAAGTGGGAGACAGCGCGAGTGCTCGGTGAATTGCATTCGGTGCCACGTCGACGCACTGCGATAGGTCTCCGAGTGAAAGATGGGGCTCTCGTGCAGGCATGGGCCAAGGACGACGACGGACTGCGGGCAGCGCTCGAACATGCGCGCATCGAGTACTCGTGATCCGGGGACTCGCTATCACCGAGATCGTCTCCGCGGTGATGTTCGTGGCTCTTGCGATCCTGTGTTGGAACGCGGGTGTGACCGAGACGGTGTTCGCTGCGGCCGACAACGGTGGGCCCGAGTATGTCTCCACCCGTTATGCCGGGCCATGGATCGCGCTGGGTGCGGTGAGTGTCATCGTCGCGGGGTTGTTGCTGATCGATGGCGTTCGACGACTCCTTCAGCCACCTCCGCATACCCGGTAGGGGTATAGTGGGCCTATGAGCAGCTATGCCACTGAACAAGACGACCTGCTGAAGAGGCTCAGACGCATCGAGGGACAGGTTGCGGGCATTTCGCGGATGGTCACCGAGGATCGCTACTGCATCGACGTACTCACACAGGTGTCTGCGGCAACGAAAGCGTTGCAGTCGGTATCGCTGAAATTGCTCGACGCGCACCTCGCCGGGTGCGTCGTCGAGGCGGCGCGCAAAGGTGGCCCCGAGGCAGACGCCAAGGTCAAAGAAGCGTCCGACGCGATCGCGCGACTCGTCCGATCCTGATTCCCTGTCCAGAAAGGTGAACAAGTGCAGAACAAATACATCGTCGAGGGAATGACCTGCCAGCATTGCGCCGCATCGGTCTCCGAGGAGATATCCGAACTGGCAGGCGTGAGCGGCGTGGACGTCGACGTCGCCAGCGGTGAAGTTGTCGTCACGAGCGATCAGGACATCGACGCGGCTGCCATCGCTTCCGCGGTCACCGAAGCGGGATACACACTCGTGTCCTGATGAGCGAAACTGCACCTGATCGTGTACCCGACAACGAATCGCCACGAGGGCAGACCATCCGGCGCAGTGCAATGAACAAGCTGCTGTCCGGTTCCGGAATTGTTGTCCTGGCCATGACGATGACTTTGGCGTGCTCGTCCGGATCGGTTGCCCAGGATGACAGCGGGGCACCTGCGCTGGATGTGACAACCGAACTGGACGGCCTGAGCAGGCCATGGGATGTGGTGGTGGCGCCCGACGGCGCAATCCTGACCGGCGAACGGTCGGGCCGATTCGTCGTCGAGCGTGCGGACGGATCGGTGGCAGACCTCGAAGCCGATCTCGGCGATCTCTATGCCGAGGGTGAAACAGGTCTGATGGGGATCGAACTGGCACCGGATTTTTCCTCGTCCAGAACGTTGTACACCTGCCAAGGCGTCCTCGGCGGGGACGCTGGAATGGACAGTTCAGGCGACTCCGAGGGGAACCGCATCGCCGTCGTTCGTTGGTCCGTCGACGCGGCCTGGACGGAATTGACGCGGGTCGCGACCGTGCTCGACGGTATCCCGGTCGCCGGCAACGGCCGTCATGGCGGCTGCCGAATCCTGGCTGCAGAAGACGGTTCGCTGTACGTCGGAACCGGGGACACTGCGAGCCCGACTGTCCCGCAGGATCGAACTTCGCTGGGCGGCAAAGTGCTTCACATCGATGCCGACGGCTCGCCCGCCGCAGACGCACCCGACCGCGTGTACACACTCGGACATCGCAACGTGCAGGGCCTGGCATTCGCACCCGGCACCGGCCGACTGTACGAGGTGGAGCAGGGCACGAGCCGAGACGACGAACTGAACCTCTTGGTTCCCGGCGGGAACTACGGATACAAGCCGGATCGCGAGCCGGGAATCTACGACGAGTCGGTGGAGATGACCGACCCCGATCGCGTGCCGGGTGCACACGCTGCGGTCTGGAGTTCCGGATCACCGACGATTGCGACGCCAGGGCTGGCATTCACCGACGGCGCAGCGTGGGGTGAGTGGAACGGTGCAGCTGTCGTTTCCAGTCAGCAGGGCCAGAAGCTGGTTTTTCTGAAGCTGACAGACGACGGTACCGGGGTCGCTCAGCATGCCGTTGCGCTCGAGAACGAGTACGGCAGGCTCCGTTCGGTCACGAGTCTGCCCGACGGTTCGCTTCTGCTCACCACCGACAACGGCTCGGATGACAAGGTGCTGCGCATATCTCCTCGATGATGCCCATCTCTCCCCGATGGCGCCCATCTCTCCCCGGATGACGCTCAGGGACCATCACGCAACCGGCGATGGTCCCCCACTCATGGCGGCGTCAGACTGCGTGAGCCTTGCTCGGATGATCTGCAGACTCCTCGTCGCTTCCCGCGCCCGGATGACCGAGCATCGCGGCGCCGAGGAGTTCTTCCGGCACGCCGAAGCCCTCGACCAGCTCGAGTGCATGCGGACGCAGCGAGCGGCACCGCTCGTTGATCCCGCGGGTGACGGCCTTCGATCGCTCCGTCGAGAGATAGCGGTGCTCGACGAACCAGGCTTTGTCCTCCTCGATGACGGAGAGTGCATAGAGATCGCACACCTGCTCGAGAATCGTCTTGGCTGCCTCGTCCTCACACGAGTTGATACCGGCGCAGAACGCTTCGAGAACGATCCGATCGATGTGCGCGCGCGCCGCGTGCAACACGTGGTCCTGGACGGAGTTGAAGGCGTCGAACGCGCTCATTTCCTTCGAGTTCTTCTGTAGGCGCCGTGCGACCGTCGACAGAAGATAGTTCTCGCGATCCTCGAACATGCCGACCTGCGTGCCGCGATTGAACAGCGATCCCTCTTCCTCGTTGTCCTGGCGAGAGTCGAGGATGGTCTGGATGATCGTCTGTGCTGCAGTGCGTTTGATCACGCGATCGCCGGCGAACTCCGCGGCGAAGCGAACCCATTCGACTGGGCTCATGCTCTTCACGTCGTCGGCGTAGGCGGTGAGTAGCTCTTTTGCGACGAGTTGCGTCAACACGTGGTTGTCACCTTCGAACGTGGTGAACACATCGGTATCCGCTTTGAGTGAGATGAGTCGATTCTCGGCCAGATAGCCTGCGCCACCGCAGGCTTCGCGCGCTTGTTGAATTGCGGCAGTCGCGTGCCAGGTGTTGGCTGCTTTCAACCCCGCAGCGCGGGACTCCAGCTCGCGCTGCTCCTCTGGATCCGGATCGTCACTCGTCTGAAGCTCGTGCATCTTTGCCACGAGCTCGTTCTGAGCGAATTGCAACGCATAGGACTTGGCGATCAGTGGGAACAGTCGACGTTGATGCACCAGGTAGTCCATGATGAGGACTTCTTCTTCGGAATCCGGTGCCGTGAACTGTCTGCGCTGCAGGGCATATTGCGTCGCGATATCCAGGGCGACGCGAGCAGCGGCGGCCGCGCTGCCACCGACGGTGACGCGACCACGAATCAACGTTCCGAGCATCGTGAAGAAGCGTCGACTCGAGTTCTCGATTGGCGAGGAGTACGTGCCGTCCGCGGCGACGTCGGCGTACTTGTTGAGCAGGTTGTCGCGCGGAATGCGGACGTGGTCGAACATGATGCGCCCGTTGTCGACTCCGGGGAGTCCGCCCTTGTACTGGCAGTCGCTGGTCGTAACTCCGGGGAGGTCCGCGCCGTTCTCGTCGCGCAACGGAACGAAGAAGCAGTGGACTCCGTGTCCTTCCGGCTCCTCGCCCGGTCCTGCGGTAATCAACTGCGCGAATACTGCTGCGACGGTCGCAGTTTCGGCCGCGCCGCCGATGTAGTCCTTGCGTGAGGACGGCGTGGGGGAGTGCACGACGAATTCGTCGGTCTCGGCGTCGTACGTGGCGGTGGTCTCGAGGGCCTGCACATCGCTGCCGTGGCCGGTCTCCGTCATCGCAAAACAGCCGAGGAGATCGAGGTCGATGAGGCGCCGTACGTAGGCCTCGTGATGGCGTTCGGTGCCGAGGTTTTCGATGGCCCCGCCGAACAGTCCCCATTGCACTCCGGCTTTGACCATCAGTGAGAGGTCCGACATGGCGAGCATCTCGATCATCGTCACGGCCCCGCCGACGTCTCCGCCGCCGCCGTGTTCCTTCTTGAAACCGTCTTCGGCTACGCCGTTTCGAGCAAGTAGCTTCATTTGTTCCAAAGCTTTGGTGCGGGCGATCACGGTGTTCGGGGTGTAGTGCGGACGGAACTCGTCTCGAACGAGTTGCCTGCGGGCCTCGTTCTTCACATCACGCCAGCGGCCGTCCAAGGTGTTGCGAAGGTGCTCAGAAGTGGTTGCCATACTCGACGGTAACCTTTCGGGCGCCGAGCCGGGAGTGAAGGGTCAGGAAGGCCACAGATAATTACGGCCGAAAGCTCGCAGTCGCAACCAGAATTCGTTGCGAGCATACGGGCCGTCGTGAAAAAGGGACGCACCGTTGTCCGCGAGCGCACGAGTGACAAGTGGGCTGGAGCCGTCGAATTCACTGATGAGGTGCTCGCGCCAGCCGTCCGGCCATGCGCACCGCGCGGGTTCGTGTTGTGCTTCCACCCATCTCACTGTAATGCAGCGGTAACATCGTCGTAACATGTTCTGCCGTTCGAATACCCCACACCGCAGAATCTTCCGACTCGGTCGATCCTCTAGTGTCGGCGCATCGATACCTCACAGATTCTGCGAACCGATGCCGCGCACGTCTGGCACCCGTACGGCGGCTTTCCCGCCTCGACCGCACCACTTGTCGTGGAGAGTGCAGCCGGCGTCCGGTTGCGACTGAGCGACGGCCGCGAGCTGGTCGACGGCATGAGCTCGTGGTGGGCGGCCGTGCACGGATATCGCCATCCGGTGCTCGACGCGGCGGTGCGCGACCAGCTGGGCAAGATGAGTCACGTCATGTTCGGCGGACTTACCCACCAGCCGGCCGCTCGGCTTGCAGAACTTCTGGTGTCCATCACCCCCGATGGCCTCGACAAGGTGTTCTTCGCCGATTCCGGGTCGGTCTCGGTCGAGGTCGCGGTCAAGATGTGTATTCAGTTCTGGCGCAGTCGCGGTCTGCCCCGCAAGAGCAGATTGTTGACCTGGCGCGGCGGATATCACGGCGACACTTTCGCGCCGATGAGCATTTGTGATCCCGACGGCGGGATGCACACACTGTGGACCGATGTGCTCAATGCCCAGCTCTTCGCTCCCGTACCGCCGAGTGAATTCGATCCGGGCTACGTCGAACTGTTCGAAAAGATTCTCGCGAGCAACGCAGGCGAAATCGCAGCGATCGTCGTCGAACCGGTAGTGCAGGGTGCGGGCGGGATGCGGTTCCACGATCCGCGCTACCTCGCCGAGTTGCGTCGGATGGCCGACGGCCACGATGTCTTGCTGGTATTCGACGAGATCGCCACTGGTTTCGGTCGAACCGGCGCACTCTTCGCGGCCGACCACGCGGGCGTTGCCCCGGACGTCATGTGCGTGGGAAAGGCTTTGACCGGCGGGTACATGACTCTGGCGGCCACACTGTGCACTTC
The DNA here is from genome assembly GCF_040547235.1 of Rhodococcus sp. UYP9. Lineage (NCBI taxonomy): Bacteria > Bacillati > Actinomycetota > Actinomycetes > Mycobacteriales > Nocardiaceae > Rhodococcus > Rhodococcus sp. UYP9. The sequence goes on from NZ_JBEPPH010000002.1 coordinate 670,755, forward strand.
GGAGGTCGCGGAGGTCATCAGTGCAGGCGAGGCCGGTGGCTTGATGCACGGCCCGACGTTCATGGCGAATCCGTTGGCGTGTGCGGTCGCGGTTGCTGCTGTCGAGTTACTTCTCGCCAGAGACTGGCGTACGGAGGTCGCTGCACTCGAATCGGGCCTGCGCTCGGGTTTGGCGCCTGCCCAGTCACTACCCGGTGTTGCGGACGTCCGGGTGCGAGGCGGGATCGGGGTGATCGAGATGCAAGAATCCGTCGACATGCAACTCGCGACGGATACGGCTGTGGCTCATGGTGTGTGGCTTCGTCCGTTCGGCAGGCTGGTCTATGCCATGCCGCCGTACGTGTGCGAGAAGCAGGACGTAGAGCGCATCGCGAAGGCAATGGTGGCTATCGCCTCAGCAACTTGAACACTGTTCAAGTATGGTCTCTCGGGTGAGGACACTCGACTGGCTGACCGAAGCGGCGAACACCCGCCGAACGCTCGGGCTACATCGCACGCCGACAGCACGCCGTCGAGGCGATTCGGTCATCGATCTCGCGTCGAACGACTACCTCGGCCTGGTTCGGCACCCCGAAGTTGTCGAGGCATCCTGCGCTGCCGTGCGTGATTGGGGCACCGGTTCGACCGGATCGAGACTTGTCACCGGCACGACGACGCTGCACTGTGAGCTCGAATCCGAACTCGCAGCCTTCGTCGGCGCGCAATCGGGATTGGTGTTCTCCTCGGGATACACCGCGAATCTTGCTGTGGTGTCGGCGCTCTCGGGTCGTGGCGCACTCGTGATGTCCGACTCGGCCTCTCATGCTTCGCTCGTCGATGCCTGCAGGCTCTCGCGCGCTCGTATCGAGGTATTCGACCGAGCGGACCTCGGCGCAGTCGAGCGGACGCTGCAGACCAGGCAGGAAGAGCGAGCGCTCCTCGTCACCGACTCGGTGTTCAGCGCCGACGGCGATCTCGCGCCGCTGACCGAACTACATGCACTCTGCCGCAAGTACTCCGCTCTGATGATCGTCGACGAAGCACACGGACTCGGTGTCCGGGGAGCTGGCGGACGCGGGTTGGTGCACGAACTCGGTCTGCACGGCCAGCCGGACCTGGTCATCACCGCGACGCTGTCGAAGGCCCTAGCCTCCCAGGGCGGGGTGGTTCTGGGCCCGCCCGCAGTGCGGGAGCACCTCGTCGACGTCGCCAGGCCGTTCATCTTCGACACTGCACTCGCACCGGCGGCCGTCGCGGCAGCTCGAGCCGCTCTCTCGGTACTCGTCCGCGAACCTGCGCGCGCAGTCGCAGTGCGCGAGCGGGCGCAGGATTTGGCCGACATCGTCGGAGTAGCGGAACCGGAATCGGCCGTCGTGTCGGTCGTGCTCGGGGATGCGATCGAAGCCTACGAAGCCGCGCAGTACGCCCGCAGACAAGGCGTGCACGTCGGCTGCTTTCGCCCGCCGTCCGTCCCCGAGGGCACCTCGCGGTTGCGACTCACCGCACGGGCCACGCTGACCGAGGACGACCTCACCGTTGTTCGCGAAGTCCTGCGACCCGTGCTGAACCGGTCACTTCTGTGAGCGTTCTCTTCGTCACCGGAACGTCCACCGACGTCGGCAAGACCATCGTCACCGCGGCACTCGCGGCGACAGTACGAGCGTCGGGACGCTCTGTTGCGGTATGTAAACCCGCACAGACAGGGGTCGCACCCGGCGAGCCGGGTGACCTCGAAGAGATTTCTCGACTCACCGGGGTCGAAAATCTACTGGAACTGGCCCGCTACCCGGAACCATTGGCACCCGACGTCGCGGCTCGTCGCAGCTCGATGCCGCTACTTCGACTCGAAGACGTCTGCGGTGCCGTGAGCGCCCTCGACGCCGACGTGGTGCTCGTCGAGGGCGCAGGTGGGCTGCTCGTACGACTGGGACTCGGCGGATTTACCCTTGTCGACGTCGCCCGCAGAGTAGGCGCCCCGGTCCTCGTCGTCTGCGGTGCCGGGTTGGGAACGCTCAATCATTCCGCTCTCACCGTCTCTACGCTCGAAACCGCAGGCGTGTGGTGCGCGGGCCTGGTGATCGGGTCGTGGCCGAGTACGCCCGATGCAGCGGCCACTTCGAACCTCGACGAACTGCCCGAGGTGACGTCGACGGCACTGCTGGGCCGCCTACCGGAAGGCGCGGGCAAGCTGAGCTCACCCGAATTCACCGCTGCAGCGCCGTCGTGGTTCGACGGAATCGAAGACATTCTGTTTCGGTGACGCGAGATTCGCCCACAATTTTCGACCACTGCGCCGCTGGTGAAAGGGGAGAACGGGGAGAAAAACCGGACTTTTCGTTTATTGCCGTCGGCGTCGGGTACTCAAGGGGCCACACCTACAGTTGGGGGCTGGAAATGAACACTGCAGTATGGATAGTGATTGCTGTTGTAGTAGTACTGCTCATCGTTGCGATCGCACTGGCGCTTGCCAGGAAGCAAAAATCCGGCCGACGCGTGGAAGCCGAACGTATTCGTGAGAAGGCTGCCGAAAAGTCCGTGCAGGTCGAGGAGCGCCAGGCGATAGCCGACGAGAGCGCCGCGAAAGCGCGCCGCTCGCAGGCCGATGCCGAGGCCAAGGCGGCCGAAGCTCGCCGTCTGTCGTTGCAGGCCGAAACCCACCAGGGTGATGCTGCAACCTCGCGCGACGAATTGGATGCGGAGTTCGCCCGCGCCAACAAGATCGATCCCGACGTGAACACCAAGACCGGCACCAGCAAGTCGGGCAGTGTCGACAAGGCATCCGCGGAGAAGATGGTCGCCCCGAATGCCACACACACCGGCCACCACGAAACCGCCCATCACGAAACCGGCCGCCATGAGGGTGCGATCCATGACGAGGGAGTTCGCGACGGCAACGTGCGTCCGGACGGCGTCGTAGGCAACGAGGACAGTGCTGCCCGTGGTGACAGTGCTGCCCGTGGTGACAGTGCTGTTCGTGGTGACAAGGTTGTTCGTGGTGACGAGCACCTGCCGAACGACCCGCGTGGTGGCGAGCACCGCGCACCGTAGGTTTCAGCTGTAGCTCTCTACTGCCCGCCCGCCGAAGTCTGTTCTCCTATTGGGAGCGGAACTTCGGCGGGCGGGTTTTGTCGTTGCTACATCCCGCAGCCGGCCGGCCATTAAAATATTTCCGCAAACGGCAGGAGAAGTCGATGCACGATTTCGTCTTGATTCCAGGTGCGGGCGGCGACGGCTGGTACTGGCATTTGTTGGAAGCGGAGCTGGTACGACGAGGCTACGATGTCGTCGCGGTCACCCTGCCGGCCGGCGACCCGGACGCCGGTCTGGTCGAGTACACCGATGCAGTCCTTGCTGCGATGGGTGGCGTCGGTACCGATGTTCTCGTTGCGCAATCGCTGGGCGGCTTCACCGCACCCCTCGTCGCGCAGAGAACAGAAGTCTCGATGATCGTCCTGCTCAATGCGATGACGCCGAAGCCCGGAGAGTCACCGGGCGAGTGGTGGGAGGCGACGGGGTCGGCGCAGGCGCGAGCCGAACAGGCACAGCGTGAGGGCCGTTCGATCGATACCGAGGATCTCGTTACCGACGTCTTCTTTCACGACGTTCCCCCTGAGGTCACTGCCGAGGCCATGCGGCGTGGTGCTCCCGAACAATCCGACGGCCCGTTCGTCCTTCCGTACCCGTCGACGCAGTGGCCCGATGTCCCGACGCGTTTCCTGCAGGGTGCGGAGGACCGTTTCTTCCCGATCGAGTTTCAGCGAAGAGTCGTAGCCGAACGGCTCGGGATGGACCTCGACGAGATGCCCGGTGGGCACTTGGCGGCACTGTCGCAGCCCATTCTGCTCGCCGACAGACTTCAGGCGTATCGAGCCGAACTCGGTGGCGATCGGTGAATTATTACGCCCTGTAGTTGGCGAAACGGGTAAACCTGGGACACTGGAGTTCGTGACTGTTCCGACCGGCGACGATGCCCCTGTTTCGGCCCGACTCTTCGAGCGCGCGAGCGCGGTGATTCCTGGTGGAGTGAACTCCCCGGTTCGGGCCTTTCAATCGGTAGGTGGAACCCCACGGTTCATCGCCGAGGCCAGCGGATACACGATGATCGACGCCGACGGAAAGTCCTACGTCGACCTGATCTCCTCGTGGGGTCCGATGATCCACGGACACGCCCATCCGGTCGTGGTCGAAGCGGTCCAGAAGGCAGCAGCGACGGGCCTGTCGTTCGGCGCGCCGACCGAGCGGGAAATCGAGCTCGCGGAGGAAATCATCGGCCGTGTGGGTCCGGTGGAGCAGATTCGCCTTGTGAATTCCGGCACAGAGGCCACGATGAGCGCGGTCCGCCTCGCGCGCGGTTTCACCGGACGCACCAAGATCCTCAAGTTCTCCGGCTGCTATCACGGACATGTCGATGCGTTGCTCGCCGATGCAGGCTCGGGTCTCGCGACACTCGGGCTGCCGACGTCGCCAGGCGTGACGGGTGCGCAGGCCGCCGACACGATCGTGGTTCCGTACAACGACCTCGCTGCCGTCGAGACCGCGTTCGCGGAGAATCCAGGCGAGTTCGCCTGCATTATCACCGAGGCTGCCGCAGGCAACATGGGCGCAGTCCCGCCGGTCACCGGCTTCAACGAGGGTCTACGTCGCATCGCCACCGACAACGGTGCACTGCTGATCATGGACGAAGTGATGACGGGATTCCGTGTCAGCGCCGCCGGTTGGTACGGCATCGACGGCGTCGCAGGCGATCTCTACACCTTCGGCAAGGTCATGAGCGGCGGGCTCCCCGCAGCTGCATTCGGTGGTCGCGCCGACATCATGGCCTACCTCGCCCCAGCCGGTCCGGTCTACCAAGCGGGCACCTTGTCCGGTAACCCGGTTGCCGTCGCAGCCGGACTGGCCAGCCTGCGACTGGCCGATGCGGCGGTCTACGAAAAGCTCGAGAACAACTCCAAGCAGCTCGGCGGACTCCTCGGCGATGCCCTCACCGCGGCAGGCGTTCGTCATCATGTGCAGTTCGCGGGCACTATGGTGAGCGTGTTCTTCTCCGACGGACCGGTCACCGATTATGCAGGTGCCAAGGCAGCCGAGACCTGGCGTTACCCGGCCTTCTTCCACGGCCTGCTCTCCCGCGGCGTCTATCCGCCGCCGAGCGCATTCGAAGCCTGGTTCGTCTCCGCAGCCCTGGACGACACAGCCTTCTCGATCATCGCCGACGCTCTACCCGCCGCCGCTCGTGCAGCAGCCCAAGCAGAAGCTGGAACCTCCAAGTGACCGACGCGCCCACCACGAACGACACCACGCATCCGCACCAGGCCAGCAGGACAATCGTCCATGTCCTGCGTCACGGTGAAGTGCACAATCCGAAGGGCATCCTGTACGGACGCCTCCCCGGATTCCGGCTGTCGGTCACGGGCCAGGCCCAAGCCACTGCCGTCGCCAATGCTCTTGCCGGACACGACATAGCGCTCGTCGTCGCATCGCCGCTCCAACGCGCGCAGGAAACTGCGACACCGATCGCGGCGGCGCACGGGCTCACGGTGGCGGAGGACGAGAACCTCATCGAAGCGGGAAACGACTTCGAGGGCCTTCGCGTCGCAGTCGGCGACGGCGCTCTGAGCCGTCCGCGCCACTGGTGGAAGCTACGTAACCCGTTCACCCCGTCGTGGGGCGAGCCGTACCTACAGATCGCGCACCGCATGCTCGCCGCGGTCGGAGCTGCACGTGTCGCCGCGGTGGGCCACGAAGCCGTCGTCGTCAGCCATCAGTTGCCGGTGTGGACACTGCGGCGATTCCTGCAGGGAGAACGACTCTGGCACGACCCGCGGCACCGTCAGTGCGGTCTCGCTTCGCTCACCTCTCTCGTCTACGAGGGCGACACCCTCGTGGACATCGTCTACTCCGAGCCCGGCGGTGCCAGCGATCCCAGGATCACCGGTGCGTAGATTTCTCACTGCCGCCTCTGCCGGCATCTCCGTGGTGGCACTGCTCGGCGCCTGCGCTACCGGCACCGACGCGGTTGCCACCGGCGGTACCTTCGACTTCGTCTCGCCGGGTGGCCAAACCGAGATCTTCTACGATCCGCCGTCCGAGCGCGGAACGGTCGGCACGTTGTCCGGGCCCGACCTGATGACCGAAGGCGACACGACGTCGTTGTCCGATTACGAAGGTAAGGCCGTCGTGATCAATGTCTGGGGGCAGTGGTGCGGACCGTGCCGCGGTGAGGCCGACGACCTCGAAGAGGTCTACGAGAACACCAAGGATCTCGGCGTCCAGTTCCTCGGTATCAACGTCCGCGACAACGCCCAGGACAAGGCACAGGACTTCGTCATCGACAACAACGTGACCTACCCGTCGATCTACGACCCCCCGATGCGCACCCTCACCGCTCTCGGCGGCATACCGACTTCGGTGGTTCCCACCACGATCGTGCTCGACAAGAAACACCGCGTCGCAGCAGTCTTCCTACGTGAACTGCTCGCCGAGGACCTGCAACCCGTCGTCGAACGGGTCGCGGGCGAGGGGCCCGAGCAACAGTGAGTAACACGGTCCACTTGGCGGGCATCGGCGAGACGTTTCAGACGACGGCGTCGACGGGTCCACTCGTCCTCGCCTTCGGCGTGTGCGTGCTCGCCGGTCTCGTCTCGTTCGCGTCGCCGTGCGTGGTTCCGCTGGTTCCCGGATATCTGTCGTATCTCGCGGGGGTAGTCGGGGCCGACGCACCGGCGGTGACCGCGACGGAAGCTGCGACGACGAAGGTACGGACTCGGACTCGCATGCGAGTCGCCGGTGCGGCAGGGCTCTTCGTGCTCGGCTTCACCGTGGTGTTCGTACTGGCGACGGCCACGGTCTTCGGCGCGATCTCGGTACTGGCAGTCAATCGCGAACTGCTGATGCGAATAGGTGGCGTCGTCACCATCGCAATGGGGTTGGTGTTCGTCGGACTGGTGCCTGCCCTGCAGCGCGACGTCCGATTCGAGCCGCGCCGAGTCGGCAGTCTCGTCGGCGCACCACTGCTCGGTGGCGTGTTCGCATTGGGATGGACCCCGTGCCTCGGACCGACCCTCGCGGGCGTCATCTCGCTCGCCGCGGGAACCGAAGGGGCGACGGCGGCACGCGGAGTAATACTCATCGTCGCGTACTGCCTCGGACTCGGATTGCCGTTCGTCATTCTCGCCTTTGGATCGGTCAGCGCACTTCGCGGAGTCGGCTGGCTTCGTACCCATTCACGACAGATACAGGTATTCGGCGGAATCATGTTGATAGCAGTAGGAATTGCCCTCGTGACCGGCGCGTGGGACGTGTTCGTCGGTTGGGTCCGTGACGCTTTCGTATCGGACGTGGTGTTGCCGATATGACCGATCTCGACACCCGGCCGGAGCAGGCGCCCCGGCGCCAATCCCCGCCGCGACGCGTCCTCGCAGGCGCCCGCAACACCTGGCGTGGCCTGACGAGCATGCGGACGGCGCTCGTCCTGCTCTTCCTGCTGGCCTTCGCGGCGATTCCCGGTGCATTGGTTCCCCAACGCAGCCTCAACGCCGGCAAGGTCGACGAGTACATCGCCGCCCGCCCGACGCTCGGCCCGCTGATGGACAAGCTGGAACTGTTCGACGTCTTCAGCAGCTTCTGGTTCACCGCCATCTACGTGCTGCTGTTCGTCTCTCTCATCGGCTGCATTCTTCCGCGCTGCATAGAGCACGGAAAAGCTTTGCGTACCAGACCTGTTCGGGCTCCCCGGAACCTGTCGCGGCTACCGCACCATCGTCGGTACGTCGCCGACGGATCACCCGAGGACACTGCAGCAATCGTGCAGGCACAATTGCGCGGCTGGCGCGTGGAGAAGCGTGAAAGCAACGGGGAGGTGACGCTGTCTGCGGAGAAGGGGTACCTCCGAGAGTTCGGCAACCTCGTCTTCCATATCTCGCTCGTCCTGCTCCTTGCCGCCATCGCGCTGGGCAAGCTGTTCGGATACGAAGGCAACGTCGTGGTCATCGCCAACGACGGGCCAGGGATCTGTAGCACCTCACCGGCAATTTACGACAGTTTCCGCGCAGGCAACCTCGTCGACGGCACCGGACTCGAACCACTGTGCGTCCGGGTCGAGGATTTCAAGGCCGACTACCTGGAGAACGGTCAGGCCGAGCAGTTCACGTCCAACATCGAGTACCAGGCAGGGGACGACCTCGCGAACAATGTCTGGAAGTCCGATGTCCTGCAGGTCAACCATCCGCTACGGGTGGCAGGGGACCGTGTCTACCTGCAAGGCCACGGATACGCACCGACATTCACGGTGACCTTCCCGAACGGCGAAACCCGCACCGAGACCATCCAGTGGCAACCGACCGACGCCACGACCTTCCTCTCCAGCGGCGTGATGCGCATCGACCCACCGGGAGGGCTCTACCCCGACGCAGAGGACCGTCGCAAGAACCAGATCGCGATCGAGGGCCTGTTCGCACCGACTGCGTTCTTCCACGACAAGCTGCTCTCCTCCAGCTTCCCGGCGATGACCGACCCCGCCGTCGCCATCGACATCTACAAGGGTGACACCGGACTCGATACCGGACTTCCGCAGTCACTGTTCACGCTGAACCAGGAGATGATCAACCAAGGCAGGCTCGTCAAGCAGGACCGAATCAACCTGAAGCCAGGTGAGGCGTCGACGCTGTCCGACGGCACGACGGTCCGATTCGACGGTGCCGAAGAGTTCGTGAATCTGCAGGTGTCGCACGATCCGGCGCAGACCTGGGTGCTCGTTTTCGCGCTGACGATGATGAGCGGACTGCTGGTCTCGCTGGTGATCAAGAGGCGCCGAGTGTGGGTCCGACTCCTTGCGGATGCTGACCCACGACGTACTGTAGTAGAACTTGGCGGGTTGGCTCGTACCGATCAGGCCGGGTGGGGTGAGGAGTTCGACAACCTCTGCGAGCGTCTGATTGCCGACGTGAAAACTGTGGACGCAAACTCTGTGAACACGAAGAACGACCAGGAGAACTGACCGATGCCGATTAACGAGACGCTCTCGCAGTACAGCGACTGGTCTTTCGAGTCCTCATTCACGATCTACGTACTCGCATTCATCCTGCTCATTGCGCAGTACGCCTCGGTGAAGGCCTCGGCCGTCCACACCAAGGAACTTGTCGGCTCCGGTGCGCCGATCGCGACAGCCACCGGCCCGGGGCGCATTGCCGACGCGCCGAAGCGTCCGCTGTCCGAGCGTCTGGCCGGTATGGGATACGCGCTGCTGATCCTCGCACTCGTGCTGCATGTCGCAGCGGTCGTCCTGCGCGGGTTCGCAACGCACCGGTTCCCGCTGGGCAACATGTACGAGTTCGTCACCATGGCCACCGCCGCTGCGACCCTGACCTCGATCGTGTTGCTGCGTAAGCGAGCGATGCGCCCGATGCTCGTCTTCGTCCTGGCGCCGATCATCATTCTGATGTTCCTCGCCGCCACGAAGCTCTACGCCGACGCCGCACCCGTCGTGCCTGCACTGCGCTCCTACTGGCTGCCGATCCACGTCACCATCGTCAGCGTCGGCAGTGGAATTCTGCTCGTCTCCGGCGTCGCGAGCCTGCTGTTTCTGCTGCGCATCAAGCAGCCCGCCGGCGAGGAGAAGAGCACCGCGCTCGGCAGATTCGCCGCCAAGCTGCCCGACGCTCAATCGCTCGACCGGCTCGCGTACAAGACGACGATCATCGCGTTCCCACTGTTCGGTGCAGGCGTCATCCTCGGTGCAATCTGGGCAGAAGCAGCGTGGGGCCGCTTCTGGGGCTGGGATCCCAAGGAAACGATGTCCTTCATCACCTGGGTCATCTACGCCGCGTACCTGCATGCTCGTGCAACGTCCGGTTGGCGGAACACCCGCGCAGCCTGGATCAACGTCGGTGGTTTCGTCACCATGTTGTTCAACCTCTTCATCATCAACATGGTGGTCTCCGGTCTGCACTCCTATGCCGGTCTGAACTAGCTGGTAACGTCCGCCTGAAATTATTGGCAGGACCGAAGGTGGCGTGCTGGGGAGCGCGTCACCTGTCTCGGTAACGGTGGGGGGACAAGTTCATGGCCGATTGGCAAATGAGTTCGTGGCAGGCGGTGCGGCCGGAAGAGCCGGACGAGGACCGGCCTTCGTCGATCACTACACCTCCAGAAGTCACGGCTTCAACAGTCACCCCTGCAGAAGACATGCCTCCGGCAGTCACCGCTCCAGAAGTCACACCGCCAGAAGTCACACCACTGGGCGTCACGGCCTCGGTCGTCGCGCCGGTGGAGGCTCCATCCCGTGAGCCTGAACCTGAACCCGTGGCTGCAGCGGTGCACGATGCCGAGACTCCTGTTGTCACGATCGCCGAGCCGCCAGCCGACGCTGCACCCGAGGCCCTGCTCGACCCACCTGAGGCCCTGGTCGAAACTGCACCCGACCCTGGCTTCCGGTCGACGCCGGTACCGATGCCGACCGAGGATCAGCATCCACGCACTTCGCCGCAGACTTCGCTACCTGCGCCGGTAATCGCTTCGTCCGCACTCGATCTGACCAATGCGTTGCTGGTGAAACAGGTCAGCCCCGCGCCACTATCGGGTTGGCGCCGGTGGCTGTATTCCGCGTCGGGCAAGCGGGTGAACCTGGGCAACAGTCCGCGGGACGAAAAACAGTTGCGCCTCGTTCGACAGGTCGACCGCCAACTGGTCGGCTGCTACCGAGTGTCGGTGCTCAGCCTCAAGGGAGGCGTCGGAAAGACCACGACTACGGCGACTCTCGGATCCATGTTCGCGAACATCAGAGGCGACCGCGTCATAGCTGTCGACGCCAATCCCGATCGAGGGACGCTGAGTCAGAAAGTACCCATCGAAACGCCGGCGACAGTGCGAAACATGCTGCGCGACATCGACAGTTTGGATCGCTACAGCGACGTACGCGGATACACCTCGCAGAACGAGTTCAGGCTCGAGGTGCTTGCGTCGGACTCCGACCCTGCTGTGTCGGAAGCATTCAGCGGCAGCGACTACGATCGCGCCGTCGATCTGCTCGAAAAGTTCTACAGCATCGTCCTGACCGATTGCGGTACCGGTTTGATGCACTCCGCCATGGACAGCATCCTGTCCGGCTCCGATTCACTGGTTGTGGTCAGTTCCAGCTCGGTCGACGGGGCTCGGAGTGCGTCGGCCACCCTCGATTGGCTCGACGCACACGGCTACCGAGATCTCGTTCGATCCTCGGTAGCCGTCGTCAATGCCGTGCGGCCGCGAGCGGGGAAAGTCGATCTGGCAAAGGTGGTCGAGCACTTTGCGCAACGCTGCAGGCAAGTCGTGCTCGTGCCCTTCGACCCGCACCTGGAAGAGGGAGCGGAGATCGACCTCGGTCGACTCAAACCCAAGACTCGGTTCGCTCTGTTGGAATTGGCTGCTGCCGTAGCCGCAGACTTCCCCAGCACTCGGCCGGACGCCGCGCGCACGGAAGATCGGACAAGAACAGCCCGCTCCTGAGGAGCGGGCTGCAGACAGAGGCGCGAGGACGGTTCACCCGTCTCGCTCGTTACTCTGGTTGATCTTGTTTTCCCGAATCCTGACCATCGGTGCCCGAGCGTCGAGTATCGCGATTCATCTTCCACAGGAATTCTGGGTCGTCGTCAGGCCCGATCACCTTGCCTGCGGGTTCCTGCATCGTCGGACCGAACGCCTTCCAGAACAAGACGATCACTGCTACCAAGCCGATCATCGCCAAAAGATAGATCATGTCGCACCTCCTCATAAGAGGGTAGCCGCGTGGGGATGCGATGTGCACCCCACGCGGCTCGCAGTTTCCTGAGAATCGACTCTTCTGTGTGAGCGGCGAGCTACCTGTGTCCGGCCTCGGTGGTCAGCGAGGTCAGCAAAGCCATGACCTCGGACTCACGGAAACGACGGTGGCCGCCGGGTGTCCGAAGTGATCCGAGCCGTCCTGCGTGTGCCCATCGGGTCACAGTCTTCGGATCGACATGAAAGAGCGCCGCTACCTGCCCCGGTGTGAGCAGTGAATCCTGAGCCTTGTGCAGAGTTGGTGCGCTCATCTTCTCGTGTCCTCCTGCGTGCTGAATCGCGTTTGATCGATCGCTGATGTGTCCGGTACTGCTGGTGTGTCTTCACCCCTACGGGGTCCTCGGTGAAGCAAGACCCGCCCTCGTGAGGTGTGAATCCCGAATCGGGACCCGCCCGCGAGGACCTGCGTTCTCGTCCGATCGGTCGAGCACGCGTGGTGTACGAGACCCATGGTTACATCCAGACCCCTAGGTACTCGACTGACCTAAAGTTGGTAAAGGGGAGGTAATGGACAAATCGGATAAGTCAGGCGGCATCGAGAAGGGTTGTTCCGAGCGGTAGCCTGGGGTCGTGACCGAAAGCAACACGCCCCCCGCGCCCACCGCAACAAAGGGTCAGCTGTTCCGTGACATAGCTCTTTACACCGGAGCACGCTTGTTGCTCGTCATCGTCATCGCCGCCGCCATCTTCGGAATCGGTCTCATCTTCGGCGTCGAGGTGCCCATACTCGTCGCCGCGGTGTTCGGAGTGCTGATCGCCCTGCCGCTGTCGCTGCTGCTGTTCAAGTCACTTCGCATACGGGTCAACGTGTCGATCGCCGGAGTGGACGAGGGACGCAGGCAAGCGCGTGCAGATCTGCAATCGAAGCTCCGCGGAGAAGACGGCCGTTGATGACCCGCATCGTCGATCACTCGGCGTCGCGTGAATGGGTCGACAACGCAGTCCGGCTGATCGACGCCGACGCCCAACGTAGCGCCGACACCCATCTGCTGCGCTACCCACTGCCGGCCGCCTGGAACGTCCAGCTCTACCTCAAAGACGAGTCCACGCACATCACCGGAAGCCTCAAGCACCGGCTCGCGCGCTCACTGTTCCTCTACTCGATCTGCAACGGTTGGGTTACCGAGAACACCACCGTCGTCGAAGCATCCTCCGGATCGACAGCAGTCAGTGAGGCATACTTCGCGCGCCTACTCGGCCTGCGCTTCGTCGCCGTCATGCCGCGCAGCACCAGCCCCGCCAAAATTGCGCTCATCGAAACCCACGGCGGAAAATGTCACTTCGTCGACGACCCTGCCGCGATGTACACCGAAGCGCACCGACTCACCGCCGAACCCGACACGCACTACATGGACCAGTTCACCCACGCCGAACGCGCAACCGACTGGCGCGGAAACAACAACATCGCCGAATCCATCTTCGACCAACTCACCCGCGAAGAGTCACCCATACCCACCTGGGTCGTCGTAGGAGCAGGAACCGGCGGCACCAGCGCCACCATCGGCCGCTACATCCGATACCGACGGCACGCCACACGATTGGCCGTCGTGGACCCGGAGAACTCCGCCTTCATCGGAGGGTACGAAAGCGGAAGCGCCGACTACGAGACCGACAAACCATCTCGGATCGAAGGAATCGGACGTACACGAATCGAACCATCCTTCGTCGGACAGGTCATCGATCGCATGATCGCCGTGCCCGACGCAGCATCCGTCGCCGCCACCAGACACACATCCACAGTTCTCGGGAAGCGCGTCGGCGGATCGACCGGAACCAACATGTGGGGTGCCTTCGGGCTCATCTCCGACATGATCTCCGCCGGCAACCACGGCAGCGTCGTGACAGTGCTGTGCGACGGCGGAGAACGCTACGCCGACACCTACTTCGACGACAGCTGGGTCGCCGAGCAAGGAATGGACCTGACCGGCCCGACATCGGTCCTCGAAAACTTCCTCAAAACCGGAGAATTCGCACCCTGAACCCCCAGTCCCGCAGGCTCTACTCCCGCATCTATGGGTCGTTCCGCAGGCTCTACTCCCGCCCAACTGGGTCGTTCCGCAGGCTCTACTCCCGCCCAACTGGGTCGTTCCGCAGGCTCTACTCCCGCCCAACTGGGTCGTTCCGCAGGCTCTACTCCCGCC